>NZ_JAUHHE010000001.1 GCF_030410375.1 Zwartia vadi
AATGGCTAATCCAGGCAGTCCTAGGATAGAATCGATGTGGGACATCGGTATGATCTCCATTAAAAAATGTTTCTTCGCAAAAACAAGTTTAATGAATACCGTTGTCCCCCGTTAATGATGTAGAGCCCAGAAGGCTAGCTCTACCGTCTGTACCCCATTATCGGGGGATAGCAACAATCAAAAAACAACATCCGAAATTAAGAATATTTTAAGATGCAAAATCAATGACTAAATTTAATTTTCCTTGTATTTTGAATATATAAAATTTAAAATGCAAGGATGTTTGATCGAATTGCTTTCTCTAAAATAAGTGACCATCTGGAATGGAGTCCTGCAGTTGGGATCCTTGGTCCTCGTCAGGTTGGCAAAACCACCTTGGCGAAAACTTTTGCATCTGATCCTAATCAATCAATCTATTTAGATTTAGACTCAGCCGAGGCATTAGCTAGACTTGCGAATCCATCTGCGTTTTTTCTAGAGAATCGTCAGCGATTAGTCATTTTGGATGAAATCCAAAATTACCCTCAATTACTAAGCGAGATGCGCGGTGAAATAGATGCTGATCGTCGACCAGGACGGTTTTTAATCTTGGGCTCAGCATCCTTCAAACTACTTAAGCAATCACAATCCCTTGCCGGACGCTTATCGCTCGTAGATATGTCCCCTTTAGTGCTGAGTGAGGTGTACGAAAATTTTTCTGATACTCAGTCTCTTTGGTTGAAAGGTGGTTTTCCGAACAGTTATTTGGCCAAGAGTATCAACTCTTCATGGGATTGGCGCTCAGCGCTTATCCGACATTTCTTGAACACTGACTTACCTAGTTTAGGTATAAACGTCGATCCACAAGTTATGCATCGTTTTTGGAGAATGGTTGCTCACCTACATGCACAAATATTCAACGCCTCGGCGGTTGCAAGCTCACTGGGCATCTCGGCACCGACGGCGACTCGCTACTTAGATCACCTTTGCGACACGCTGATGGTGCGACGACTTGAGCCTTATTTCATTAATCTAGGTAAAAGACTAGTCAAATCACCTAAAATTTACGTCCGGGACAGTGGACTACTGCACAACTTGCTAGGTATCCGCGAGGTCAATGATTTGCTTGGTCACCCGAGCACGGGGGCTTCTTGGGAAGGATTTGTGGTTGAGCAGATCGCAGCTCACCTCCCGGAAGGAGCATCCATGTCGTTTTATCGCACGGCAGCTGGTGCAGAATTAGATGTAGTGGTTGAAATTGGCTTGAAAAAAATTGGTTTTGAAGTGAAGTTTTCCAGTGCTCCAAAAGTAACTAAAGGCTTCTGGCAAGCATGCGAAGACGTAGGAGTGGTAAAGGCTTACATTATTTCACCTGTCGAAACTGGCTGGACCGTTCAGCAAGACGTTGAGGTTATTGGAGTAAAGGACATTCCAACTTGTTTAAAGTAATGAGATATGTTGATTTTATTCACTCTGCGCTCTTGCTCTAACCTAGAGAGAAACACAGCATGGCAACCAAAATAAATATGATCAATCCCACAACGGGACTCACCAAGACAGGCTTTTACGGTTTTTCTTGGACAACGTTGTTGTTTGGAGCCTTTCCAGCGCTCTTTCGCAGCGACTTCCTGACATTTATTGGTTTCTTTATCGTGTTGTGCATCATCGCGTTTGCCACTGCCGGATTTGGCGCTTTTGTAGCGATGATTATCTGGGCATTCATGTACAACAAATACTACACAAGAAAGTTAATTGAGAGCGGTTTCAAATTTAACGGAACATCAGAGGAAAATGCCGCAGCGTCCAAAGCATTGGGTGTGAGCATCTGAACACTGCCATATGCGCCCGCGCCCAACCCCTAGCGCGGGAGAATTTGGGCGCCAATATCCTTGACCAACTTTTGAAAGGCCGGCGAACTCAAAAGGATTTTGTCGGCTGCGGTACGGAGGCGATCGACGTCCTCGGGCTCGAGCTTAAAGGACGTTGGCAACTGATTTAAATACTTTCGCTCCTCGGCATCATCAAGTGCGGCGAAAGATACATCGATCGGATATATCTCAGCATTTGGTATGTTTTTGACGTACTTCTCAGCAACGATCCGATCGCCACTTTTACCCCTGTTAAATGTGGCAGTATCGCGTATCTGTCTCAAGAGTTTCCAACGTGCTTCGATATCTTTAAGCTGATCAATCTGCTCACCAGAATATCGATCAATCGGTACACCTGCCGCTTTGACCAAAACAGAAATTGCTCCGGGAGCGTCTTCTTGCTTAGCCCAACCCGTCGTAGGTACTGATAACGAATTTACAACAATCACTACTATTCGTTTAACGTGATCAAGTGGAGTGTTGCGCCCTGCTTCACGTAACGCTTCCATCAAGTTGATTGTATCCAACACCCCACGCAGTCCGATGTTGTCGGACACGCCGCCATCCACTAAATGTAAATAGGGCTCCGCACCATTGGAAAGCGTTTGAAGTTCTTTGACTCTCGCAAGAACACGTGACGCTGGACGAGGGGGCTCTGGATTATTGATAAAGGGATTCGCCCATTCCGGCTGTACATAATTGCAACTACCACCATAATTATTGATTGTCACCGGAGATAACACCACCGGAACGGCGGAGGACGCAGCAGCTGCACGCGCAATCCTAATCGGCCCCATATCTGAACACAAAATATCAAAATTTTGCTTGGTAAACACTAGACGCGAGCCACTGGTGATATCTGTGGCACTGACCGCGATGACCGGGCCAGGCTTCTTAGCCAAATCAGCAAAGGTCGCGCCATTGAACAAAATCTCATCGTACAAGTCAGCCGCCATTTCCGATCGTCCCCACCCGGTTGACGATAAGGCACCCCAATTAATCGGATTCAGTGTCCGCGCAATGATTTCGCCCTGAACGTTGCGTTTCAGAAAACGCGACTCGTACTCTTCAAAAAGTTGATCGCCGTACAATTTATACGCAAGCGCAGTAAAGCTGCCTCCGGAGACACCTGTAATCACATCGATCTGGTCTAGTAAACGTCCCTTCTTGCCATCTTTACGAATGAATTCAGTTCTTTTGAGAGACTCTAGAATCCCATAGGAAAAGGCAGCGGCGCGCGTACCGCCTCCTGAAAAGGCTAAAACGACTAGGGTTTCAGACTGCTTGCTATCTTGATCTTTGCGTTCTACGCTATAAGGATCGTCGTAGTTGACTTTCTCGAGACGAGGATTGACCGGCCGAGTCGCGCATCCCGCGAGGAACACAAGAAATAGACATGCTGCGAAAAATCGAAACTGTCGAACCATGTCTGTGCTCAATGTTTTGTACGCTTTAACTGCAGGATGCATGTTGAATATGTATCAGTGATACATAATATTAACCTTGGCAAGGATATTTCGTTTTACTTTCTATCGCAAAAGGCCAGTTCAAATATGAACTGGCCTTTTGTTTTCACTCAAACAATCACTTAAACATCAAAGCGATCAGCATTCATCACCTTGGTCCATGCAGCAATAAAGTCCTGAATGAACTTTTCTTTATTGTCGTCTTGCGCATAAACCTCTGCATACGCCCGCAAGATAGAGTTTGAACCAAACACTAAATCTACACGCGTGGCCGTCCACTTCGTCTTGCCGGATTGACGCTCAACGATTTCATAACTGTTGCGACCAGTTGGTTTCCATGAATAACGCATGTCGGTGAGATTCACGAAAAAGTCGTTTGATAATACGCCTTCCCGCTCTGTAAAGACGCCGTGTTTCGTTGCGCCATAGTTTGTGCCCAACACGCGCATGCCACCAACCAGAACAGTCATCTCTTGTGCCGTTAGACCCATCAATTGCGTGCGATCGAGCATCAACTCCTCGACGCTCACGGCATAGTCTTTTTTGACCCAGTTGCGATAACCATCATGGATGGGTTCGAGTACAGCAAAAGATTCCACATCCGTTTGCTCAGGCGTTGCATCACCCCGGCCAGGTATGAACGGGACCGTGACGGCATGTCCAGCGGCCTTTGCGGCCTGTTCAATCCCGACGCTACCGGCCAAAACGATCACGTCCGCAATGCTTGCGCCAGACTCTTTGGCAATGCCTTCCAGCACACCCAGTACCTTGGACAAGCGCTTTGGTTCGTTACCTTCCCAGTCTTTCTGAGGCGCCAGACGAATACGCGCGCCGTTGGCACCACCACGCTTGTCGGAACCACGGAAGGTGCGTGCACTATCCCACGCTGTCGAGACCATCTCGCTCACAGACAAACCACTTGCTGCGATCTTGGCTTTGACAGCATTGACGTCATAAGCTTTATTTCCAGCTGGAACAGGATCTTGCCAAATCAGATCCTCTTTCGGCACTTCAGGGCCGATATAGCGCACCTTGGGACCCAGATCACGATGTGTCAGCTTGAACCAGGCGCGTGCAAACACTTCAGTAAAGTAGGCAGGATCTTTATGGAAGCGCTCAGAAATCTTGCGGTACTCGGGGTCCATTTTCATGGCCATGTCCGCATCGGTCATCATGGGATTCAGGCGAATAGATGGATCCTCGACATCGACCGGTTTGTCTTCCTCTTTAATATTGATGGGCGCCCACTGCCATGCTCCAGCGGGGCTTTTTGTAAGCTCCCACTCATAGTTCAACAGCAGATGAAAATACCCGTTGTCCCATTGCGTAGGATGCGTGGTCCACGCGCCCTCGATGCCGCTCGTCACAGTATCGCGTCCAACACCACGAGTCGTGTGATTCATCCAGCCAAGACCTTGCTCTTGAACATCCGCGCCCTCGGGTGCAGGTCCCAGATTTTTTGCATTGCCATTGCCATGCGCTTTACCAACCGTGTGTCCACCTGCGGTCAGTGCGACCGTCTCTTCGTCGTTCATTGCCATGCGGGCAAATGTCAAGCGTATGTCTTGTGCGGTACGAAGCGGATCGGGCTGCCCATTGACGCCCTCTGGATTTACATAGATCAAACCCATCTGCACGGCGGCCAGAGGATTTTCAAGTGATTGACGATTATCACCGTCATAGCGACTCGAGCCCAGCCACTCTTTTTCTGCTCCCCAGTAAATATCGATCTCAGGCGCCCAAATATCCTCGCGACCAAAAGAAAAGCCATACGTCTTCAAACCCATCGACTCATAGGCCACATTACCAGCCAGGACGATCAGGTCTGCCCAGCTCAGTTTGTTGCCATACTTCTTTTTAATTGGCCACAACAAACGACGCGCTTTGTCCAAGTTGGCGTTATCCGGCCATGAGTTCAAAGGTGCGAAACGCTGATTGCCTGTACCTGCGCCACCACGACCATCAGCAATCCGGTATGTGCCCGCTGCATGCCAAGCCATGCGAATCATCAAACCACCATAATGACCCCAGTCAGCAGGCCACCAGTCCTGACTGTCTGTCATCAGGGCGGTCAGATCTTTTTTAAGTGCCGCGACGTCAAGCTTTTTGACTTCCTCGCGATAGTTGAAACCTTTGAGCGGATTCGTCTTTGTGTCATGCTGGTGCAAAATTTCCAGCTTCAATGCATTGGGCCACCACGCCATGGGAGACTTGCTTTCGGTAGTGTTACCGCCGTGCATCACGGGACATTTTCCTGAATTTGACATAATTGACTCCTTAATCTGCCGAACTGTTAGATTAAAGCTATTTAAAACAAAAAACTAATTGTTTTTATTGATATATGTCATAGCGAGCGTCTTTATGCATAGTCATACCGGGACGCAGCGATAATTTGTCTCATTAATCGGTTTGAATCTTCTGTCGGCGTGAGGTCTTTCACCAAGGCCTCAACATCCACCCCAATCTGCTTCAGTGCCTCAGACCTTCTCACTATGCACGCTTTCATCAGCGCAGGCGTGAATTCTGGATGAAACTGGACGGAAATCGCATGATCGGCATATCGGATAATCTGATGCGGATCGTGATCAGAGTGCGCCAAGACAACCGCACCGGGAGGTGGCGCGATAACCGTTTGCTCATGCGAAAGATTGGCGTAAAAAACATCAGGAAAACTCGCCAGTACTGGATCTTTCCTGGCAGCGGCCAAAAGCGTGACCGCTTTACGTCCGATCTCTCTGCCATTCGGGTGATAGTCCACAACCCCTCCAAGCGCATCAGCCATCAGTTGATGGCCATAGCAGACACCGAAGAGTTGTTTCTTCTGTTGAAACATGTCAATGATCCATTGACGGGTACGCTCACTCCACTCTTCTCGATCTGTGACCATCGACCACGAACCTGTCAAGATGGCCAGATCAAAGTCTTCCGCGGCAGGTAGCTGCGCTCCACTAGAGGGGCTACTTATCGACAGCTCGATATTTTCCCCTGACAGCGCGTGCCGAAACCACTGCCCTTGGGCACCGAAGACCTCAGTCATGTCTTTAGGAGGACTACCCATCTCCACCACAAGCACTCTTCGAGCGGTGGCCATGCTATGCCCTCTTTGGCGGCGCTTCGCCCATGTCCCAGAAAATACCCGTCATCATCTGAAGACCTTCTTTGATAATGAAATCAAGCACATGCTCATTGGGTGCATGCTGTGAACAACTCGCATAGGAGTGAGGCACCCAGATCGTTGGCACGCCAATGATGTCAGTGAAAACATCGTTGGGCAGGGAACCGCCAAGGTTTGGAAGCACAGCGGGCTTTTTCCCCATCGTTTTAGTAATCGAAGCCACTGCCCATTGCACAGCCGGGTGATCCGGGTCGATACGCGTCGCATTCATCACATCGTGACTGGGTCCCACAACCTTGACTGCAGTAAAACCTTTCGCATCCAGAAATTTTTGGAGGGCAGGTAAAAAGGTGTCGGGATCCTTATCCACGGTAAAACGAATCTGACAGTGTGCCTTCGCACGAGGAGGTACCGCATTGACAGGTCTCTCGGGATTACCAGACACCATCGCCAGCACTTCAAAGGTATTCCAGCCAAACACTTTTTCTGCTTGAGTCAGGCCGCGGGCACCCCACCAGTCGTTGATTTCAGGACCATCTGGACCTGGATCCACCACAACATCCGCAAGCGCACGCTTGACCGAAGCGGGCATTGCGTCAGGCATTAAATCCGAGGCATTGACATGACCTTTTTCATCGATGATCGCTGCAATCGCATGGCACAGGATCACTGCAGGATTTGCCAGCAGGCCACCCCAGTTACCCGAATGGTGTCCACCCTCTCTAAGCTCCACCACAAGGTCAAAATTCAGTGCGCCGCGGGTACCCATAAAAATGGTCGGCATAGTGGGCGCCAATCTTGGGCCATCCGATCCAATCAATACATCGGCCTTGAGCAACTCCCGGTATTGTCTGGCAAAGTCATGCAGCCCAGGAGAGCCAATCTCCTCGCCTGTATCGATCATGATAGTGGAATTAAACCCAAGCTTCCCGCGTGTCTGCAGGACTGCTCGTAGCGCAGCGATATTGATGGAATGCTGTCCTTTGTTATCAGCAGTTCCACGGCCGTAAAAGCGCTCGCCCACTTGTGTCAGTTTCCAGGGGTTACGGCCCTCTTGCCACTGTCCTTCGAGCCCGCGAATCACATCGCCATGACCATAAGTCAGGACTGTCGGCAAGCTCGGATCCTCGATTCGTTGCGCAACGAGGAATGGTGCAGCCACACCGGAGGGGTTTTCCAAAATTTGAACTTTGTAGCCCATCTCCGCCAAAACCGGACCAATCTCATCTGTCAGATACGTACGCAAAAAAGGATGAGACTCAGGAACCTGACTTTCTGTTTTGATGGCAACGCGTCTGGCAAGGTCAGCCATAAAGGCGCCACTGTCAAAGTGCTGGTTGATGGTTGCAATGGCCTGCTCACGTGACATAACGATGACCTCATGAAAAACGAGAAATATTGGCAAACATGACTGCTACAGTCACAGCTAATATACTCGCCAGCACATCAAATAACCATGAAATGATGCACAAAATGCTCAGGCCGAACTCATGGATGCTAGATCGTATTTTTCGAATGAGTAGTATGGCCTAAACTTTTCAATAATCGATCTCACACTATTGTGTAGTGGTTTAGGCTCAATCTCGCAACGATCCAGTTCCCTCACTAGACCGAGGTAATGCGCATAGTGTTTTAAAAAAAAATCGTGCGCGACTTGAACGGCCATCGCACGCTCAGTGAACGCCATGAAACCAGGTCGACGCTGCTGTAATTCATCCAAGGAAAACTCAACATAACGATGAAGTGTTGCGTATGCCTCGTCGTACAAAGTCACAATCGCGGCAGAGGAAACCTGGCTGTAATCAGGCACGACCGGGCACGTGGAGAAAACGTCCTGACTGAGCAAAGAAAATAAATTTTTAATCATCTATTTGAAAAACGGATAACAATCTTGCTTCACTGGAGTAGGATCTGTCAGGATCTTACAACGGCTTTTTTGACGTATATCCATTGGTGTATCAATCACTTTTCAATGTATATCTATTAGCGTATAAAACATGTCTTTACACATGTCAGAGCACACTATCTAATGGTTCATTAAGCGTTGATAAATTGACCTTCACCGGTGGAGACAACATGAAAATTAGCCAAGTCCTGGCAACCCTGGCAATCAGTCTCATTGCAAGCTTTGCCGTGGCGCAGCCCTATCCAAGCAAACCCATCAAAATGGTCGTGCCCTATCCTGCCGGTGGAAATGCGGACATTACTGGACGCGTGCTGGCAAAGAAAATGTCAGATATTTTGAGTGTGCCTGTCATTGTTGAAAACCGCGGTGGCGCAAATGGCGGCATCGGTACGGATATGGTTGTGAAATCTGCACCGGACGGCTATACATTGTTACTTGCAGCGAGTGGCCCGATCGTCATCAATCCCGTACTCTACGCAAAGGTTCCATATGATCCGATCAAAGATTTGCGACCCATTAGCCAGGTTTTGACTTTCCAGTACGTACTCGTCGTCCCGACGACTTCATCCATCAAAAGCATTCAGGATATTGTGACCCAAGCACGTAACCAGCCTGGCAAACTCAGCTATGGGTCAACCGGAATCGGTGGCGGCGGCCACCTCGCCGGAGAAATGTTTGCCATGTCTAGCAATACTCAATTCAATCACGCGCCATACAAGGGCAGCGCGCCAGCGCTGGTAGACTTATTGGGTGGCCAACTGACGTTCACCTTTGACACTGTTTTGACGGCTTCTCCTCTCATTCAGGACAACCGTTTGCGCGCCTTTGCGGTCTCAGGCCCCGCACGCGCACGCTCGTTGCCCGATGTGCCCACGATGGCTGAGGCAGGCTTCAAAGACTTCGACGTGACTCAGTTTGTCGGACTATTTGCTCCAGCAAAAACTGACACAGCAATCATCCAAAAGCTCAATGCGGTTGTGGTGCAGGCGATCAAAGATCCAGAGGTCATCCAAGCCTTGCAAACAAAGGGTGGCAACGACTTAGTCGGCAACTCTCCAGAACAGTTTGCAGCGATTATCAGTCGCGAACTCAAGATGTATGATGCGCTGATTCAAAAAGCAAAAATCAAACAAGAATAAGATAAGCGCATCAACGATGAGAGCGATCCTGACTATCGGGATCGCTCTTTTTATTTCTGCTCACCAGAATGAATGGTGGCAACACCAACAGCCAAGCAATACGCGTCTGATAACGATAATGCGGCTTGGATAGAGCGCCGGTTGCAAAGGCATTCGCAAGTACGCCGAGCCAAATCATGACAATGAGGCCCAGCGCCAGCGTGTCCCGCGTGCGTAACCCACGCAGGAAAAAATAAATGCTGAGTAAGAATCCAAGTAAAACAGCGTAAGTGCCCACAGCACTGATAAACGACACGCGCTCGAGCATGGTGCCCTGCACTTGATGAGCATTTTTATAACGTTCAAGCTCGGCGGCAGGAAAAAATTTCTCAACGCTTTTGAGCACAGTCAAATCCAGCCAGTCCGAATGGATAGTATCTCCGAGTTTGACCATGGACAATTGCGTAACGGTATTTTGAATGGCAGACCACAATAATTGAAAGGGTCGGTGGCGCACGGTCAGCGCCACGATTTCCGACGCTTCAGGTGCAAGGCCAATTGGCCCTCCGGGATGACTCCATACCGGGCCTTTTGCATCCCACATAAATGAATCGCTGTCTTTGGCTAATCGATCCGTCCATGCGCAGAGGTGCCAAGACTTCTCGGGACAGTATTTTTCCAAAATGCTTTTCACATTTCCGTCGGCGGACATGCGTGCCACCATAAATACCGAACCAAAGGGCGAGACAGCGACCTTCTGAAAGGCATACATTGTCGTGCCGACCAGAGCGGTCAGTGCGATCACCAACGGCAATACTGCATAGTGAATGCGACGCCATTTGAAAGCAAGCACCACGAGCAAGCAGGCAGCGGCAATCACGAGGTGAGATAAATGCACAGCGATCGCCAGTGCACCAAGCAGACTCACCCATACAAGCAATCCCCTGCTGAGCTGCCTGGCAAAGCCGAGTATAAAAATGCTCAGTACCACCATGCCAGAAAAAATATCAGGCATCAGCAGCGAAACAAACCAGGACGCACCTGTCAGAACCGATAGCGCAAGGCAAATCAACAGATGGCGGACAGGGTTGACCGTGCCAACAGTCTGTTGAGTCAACCAGACCAAGTGCGAGAGCAGAATACCCTGAACAAGTACTACACCCCAAAGAGATTGCCATGCATGAAAGGGCAACATCCAAGGGCCGTAAATAAACGGCTTGTCCCAGTTGAAGTAACCGGGAGTCGGTTGTGTGATAAAAACGTGGGTGTCGCTATAGAGGAGCGGGTAGCCATTCCAGAGGGCGGGCCAAACGAATAGCGCGCCCCCGACAACAATAGCCAACAGATTGAACGTGCGCGAGGACTTCAATAAGTCCACGCGCTTAGACCAACCGCTTGAGCCAACCGTGGCGGTCAGGCTGACGTCCATATTGAATGTCGGTCAGCTCTTGGCGCAAGGACATGGTGAGCTTGCCGGCGGGTGCATTCTCATCACCTTCGACAAAGCCACGCCCCTTCAGGGCCGCGATCGGAGCGACCACGGCAGCAGTCCCACAGGCAAAGGCCTCGACGTACTCACCTGAGGCCATGCCCTGGCGCCACTCGTCAATCGAAACTTTGCGTTCTTCGACCCGATGGCCACGATCTTTTGCGAGCTGGATGATGCTCGCACGCGTCACACCTTCGAGGATGCTGCCCGTCAAATCAGGCGTCACCAGCGTGCCATCTTTTTTGACTAGGAACACATTCATGCCGCCTAATTCCTCGAGATATTTTCCCTCTTGAGAATCAAGAAACAATACTTGTGAACAACCATTAGCATAAGCCTCTTGCTGAGGTAACAGTGACGCGGCATAGTTACCGCCACACTTTGCCGCGCCCGTACCACCATGGGCGGCACGCGAATAGCCCTCAACCAGCCAGATCGACACAGGGGCGACACCTTTTGCAAAGTAAGGTCCAACCGGGCTGGCGATCACATAATAGGCCGCTTTCTGTGCGGCGCGCACACCCAGAAAATTTTCGTTGGCGATACTGAACGGACGCAAATACAAACTGGTCTCAGGCGCCGATGGCACCCAGGGCTCATCCATCTTCACGAGTTGTTTGATGGACTCGAGAAACAGGTCGGTAGGCAACTCGGGCAATGCCAGGCGATGCGCGGAACGCTGCATGCGTGCCGCATTGGCTTCGGGACGAAAGGTCCACACGGAGCCGTCAGCATGACGATAGGCTTTGAGACCTTCAAAAATTTCTTGTGCGTAGTGCAAAACCGACGCAGCAGGATCCAGAGACAGCGGACCATATGCTTTAACCTGTGGGTCGTACCAACCCTTCTCGACTGTCCAGTCGATCGAGACCATGTGATCCGTGAAGTACTTGCCAAAGCCGGGATTCGCCAGAATTGCCTCGCGCTCGGCAACCGAGCGGGGATTCGAAGAGCGGGTCGCCTTGAAAACCAGAGATGTGTTCGCAGTCATGGAGGGAGTCAAGTGGTTAAATGAATGTTGGTTGATTATAGCCATGCCGGGACGCGCTGTTTATGGCGCGCACGGCAACCAGAAATTACTCTTGGCGGTCTTGCAGACGCCTCAGCAAGGCCTCTCGCTCACGCCGGGTTTCTTCGATTTCGTGTATCAGACCGTCCATGTCAACAGGCTTCGTATCCGCCTCAAAATGTCCCGTCAAGACGTATTCAGGTGTTAGTTCGCCCGCCTCATAAATTTTCCAGATCTCTTTGCCGAAATCGGTTGCTAATAAATCAGGAGCAAACTGCCCGAAGTAGACAGCGAGATTTTGGACATCTCGCAGCAACATCGCACGCGCCTCATTATTGCCCGCTGCATCGACAGCCTGAGGTAAATCAATAATGACAGGGCCATCCGCCGCCATCAGAATGTTGTATTCAGACAAGTCCCCATGAATGATGCCAGCACACAACATGCGCACGACCTGATTAATCAAGTAAGCATGGCATTCGCGTGCGCGCTCTGGGATCAACTCAACATCATTGAGCCTGGGTGCGACATCTCCCTGTTCATCCGTGACGAGCTCCATAAGCAACACGCCATCCGTACAGATGTAAGGCTGAGGCACCCGGACACCGGCATTTGCGAGACGAAAGAGTGCGTCAACCTCTGCGTTTTGCCAGAGTTCCTCTTGCATTTGACGACCATAGCGCGTGCCTTTTTCCATCGCACGGGCTTGACGACTGTTTTTAACTTTACGTCCTTCGGTATACGACACGGCATTTTTAAAACTACGCTGCTTCGCATCCTTGTAAACCTTCGCGCAGCGAATGTCTTCCCCGCTGCGCACAACGTAGACAGTCGCTTCTTTACCGCTCATTAACTGGCTCAAGACCTCATCCACTAAACCCTCTTCCACAAGGGGCTTGAGCCTCTGGGGAACTTTCATCGGTGGGTACGCAAAGTGTCTTCGACCGCAAGCGCCACAGCTGACAGACTCGCGTCATCCCCGTGTGTAGATGACAGCATCAAACCAACCGGAAGCTCGCCTTCACGATGGCAAGGCAGGCTATAAGAGCAGCCGTCCAATAAGTTTATGGTGAAGGTGTTGCGCAACATCTGACCATTGGCTTTAAAGAAGGCCTCATCCGAAGCGATTAATTTTTCAAGTTCGGGCGCGATAGTCGGGACAGTGGGACAAATCAAGGCGTCATAGCCTTCAATCGCTCGCTCGACGCTGGCGATCCAGGCGCGTCTTTTATCCAGCAAAGCGATGTATTGTTGCGATGTGATTGGGGCACCCATCATGATCCGGGCCGCGACACGCTGATCGAACTGAGCCTGCGCACGCGCCAAGCGTTCATGATGCACTGCATAAGCTTCAATCGGCGACAAGCCGCCAGGCGCGTTGACCTTTGGAATCTCCGCAAACTCTGTCAACGGGATCTCAATAATCTGCGCGCCAGCACCCGACAGGATTGACAAACTCCGGTCAAACGCTTGGGCGACAGTTGTATCCAAACCATCCAACACCAAGGTCTGCGGGACGGCCAAACGCATCCCTTCGATGGAACGGCGCCGAATCCGCAGCATCGCTCCGGACAACACAGCATCTACAGTGATGCAATCCTGTACGCTGCGTGTCATCGCACATGCCGTATCCAGCGAGCGTGAAAGTTCGAGTGCGCCTTCCAAAGGCACACGCTTTTGCGTGCTCTTGAAGCCAACGATTCCACATAATGCAGCGGGAATGCGGATCGAGCCTCCGGTATCCGAGCCTAATCCTGCAACGGACAAGCCCAAGGCCACAGAAACTCCGGCACCAGAGGAAGAGCCACCCGGCACTCGGGCGATATTCTGGTCGGTAGGATTGACGGGCGTACCGTAATGCGGATTGATACCGATCCCAGAAAATGCGAACTCGGTCATGTTGGTTTTACCAACGATGGCTGAACCCGCAGAACGCAATCTGTTCACCACTGGTGCATCTTTCGTCTGCACAGGCTCACCTTTGCAAGCGATCGAACCAGCCATGGTTGTTTCACCCGCCACACCAAAAAGATCTTTAATTGATACAGGCAAGCCAGCCAACGCAGGCAAGGCCACTCCAGCGCGGTGCGCCGCGTCGGCTGCACGTGCAGCAGCAAGCGCCGCCTCTGGGTATAACTTGGTAAAGACACTTTTAGCCGCAGGGTGGGAAGCTTTTTCCAATGCGCCGGCGACCAAGGCTTCGCGTGTGGTCTCGCCGCGCAAAAGGCGCTGATTCAATTGATCAATGGTTTCGGTGATGTGGATCATGTAAGGACTCTTGAGGATGGAAGCCAAAATACGTGACTAAGCTGACAATGTAAGGAACAGTAGACGTGGGGTCAAGCAAGCAATGCACGCGAGCCCCTTCTATCCCCTAACAAACCAAGCCTATTCGGGCATCCCTCAAGTGGAAGGGGGATAAAATGGACTTTGCATCGATGGGATGCAACCCTTTTACAGGATATGGACATGCAATCATCACGCCGCCAATTCATCATTTACTCAACCGCCGGTTTAGCCTCTCTGACCATGGCTAGCCAGGCGCAAGCCCAAGCCATGCTTGGTGAAGCCGAACCCACAGCGGTCGCTTTAGGCTACAAAGCGGATGCCAAGACAGTCGACAAAGCAAAATGGTCTAAGTATGCTGAGGGCCAGGTTTGCACGAACTGCCAGCTCTATGCCAGCAAAACAGCTGATGCAGGTACCTGTAGCATCTTCCCCGGCAAATTGGTTGCTGGCCCTGGCTGGTGCAATGCCTGGATCAAAAAGGCTTAATCTGTTTTTGCCTGATCCTTGTGTGACAGCGCAGACCGATCGTCAGTGCTGTCCAAATAAAAAACGCTGCAACTTCATTGAGTTGCAGCGTTTTTTTATTGACAGCTGATTACTGAGCCACCACGCGCGCTTCAGTACCAGAGCCTTCAATGTAGACCTTTTGGCCAACACGCAAGTTGCTGGTGGGCTGAGTCACGCTCACCAACACGCCACCACTTGTGCGCACAAAAATCTGTTGACCCTCAACAGGCTTGTCGTAGTGCTTTTGAATCTCATTTCCAGCCACTGCACCACCAATCGCACCCAACACCATGGCAACCGTCTTGCCAGTACCGGCACCAATCAGGGCACCGATACCCAGGCCGCCCAAGCCACCGACCACAGCGCCTACGCCTGTGTCATGGTTGCTTTTGATCTGGGTCGCGGTAATTTGCTCGATCACACCTGAGCGAATCTCCATGGGCGCACTTGGTCCAGTCGGCGCGCAGGCCACCAAACCAAACATCACCAAAAGGGATAGCGCAACTTTAGAAACTTGTCTTAACATGTTGACTCTCATTAAATTTGTTAAGCTTTGAAAAAGCTGTAGTCGAAGTGTAACGCTAAGCTGGTCGTTTTAACCATCTTTTCTTCCACCCAGACACCCTGACTAATCCATTCTGAGGAGACTCATATGAAATTGAAATTTGCAGCAGCAGGTGCCTGTGTGGCATTGTTAAGCGTAGTGGCACCCGCCTCTGCCCAAGCCCCCAAAGCATCGACCTCGACTCAGGAATTTGTGGCCATGTGCAGCAAAACGGGCGATGTTTCTGCACAAAACTTTTGCCACGGTTTTAGCCAGGGCGTATACGAAACGTATTTGATCACTCGCCACCCTAAAAAAGCCCCGGCCTTTATTTGTGCTGACAATTCAAAAGCCACTCGCCAAGACTACATTAACGGTTTTGTGAAGTGGTCCGCCTCCAATCCTAAATTCAACCAAATGTCGGCTGCCGACACGATCTTGCGCTACCTGGCCGAAGTCCTGCCATGTAAGAAAGGCTAATTTAAATAAAGTCTTTCAGCACAATCCCGTTTGAATTCAAGTATTACAGGAGCCTTATCATGAAAAAAACTCTTCTCGCCCTCCCCCTCGTCGCAGCGCTCGCCTTGACTGGCTGTTCAAACATGACGACCACGCAACAGCGTGAACTTTCTGGTGGTGCAATCGGCGCCGCTGCAGGTGCGGGCATTACTGCCATCGCTGGTGGCAACCCCATTTGGGGTGCGATTGGTGGCGCCGCCGCTGGTGTCCTGGGTGGTTACATCTATGACAAACACGAGCAGGGTCAGTAAAAGCTGAAACACTCGTTCCGAGCTGAATCTCTCGCTCCGAAAAGCCCCGCTACTTGCGGGGCTTTTGGTTTTTCCAGCGGCGATGTACCCACCACCACTGCTCCGGATGCCGCACGATTGAAAGTTCTAGTGCCTGATTGTAGGCACGAGTATTTTTGATAATTTCCTGACCGACATCGTCATCGAGGACAGGTGCGAGCGCAGGAAAAAATTTGAGCACGTGCGTGCCATCGGGCTCGCGCCAGGAGGCCGCAGGAATGACGGGGGCTCCAGTCGCCATGGCGATCACGGCCATACTTTTATAAGTACCCGCAGCGTGTCCGAAAAACTCGACTTCAATACCTTCCGGTCGGCGCGCATACTGGTCAAAAGGAAACACAATCGCATCACCGGACTCGATCGTTGAAACGATCTCTTCGAGTGAACCACGCCGTCCCACCACACCGAACCCTGCTTGATTAAAGCGGCGCGTTAATAAATCACTCAACCATTTGGGCTTAATCGGACGCCGAAGAAAATGAATCCGTCCTTTGACCTGAGGAAAATGCTCAATGCCCGCAACCGTGGAAACTTCGAAATTTCCGAAATGTCCTGTCAGAATCAAAATACCCTTACCTGCCTCGAATGCCTCGATCATGCCCGGAACACCCTCGACGCGCACGATTGATTTTTTACGCGCCTCGGATAAGAACCGAAACAAAATGAGCTCTTTGAGTAAGGTCAACAAATGTCCGTAATGCGCTTGGGCCAACTGAACGATTTGCGAATCATCCACATTGGCACCAAAAACGCGCTTAAGGTTTTCCAGGATGACTTTACGGCGGTACGGCAGCCACCGAAAAATAAAACGTCCGCCACGTGAGGGTTTGAAACTGCGTTGAATACGCAAAGCCACTGCAGTAGCCGTGGTTTCACTGTGCGTCAGCGAAATTTTAATTTCTTGTATGAGGTGACGACCCAATACGATCTCGGCCGCGGGCGTGACGGCAATATGCGGGGCGCCGTACTCATCTTTGAAAACCGAAAAATCCATCGCCGTGATGGTATTTAAAGCCGTCTCTTTTGGAAAAAGCTTCAGGCATGCTTCTTTTGCGGCGAATCTCGCTGCAAGGCTCGCCATTCGGCCTGGCCCGTCACCAGCCTCCTGAATCTCTCGTGCAGAAAAGAGTTTTTCAAGCTCACCCGGCATGGCCTCAACCAGTCGTGCAACCCGGGCGATCTCAACCGTATCGACCGCGCAACCATCTGGTAAAGGGCGATCCTCTGCAAGGGACTTCGACGCATCGTTTGGCTGCATCACGCCACTCAACGCTTAGCGTGCTGCACGCAGCAGCACGGCAGCGTTCGTTCCCGCAAAGCCTCGACACAACACGAGTAATACATCGCTGCGGGCTGGACGATTTTCTTTGCTGACATTCAAGCCTGCGCACTGTGGGGCAAGTTGATCAAGCGTTGCGATACCGGGTACAACATTGCGTCGACACGCCTCGAGCCCCAGTGACACATCAATCGCGCCAGAAGCGGCAAACAGATGACCAAGAGACCATTTAAAGCCTGTGACCGGTGGCATATCGGAACCAAACACATGTAACAGTGCAGCCGCCTCGGAGCAATCCGAACCTTGCGTGCCATTGGCGTGAGCAACGATCATGCCGACATCGGCAGGTTTTAAACCCGCATCAGCCAAGGCGCACTCAATCGCCCGACTCAGACCGTCGCCATCCGCCCGAACATCGAAGAGTCCTTCACCCTCTGAGGCATCGCCTCCACCGAGATATTCACCTAAAACCGTCGCACCTCGCTCACGAGCGGAAGCCTCCGTCTCAAGTACGAGCGATCCGGCGCCTTCACCAAGCAGGCAGCCATCGTGGCGCGTGTCATACGGACGCAATAAATCCTTGGAAATCAAACCTACCTTATCCAGATAAAGCAGTGTTTGCGGCTCGATCGGCGCATCGTGGCCGATTGCCACCACGCGCTGCGCATCACCCTCCCGCAAAGCCCAGGCACTCTCAATGACTGCAAGCAGACCGCTGGTCGTATGGTTCGTAATACAGCCATTAGGACCTTTAAGCTGATTGCGAATACTCACATGACAGAGCACGTTGTTTGGCAAGGAGCGCAACAACCACATAGGGTTGACCATATTGGAGAGCTCTTGACCAAACTTGGGCAAGCTGCCTCCAGTCTCGGCCATCAGCGGAAAGAAGTCGTAATTGACCTCGAAGGCGCCACCGCCCGAGCCCACATAACAACCCGTCTGATCGGCATAGTCGTTCGCTGTTTTTTCATCTAGCGTCTCACGCCAAGCGGGCAAGCCTGCTTGCTCGATGGCCTGCGTTCCGGCGTATATGCCAAACACATCCGAACGTCTGACTAATTTAAGCAGTTTGCGATCGCCCAACAGCTTACCGCCGTTGTAGTCCTTGACCTCGGCGGCAAGTTTGCCTGTCCATGTCTGGGCATCCCAGGCCGCGATGGGCGCCAATGCTGAATGCCCTGCAAGCAAGGCATCGACGATGCTAGCGGGATCTTGGCCCGCTCCACAAATCGCGCTATTTCCAGTGATCACGATACGGGTCATAACTATTACCGTCCTGCAGCAATCAATGCTGCGGTTTCTTCGGGGTGTCGGAAAGCCAGACAACTATTGCTGCCGCCGAAACCAAGTGAGTTTGAAAGCGCCATTCCGATACGTGCCGAACGCGGGACATCACGCACAATGTCAACATCGCAGTCTGGATCAAGTTCGCGCAGGTTGGCGCTAGGTGGCATCAATCCGTCGCGGATCGCCAACGCGCAAAAGCCCGCCTCAACAGCGCCCGCCGCAGCGATCAGGTGGCCCGTTACGCTCTTTGTTGAACTCACACCTACTTCTTTCGCGCGCTCACCGAACACCGCATGTACGGCCGCACACTCGCTGCGGTCGTTCATAGGTGTAGAGGTGCCATGCGCATTTAAATAATCGATATCGTTTTCGGTCGCACCCGCATCATAAATGGCGCGACGCATGGCTTGAATCGGTCCATCGCCAGAAGGATGTGAATCAGTGATGCGGTAAGAAGAAAGGGAATTTCCATCGCCAGCTAATTCGGCATAGATGGTGGCGCCACGCTGAACGGCGCTATTCCACTCTTCGAGCACAAGAAAGCCCGCACCTTCACCGAGCACAAAACCATTGCGCGTCAGATCAAATGGTCGGCTCGCGCGCTCAGGGGCATCATTGTCAGGAGACACAGCTGAAAGTAAACAAAAGCCAGACAAGCCAACTGGGGAAATCATCGAGTCAAAACCACCAGTCAAGACGCGATCCGCCACACCTCGACGGATTAACCGCAATGCGGTACCGATTGCCTGACCACCCGATGCACACGCGGTGTGAACAGTCGAGGCATAGCCTCGAATCCCAAAGCGGCGCAACAGCAACGAGACGCCGGCTGTGGAAAGGCTTCTGCTAAAGGCCATCACATCGTTGGCAACCGGCTCGGCCAGAATGGCGGCAGGTTCAAACTCGCCCTGAGGGGCAGCGGCTTGCTGAATCGCTGCGATTTCTTCGTGTGCGACGGTCATCATACCCGCACCGACCACGCAGCCCCAACGTGCGGCATCTTGTTGAGTCGGTCGGATGCCGGCATCGGCAATGGCTTGGTCCGCTGCACCAATCGCAAAACGATGCGCACGGCTAGCGTACTTCAGCAGTTTGCGATCATCCAACGGTGGCAGGTCATCAAACCCTTTGACTTCTGCAGCAATACGTGTGGAAAAACCAGACGCATCAAAAATGGTGATTGGACCGGCGCAGCCTTTAGCGGCTTTGATGCGCGCCCAAGTAGATGCCACATCCAAACCCGCCGGTGTCACCAGCCCAATGCCTGTTATCGCTACGCGACGTCTTGCGGTCATGCGGTTTCTCCGGTGTCAGGCACAAAATACATCTTTGCGCTTGCAATCGTGCGGCCCTCAGCTTGAGCACCGACTTTAATCAAAATAGTTTCGGCATTGTCCCGGCTAGCTTCCGCACGCTCGGCAAACAAAACAAGCGTGGCACCAGGGGCCGTGAACGCACGAACTTTTACATTCGTAATGCTTTGGACTCTGACAGGTCGCTCGGCTTGCGAGAGTGCCAAACGCTGCGCCAGTTGTAATTGAGCATCGAGCAAAAGCGTAGCGGGAAAAACCGGACGAAGCGGAAAATGGTCCAGAAAAAAATCGGCCGCTGCGGGTACAGATAAGTACGCCTCGCGTCGCAAGGGATCAGAACCTGAAAGATCCTCAAGAACCGGCGCCGGCACGCCTTTGAAAGCACCCGGCGTACGACCTGTCGTGGTTAACAACTGAAAATCTGCTCGCAAGGCATCCGGTGCATCAAACTCGTTGATGTCCAGCATTGACCCCAAGGTGTCACTCAACTCAAGGATCAACTGACCGTCGACCATTGCGCGCCCACGGTACTGGATTGACTCGGCATCGCAGGACTCAATGTCAACGATCAGCTCGAGCATATCACCTGCCCGCGGCAAACGATGCACACGCGTGTCACCGGCAAGTGCGGCAACAGGTCGATGTGTGAAGTGGACAACCGACATCGCTACCCAGGCAGCGAGCTGGCCGATCGCTTCGGCGACCAGACTCACTGGAAAGCGGGTAACGCCTAAAGGGATTGTGTAGAGGCCACGGACTCGTGTGATCCCTTCGATTTGAGTGATGCGATCAACAAACGAGAAAGCCGCGAAACGACCGGATTGACCTGCGCCGCTTTGATTACCTGTTGGCGAGGCCTCTGAGGCCCGCGCCATGGGCTCAACCATATCAGCCAGCGGCTTGTGACTCACGCTGAGCGCGGATCACGAGCTTGCAGAAGGTTTCGGGGGTGTACAAACGAGCGATGTGATCCACACGCATCGGTGTTTTAAAACGTGAGGCATCGATCTCGGACAAATATTCACGCAGACGGGCCAAACCCTTTTCGGTCAGAACGCCATTTTCCTCGAACTCGGAAACGGGCATGTCGCCACGCACATCCTCGATGATCTTGCCACGGGGAACTTTGATTTTGAACGCACGCTCAAGACGGAAAACCATATCGAGAAAGTCGATAGACTCCGCATCCAGTCCCTCAATGAGGGAAACATCCAGCTTGATGTCATCGACATCACAGCCAAGTGCATCGGCCATCGTTTTTTGGACGGTTGGAAAAACCGCCATGATTTCTTCTTTCGAGATGACTGCTTCAGCCATGATTTACTCCGTATGTGTGTCAGCGCGCGCTATTTTAACCCAACTATCAGGGAAATCCCGCCCTGCAAAACTGCTGTAGCAGGAGCAAGCCCCCTGCTTCAACCCATTTTAAAACCGCCATCGACATAGAGAATCTGTCCGGTGACGTATCCAGCCATGTCTGAAACCAAGAATGCTACTGCATTTGCAACATCTTGCGCCGCACCGTACCGTTTTAACAGAATGTTGCCTTTTACCTCGTCTTCGGCCAAATCACGCACTTGTTGGGACATCTCAGTCTCAATGACACCCGGGGCAACCGCATTGACCAAGATCTTGCGGGGCGCAAGCTCCACTGCCATCGCTCGCGTCAAGGCGTCAACCGCGCCTTTACTCGCGGCGTAATTCGCCTGACCGCGACCAGCTTTGGCGCCTGCGACCGAGGATAGATTGACAATTCGCCCGGCCCGCTGGGACATCATGTAGGGAATCACCGGACGGGTCACGTTAAAAACGCCACCGACATTGGTGTTCAGAACAGAGGAGATTTCCTCGTCTTCCATTGCGGCCATCAAGTTGTCGCGCACAATACCCGCGTTATTAACAAGGATATCGATGCGCTCACAACGGTCCGCGGTGGCCTCGACAGCTGCTGCGCAGGCCGCAGCATCGCTCACATCAACCTGCAAGGCGGTCACCTGACCGCCCGCAGCTGTGACTGCAGCCACCACTTCGTTGGCGGCAGCCTGATTGCCCTTATAGAAAAAAGTCACATTCACGCCCTCGGCGGCGAGTGTTTCAACAATCGCGCGCCCAATTCCGCGAGAGCCACCCGTCACGATCGCGACTTTTCCCGACAAACCTGATTTAAAAGTCATGATTTATTTAACCCGAAATGGCAAAACCACCGTCAACCACCAAAGTGTGGCCATTGACCCAGGCAGCTTCTGGCAAACACAACAGATAGACGGCATCCGCCACATTGGCAGGCAACAAGCTCGGACCTGCCGGGGTGCGGGCAGCAAACTCTGACAACACCTGATCCCGGTTGGGAAAGTGGCTCAAGGCATCCGTGTCAACCACACCGGCAGAAACCGTGTTGACGCGAATACCGCGTGGACCGAGCTCCTGCGCAAGCGTACGCACGAGTGACTCGAGCGCCGCCTTGGATGCACCGATAAATCCGTAATGCGGCATCGCACGCTGCGCACCAAGACTGGACATCGCAATGATGCGTCCCCCATTTTTCATGAGTGGCGCGGCGTGCTGGGCCAACAAGTTCACAGCGAAGGCATTGGTTTCCAGACACCAGCGAAAGTGCTTGAGCGTCATGTCCATCGCTGGCTTTAGCACACCTGAGGCCGCATTACTGATGACAATATCCAAATGACCAAACTCTTTGGCGATGACTTCAAACATTTCAGCCACACTGTCTGGCACGCCCACGCTCGCCTGAACGGCGATCGCTCGACGGCCCATCGCCCGCACCTCAGCGCAGACCGCCTCGGCCTCGTCAGAGCTGTTGTAGTAATTGGCAACAATATCGCAACCCGCGGAGGCCAATTTCAGGGCACACGCGCGACCGATGCCACGCGCGGCGCCGGTGACCAGGGCAACTTTTCCGGACAGAGGCAGACTCATATTTGGGATTTCACTTGAGGAAGAAAGTCAAAGTTTAACCAAGATCACAAAAAGCGACCAACAAGCACCTCAGAGAGGGTCAAGCCATCTTACAATGAAGGATTAGTTTGTCTATCGCTCACGCCAAAGGAATACGCATGTCCAAGCAGCCTCCAATGCCTACTATCCCCGCTGTGGTTTCCCAGTGGATTCACGGTCAGGCCGTCACTCACCCCGGTGCACGCACTCAGGACGTGTTCAATCCGGCGACCGGGCAAGCCACCCGCAAGGTCGAGCTCGCCAGCCTTGAGACTGTCAACGAGGCCGTCGCCAGCGCAAAAGCCGCCTTCCCCGCCTGGTCTGATACGCCCCCGATCCGCCGGGCGCGCATCATGAACAACTTTTTAGCCCTCCTCAACACACACAAAGACGAGCTTGCCTCGATCATCACGCAAGAGCATGGCAAAGTCTTTACCGACGCGCAGGGCGAAGTCATGCGCGGAATCGACATCGTTGAGTTTGCTTGCGGGATGCCACAGTTGCTCAAAGGCGACTTTACCGATCAGGTTTCCACAGGGATCGATAACTGGACCTTGCGCCAGCCTCTTGGTGTGGTTGCCGGCATTACCCCCTTTAATTTCCCATGCATGGTGCCTTGCTGGATGTTTCCCGTGGCGATCGCAGCTGGAAACTGCTTTGTACTCAAACCGAGCGAACGCGACCCGTCAGCCTCGATTTTCATGGCCAAGCTCTTTAAAGAAGCCGGTTTACCTGACGGCGTGTTTAACGTTGTCCAGGGTGACAAGGTCGCTGTCGATGGGCTGCTGGAACATCCTGACGTCAAGGCGATCAGCTTTGTCGGCTCAACGCCGATTGCTCAATACATTTACCAGCGGGGTGCCGACCTCGGCAAACGCGTACAGGCCCTGGGTGGCGCGAAAAACCACATGGTTGTCATGCCAGACGCCGATATCGAACAAGCTGTGGACGGATTGATTGGTGCGGCCTACGGTTCTGCAGGCGAGCGCTGCATGGCGATTTCAGTCGCGGTACTGGTTGGCAATGTTGCAGACAAAATCGTTCCCTTGCTTGCGGATCGTGCCAAAAAACTCAAAATCAAAAATGGACTTGAGCTTGATGCGGAAATGGGCCCGATCGTGACGCGCCAGGCCCTCGAACGCATCGAGGGTTATATCGACATCGGTGTCAAAGAAGGTGCCAAACTGGTCGTTGATGGCCGTGGTCTCAAGGTTCCCGGTCACGAGCAGGGCTTCTTTACCGGTGGCTCACTGTTTGACCATGTCACCCCCGAGATGCGCATCTACAAAGAAGAAATCTTCGGCCCCGTCCTGAGTTGCATTCGCGTCAAAGACTTTGCTCAGGCCGTTGACCTGATCAATGCCCACGAGTTCGGCAATGGCGTGTCTTGCTATACCCGTGACGGAAACGTGGCGCGCGAGTTCGGTCGTCGCATCCAAGTCGGCATGGTCGGCATCAACGTGCCGATTCCTGTGCCGATGGCTTGGCATGGCTTTGGCGGCTGGAAAAAGAGTTTGTTTGGCGACATGCACGCATACGGCGAGGAAGGTGTGCGTTTCTACACCAAGCAAAAGTCGATCATGCAACGCTGGCCCGAAACAATCGGCAAAGGTGCCGAGTTTGTCATGCCCACTGCCAAGTAATTGACGGGATCCGGGATGACAAAACGAGCAGTATGTTTGCTCAGCGGTGGTCTGGACTCGACCACCGTGCTGGCGATCGCACAACATGAGGGTTACGAAGTCTTCGCACTGAGCTTTCGTTACGGCCAGCGCCACTCTGTTGAGCTTGAAAAGGCAACGGAATTTGCGCGCGTCAGAGGAGTCTCCAGGCACGTCATCCTTGATTTGGATTTACGCAGCTTTGGCGGCTCAGCGCTGACAGCAGATATTCCTGTGCCCAAAGGGCACTCTGTCGATGACATCAGCACGGGGATCCCGATTACTTACGTCCCCGCTCGCAACACCATTTTTTTAAGTCTGGCGCTAGGTTGGGCCGAGGTTCTTGGCGCACAGGATATTTTTGTCGGCGTCAATGCGATGGACTACAGCGGCTACCCTGACTGTCGGCCTGAGTACATTGAGGCTTTTGAGCACCTGGGCAACCTCGCGACCAAAGCAGGCGTCGAAGGCAGACAACACCTTAAGATTCGCGCGCCGCTGGTCAAGATGACCAAAGCCGACATCATTCGGCGCGGCATGGAACTAGGCGTGGACTTCGCAGAAACGACGAGTTGTTACGATCCAAGTCCAGCGGGTGCGCCGTGCAAACAATGTGACTCTTGTTTGTTGCGGGCCAAAGGTTTTGCCGAACTCGGCTTGACCGATCCGCTTGACCTCAAGTTTCCTGGCTGAAATGAAATACATCCTTGCACTGGACCAGGGCACGACAAGTTCACGCGCAATTCTTTTTGATGCAAATGGGTCGATCGTCGACTCTGCGCAGTGCGAGTACGCTCAACATTTTCCTCAGCCAGGCTGGGTCGAACACGATGCCCGTGATATCTGGCGCACTCAACTCGACGTCGCACGCACACTGATCGAACGTTGTCCAGCGCCAGACAGCATTGCAGCGCTTGCGATCACCAACCAGCGGGAAACGTCACTATTGTGGGATCGACGAACGGGACAACCGATCGGTCCCGCAATTGTCTGGCAAGATCGTCGCACAGCCGATCAGTGCGCCGCCATGCGTCAACAAGGACTCACCGAACTGATCCAGGCCAAAACCGGACTTGTGCTGGATGCCTATTTTTCAGGGACAAAACTGGCCTGGCTGCTCGACAACATCGAGGGAGCCAGAATTCGTGCCGAACGGGGCGAACTCGCCTTCGGGACCATTGATAGCTGGCTCGTCTGGAACCTGACCGCAGGCGCCTCGCATATTACGGACGTCAGCAACGCTTCACGGACACTCTTATTCAACTTGCACTCACTGGAGTGGGATGAGGCGCTGCTCAAGCTCTTCAACATTCCACGCGCCGTGCTTCCAACCGTTGTGCCGAGCGCTGGTCAGCTTGCGCAAGCAGATGCCTCTGTGCTCGGTCTTTCGATTCCAATCACCGCGATGATTGGCGACCAGCAAGCCGCAACGTTTGGTCAGGGCTGTTTTGAACCCGGTATGGCTAAAAACACCTACGGCACAGGCTGCTTTATGTTGCTCAATACCGGCTCACAACCTGTCGCCAGTCGCAATCATTTACTGACAACCGTTGGCTGGCAACGTTCTGACGCACCTCACAACACGTTGCAAACAACCTACTGCCTTGAGGCTTCGGTTTTCATGGGTGGTGCGACAGTTCAATGGCTGCGCGACGGCCTGAACATCATCCAGAGCGCGCAGGAGGTTGAGGCGCTGGCACTGAGCGTGCCAGATGTAGGCGATACGTATCTTGTCCCTGCTTTCACGGGTCTTGGTGCGCCGCATTGGGACGGTCATGCGCGTGGCACCCTCATTGGAATGACGAGAGGAACGACTAAAGCACACATTGCCCGCGCAGCGCTTGAGGCGATCGCCCTTCAAGTCGCGGATGTGTTTGAAGCGATGGAAAAAGATGCTGGTTTGACCTTGAAAGAATTACGTGTCGACGGTGGAGCTTCAAAAAACAATCTGCTGTTGCAGATGCAAGCTGATATCTTGGGGGTACCCGTTGTGCGTCCGCAGATCGTTGAAACGACTGCACTGGGTGCGGCCTACCTCGGTGGTTTGGCTGCAGGACTCTGGTCAAGTACGGATGCGATCTCCAAGCTTTGGCAAGAAGACAGACGTTTCCAACCACAGTGGTCCAGCCAAGAGCGTCAGGTCAAACGTGCGCGCTGGCGCCAAGCACTTGAGCGTGCCAAATCCTGGTCTCAGGACTAAACTGTGCTGATGACTACACCCGAAATCACGTCATCAGACAAAAGCCCCTCCGACGGCTATCCCTCTATTGCGCCCATCGCGACAGAACGTGCCAAGATGCTCTCAGGGCTGGAGACCAGTCAACCCTTCGATCTGGCAATTATCGGAGGTGGCGCGACTGGACTGGGTCTTGCACTGGATGCTTCAAAACGCGGTTTTTCAGTCGTTTTAATCGAGGCGAATGACTTCGCCAAGGGGACCTCCTCGCGCTCCACCAAGCTTGTCCATGGCGGTGTGCGCTACCTCGCGCAAGGCAACATCTCGCTTGTCTACGAAGCGCTGCATGAACGCGCCACTTTGCTTCACAATGCACCGCACCTCGCGCGTGCCTTGTCGTTCATCATGCCATGCTACCGCATCTGGGAACAGGCTTTTTATGGCGCAGGCCTACTGTTGTACGATCTGCTTGCCGGGCGGCGCAGCTTGGGACGTACACGCTTTCATGGCGTGGCCGCCACGCAGTCAGCCTTACCCAACATTAAGCCAAACGGGCTGAAAGGCTCAGTGCAATATTGGGACGGACAGTTCGATGACGCAAGACTCGCCATCGCCCTAGCCCGGACAGCCGCACAACACGGCGCCACGGTTCTGAACTACTGTCGCGCGGTTGAGCTGCTCCATGACACGGATAATCGGGTGAACGGGATTCTGGCACAAGATGTCGAAACCGGACTGCCCTACACCATACAAGCGTCATGCGTCGTCAATGCCACAGGGGTCTGGGTCGATGAAATTCGTCAACTTGATGACGAGGCCCGTGGCCAAACAAGCCAGGCCATCGTCGCTCCCAGCCAAGGTGTGCATATTGCGGTGGATCGCGAGTTTCTGCCTGGCGATCAGGCGCTAATCGTCCCGCACACCAGCGATGGGCGCGTACTGTTTGCAGTGCCATGGCTGGGCAAGGTGATATTAGGCACAACGGATACGCCCAGGCACGACTTAAGTCAGGAGCCAGAGCCTTTTCATGAAGAGCTCGCTTTTATATTGCGTGAAGCCGGACAATATTTGCAGCGCGCGCCCACACGTGCGGATATCAAAAGTATCTGGGTGGGGTTGCGCCCGCTTGTCAAACCACCCTCCGATGCCGCCGGCAACACTAAAAAAATCAGTCGCGAACATACGGTACTGATCAGCCCAAGTCAGCTTGTCACTGTAACGGGTGGAAAGTGGACAACCTACCGCGCTATGGCAGACGATGTCATCAAACACTGCATGCAGGCAAAGCTTCTTGAACCCAAAGCATCTTGTTCGACAGAACACCTCACTCTAGTCGGCGCGCAAACCGGACAAACTGTCGAGCATTCCCTGCATGAAGCACCCGGACTGGCTGCCTATGGTGATGAGGCCTCCTTTTTGCAATCACTGCCAGGTGCGGACCGCATGCTTGGCGGTGGTCTCACCGCCGCCATGGTTCGGTTTGCTGTCCGTTACGAATATGCGCGCACAGTCGAGGATGTGCTTGCCAGACGCTCGCGTCTCTTGTTTCTGGATGCGCGTTTAGCCGCCTCTGTAGCGCCCCTTGTCAGCCAAATCATGGTCGAGGAAACGGGTCAAGACGCAGGCTTGTCAGACTTCCTGACGCTTGCGCAACACTACCTCACCTTGCCGGACGATAAACGCTCGCTCACGCCTCAGTGACGTTCGGCATCCTCAAGAATCAGATCCGACCCGCGTTCGGCAACCATCATGACGGGAGACTGTGTATTGCCCGAAACCATCGCGGGCATCACTGAAGCATCGACAATTCTCAAGGCTTTGAGTCCATTGAATCTCAGTCTGACGTCGACAACAGCTTGCGCATCCGAGCCCATGCGACAGGTACCGATCGGATGATAAATGGTTTGCCCATTGGCCCGTCCAAACTCCAACCACTGTTCGTCCGTTTGGACCTGAGGCCCCGGACTCATTTCAAAATCTATGTAATGCGCAAGCGCAGGTCTGCTAATAATCTGTCGCGCGATTTTCATTCCATCGATCAAGGTTTGTCGATCCTCCTCGGTTGCAAGGAAGTTGGGACGGATCGACGGTCCCTGCAGGGGATCATTAGACTTGATATGAATACTACCTTGAGAGGTCGGGCGTAAACCTGCCACGCCCAGCGTCATCCCGGGGGCATGATCCAATTTGCGGATCGCCGCATTCGCATAACTCGCATGCATAAAGAAATATTGCACATCAGGCGTTGCAAGTTGCGGCTGTGTTCTGACAAAGCCATGCACCAGACCTGTTCCAAGCGTCAATAAACCTTTACGGCGCAGAAAGTACTGAAGCGCGGCAATACCCACACGCCAGCCTTGCGCCAACTCATTTAATGTCTGTGTGTTTTTAACGCGCCAGTTCATCCGGGTGGCATAGTGATCAATGTAGTTTTCACCCACACGCGCAGCAGCGTGAACCACCGGAATGCCCAGTTTATGCAACAAAGCAGGATCGCCAATACCGGATAACTCAAGCAGCTGTGGTGTCTGAACAGCACCCGCAGCAAGAATCACTTCGCGTTGCGCAAAGACTGTATGGGTACCCGAAGCGTCACGGTAGGTCACACCCGTACAGCGTCCCTCTTTCACGTTGAGTTTGGTCACCAGGGCTTGGGTACGAATCGTTAGATTTTTGCGTTGACGAGCCGGGTTGAGATAGCCCTCGACCACGCTCCAGCGTTGCCCGTCCTTTTGAGCCACCTGATAATAACCAAAACCCTCTTGATAGCGACCGTTGTAGTCCTGATTGATTGGTTGCCCATCCTCGGCAGCGGCCTGCAGCAAGGCCCGCGTCAGTGGATAACGCTCGCTCACCTGATGGATATGCATCGGTCCAGTTTTACCCCGAGTGTCTCCACCGGGCAGATAGGTTTCCATCTTTTTAAAATAGGGCGCAACGTCTTGAGCTGACCAACCTGTCGCCCCAAGCTTAGCCCAGTGGTCATAATCTTGGGGCTGACCATGCACATAGATCATGCCATTGATCAAACTCGAACCACCCAGACCCTTGCCGCGCGGAATCGCGATTGTCCGCCCATGCGTGTTTTCCTCGGGCTCTGTTTCAAAACGCCAGTTGTAGACAGGATCATTCAGCAATTTGGTGAAACCAGCTGGAATCTTGATCCACATGCTTTTGGGCTCACCCCCGGCCTCGAGCATCAATACCGTGTAGCGACCATTCGCCGACAGACGATTCGCCAGCACGCATGCTGCCGTGCCGCCTCCCACGATCACATAGTCAAATTGTTCCATTACTTCGCGACCCCCATGAAGTCCGCCATTAATTCAATCTGACACTCCAGCATAGGCAAACCATACTGAATCCTGCATCCTTTGGCTTGTGCCGCCTGCAACAGAGGCGTCAGCGCGGGCGTCATGATGATTTCCGCCACGATTTGTTCCGCGTGTAAATCACTTACCTCAAACGGCAAGGGATCGTTCGGTTTCATCCCCAGAGAGGTGGCATTGATCACCAGATCGTAGCCGAGAGGACTTGCGCCTACGGCAGCCATCGCGACTTGTGGGTAAACACCTTTTAAGCGTGTGATGATGTCTTGTGCTTTAGATTCGGTCCGGTTGTAAATGTCCAGGCAGGCGACACCTGCATCGGCGAGCGCGAAGGCAATCGCTTTGGCAGCACCACCGGCACCACTCAGATACACTCTCAAACCGGCTGGCTCGATCCCATGTTGACGCAAACCGCCCACAAACCCTTTGCCATCCAGAATGTCGCCAGAAAGACTGCCGTCAGGATTGCGACGTATGATATTCACGGCTCCCACCAAGCGAGCGGCCGGCGACACATCATCACAAAGATCCACCATTGCCGTTTTATGTGGAACAGTGGCGATCATTCCTCCAAAATTCAACACACCTCTCAAAGCCTGCACAAAAAGGGGTAAATGTTCAGAGGCAACATGCATGGGAACAAGAACGCCATCGGTCCCTCTTTTCTGAAAAACTTTGTGCATCGTCTGGGGAGTCTTCACCTGCGAGACTGGATCGGCCACGATGCCATAGAGTCGCGTATTACCTGTAATTTCCATCATAATGTCAGCTAGTTATTGCTTTTCAGACTTTGATGACGAAGTGTACCCATGAATCGACTCCAGCGACTCGCGCGTTTCCTGTCACTTGCACTCTGGCCGGCTTTTTGGCCTGCGCTTGGGCTCACGGCACCCGTTCAACACCACACGTTCACAACATCCGACGGCGTGCGTCTGCACTACATCGAAGCGGGGCGCGGCAACCAGACGATCGTATTGATACCGGGCTGGCTGATGCCTGCAGCCGTATTTGAGAAACAGTTCGAGGCCCTCTCTGGCCGCTACCGAGTGCTCGCCCTCGATCCGCGATCACAAGGCCTTTCCGAGGTCACTACCCGCTCGCATGCCCCCAAACGGCGTATCCAGGATATTGCAGAGTTTTTAAAGGCTGCGCATGTGCGTGAGTTTGTCCTGGCCGGTTGGTCTCTAGGCGTGCTCGAATCACTGGATTACGTTGCCAATTACAAGCCCAAAAATCTCCGGGGTCTGATTTTGATCGACAACTCTGTTGGCGAGGGCCGTCCGCCAGCAAGCCGTCGTTCAAATTTTGCCCAAACCATGAACGATCCGGTCAAACGCGAACAGTACATGCGCACCTTTAGTCAGGATATTTATCGTAAACCGCCCCCGCCGGTGCTCGCTCAGGCTGTTCTGGATTCCGCGCTTCAGGCTGCCCCGGACGTTGCGATTCAGCTGCTGAATCAGCCCTACCCGCGCACGTACTGGAGTGAAACACTCCAAAAACAGCAGGTTCCCGTGTTGTATGCCATCAGACCCTGGCTCAAAGAGCAAGGTGATGCACTCCAAAAGAAACGTGCCCGGGACCTGATTACCGTCGAAATGTTCGACAAGGCCGGGCACGCTTTATTTGTGGACGAGGCTGAAAGCTTTAATCAGGCCGTCCTTAAGTTTTCTCAACAAGCTTTTGCCCGCAATAAATAGTTTGCTCTTTAGCTCTTTAGCTCTTTAGTTTTGTCGCTTGACGATCTGAACGCTTCGACGTTCATTGGTTTTGTTGTAGCTAAACGCGAAGGGCAAAGGTTTCACATTGGTCGACTCTCGGTATGCTTTACCCAGGGACTCTTGTTTTTTACGATTAAAGAGTTCGTGGGGGTATAAAAAACCACCGTATAAATCAACCTGTCCGATTTTGGACAAATAGCTATAGTCCAGGCCTGTTTCATCCTGAACAACCAACGTGGCATTGGCGACGAGAATATCTCTCAAGACAGAAAAATAAGTCTCTTGCAGCAGGTGCGAAGCGGCTTTGATCAGCACTGGATTGTGGGCCTCGCGTGCGAGCCATTTGCGCATCGGTTCGTTTTTGCTCAAGCTGGCGTCTGACAAATCCAGACTCACGTAATCAAGGGTCACGGGTTTGCCGGCTTTGCTGAGCACCAAGCGTACTGAACGCCATGGCCCTGCTGCGCTTTTGACAAAGGAATCTGATTGCTCGTCGTAAACGATTGGATAGATATCCATCACATCAAAACCTGAGTACAACGCAAACGTCGATAGAATCGTCGTCACGCCAATCGGGGCGAACTGATCACGTTGATCTTCGTTTAAATCATCCGTGCGAAAAAATGCCAAGCGACTGAATTTCATCCATTCGCGAATGAATTTTGCTTGAAAACCTTGCGCACGCGCGGGTGGCATTGTTGCAAGCGTGACCGGTGCACCGGCCGCCTGCATCGCAACCATTACGTATTTATCTGCGTCTGGAAAGGCATGCGAGACGGTCACAAAATCAGGACCTGAAAAGGGATAAAACACCGTACCGCCCGCTTTGGGAGCAATCTCGGCCGCCGACCACTTTGACAGCGGCTGACCAATCGATTTTTGATAGAAAGCCCAAGCATCGTCAGCCTGAGTTTTGAGCGACCCAGTCAAAAATGGAAAGGCCGGCGCGGGTTGCTGCGCGGTGGGCAAGTACAACCCCATGGTCTGGGAGGCTGAAGCAGGACTGAACACTACTAAAGAGGTGAGTAGCGCGAGTAACGCTCTGGCCGCCAATTTTTTCGTCAGATTCATCGACCAAGCATTCATTGCGCATAAACCTCTTGAAAACAAAAAATAAAAATCAGCATGATTTCAGCACGCTCATGCCACCCATGTAAGGGCGTAAAACTTCGGGCACAACAATACTGCCATCTGCTTGCTGATAATTTTCGAGTACTGCGACCAAGGCACGACCGACTGCCAGACCGGAGCCATTGAGGGTATGGACAAACTCAGGCTTGCCTCCCTCGCTACGCGTACGTGCCTGCATCCGGCGCGACTGGAAACTTTCGCAGTTGGAGACAGACGAAATCTCACGCCATGTATGTTGAGCAGGCAACCAAACCTCGAGATCGTAGGTCTTGGTGGCGCCAAAACCCATGTCACCCGTGCAAAGCAGCATGACACGATAAGGTAAGCCCAGCAACTGCAAAACCTTTTCAGCATGGCCGGCCATTTCTTCAAGCGCCTGATAAGAGGTCTCAGCCGTAACAATCTGCACCATTTCAACCTTGTCAAACTGGTGCTGACGAATCAACCCTCGGGTATCTCGCCCACCACTGCCCGCTTCCGAACGAAAGCAAGGTGTGTGAGCAGTCAGGCGAATCGGCAACTCGGCCGCGGGGACGATCGTATCGCGCACCATACTGGTCAAAGTGATTTCAGAAGTTGAAATCAGGTATTGCTCCTCGCCAGCCACGACATTGCCTTGTGCATCGAGTGTGGGCTCATCACCGCCTCGTGTCACCCAGAACATATCGTTCTTGAACTTTGGTAGCTGGCCGGTTCCCATCAGAGTGGAAGCATTGACGATATAAGGGGTGTAGCACTCGGTGTAACCATGCTGCTCTGTCTGAAGATCCAACATGAACTGAGCAAGCGCGCGGTGCAAACGCGCCATCGAACCACGCATAAAACTAAAACGCGCGCCAGAAAGCTTGGCTGCCACATCAAAATCCAAACCGATCGACTCGCCAAGCGTGACGTGATCACGCGGTTCGAAACCGAGCGGCTGGGGGTCGCCTGAACCTGGATCAGGGTTGGGCACCCAACGTCGCACCTCAATATTGCCCTCGCTATCCGCCCCCAAGGGAACATCCTCATGGGGCAAGTTAGGGATGGACATCAACATGTCATTGAGCTGGGACTGAATATCCGACAGGTCTTGTTCAAGCGCCTTGAGGCGGGCAGGAATCGACTGGGACTCAGCCAGCACGGCGGAGGCATCCTCGCCACGGGACTTGAGTGCACCAATTTGTTTGGCCAGCGCGTTGCGTTGCGCCTGGAGGTTTTCTGTTTCAGTCTGGACAGTCTTGCGTCGGGCCTCGAGGCTGTTGAAAGCCTCCATGGGAAACTCAAAACCACGGCTTAATAGCCGGCGAACGACGGAGTCGAGGTCTTTACGTAACAGCGCTGGGTCAAGCATGATCGAGGAATAAAAAGACTAGTGAATCGCGTATTGTATCCGCCGAATCAACCACGCCACTGCCGAGAGCGCGCCAACGCTCAACAACCAGATCAACAACAGCCAGCCCCAGCGTTTCATATGTTTATCCTAGTGATAGTCGTGCGTGGGCCCGACCTTGCCGCGAAATACCCAGTAAGCATAGGCGGTATAGGAAAGAATGATCGGAATGAGAAAAACCGCCCCAACTAGGAGGAATTTCAAGCTTTTGTCAGGCGCCGCGGCTTGCCACAAGGTCACAGACGAAGGCACCATGTAAGGGAAGAAGCTAATTAACAGTCCGACGTAGGACAAGATAAAAAGTCCCTCAACGGCCAAAAAAGACATCAACGGCCGGTTTTGATGAATCCCCTTGAACAAGGCGATCGCACACACCAAGACGAGTAAGGGAACAGGCGCAACAAAAAGCATCGCAGGCCAGGCGAGCCACTTTTGCATAAAGTGCTCGTGCAGGAAAGGGGAAATCAAACTCACCAAGCCAATCAATCCCAGCATGACGATCCCAAGCCCAAATGCAGCCCTTTTGGCAAACGCCTCAACGGTTCCAACGGCTTTGAGCATCAACCAAGTGGAACCGAGCAATGCGTAACCCACTACAAGGGCCAGACCCGTCAACAGACTAAAGGCCGACAACCAATCCCACCAGCCTCCCGCGTACGCGCGGCCAGACACTTGTATGCCCTGCACCAACGCACCTAACGCGACGCCTTGGGCAAAGGCTGCAACTAAAGAGCCGCCGGCAAAGGCCCAGTCCCAGATATATTTCCGATTCTGACTTTTCCAGCGGAACTCGAAGGCTACGCCGCGAAAAACTAAAGCGAGCAGCATGATAATGATCGGCGCATACAAAGCCGGCATGATGATGGAGTATGCCAAGGGGAACACTGCAAACAAGCCGCCACCACCCAATACCAACCAAGTTTCGTTGCCGTCCCATACCGGTGCGACTGAGTTCATCATCATGTCACGCTCCTGCTCGGTTTTGACCCAGGGAAACAAAATCCCCACTCCAAGATCAAAACCGTCGAGAACGACATAGGCCAATACAGCGAAGGCAATCAATCCAGACCAAATCAACGCGTAATCGAGTGTCATGAGCGCTCTCCTGTGTTACCCGTCAAGCCTGCCTGGCTACTTTTAGCCGCCAGCGTCGATCCCGGCACAATACCTCCAGCACGGATTGGCTCGTGCGGGGATAAATCCGCCGTATCTGAGCCCACACCTGGCTCAAGCCTCATTTGGCGGAAAATGTAATAAACACCTGCTCCGAATAACGAAAAGTAAACGACAACAAATGCCGCGAGTGAAAACGCGATCGCCGTCGCATCAATAGGAGAGTGCGAGTCTGCTGTTCGCAGCAGGTTGTAAACAGTAAAGGGCTGACGACCCACTTCGGTCACGATCCACCCCGACAAGACGGCGATGAAACCCGAAGGGCCCATCACCAGAGCGAGACGATGCATCATCGGGGTGTCATATAGACGCCCACGATACCGCAGCCACAAACTCCACATGCCGACACAGAGCATTAACATGCCGATGCCCACCATCGAGCGGAATGCAAAAAACACAATGCCAAATGGGGGGCGGTCCTCAGGGGGAAAAGCCTTGAGTCCCGGCACGACACCATCCAGAGAGTGCGTCAAAATCAAACTGCTCAAATAAGGAACTGTGACGGCATAGTCCACACGTGCTTCTTTAGCATTGGGAATACCAAACAAAATAAGCGGCGCCTTGCCCTGAGACTCAGTATGACCCTCAATCGCGGCAATCTTTGCAGGCTGATGGGCAAGAGTGTTCAGGCCGTGCGCATCGCCCGCCATGATTTGAATAGGCGCAACGATCGCAGCCATCCACATCGCCATAGAAAACATCACACGTGTCGCGGCTTGATTATCTGGCGAAGGTACGGCTCCGGGCTGGCGCATTCTCTTGCGCTCTTTAAGCAAATGAAATGCCGCGACACTTCCCACCACAAAAGCAGTGGTCAAGTATGCCGCCAACAGCATATGCACTAGACGATAGGGGAAGGAAGGATTGAAAATCACCTTTAACCAGTCCTCGACAATAAATTGTCCAACATCGTTGATGGCATAGCCAGCCGGCGTCTGCATCCAGCTGTTGACTGACAAAATCCAAAACGCCGACATGAACGTACCGAGCGCAACCATCGCAGTCGCAAAGAAATGCAGTTTAGGTCCGACCCTTGAGCGGCCAAACAACATCACGCCCAAGAAACCCGCTTCAAGGAAGAAAGCGGACATCACCTCGTAGCCCATGAGTGGGCCCAGCACAGGACCCGTTTTATCCGCAAACACACTCCAGTTGGTGCCAAACTCGTAACTCATCACGATCCCGGACACCACGCCCATGCCAAACGCCACGGCGAAAATTTTCTTCCAGTAGTTGAACAGAGTGAGATAGACCGCCTTGCCCGTCCACAAATGCAAACCGTTGAGCACGGCCAAAAAACTGGCCAAACCAATTGAGAATGCAGGAAAGATAATATGGAAACTCACCGTGAACGCAAACTGAATACGGGCGAGCAACACTGCATCTAATGATTCCATCGCACTACTCCTTGATTTTCTTGCGTGCTTGTCGATCCAGTTCCCGCAAGTGCGAGAGCTTCTCGGCAATCTTTATTTCCAAACCGCGCGGGACCGGTCGATACCATGCAGGTTCGGCCATCCCCTCAGGCAAATAGGTTTCCCCGGCTGCATACGCCTCGGGCTCATCATGCGCATAACGATAAGCGTGCCCATGTCCAAGCTCTTTCATCAGCTTGGTTGGCGCATTTCGCAAATGGATTGGCACAGGCAATGAGGCACCTTGTTTAACAAAGGCAACAGCCTGATTGTAAGCTTGATAGCCCGCATTGCTCTTGGCTGCCACTGCCAAATATAAGGTCGCCTGGGCGAGGGCTAATTCACCCTCTGGAGAACCGAGTCGTTCATAGGTCTGCGCAGCGTCATTGGCGATTTGCATCGCTCTTGGATCGGCGAGGCCGATGTCCTCCCAGGCCATCCGTACAATTCTACGGGCAAGATATTTAGGGTCGGCGCCGCCATCAAGCATGCGGGTCAGCCAGTAAAGAGCCGCATCAGGATTCGAACCTCGCACTGATTTATGCAAAGCGGATATCTGATCATAAAAATTATCGCCACCTTTGTCGAAACGTCGCGCGCTCATACTGAGCGCATTTTCAACCAAGTCTGCGTCCACATGGGTGGTATGAGCGTTTTCAGCCGCCACACCTGCTTGCTCGAGCAAACTCAAAAAGCGTCTAGCATCCCCATCAGCATAGCCGATGAGGGTAACAATTGCGGCCTCTTCAAAAATGAGGTCCTTCAGCACAGATTGTTGGGCTCGGGTCAAAAGCTCTCGCAGCTCAGACTCGTCCAAAGACTGTAAAACATACACCTGTGCACGCGACAACAAGGCAGCATTGACCTCAAAGGATGGATTTTCGGTCGTGGCACCGATAAAAGTGACCAGTCCTGACTCGACAAACGGCAATAATGCATCTTGTTGGGCTTTGTTAAAACGATGAATTTCATCAACAAACAAGAGTGTTCGACGCTGATATTGCTCCAGATTCAGCTGCGCTTCGTCCATTGCAGCTCGAATTTCCTTGACCCCCGCAAAAACCGCCGAGATCGCGATGAAGCTACAGTCAAACGCTTGCGCGGTGAGACGTGCCAGTGTGGTTTTCCCCACTCCGGGCGGGCCCCATAAAATCATTGAATGCGGACGTCCGGACTCGAAGGCTACGCGAAGTGGCTTGCCGGGTCCTAATAGCTGTTTTTGTCCAACCACCTCATCGAGCGTGCGCGGGCGCAGCGCTTCAGCCAGTGGTGGTTTTGGCGTGGCTTTAAATAGGTCAGCCATCACAAAAAATCTTCTTTGAGGTGGCTAAAAAACCCATCACTGCATCCGCACGACGTCCGCCCCTTTGGGCGCGACAAAATCGAAGTTACTCGTGGAGAGTCCTGGATTGCGGACCAATGCGGACAACTCCACATGGGTCGTTTGACCAAACGCATCTAGGAGGATAATCCGGTGCGGGATGCCATCTTTGAAAGCCAGATCGACATGCACAAAACCGGCATCGGGTTGTCGGGGCTTGGCGCGTAACCAAACCAGAGATTCTTTGTTGGGCAGTGCTGTCACATCAAAGGACTGTTCAAAAGAGCCCGAACCAAACAAAATCGCCGCAGGTGAGGCGCCAACAGCCTGATCGAATTTTCGAACCGTCACTTGGTTCAGATCAGGGTCGAACTGAAAAACCTCGCGACCGTTAGAAACAATTTGCTGTTCGTAGGGCTTGAGTACATCCCATTTGAAACGACCGGGACGCATAAATAAAAACTTGCCGCGTTGCGCCGGCTTAGTCTGGCCTTGAGGACCCACCGTGTATTGTGCGAAATCGCCACTGGCAGATTGCACTTGCTCAACGAAAGATTTGAGTTGTTCACGCGCTGTTTGAGCATAAGCTGGCGCTGTCAAAACCGCAGCTAAGCAGCCAAGCAGTCCAGACATCCAGAGCATTCGCATCCGAGTCATCGACAACATCCGCATTATTCCTCGCGAGGCACGTTAGGAGCGAGAATTTCACGATTCCCATTGGATTGCATGGTCGAGACCAAACCCGAGTTCTCCATTTGCTCAAGCAATCGCGCCGCCCGGTTGTAACCAATCCGTAAATGCCGCTGCACGAGGGAAATAGAGGCGCGCCGATGTTTCAGCACTACCTCAACCGCCTGATCGTACATCGGATCGGCTTCGGCATTGGCCATGCCGGTTACGCTGCTCAGACCATCGCCGGTTTCGCCCTCGGAGCTGCCCTCTAGCAAACCGTCGATATAATCAGGCTCGCCTTGTGCTTTGAGTGACTCGACCACACGGTGCACTTCTTCGTCAGAGACAAAAGCGCCATGCACACGCACCGGCAAACCCGTGCCAGGCGGCATGTAAAGCATATCGCCCTGGCCCAGCAGTGCCTCGGCGCCCATCTGATCCAGGATGGTGCGGGAATCGATCTTTGACGAAACCTGAAACGCGATGCGCGTTGGAATGTTAGCCTTGATGAGACCCGTGATGACATCTACGCTCGGACGCTGCGTGGCGAGGATAAGATGAATCCCTGCCGCACGGGCTTTTTGGGCGAGACGCGCGATCAACTCTTCGATTTTCTTGCCGACCACCATCATCAAATCAGCCAACTCATCGATCACCACGACAATCGTAGGCAACTCTTTGAGCGGTTCAGGCGCATCTGGTGTCAGGGAGAAAGGATTCGGGATCGGTTCCTCGCGCTTGATGGCCTCGCGGACCTTGTTGTTGTAGCCAGTCAGGTTGCGAACGCCAAGCTTGCTCATCAGGCGATAACGTTTTTCCATTTCACCTACACACCAGTTCAGTGCATTGGCGGCTTGTCGCATGTCCGTCACCACGGGTGCCAGCAGATGCGGGATCCCCTCGTACACACTCATCTCAAGCATTTTCGGGTCGATCAGGATCAGTCGGGTCTGCGAGGCATCGGCCTTGTAGAGCAAAGACAAAATCATGGCGTTGATACCCACAGACTTGCCCGAGCCGGTTGTACCGGCGACCAACAAGTGCGGCATTTTCGCAAGGTCCGCCACAACAGGGTTACCGGCGATGTCTTTACCCAAGGCCATCGTCACCACAGAAGCGCTGGAATGGTAGACCTGTGATCCGAGAATCTCAGAAAGCTTGACCATCTGCCGGCGAGGGTTGGGTAACTCGAAACCCATCAAATTTTTGCCGGGAATGGTTTCCACCACGCGAATACTGACTAAACTCAAGGCACGAGCCAGATCCTTGGCCAGATTGACAATCTGGCTGCCTTTGACGCCCGTGGCAGGCTCGATTTCATACCGCGTGATCACAGGACCGGCCTGAGCCGCAACGACCTGCACCTCAACGCCGAAATCAGCCAGTTTTTTCTCAATCAATCGCGAGGTGTATTCAATCGTTTCATCAGAAACGGTTTCAAACGCCTCGCCAGGCTGATCCAACAGACTCAGCGCAGGCAAATCACCGGTGACAGTCGGCTCAACGAATAGCGATTGTTGTTTTTCTTTTTGAACACGCTCGGATTTTTCTACCACCACAATCGCAGGTTCAATGCGAACAGGCTGTTCATGCACGATCTTTTCGTGCTTGGCCTCTACCTGTTCGTGTCTGACAGCCTGCGCAACTTGACCGGCACGCCGGTCCTGCCTGGCAGAGCGACCTTCTTTGACCTTCAACCACACCCATTCCAGTGCGCCACCCACTTTCTCTGCAATGGCTAGCCAGGAAAAACCAAAAAACAGGCTGCAACCAAAGATGATCAAAGCCAATAAAATCAGGGTACTACCGGAAAATCCGACAGCAGAAGACAAAAAGCCAGACCAGGCATGACCAATCACTCCACCCGCGCCGCTTGTCGTGACAAGCTCCCCGGCAGCGTTCATGGTGTCAGTCCGACCGGGCAACTGAAAACCCCAGGAACTCAGGCGATAGGCTTCGAGTCCCACAGAGCCCAGTAACACCATAAAAAAACCAATTCCCTGCTCCCAGCGAACCCGAGCGAGGGTTTCAGGCTCACCTCGGGTGCGGATTTGATTGGCCAGGCGTAAGTAGCCGGCGCGGACCCGGTGCAGGAGCAACACAACCAGCCACCAGGCTGAAAAACCGAACAAATACAACAAGATATCCGCAATATAAGCGCCTAGTAGGCCCCCACGGTTGCGCAACTCAACCGTATCGCGACCAAAGGAATGCGACCAACCCGGATCACTGCTACTCCAAGTGAACAACACTAGCGTTAACCAGGCGGCCAAAGCCGCAAAGACGATCCAGCGCGCCTCCCGTAGAATCGAGAGTATTCGAGTTTGCATCACCGAGGGCCCGTTTCGGGTGTTTCGGGTCGTTCGCGAAGTCCGCGTTGTGGCTGGGGAAAGTCTAGGCATAGTCGCCATTATAATTTGCTAGTCAATATAGAGGGAAAAACTGATGTCAACGCCTAAACATGCCAAAGTTCTCATTCTCGGTTCGGGACCTGCAGGCTACACTGCCGCAGTCTACGCTGCCCGGGCCAACCTCAACCCCGTCATGATCACAGGACTTGCCCAGGGCGGTCAACTGATGACCACAACCGAGGTCGACAACTGGCCTGCCGATGCGAATGGCGTTCAGGGACCCGAACTGATGCAGCGTTTCGCAGCCCATGCCGAGCGGTTCAATACCGAAATGGTGTTTGATCACATCGCCAGCGTGGATTTCACCTCGCGTCCCTATCGCCTGACCGGTGATGGCGGTGCACAATACACCTGCGACGCTCTGATCATTGCGACGGGTGCTTCAGCCAAGTACTTGGGGCTACCCTCCGAGCAAGCCTTCATGGGCCGCGGAGTCTCGGGTTGCGCGACTTGCGATGGTTTTTTCTATAAAAACCAAGACGTTATCGTTGTCGGTGGTGGTAATACCGCCGTCGAAGAAGCGCTCTACCTGTCCAACATCTGCCGCACGGTGACCGTTGTGCATCGCCGCGACAAGTTCCGCGCCGAACCCATCATGATCGATAAAATGATGGACAAGGTCGCCAATGGGAACATCAAGCTTGCCACTTTCCGCGAGCTAGACGAGGTGTTGGGCGATGACACAGGTGTCACGGGCGTCCGTTTGCGTGCCACGGACTCTGCCAAGACCGAAGAAATCGCGGTCACCGGCGTCTTTATCGCCATTGGTCATCAGCCAAACACGTCTATCTTCGAAGGCAAACTCGACATGGCCAATGGTTATATCGTGACACGCAGCGGTTTGGCGGGTCTGGCCACAATGACTTCAGTCCCCGGTGTCTTTGCCGCAGGCGATGTGCAGGATCACGTCTACCGTCAAGCCATCACAAGCGCAGGCACGGGCTGTATGGCTGCGCTCGACGCACAGCGCTGGTTGGAGAATGCGGAACAGTAAATCAGGGCTCGCTGACCTGAAGCGGCTGCACCAAACAGCGCTTGAGGCTCGGCGCGTCCAGCAAGAGCAAGAGCAGGCTAGACTGCAAGCTCGACAACAGTCTGGCCTACGTGCGCCTGCCTCAGTGACTTCGGCCGAGGAAGTGAAATTATTCAAGCGCGCCACACAGGCCGTGACCCCCCTGCAGACCGCCGCACGGGTCACGCATCGTCCCAGTGACGCACAACCCGCGGACTTAATGGCACAACGCCGCCAACGCGCACTGGGTGCTGACACGCCAAAACCCGCCCCCCTTTCCGATACTTTTTCGCCTTTTACCGATACAGATCAGGATTTAGCTTGGCTGGCGCCGGGCATGGGGCCTGAAGTACTCAGGCAACTTCGACGGGCCTTCTGGCCAGTCGGCGCGCATCTTGATTTGCACGGGCTCAACAGTGATGAGGCCAGACAAGCGCTGACCAGCTTTATCGAAGCCAGCCAGACGCACGGCACGCGCTGTGTGCGCATTGTGCATGGCAAAGGTTATGGCTCCGCGGATGGTCAGTCTGTTTTAAAAGCGCGTGTGGCCCAGTGGCTCACGCAACTCAGTGCAATTCGTGCATTTACCAGCGCCCCGCCCGCCCATGGTGGGCGGGGCGCACTTCTTGTTCTACTGCGGACCCAGGCCTAATCAGGCTCTCGTAAATATTCGACGAGCCGATCCGTCATCTCACCCTGTTTAGGCGTCAGCCAAGACACGAGCACAATCACGACAAACGCCACAGGTGCGCCGAACACTCCCGCCGCGATTGGCTGAATGCCCCACCACAATTCGATCGGCTCACTGCGCGAGACGTTCAATACCAACTCGCGCAGCCAGGGCTGGGTCTGTACCATATAAAAAATGGTCATACACAGTCCTGCCAACATGCCCGCTGTCGCGCCCCACTGATTGGCGCGTTTCCAAAAAATACCCATCACGAGAACAGGAAAAAAAGTAGAGGCTGCGAAAGAAAACGCTGCACCGACTAGAAATAAAATATCCGCTGGTGTTCGCGTCGCGACCCATGCTGCGGTAAACGCAACCACCAATAACAACACTTTTGACAAAATGACTCTTCGGCCATCCCCTATGCGCGAAGGCACGACACGTAACAACGTATCATGCGACAAGGCGTTTGAGAGTGTGAGCAAGAGTCCATCTGCTGTCGACAACGCAGCGGCCAACGCCCCCGCTGCGACCAAACCCGATACGACATACGGCAGTCCACCAATCTCAGGGGCCGCCAAGACGATCACATCGCCACCGATCTGAATTTCTGACAACTGGACAATTCCGTCCCGATTGAGATCCAGAATGCTGATCAACGCGCGATCAACTGCAGACCATGCGCTCACCCAAGAGGGCAGATCAATAAAGGGCATCCCGACAAGATTGTTATAAATCTCAAATTTCACCAGAATCGCAAGAGCAGGTGCCGTCAGGTACAAAAGCAAAATGAATAATAAGGACCAAAAAACAGACTGGCGCGCATGCCCGACAGACGGGGTGGTCAAGGAGCGCATCAAGATATGTGGCAAGCCAGCTGTGCCGAGCATCAAGCACAATACGGTCGCTAAAAAGTTATTGCGAACCGCCTGAGGAGACTCTTCAGTTTTGCTGACAAAAGGCTTGGCATGCGGCAATGGAGGCGCGGCACGCGAGGCAAAATCATCGCGCGCTTTTGACCAAGCTGTTCTGGCCGCTTCGGGTGACTTGGGATAATTGGCAAACTCGCGCTCAAGCGAGCGGATTTCCACCATTGGCGCATCGCTTGCGCGAGCGCGCAACAATTTCACGGTCAGCTGCTGTTTTTCAAACTCCCAGGACTCTGGCAATTTGGCAATACGAGACTGCATCAAATCGGCTCGACTTTGCCAAATATTACGGACCTCGAGTTCCGCTTCATCATGCGTGAGCAACTTCTCATGCTCGATGACCTGCGCCAACACAGAGCTTGCTGCGAGTTGAGGAATCGGCTCGCCCGTTTGCTTGACTGCCAACCAGACCACGGGGACGAGGTATGCGATCACCAAAATGATGTATTGCCCGACCTGCGTCCAAGTGACAGCCCGCATGCCACCCAAGAACGAGCAGACCAGCACACCACCAAGCCCGATAAAAATACCCAGCTCAAAAGAGATACCAGTCATCCGGGTCGTGATAATGCCAACCCCGTAGATTTGCGCAACCAAGTAAATAAAGGAACACAACACCGCGCACACAACGCCAACCAGTCTCGTCAAGTTGCCGTCAAAACGAGCGCCTAAAAACTCAGGAATCGTGTAGCCACCGAACTTGCGCAAGTAAGGTGCTAAAAATAAAGCAACGAGCACATAGCCGCCCGTCCATCCCAACACATAGGCCAAACCGTTATAACCGGAGAGATAAAGTGTGCCTGCTATGCCAATGAATGAGGCAACCGACATCCAGTCAGCGGCAGTTGCCATGCCGTTAAAAATCGCAGGTACCCGCCGTCCTGCAACGTAGTACTCCACAGGATCGGAGGTTCGGCACATAATGCCGATGCCGGCATAAAGGGCGACAGTGGACAGTAAAAATGCGTAGCCAATCCATTGGCGTTCAAGACCAAAAACCTCCAACAGCGCAAGGATCAATACCAGCGAGATAAAACCCAGCGTGTAGGCGGTATAACCTCGGAACAGTTGCGCGCCAGAGATCTGTTGCGGCGAGGCGTCCGCAGGATTGGATAAGTTTTTCAAGTCTGGCCTCGTTGTGCTCTGCGCAAACGATCTAGCTTTTCCATCCGCCAGGCATACAGACCAACAATTACCAGGAAAGCTGTTGGAGCCCCGAAAGCCGCGACCCAAAAAGGGAAAGGCCAATCAAAAAACATCACTCCAGAAAGTGATTCTGCGTAATAAGCAGGGACAAAAGTGACAAGCGCCCAGATAGCAAGCAAAATGCAAATCAGGCACAAATTTTTGCGCCAATAACTGTTGTTGATCCTAACTGGGTCAGGCTTCGCAGTCATGAGATTGATTAAAAGCGAGAGATAGAAGCTGCGCCGAATACGACAACGGCCGACACCTTAAGAGTGCCAGCCGTTGCGCGTTTATTTTTATAATGCCGTTGATGCTGGCCTGCCCTTATTGAGCTTTGTCTCCTCACCTGCATGGACTTGATTCTGCACCACAGCTTGGCATCACGCATCAGGGAATGCCCTAATTTAGGGCTAAAAGTATCATTTTCTTTTCACCTTAGAGGTTTTTCGCCCCACTTATGTTCAATCCATCGCGTGATCAAGTCCGTCAGTTTTTTATCGATACTTGGCGCAAACACAAAGAACAGCAGGTACTGACACCGCTGGAAGACATTGCGCTGAACTGGATCGAACAACACCCTGAATACCATGAGGTACTGACGCAACCGGAATCAATGCTGCGCGAATTCAATGTTGAAGAGGGCAAAACCAATCCCTTTTTGCACCTTTCGATGCATTTGGCGATCGCTGAGCAGCTCTCGATTGACCACCCGCGCGGGATCAGACAGGCTTTTGACCGCTTAGCCTCTCGCTCCGATCCTCATCACGCCGCGCATGAGGTCATGGAGTGCCTGGGTCAAGTGGTGTGGGAATCGCAACGCTTAGGCACGGCCTTGGATAGCGACGCCTACATTGAGCTGATAAGACAACGGGTCAGCAGAGACTGACCCGTTCATGTATCGTGCCAAACGCTTGCGGATATTAGCGACGAACAGCCAGAGGGCCAGGTTGCGCGGCAAGCCAAGCTGAAACGTTTTTAATATCTTGGGCAGACATTTGTTTGGCGAAAGCGCCCATCACTGCGTTTTTGCGAACGTTTGCTGAGGCGGGTGCACCAGAGGCGCCACGCTGGTAGGCTTTCAGAGCGTGAACCAGAAAGTCCGCATACTGACCTGCCAGAATCGGGTAGGAGGGATCCACAGATTTCACCGCGTCCGCACCGTGACAGGATGCGCAATTAAGCTTGTCCCAGACGGCTTTACCAGCAGCCAGATCGGCCGCATGACTCAGACTAACGGAACCCAGGAGAAGAGCCCCAGCAAGGGCGATCGTGACGTGTTTCATAAAGGCCCCCGATTATTTGAGATTGGCGTAGTAAGCGGCCAGATCAGCGATGTCCTGATCCGACAGGCTCTTGGAAATCGCATCCATCGTGGGATGGGTGCGCTCACCAGAAGCGTAGGCGCGCAAAGCAGCCTGAATATACTTGTCATTCTGACCGGCAATCTTGGGGACTGAATACACCTCGGGGAAACTAGCGCGATAGCCTGGAATCCCGTGGCAACCGATACACATCGACACCTTGGCCTTAGCGGCTTCGATATTGCCTTTTGGAGGATCTGCGGCGAGGACCGGAAAGGCCACTGCACAGGCAGCGGCAAGTGCCAAATTGGCGATCTTGCCGGATACTGAGGTGCGTGTGGTCGACGCACCAACAAACAGAGACTTCAAATTGTTCGGAAACTTCATAATGGACTCTTGGTCTGGCAGGGAAAAGTCCCGGGAGCAACTCCCGGCCGCAAAACGTTAGGATTGTACGATAATTGAGAAAAATAGACTGCAAATCTCAAGCAACCGACTTCGATCACTTTAATTTTGGCAAACAATGACCTCCCAGACACCCTCCTCCACCGCACAAGCCGCCCGCTTTGACGGCACCGAGCGCTATGTCGCCACGGACGATCTCAAGCTGGCGGTGAATGCCGCGCTCACCCTGCAACGTCCTCTGCTCATCAAGGGCGAGCCCGGAACCGGTAAAACCATGCTGGCCGAAGAAGTGGCCCAGGCGCTTGGCCGGCCCCTGCTCCAATGGCACATCAAATCCACGACCAAAGCGCATCAAGGACTCTATGAATATGATGCCGTCTCGCGCCTGCGTGACTCGCAGCTTGGCGACGAAAAAGTCAAGGATATCCGTAACTACATCATGCAAGGTGTACTCTGGCAGGCCTTTGAATCGCCCGAACCAGTCGTGTTGCTGATTGATGAAATCGACAAGGCTGACATTGAGTTCCCGAACGATTTGCTTCGCGAACTCGATCAAATGGAATTCCACGTCTACGAGACGCGCACGACAATCAAGGCCCGCCACAGACCGCTGGTCATTATTACGTCCAATAACGAAAAAGACCTACCCGACGCTTTCTTGCGCCGTTGCTTTTTCCACTACATCCGCTTTCCGGATCGCGATACGCTGCGCAGCATTGTGGAAGTGCACTTTGCAAACCTGCACGCCGACGTGCTTCGCGCAGCACTTGATACCTTTTTCGCGCTCCGCGAGGCGCCCGGCCTCAAAAAGAAACCCTCCACCTCTGAGTTTCTTGACTGGCTGCGCCTCCTGATTGCGGAGGACGCTACGGCAGAGCAAATCGATGCGCATGCGGCAACCTCCATTCCAATGTTGGCTGGAGCGCTGCTGAAAAACGAACAAGATCTTCAACTGCTGGAGCGTCTGGCAGCTGTGACGCGTTCCACTCGTCGTCCTCCAGGATCCTCAAATGCCAGCTGACCAAGGTTTTAAACAGTCCCCTCAGCCCTGTACGCTGACTGGGCATGGTGTTCGTCTCGAGCCCCTGTCACTGCAGCACGCCGAAGCGCTCGCGCGCGCGGCCCGTGACGGTGAGTTGTGGAACCTGCGCGTCACATCCGTGCCGGAACCGGAACAAACTGCCGGCTACATCCAGGCAGCATTAGACGGACAGGCTGCAGGACATATGCTGCCCTTCGTGGTGATTCACGCGGGCACTGAGACCATCATCGGTTCCACACGCTATCACGACATCATTTCTCCGGTCGCGCGTCTGGAAATCGGCTACACCTGGTATGCGAAAAGTCATCAGCGCAGCCATGTCAACACCGCCTGTAAGCTTTTACTGATGACGCACGCCTTCGAGACGCTCGGGGCCGGTGTGGTGGGCTGGAGAACCGACAACTTCAACTTCGCATCCCAGCGTGCCATCGAGAGACTGGGTGCCAAGCGTGACGGCGTGCTGCGCCACCATGCCCTGCGTCGGGATGGCACAGTCAGGGATACAGTGATGTACAGCGTCAGCGCGGGAGAATGGCCCGAAGTGCGTGAGCATCTCAATTACCAACTCAAACGCCATGCTTGTTGACTTCTTCTATCACCTGCGTTCGCAAAAACTCCTGGTGTCCGTCAAGGAGTACCTGACACTGCTTGAGGCGTTATCAAGCCCCATCATGCCGCCCACGCTCGAGGATTTTTACTACCTCGCACGTACGACCCTGATCAAAGACGAAACGCTGTTTGATCGTTTCGATCGCGCGTTTGCGAGCTATTACCGTAGCCTCGAACAAAAGCTGCCACCCGGCAAGAAAATCCCGCTGGACTGGCTTGTCGCTGAACTGGAAAAACGTCTGACCCCGGAACAAAAGGCCGAGCTTGAAAAACACGGCTGGGACAAATTGATGGAGATGTTCAAAGAACGTCTCGAGGAACAAAAGGGTCGTCATCAAGGGGGTAACAAATGGATTGGCACCGGCGGCACCTCCCCTTTTGGCAATAGTGGCGTCAATCCGGAAGGCATTCGCGTAGGCGGCACCGGCGGCAGTCGTTCCGCGATCAAAGTCTGGGATGAACGCAATTTCAAAGACTACGACGACTCGATCGAACTCGGTACGCGCAACTTCAAAGTGGCACTGCGACGGCTCAGACGCTTCGCGCGCGAAGGCTCCGACCTCGAGCTTGATCTGGGCGACACCATCACGAGTACGGCGCGAAACGCGGGCTATCTCGACATCAAAATGGTGCCCGAACGTCACAACAACGTCAAAGTCCTGATGTTGCTGGATGTAGGGGGTAGCATGGATGACCACATCTCTCGCGTCGAAGAGTTGTTTTCAGCAGCGAGCAGCGAGTTCAGAAATCTTGAGGTGTACTATTTTCACAACTGTCCTTACGAACATCTTTGGAAATCGAATCGTCGCCGTCAGATGGAACGCTTTGAGACCTGGGATGTACTGCGAAAATTCAATGCCGACTGGCGATTGATTTTTGTAGGAGATGCCACGATGAGCCCTTATGAGATCTTGCAACCAGGTGGCTCGGTCGAACACTACAACAAAGAGCCTGGAGCCGAATGGTTGCAGCGGATGGTTAACGCCTGGCCCAAGTCCGTCTGGCTCAATCCCGAACCCCAGGCATCCTGGCAGTATCGTCAGTCCATCTCCATCATCCGAAATATCGTCCAGAACAAAATGTTCCCTGTGACCGTTGCCGGCATTGAGCAGGCAATGCGCCTGTTGTCCAAGTAGCTTTTCAAAAGTGAACCATTTTGAGCCGGAGTGCTCCAAATGGTTCGTTGTTTCTTTCAGGACTCCCACATGCCGCTGTTTACTGATGCCCTGAAGCGCGCCATTCTCGGCGCCGCACTCGCCTTCATGAGTAGCCACACTCTGGCCGCTGCCATCCCCGCAGGAGTCACCAAGGTGACAAGCGTGGAAGGGATTACCGAATACCGCCTCGACGCCAACGGCTTGCGCATCTTGCTCGCTCCCGACGATTCCAAACCCACCACGACAGTAAACATGACCTATCTGGTGGGTTCCCGCCATGAAAATTATGGCGAAACTGGCATGGCTCATTTGCTTGAACACATGTTGTTTAAAGGCAGTCCGTCAATGCCAAATGCTTTGGGCGAGTTTTCAAAGCGCGGACTGCAAGCAAACGGCACGACATCCGTTGATCGCACCAATTATTACGCCAGTTTTGCGGCAAACCCCGAGACGCTGGCCTGGTATTTGAACTGGCAGGCAGATGCCATGATCAATGCCAGCATCAAGCGCGAGGACCTTGACACTGAAATGACGGTTGTTCGCAATGAAATGGAAAGTGGCGAGAACAACCCGTTTCGTATCTTGTGGCAAAAAATGCTGAGCATCGCCTATGAATGGCACAACTACGGCAAGACACCCATTGGCGCGCGTTCAGATGTTGAAAATGTCGATATCGCCCAGCTCCGCGCCTTTTACAAAACTTACTATCAGCCCGACAATGCTGTGCTGATCGTGACAGGAAAGTTTGAGCCCGCCGTCGTGCTGAACGACGTGGTCAAGTCGTTTGGGAAGATTCCTCGACCGACCCGCACCCTGCCCCCCGAGTACACCGTTGATCCAGTTCAGGACGGCGAACGCAGCGTGATTTTGCGCAGAGTAGGTGGTGCTCCGCTCGTTGCGGCGATGTACCACGTGCCTTCAGCGGCTCACAAAGATTTTGCCGCAATCGATTTAGCCAGCATGATTCTCGCTGACACACCCTCTGGCCGCTTATACAAAGCAATGGTCCCCGACAAAAAAGCCGCAAGCGTGTTTGGTTTCACGATGGATCGTACCGCGCCCGGCACCGTGATGTTTGGCGCCAGCCTGCAACCCGGCATGGATCAGACCGCCTCACTCAAAACCCTCACCGACACACTCGAGTCAATTGCCAAGCATCCGTTTACCCAGGAGGAGCTTGATCGCGTCCGCAATCAGTGGCTCAAGTCATGGGAACAAATGTTCAGCGACGCTCAGAAAGTCAGTTCTGGATTGTCTGAGGCTGTCGCGGTCGGTGACTGGCGTTTGTGGTTTTTATCACGCGACCGCATACGTGCCACCACACTTGCGCAAGTGCAACAGGCTGCAGAACAGTATCTGACTCAATCAAATCGCACGGAAGGTCAATACATTCCCACTGAAAAGCCTGTGCGTGCGCCTGTCTTTACCAAGCCTGATCTCGCGGCCGAACTCAAGGACTATGTGGGTGATGCGCAACTCAAGCAAGCCGAGGCCTTCGACCCCGATCCCAATAATATCGATCAACGCACACAACGTAAAACGGTCAAACTCTCGAACGGTTCGCTCAAACTCGCCTTGCTACCCAAAGAGTCACGGGGCGAGCGCGTCCACGCGGTCATTCAGTTACAGTTTGGTGATGTTGACACGCTCAAAGGTCAACGTATCGCCTCGATCGCCACGCCAGACTTGTTATTGAGTGGCACAGCTCTACTAACTCGCCAGCAAATCAAGGACCGTATCGACGCACTCGGCGGCACAGTCGGCATTTCCGGCTCTGGCACCACCGTCAACATCAGCCTGTCCACGACACGTCCGAATATCGATCCGCTTGCGCGCTTTATCCTCGATGTCGTGCGCGAGGCGAACTTTCCTCAAGCTGAAGTCGATGAGTACAAAGGCAAGTTGCTGACTTCGATCAAAAGCTCGATGACAGAACCGACTGCGATTGCATCGCGCATGCTTGCGCGCCATGACAATCCTTGGCCTAAAGACGACATCCGCTATCAGCCCAGCTTTGAAGAGTCGATTGAGGCGGTCAATACGCTCAAACGCGAAACGCTCGTGGCTTTCCATAAAAAGTTTTATGGTGTCTCTCATGCCACGGCTGCAGCAGTGGGAAGTTTTGATCCCAAAGCGTTTGAGAATACGCTGACACAAGCACTGAACACTTGGGCGACTGGAGCAGCCTACTCGCGTATCCCGAATCCCTATCGCGCGATCAAGCCCGTTCAGATGCAGGCACTGACACCGGATAAAGCCAATGCTTTTTATACGGCTGCGATGCCCTTGAAGATGCAAGACACCGATGCGGACTATGCCGCACTGACGCTGGCAAACTTTTTACTCGGCACCTCTGAAACTTCGAGACTGTGGCTGCGTGTCCGGGAAAAAGAAGGCCTCTCCTACAACGTGCGCACGCGTCTGAACGTCTCTGCTTTCGAACCTAGCGGCTCGTGGGGGGTGTATGCGATCTTCTCTCCAGAGAACCGCAGCAAAGTCGAAGCGGCGATCCGCGAGGAATTTGAACGCTTGCTCAAAGACGGTTTCAGTCAGACAGAAGTTCAAGATGGCATCAAAGCTTTACTGAACTATCGCAAACTTGCACGCGCACAGGACGCAAGCCTGACAGGCGCGTGGGTCAACTATCTCGACTTGGATCGCAGCTTCGCCTGGGCCGCAGAGCTTGACCGTAAACTATCCAGTCTGACTGCGGACCAGGTCAATGCAGTCGTTCGCAAATATCTCAAGCCAGCCGAATTCAGCAGCGTGGCAGCCGGAGATTTTGAGAAAAAGAAATAGCGGACAGTCACTACGCAACACCTGCCATCCCTGATGGCAAGCGGAAGGGCCGATTCAATGATCGAATCGGCCCTTCGTTTTTACAGCAAGACGGATGCGCAGTTGGCTTAGGAGAAAAAGTCCTTGACGCGATCAGTCCAGGATTTGCTCTGAGGAGAGTGACGCTCACCCCCATCGGTCAAAGAAGCCTCGAACTGTCGCAAAATTGACTTCTGTTCTTCGGTCAGTTTGACAGGCGTTTCAACAACGACATGGCAATAGAGGTCGCCCGGATAGGCACCCCGCACGCCTTTAATGCCTTTGCCACGCAACCTGAAAGTCTTGCCCGATTGGGTGCCATCAGGAATCGTGATTTCCGCCTTGCCATTCAAGGTTGGAACCTGGATATCGCCGCCAAGAGCTGCCGTGGTGAATGGAATGGTGAGCTCGCAATGCAAGTCATCATTTTCACGCTGGAAAATCTTGTGCTCCTTGATGTGGATTTCAACGAACAGATCTCCCGGAGGTCCACCGTTAATCCCTGGCTCGCCATTGCCCGAGGAACGGATGCGCATGCCGTCATCGATCCCAGCGGGGATCTTGACCTGCAAGGTCTTGTTTCGACGCGTACGTCCCACACCATCGCAGGATACGCAAGGGTCAGTAATTTCCTTTCCACTACCGTGACAGGTCGGGCAGGTTTGCTGCACGCTGAAGAATCCCTGCTGCATGCGCACGGCACCCGAGCCTCCGCACGTACGGCAAGTCTTGGGCGTCGTGCCTGGCTTGGCGCCGCTGCCTTTGCAGACCTCGCAATTTTCCCAGCTTGGAACGCGAATTTCAGTGTCGAAACCACTCGCGGCCTGCTCAAGCGTGATTTCCATCGCGTACTTGAGATCCGCTCCGCGATAAACCTGCGGTCCACCGCCACCGCCGCGCCGTCCGGCACCAAAGATTTCACCAAAAATATCGCCGAACGCATCGCCGAAACCTGCGCCACCTGCACCACCCATGCCTGCCGCATTGGGATCGACGCCGGCGTGCCCGTAACGATCATAAGCTGCACGCTTATTTTCATCGGACAAAATTTCGTAAGCCTCTTTGGCTTGCTTGAATTTTTCTTCGGCTTCCTTACTGTCCGGATTGCGATCCGGATGGTATTTCATCGCCAGCTTGCGATAGGCTTTTTTAAGCTCATCATCCGAAGCGTTTTTAGCCACGCCAAGGATTTCATAAAAGTCACGTTTTGCCATGATCTCAGGCTCGTTAAGTCAAACAAAATGAAGTAAGGCAAAAAAATGCGCCCGGGAAGCTCTAAAAGAGTCCCGGGCGGATCGCATCGAAGACTAGGCGATCACTTTTGATCGCGCTTGACTTCTTTGAACTCAGCGTCGACGACGTTGTCATCGGCTGGCTTTGCGCCACCCTCCGCACCTGCGCCGCCTTGCGCTGCAGCCTGAGCGGCCTGGGCATCGGCATACATCTTTTCACCGAGCTTCTGCGAAGCCGTTGAAAGGGCTTCAACTTTGGCATCGATGGCTGCTTTGTCCGCACCGCTCTTCAACACTTCTTCGACTTCAGCAATCGCTGCTTCAATCGCTGATTTCTCTGCTGCGTCCAGCTTGTCGCCATACTCGGTCAACGACTTGCGTGTTGCATGCACCAGCGCATCGGCACTGTTGCGCGCCATGGCAAGCTCGGCCATGCGGTGATCTTCCTCAGCATTGGCCTCGGCATCCTTGACCATGCGCTGGATTTCTTCTTCGGTCAAACCGGAGTTCGCCTTGATGGTGATCTTGTTTTCCTTGCCTGTGCCCTTGTCTTTCGCGGACACGTGCACGATACCGTTTGCATCGATATCAAAGGTCACTTCGATCTGCGGTGTCCCACGTGGAGCAGGTGGGATCCCCTCAAGGTTGAACTCGCCGAGCGTCTTGTTGCCGGCAGCGATTTCGCGCTCGCCCTGGAACACTTTGATGGTCACAGCAGGCTGATTGTCATCGGCCGTCGAGAACACCTGTGAGTGACGGGTCGGAATCGTTGTGTTCTTTGTAATCATCTTGGTCATCACGCCACCAAGCGTTTCAATACCAAGTGACAAAGGCGTCACATCCAGCAATAACACGTCTTTACGATCACCAGACAGGACCGAACCCTGAATCGCGGCACCAGCAGCCACAGCTTCGTCGGGGTTCACGTCTTTACGTGGGTCACGACCAAAGAACTCTTTAACCTTTTCCTGCACCTTGGGCATACGGGTCATACCACCCACCAAGATGACATCGTCGATATCACTGACTTTGACACCTGCGTCCTTGATGGCGATGCGGCAAGGCTCGATCGTGCGGGCGATCAGCTCCTCGACCAGAGACTCCAGCTTGGCACGGGTCATTTTCAGGTTCAAGTGCTTGGGACCTGAAGCATCAGCCGTGATGTAAGGCAAGTTAATCTCAGTCTGCTGGCTGGAAGACAACTCGATCTTGGCTTTTTCAGCGGCTTCTTTCAATCGCTGCAAAGCCAGAACGTCTTTGGAAAGATCCACGCCCTGCTCTTTCTTGAACTCGGCAATCACATACTCGATGATGCGCTGGTCAAAGTCCTCGCCACCCAGGAAGGTGTCGCCGTTAGTGGACAGGACTTCGAACTGCTTCTCACCATCGACATCGGCGATTTCAATAATCGAAATATCGAACGTACCGCCACCCAAGTCAAACACTGCGATCTTGCGATCGCCTTTTTCCATCTTGTCCATGCCAAATGCCAGCGCGGCAGCGGTCGGCTCGTTAATGATGCGCTTGACATCCAGACCGGCGATACGACCTGCATCTTTGGTTGCTTGACGCTGGCTATCATTGAAGTAAGCAGGCACCGTAATCACGGCCTCAGTCACCTCTTCGCCGAGGAAATCCTCAGCGGTCTTTTTCATTTTGCGCAGCACATCGGCTGCCACCTGGGAAGGCGCGAGCTTTTTGTTCTGAGCTTCGACCCATGCATCGCCATTGTCAGCTTTGACAATTTTGTAAGGCATCAGATTGATGTCTTTTTGAACGGCGTCTTCGGTGAACTTGCGACCGATCAGGCGCTTGACGGCATAAAGTGTGTTGGTTGGATTTGTCACTGCCTGACGCTTGGCGGGTGCGCCAACAAGCGTCTCGCCGTCATCCATGTAGGCAACGATCGAGGGAGTGGTCCGGGCGCCTTCGGCGTTTTCGAGGATTTTGACCTGGCCGCCTTCCATAACGGCTACGCAGCTGTTCGTGGTGCCAAGGTCGATACCGATAATCTTGCTCATGGTGAAAGTACCTTTAAAGAATCAGAATTGGATGAAATACTTGGATGAATAACAAATGGGGCACAAAACGGTGATTTCAAGCCCAAATCAACTGTTTTCATCCAAAAAATTAAGAAAATGGTCGTTTCCGTCTGCGTTATGCCGCGACCGTTACGAGTGCGGGTCTCAGCACGCGATCCGCAATCAGATAACCTTTTTGCAAGGTCGCCACCACCGTATTGGCCTCCTGCTCGGCCGGAACCGTCGCAATCGCCTGGTGGTGATGGGGGTCAAATTTGGTGCCTGGCTCAGGCGCAATTTCCTTGAGGTGGTTGCGCTCAAATCCACTCACCAATTGCTTGAGGGTCATTTCAATCCCGGCACGCATGTCTTCCTGGGACTGTTCGGACTGGGCCAACGCAGCCTCAAGACTATCTTTGACAGGGACCATACTCTCGGCAAAAGACTCAATCCCGAACTTGCGGGCTTTAGAGACTTCTTCCTGGGCGCGTCGGCGGACGTTTTCCATCTCAGCATGGGCACGCAAGACTTGGTCCTTGTGCTCTGCAACCTGGACAAGGGCTGCCGCCAACTCCGCCTCCAGGCGTGCGACAGGATCGAGTTGCTCGACACCCTCAGCCTGCGTGGCTTCGGTGCTCGAGGCTTGGTTGTCCTTAGGGGCTGTGTCGGGCTTGGAATCAGCCGAACCGTGTTGAGCCGTCATTAAACTTCTCCAGAAAAGTGCTTCAATAGTTTTGCACTTGGGGTCAAAATCCCCAGATTCAAGAGAAAGTTGAAAATATTTAGCTCAATCCTGGCGAATCGGCCACCCTTGAAGGTGTTCCAGCACCAATTCAGCCAAAGCATTCAGCCAGGCTGGATCATCATTTAAGGCTGGGATATAACGAAACTGCTTGCCACCGGCATGTTTGAAGGTTTCGCCAACCTCAATGGAAATTTCCTCAAGGGTTTCGAGACAATCGGCCAAAAAGCCAGGGCACACCACATCCACATCGGTAATGCCTTCTTTAGCTAGACGCTCCAGCGTTGGTTCTGTGTAGGGCTCCAACCACTTGGCGGGACCAAAACGGCTCTGAAAGGTCACCAGATACTGGTCATCGCCAAGGCCCAAGTGTGCGGCCAACGCGCGGGCCGTCTCGTAACAATCCTTGCAGTACGGATCGCCCTGATCGACACACTGGCGGGGCAAACCATGAAAGCTCATCACCAGTTTTTGTGGTCGGCCATGCTCGGCCCAAAAGGCGGCGATTTTGTCACCAAGCGGTTTGATGAAGGCGGGGTGAGTGTGAAAGCGCTTGATAAAGCGCATCGCCGGTTGATTACGCAAACGTGCAGCGACCTGTGTGACGGCATCGACAACAGTCGCCGTTGTACTGGACGCGTACTGTGGATAAAGCGGAACCACCAGGATGTTTTCGCATCCGCGATCGCGCAAGGACAACATCGCGTCCTGGATGGACGGATTGCCGTAGCGCATCGCCGTCTCAACCTCGATCGTCAGGCCGCGCTCGGCAAAAATCTTGCGCAGGCCCTCGGTCTGTCTCTCGGTGTAAACCAATAAAGGAGACCCCTCCTCCAGCCAGATGCTTTGATAACGAGGCGCGAGCTTGCGCGGACGTGCCAACAAGATCGGACCATTCAGAATCGGCCACCACAATAGTTTGGGAATCTCGATGACACGTGGATCGGAGAGGAATTCCCTCAGATAACGCTTGATCGCCGGTGCGGTGGGCGCATCAGGCGTCCCCAGGTTGACCAGCAACACCCCTACACTGGCCGTTGTGAAAGGCTTGGGCCAAGGCACAAAGCGTGAGGCGGGCGCGCTTGCACGCTTGGGTTCTGACCAAAATCGCATATTAGGAACGCTCAGAAGAGTTGTGGCTCAGCGCGTTTGAAAGCAAGCGCGCCGTAATGTCGACAATTGGAATCACACGCTCGTAAGCCATGCGGGTCGGACCGATCACACCTAAGGTCCCGATCACACGACCATCGATGCTGTAGGGCGCGGTAATCACAGACAGATCGGAGGTTGGCACGAGTTCGGAATCTCCGCCGATATAAATCTGGACACCTTGGGCGCGACTAGAAACCTCTAGCAGCTGCATCAAGTCGGTTTTTTTCTCAAACAAAGAAAAGGTCTTTCTTAAACGATCCATATCCGAAGCAAGCTCATTGACATCAAGCAGTCTACGCTCACCGGAAATAACCATCGTTTCAACCTCGTCCGCAGCCTGGGCGCCTGCCTCGACAGCGGCCTGCATCAAGCGCGACATGTCCTCCTGCAGGCGGGCCAGATCCTGTGAAAGGGTCTGCCTGACCTCGGCGAAAGATTTGCCGGCGAAATTGTGGTTGAAAAAATTAGCCGCTTCGATCAGTGCGGTACTGCTGTAATCCCGGGGAGTCAGCAAAATGCGGTTTTGCACATCACCGTCCGGGGTCACAATGATCAGGAGAATACGCTTTTCTGATAGGCGAATGAACTCGATCTGACGAAAAACCTGAGCGCGCCTAGGGGATAGCACCACGCCAGCGAACTGGGTCAGATTCGAGAGCATCGAGGCTGCAGCATTGACCGCCCGCGAAGGATCCGAAGCCGATTGCAAATCTCGCACATTGGAAGTCGAGGCAAGCTCGAACGGCTTGGCTGTCAGCATGGTGTCGACAAAGAGCCGATAACCTTTCGGGGTAGGGACACGTCCGGCCGAGGTGTGGGGGCTATGGATCAAGCCGAGCTCTTCGAGGTCGGCCATCACGTTACGAATTGTCGCAGGCGACAAATCGAACAATTTCGAGAGCGTACGGGAGCCGACGGGCTGGCCGTCATCAATGTACCGCTCGATCAAAGCTTTTAACAGGGCGCGCGCACGATCATCCATCATGCTCCTATTTTACCTTCCTCACCCCTATAATCGAATAGTTTTTCGTTCAATGAGCCTTGCATGCATTTTCCCATCATCGCTTTAGTTGGCCGCTACCAAGACTCGGGCTTGCATGCTCCGCTTCGCGCCTTGGCGACCCTGCTGACTCAAGCCGGCCGTCAAGTCCTGATTGAGGCTGAAACAGCCCGCCACACCGGGGTGTCCGAATACCCTGCGGCCGACTTTACGGAGATCGGCACACGGGCAGCGCTCGCAATCGTGATGGGCGGCGATGGCACCATGCTCGGGGCAGCCCGCCAACTCGCCCCCTATGGTGTCCCCGTTGTCGGAATCAACCACGGCAGACTCGGTTTTATCACTGACATACCTGTCCATGACGCGAGTGCGGCACTGACAGATCTGCTGCAAGGCCGCTTTGAAACCGAGGATCGCATGTTGCTGAGCGCTACGGTTTGGCGCGGTCAGGAACAAATGTATGCCGCCACCGCCCTCAACGACGTAGTCCTCAACCGAGCAGGAAGAGGCGGGATGATCGAGGTGCGCGTTGAGGTCAACGAGGCCTTCATGTATACGCAACGCGCGGATGGCCTGATTGTGGCGACGCCCACCGGATCGACCGCCTATGCGCTCTCCGCGGCGGGTCCGATTTTGCATCCGTCCGTGAGCGCGATGCTGCTTGTGCCGGTAGCACCCCAGACACTGTCAAACCGACCGATCGTGATCCCGGCCGACAACGTACTCAACATGACACTGCGCTCCATGAGCCGTGTCGAACTCGGCGCGAGTGTTCACTTTGACATGCAGACGTGGTCCGACCTAACCACCGGCGACCGCATTGTTGTCCGTCGCGCGCCCCATACCATCCGCTTTTTGCACCCTCAAGGCTACAGCTTCTTTTCAACCTTGCGTCGCAAGCTCGACTGGAACCGACTTCCTCAGTCTGGCAACGACGGAGAGTAAGCGATGTTACGTGCGCTCCACATCCGCGATTTCGTCATCGTGACCGAAGCTGAAATCAACTTTGAAAAAGGTTTCACCGTTTTTTCCGGTGAAACGGGCGCCGGAAAATCAATTCTGATCGACGCACTCGCCTTGACACTAGGCGAACGCGCCGACTCTTCGGTGCTTCGCAACGGTGCGGCACGCGCGGAAATCAGTGCCGTCTTTGACGTACCCCCACAGCTCACACAATGGCTCACCGAACACGACTTGAGCAGCGACGATGCACTCGTTTTGCGCCGCGTCGTCGATGCCCAAGGGCGCAGCCGCGGTTACATCAATGGTTCGGCCGTCACCATCGCGCAACTTCGCGAGGTGGGAGAGCATTTGGTCGATATCCACGGTCAGCATGCGCATCAGAGCCTGCTGCGCACGGACAGTCAGCGCGATATGGTTGACGCGCACGGTGGTCTGCAACCTCAACGACAGCAGGTTGCACAGGCCTGGAAAGCCTGGCGCAAAGTTGAACGTCAGCTCGCCTTGTCTGAGCAGGATGCCAGTGCGCTCAAGGCGGCGCGCGAACGTCTTGAATGGCAATTAACCGAACTGGATCGGCTGAGCCTTGGCGCCAGCGAGTGGGAGGAAGTGTCAGCCGAGCAGACGCGTCTGGCGAACGCTCAGTCCTTGCTCGATGGGGCCGCCTTGGCGCTCGGAAGCCTGGATGAAAACGAGGATTCCGCCCACCATCAAGTTGTGGCTGCGATTCACAAAATATCCCAATTGCTGCGTCATGATCCCAGCCTGCAAGCTGTCTACGAATCGCTCGAGTCGGCCCGCATCTCCATCAGCGAAGCCGTTTCAGACCTGAATGCTTATTTATCGCGCGTCGAACTCGATCCGGAACGACTCGCGATTGTTGATGAACGGATGCGCAACATTTTCGATCTGGCGCGTAAATTCAAAACTGAACCCGAACAACTTTATACACTCCATGCAAGTCTGCGTCAGGAACAGGAAGCCCTGGCTGCCTCCGCAGATATCGAAACCTTGCGCGCCTCAGCGGTCACGCTCAAAGCAGAGTATCTGACACAGGCCAACGCACTTTCATCGGCACGCCGCAAAGCCGCTGTTGATCTAGGCAAGCAGGTCAGTCAAGCCATGCAGACGCTCGCGATGGAAGGGGGTCAATTCAACGTCTCACTCACCGAGTGCGCGCCTTCCGCACAAGGCCACGACCTCGTCGAGTTTTTAGTGGCAGGCCATGCAGGCACCACGCCCAAGCCTTTAGCCAAGGTCGCCTCCGGCGGAGAGCTGGCACGTATCTCCTTGGCACTTTCAGTCATCGCCAGCCGTGCGGCGCGCGTACCAACCTTGATTTTTGACGAGGTGGATAGTGGCATCGGCGGCGCTGTCGCCGAGGTCGTTGGCAACCTTTTACGTGAGCTTGGCCAACGCCATCAGGTACTGTGCGTGACCCATCTGCCTCAGGTCGCGGCGCGCGGCCAGCATCATTTTCAGGTCAGCAAACAACAAAACAAAGGAACGACAGAGTCCTCTATCGCAAAGCTCGATGACCCGGCTCGGATCGAGGAAGTCGCCAGAATGCTTGGCGGCATCAAAATCACCACGACTACCCGCAAACACGCACAAGAATTACTTGGTTATTAGTTTTTGCTGCAATTTTTGCAAACGCCGTACAACACCATGTCATGGCTTTCAAGTGTGAAACCATTATCACGGGCGATTTTGTGCTGTCGCTTTTCGATCTCGGCATCGTTGAACTCCGTCACAGAGCCACAATGCGTGCAAATCAAATGATCATGATGGTCGCCATCATTCAACTCGAAAATCGATTTGCCACCGTCAAACTGGCTGCGGGCCAGAATACCCGCCTGTTCAAACTGCGTGAGCACTCGATAAACCGTCGCCAAACCGATATCGATGTTTTCCGCGATCAGAGAACGGTAGACGTCTTCGGCACTTAAATGGCGCTCATCAGACTTGCGGAAAATATCCAGAATCTTCAAGCGCGGAAACGTCGCTTTCAAACCAACGTTTTTGAGATCGCTTTGATCATTTTCAAGATCCACGGGCTGTCCTGTAAGGTGAAGACTTCGGCTCTGTAAAGCTTTATGATAACGTCTTTGGTCTCTAACTCCAGAGGTTCGCATTGTTTATGCTACGTCAATACACCTCTTGTCTGCGCACTACCCTCACGGCCCTCACTCTGGCCTTCGGAATTGTCACCTTGGCTGGCTGTTCCTCCAGCAAGTTCGGCTTTCCCTACAGAGTCGGTGTCCAACAAGGAAACTGGATTACTAAAGACCAAGTCGCGCTGCTTCGCCCCGGCATGACGCGTGAACAAGTGCGCTTTGCGCTCGGCACCCCCACTCTGACGAGTGCATTGCATGCCAATCGCTGGGATTACCCTTATTACTACCGCTCCGGAAATGGCAAGGTCGAAGAACGGGTCTTCACGGTCATGTTTGATGGCGGTCAGCTAACTTCCTGGAAAGGCGACGAACAACCCGAGATGCAACCTTTCCAAATTGCGCGCGAGGAAGTTGGCATTTCCAAGCGAGAGGCGGCTCAGGATGCGCTCTTCAAAGAGCGTCAGGCCAATGATGCGGGCTTGGGTGCGCCGATCGAAATGGCGCCGGGCTTGTCTCTGGGACAAACGCTTGGCGATACTTCCGTCTCTGATCCCGCCGCCATTCCGGGAGCGCCAGACGATGCACCGGCTCCCCTGCGCTAATTGCGCGCGCACAATCTGACCACGCGTAATCTGACCACACTGAATCCGATCAGACGCTATCAGGTCCGGTCGATCCAAACAAAGACACTCGAAACGACATTCGATAAACAGTTCAACAAAAGAGTTCATGATGCGAATTGCAATTGCCGGAGCCAGTGGCCGTATGGGTCGAATGCTCATCGAAGCAGTCTCTCAATCCACCGATTTAAAATTGACTGTTGCGCTCGATATCGCAGGCGCTCCCATGCTGGGTCAAGACGCCTGCGCTTTTCTCGGGCAGCCAAGTGGCATCCTGATCACCGACCAACTCTCAGCGATCCAACAGGCCGACTGCCTGATCGACTTCACCCGCCCCGAAGGCTCCTTGCAGCATCTTGCCGCTTGCGTGCAATACGGCGTCAATATGGTTATTGGCACCACCGGTTTTGATGAGGCTGGTAAAGCGGCTATTTCAAAGGCCGCAGATAAAATCGGCATTGTGTTCGCACCAAATATGAGTGTGGGCGTCAATGCCACCTTGAAACTACTCGACATGGCCGCCCGCATCCTGAACTCTGGATATGACGTGGAGGTGTTCGAGGCCCATCACCGCCACAAAGTTGACGCGCCTTCAGGCACTGCACTCAAAATGGGTGAGACGATTGCCCAAGCCTGGGGCAAACCGCTTGATGAAATCGCCACATGGACACGCCATGGCCACACGGGCCCACGCCAGACAGGCGAAATCGGCTTTTCAGTCGTGCGCGGCGGCGATATCGTTGGCGATCACACGGTTTTTTTCTGTGGAACGGGCGAACGCATCGAAATTTCGCATCGCTCGAGCAGCCGCGCAGGGTACGCCGAAGGCAGCCTGCGCGCCGCCCGATACCTCAAGGATAAACGCGCTGGTCTCTTTGATATGCAGACTGTTTTAGGTCTCTGACACGATCACAGGCTCGATTTCGAGCTCGACGCCAAATTGCGTGCGCACGGCAGCTTGCACATCGTGTGCAAGCCCTAATAACTCGGCAGCTTGCGCGCCACCATGATTGACCAGCACCAACGCCTGACGATCGTGGACACCCACGGCGCCTTGGCGCCTGCCTTTCCAGCCGCAACGTTCAATCAACCAACCCGCAGCGAGTTTGAAAGTATTCTCGGGCTGCGGATAAGCAACCAGATCAACGAATCTCTCTTTGAGCAACAGGTACTGAGAGGCTGGTACGACCGGGTTTTTAAAAAAACTCCCTGCATTCGCCAGTACAGCGGGATCGGGAAGCTTGGCGCGGCGTATCTCGCACACCGCCTCCATGACGTGCTCGGCTGTGATGGCGTCAGCCGGGATGGTGTTGAGCACTGGATGTTGACGCAAGTCGGGGTATTTCAGAACGGGTTCCCAGCGCTTGGGCAGTAAAAACCGCACAGACACGATGAGCCAGGTTCCGGGTTGCGCACGTTTAAAAATACTATCCCGATACGCAAATCCGCAGGCCTCTTTCGAGAGCGTGACGAGTCGTCCTTCGGGGATATGCCACGCGGTCACAGACTCGATTCGATCCTGAAGCTCAACGCCATAGGCACCGATATTTTGTACAGGCGCCGCCCCTACCGTTCCGGGAATGAGGGCCAGATTTTCAAGCCCGGACCACCCTCTTCTCGTTGCAGTCTCCACCCAATCGTGCCAGTTTTCGCCTGCTGCAACCTCAACGCGCCAGGCGGTTGGACTCTCTAATTGCTCAATACCTTTCAGTGCGACCAGAACCACTGGGCGATCAAGCTTGGCTGGCAGCACGACATTACTGCCACCACCCAGTATCCACACCCCGCCTGAGTCACGCGCCCACACTGAGACCGCGGGCAACTGCTCTCGTGACGTCAGTGTCAGCACACGATTGGCCAGGCAAGGCAAACCCAGCGTGTTGTGTGGAGTCAAAACGAGTGACTGCAGAGATTGCTCGAAATCAGGGGGAAACCGGGTTGGATTTGACATGCAGGTGGGTAGTTATGATATAGTTTTGGTCTTCACGCAAAACACTGTTGTTTTAGTGAAGATAGTCACCAAGCGGGAGTAGCTCAGTTGGTAGAGCGCAACCTTGCCAAGGTTGAGGTCGCGAGTTCGAGACTCGTCTCCCGCTCCAAATTTGGCAAAAAAGCCTGACACAACTCATTTGCGTCAGGCTTTTTTCTTTCTTGCACCAATTAATCAAGTTTGGCGCCAGAGATTTTGACAACTTCTGCCCAGCGTTTGATCTCGCTATCCACAAAGGCACCAAACTGCGCACCCGTTACGTCCGGAAACTCCGCACCGTTGGTCGCCCAGACTTTGACAATGGTGTCATCTTTTGAAGCTTTTTTGATTTCATCAATCAGCTTAGCTTGGACAGCTGGTGGAGTCCCTTTCGGGGCCCAGATGGCATACCAGGTACTCACCGTGTAATCGGGCAAACCGAGTTCGGCTGCACTCGGAACATCAGGGATCGCCGGATTGCGTGTTGCACCCGCCACCATCAGAGGCTTGATCCGACCAGATTTGATGTGTGCGGACGAGGAGCCCAGACCATCAAACATGACGTCCACATCGCCAGCCATCAAACCTTGCAGAGCAGGACCTGCACCTCGGTAAGGAATGTGGGCGATATCTGATTTAGACTGGATTTTGAACAATTCGCCTGCCAAATGATGGGAAGTACCACTACCAGCCGAACCATAATTGAGCTTGCCAGGGTTGGTTTTAGCCTGATTCAGAAAGGCCTTGAAGTCGCCAGGGACCTTTTGCGGGTTGACCACAACGACTTGCGGTACGCGCGCGACCAAGGCGATCGGCACGAAATCTTTTTGGAGATCGTAGTCAAGCTTTGGATACATCGAAGGTGCGATGGAATGATGCACCGCGCCCATAAAAAGCGTGTAGCCGTCAGGTGCGGCTTTGGCTGCAACACCAGCACCGAGGTTACCACCCGCGCCACCACGATTATCAATCACAATTTGCTTACCGAGCGACTTGCCTAGCACAGCCGCCAAGGGACGTGCGAACGCATCAGTTCCACCGCCTGCTGGAAAGGGCACCACTAAAGTCACCGGCTTGGTCGGCCAATCGGTCTGCGCGTAGACACCGGTCGCTGACAAGGTCAAAGCACATAATCCCACTTGCATCAGTATCCGACGCTTAATGATTGTTTTCATGGATGTCTCCAGATTTGATGTTCAATTGAACCGTTGCACAGGTTTTGCTCTCTGCAACCCCCACGCGACAGGCGTGTGTGTGAGTATAGTTTGTTGTCGCCTCTATTAAAAAGCGCTTTTGTAGTATGATCTGCGCCTGCGTAATGCTTCGTGTTGGCGCAATGGCAGAGTGGTTATGCAGCGGATTGCAAATCCGTGTAGCTCGGTTCGATTCCGGGTTGCGCCTCCAACACCCAAAAAACGACTCGCGCATGGCTTGACACGCGCATGGCTAACAAAGCGCCATATGGATCAATCGCCTGCCCACCCCGCCCCGCACTCTACTCCGACTGGCTTTGCGGCCTTCAGGATTATCCTTGTTTTCGCCTGCGGTTACTTTTTGTCCTACGTGTTGCGCTCGGTAAATGCTGCGATTGCACCGCTGCTGGCCCAAGACCTGAACTTGTCTCCCGGTGAGTTAGGCTGGCTCACCTCCGCATATTTCCTGGCGTTTAGCGCAGTCCAAATCCCGGTGGGTATCTGGCTCGACCGCCATGGTGCGCGGCGCACTGAATCACTCCTGCTATTAGTGGCTGCGTTTGGCGCGGCGCTCATGGCCACAAGCGAGTCCCTGTGGCTGCTATCTGTCGGTCGCATGCTGATTGGCGTGGGAGTGTCTGCCTGCCTCATGGCTGCCTACTCATATTTCCGACGATGCTTTCCCGCTGAGCAGCAACCTAGACTGGTCATGTATATGCTGATCGCGGGCACGTCCGGTGCCCTGGTGGCGACTCAGCCCGCGCTCACCTTGGCCGAGTGGATCGGCTGGCGCCATTCTTTTGGTTTGATCGCTGTTTTATTGGTACTGAGCGCATTGGCTATTTTCCTGTTCGCCGGCGACTTGGATCGTCAGCATGCGCCAACGGTGACAGCCCATCCCGGCGAAGGCAGTTTTCTCACGCTGTGCAAACACCCGCTGATGATTCAGGCGATTCCGCCCACGATTTTCATTGTGGGCGGTTTTGGCGCACTGCAAACACTTTGGGCAGGACCCTGGTTTACCGGTGTGCTGGGCATGACCGCAGACCAAGCGGGCCAGACCCTGCTGTATCTCAACGCGATGATCCTGGTCGCCTATATTTTGATGGGAACCATCAGCCCATGGCTGATCAAACGCGGCGTCGCCCTCCTGACACAGTCCCTCTGTGCGCTGATCTGGATTCCACTTTGTTTTGCAGTCATTGTTTTCTGGCAAGGTCAGTCGTCCTGGATCGTCTGGCTCATCCTCTCACTTATGGTGCCAGCAATGTTTTTGTTGCAGACCCAAATCGCGCTGGCTTTTCCCAAGCACATCGCAGGCCGCATCCTGACGACCTATAACCTGATGGTTTTTGTGGGATCCTTTGCTGTGCAATGGGGGTTTGGTTTGCTCACTGACATGTTCATCGCCTTTGGCTATGCGTCCGCTCAGGCACTGACCGGAGCCATGGGCTGTCTTGTCATATTGCAATTTCTCAGCCTGTTCTGGTTTTTAGCGAGAAAACCTGATGGATCAATCCGTACTTGATGCAGTCAAACGCTGGCCGGATGTGCCAGCGGTGTATGGATGGCTCTCCTTGACTGCCCGCGGCGAATGGAAACTACACCCGCTAGGCGATGCCCGGAGTGGTGGCGCAGGTCAGGGGATCAGTAATACCCAGATTCTTGGCTTTATTAGCCGAAATTACGCTCGTCAGCAGGACGGGGCGTGGTTTTTTCAAAATGGCCCCCAACGCGTGTATGTGCGCCTCGATGCCGCGCCCTTCATCTTGCACCTTGACCCGCACTCCCATACGCTCAAGACCCACAATGGCCTGGTCGTCGAACACGTCATGAATTGGTATTGCGACCAGACAGGTCAGGTATATGCCCAAACAGACCGAGGGGCTGCACGTCTGGATGACAGAGATCTCCATCTTCTCGCTGAAGTGCTGCGCTCACCCTCCAACCAGTCTTTGTTTGACCTGTTCGAACAAGCCGGGACGCAGACTCAGGGCGCTCGACACGCTGCTACGCATGAAATGTCAGACAAGATATTGCTGGATCCGGGCAATCAATACCCCGCCTTGTCTAAGCCTGCATCTTTTAGATTGATAGCAGACGCTGACATCCCGCTTGCGCTGGACTTTATCCCTAACCCTGGCCCTGCCTCTGTGACGACCTCGCACCTTGGTCGTAAAATAGAACCATGAGCCACGATCCCAGTTTTTACTTTCCTGCCCCGCGCGAACAAAAGTTCTGCAGCCAGTGCGGCACCCCCAACACCAATCGTTTACTCGAGGGGGACAATCGCAAGCGCGATGTGTGTGAAAACTGCGGAGCCGTCCATTATCAAAACCCCAGACTCGTTGTTGGCACACTGCCAGTCTGGGAGGACAAAGTTCTCCTTTGTCTGCGTGCGATCGAGCCGCGCGCCAACACCTGGACCCTGCCCGCCGGCTTTATGGAACTCAGCGAAAGCATGGCACAAGGTGCCGAACGCGAGACGCAAGAAGAAGCGGGCGTCAAAATCGCCTTGGGTAAACTCTACACTGCCATCGACATCCCGCAGGTTGATCAAGTGCATGTCTACTTTTTGGCGGAAGCTCTGGGACCCGAAATCGATCCGGGTCCGGAAACTCTCGAAGCCCGCTGGTATGGGCTTGATGAAATCCCTTGGGACAATCTTGCATTTCGATCAGTATCGACCACGCTCAAGCACTACATCCGAGACCGCTCGCACGGGCACTTCGAAATGCATCACTACTCGATCGCGATTAACCGCTAGACGCGTCGCGTTGCGCACGCCTCGGGCCATGCCGTGAATCTGACCTGGCTAGACATCGACACCCCTTTTCCACCTGTCACACAGGCCTTGACAGACCCTCCCGGCTTGCTTGCCGCCGGTGCGGATCTGTCCATTCCTCGTTTGCGCGCGGCGTACTCTCAGGGCATCTTCCCCTGGTACTCTCAAGACGAGCCTCCCTTATGGTGGTCTCCAGACCCCAGGATGGTTCTCAAATGTGACGACCTGCACATCTCCCACTCACTGGGCAAACGTTTGCGTCAAATCGCACGCGCGCAAGACCAGGGGGATTTCAGTGTCTTTGTTGCGGTCGACACCGCTTTCGGCTCGGTGATTCGTTCTTGTGCCAGATCTTCAGCAGACGGACAGCCCGGCACATGGATTACCCAAGAAATGCAGTTGGCGTATGAAGCCTGGCATCTGATTGGTCAGGCGCACAGCATTGAAACCTGGAGCAACGGCGAGTTGGTTGGAGGGTTGTATGGTGTCAGCCTGGGCAAGATGTTCTTTGGCGAGTCCATGTTCAGCCGCGCCAATGACGCCTCCAAAATCGCATTTGTCCACTTGGTCGCCTTTTTAAAACAACGTGGTGTGGACTGGATCGACTGTCAAATGAAAACCGATCACCTCGCCTCTCTCGGGGCACAACTCGTCCCGCGGGCTGTCTTTCTCGAACACGTCCATGCTCGCGTCCGGCAGCCTGATCTTGCTTGGTCTCCCGGAATCCTTGATCAGAAAGGTCAGTTACACCCTCTCCCCGCCGATCTGTAATATTCTGGAAATAATATATTTCTGTGAACCTAGGTGGCGCACGCATGAGCCAGATCAAGGAACTCCCCTTTGCCACGCTGCAGTTTTACGCCACAGCGCCATACCCCTGCAGCTACCTGCCGGGTAGACAAGCGCGTTCTCAAGTCGCCGCCCCCGGCCATCTCATTCACTCGGATACCTACTCTCATTTAATTGACCAAGGCTTTCGTCGCAGCGGCTTGTTCACCTATCGGCCACATTGCGATGACTGCAAAGCCTGCATCCCCGTGCGCGTCAATGTCGAGCAGTTTGAGCCAAATCGCACTCAAAAGCGCGTACTCAAGCGTCACCAGGACTTACGGCCTCTGGTCGCTGAACTCGCCTGGTCCGAAGAGCACTATGCACTCTATACGCGCTATCAGGCGCAGCGGCATCCCAACGGCGGGATGGACGACGACAGCCGCCAACAATACGGAGAATTTTTGTTAGCCAGTCGCGTCAACACACGACTCGTCGAGTTCCGCAATCAAGACGGCGCGCTGCTCATGGTGTCCATCATCGATGTGCTTGAACAGGGTCTGTCCTCCGTTTATACCTTTTATGAACCCGAGGCCGCAGGAAGCCTGGGAACATATGGCATTTTGTGGCAAATCAATCAATGTCGACAACTCAAGCTGCCTTGGCTTTATCTTGGATACTGGATCGAAAACAGCGAAAAAATGGCTTACAAAGCACGTTTTAAGCCCGCTGAATACCGCTTTGACGGACAGTGGCAACCAGCCCGTTAAAATATCTCCAACAATTACAACTTCACCGTCACGATACCGCCAAGGCAACGAGTCAAATGTCTCTCTTATTTCAAGCCTATCCCCTCGCACGACACGCACTGTTTGCCATGGATGCGGAAACAGCACACGAAGCGACGCTAGGCGCCTTGCAGCGCGCATACGACTGCTCCCTGACGCGAGGCCTCATGCACAGCCAGGTGCTAGTCCCCACGAAACTGATGGGTCTGACACTACAAAATCCAGTCGGTTTGGCGGCGGGTCTGGACAAAAATGGCGCTCATATCGATGCGATGGGTAACCTGGGCTTTGGTTTTATCGAGGTCGGGACAGTCACGCCGCGCGCCCAACCCGGCAACCCAAAGCCACGCATGTTTCGACTGCCCGAGTCCGAGGCCTTGATCAACCGTCTCGGCTTCAACAACAAAGGGCTTGAGGCCTTCATCGCAAACGTCCAGCGCAGCACGTGGCGTGAGCGTGGCGGAGTCATCGGACTGAATATCGGAAAAAATGCCGATACTCCGATTGAGCACGCAGCGGATGACTATCTGATCGGTTTATCCGGCGTTTATCCGCATGCCGACTACATCACAGTCAATATTTCTTCTCCCAACACCAAAAATCTCAGGGCGCTTCAAGGCGAGCACGAGCTTGACCTGCTGTTGTCCCAATTAGCCACGCGTCGCTCAGCTTTAGCCGAGCAATATCAAAAGCGCGTTCCACTGGCCGTGAAAATCGCGCCGGATCTGACTGAAGAGCAAATCGATATCATTGCCGAAGTGCTGCCTCGCCATGGCATTGACGGTGTGATTGCTACCAACACGACCTTGGCGCGCGATGCCGTACAGGGACAAAAGCATGCTGAGGAAGCCGGCGGACTATCTGGCGCTCCTCTGCACGCCCGCTCGCTCGAGGTCATCCGACGCTTGCGTGAAAAGCTCGGCGCGGACTTTGCCATCATCGGCGTCGGCGGGATCATGTCCGGCAAGCACGCCGCTGAAAAAATCGCTGCGGGCGCGAATGCTGTGCAGCTCTATACCGGTTTGATTTATCGCGGTCCGAGCCTAGTGGGCGAATGCGCAAAAGAAATTGGTCGGCAGCGACGTTGAGCGTGCTGCAATTTGAGTGACCACAAAAAAAAACCGCCGAATGTTGAAATCGGCGGTCTTTTTACTCTTTAAAACTACGCTTTCAATTTTAAGTTGAAAACTTGTACTGCTTAGGCTGCGCGGCGACCACGTGTAGCGGACTTAGCTGCTTCAGCGGCCTCGCCAGCTGCTTTGAACGTGGCGGTTGTTGCGGCAGTCAGATTTTTTTCAGCGACTTCGGCGGCCTGCTTAGCTGCTTTGGTCATTGATTCAAAAGCGTTGTTTGCCTGAATCAGACTGCTTTTGATCATCGCAACAGCACTTTCGGAACCAGCTGGTGCATTTTTTGTGAACTGCTCAACCGCATCGTGCATGTGCTTTTGGCCTTCGGCGAGATGGGCTTCGCCGAGCTTGGCCAAATCAGCCTGCACCGAAGTGACGATGTCATAGACATGTTTGCTGTAAGCCATTGCCTTGTCGGCGCTAGGCTGCACCAGGCTTGATGTCATCGCAACAGCTTCTTGAGCATCTTTGACGCTGGCGACTTGTTGTGACTTTTCCGAAACTTCGTCGAGTGTGGCTTTGATAGCCTTGAGGTTCAAATCGACCAGCTTTTCAAAACCACCAAAAACTGAAGTCTGAATGGAAACCAGTGCTTCAATTGCTGCTTTCTGGCTGTTTAAAACTTGCTGAGGAATCGCTGACATAGTGTTCTCCTAAAATAAGGGAGCATTTCTGCTCGGTATCGCTGAGAAGTATCGCGTTTCAATATCGGGAATCAACATTGCCGCTCAGCGATTTGTTGCACTGCACAAGTCACATTGTAGGCCTTTGAATTGCCCTGTCAACACTTTTTTGTTGCGCCGCACCAAATAAACAACAAATTCTTAGCGATCCTCAGGTCACAAGCCCTGAGTCGTAACCCAACGTCTCGGAAATCCGGGCAGCTGTGGCAACCAGCTGAGGAATCCAGGCATCCTCCAGTCGACCGGAAGGTGCTGAGATAGAGAGACCCGCGACAAGCTTGCCGGTGTCATCGTAGATACCGGCTGCGATACAACGCACGCCCAGCTCCAGCTCTTCGTTGTCACGCGCATATCCATTCTGGCGCACCAGCGAGAGTTCCCGCTCAAGCGCATCGAGGGCGGTAATACTATTGACCGTGCTGCCTGCCAGTTGGGTGCGAGCGGCGTAGGCGCGCACTTGACGCATATCCACAGCCGATAAAAAAAGCTTACCCGTCGAGGTCAGATGCAAAGGCGCACGCCCGCCAATCGCTCGAACCACTTGCATCCCGGAGCGTTCGCTCCACGCCCGATCGATATAGACAATTTCGTCGCCCTGCTGAACGGAGAGGTTGACGGTCTGACCCGTCAGATTATGAAGCGCTTGCATCGCCTCGATCGCCGCCTCGCGAACGTTCAAACGCCCTTTGACTAGTGAGCCCAGCTCAAGCAGACGCATACCCAATTGATACAGACCGCTATCGACACGGTCGACATACCGCCCGAGAACCAGATCGTTCAAGATGCGGTGCGCAGTCGAGACATGCAGGCCTGTCGCTTTGGCTAAATCTTTCAGTGGAACGGGATCCGGCTGCGCAGCCAGAGCATCGAGCAAGGCTGTCGCGCGCTCCAGAACCTGGATTGCCATCCCGAGACCGGAGCCTGATTCGCTGGACGAGGCCACTGGAGGTGTTGGAACCGCCTGCAGCCGCAAAGGATTTGATGAATTCACGGAATACGACCTCTATTGCGATGCAACAGAGAATATTCTATCCCATATTATGAAAAATCATAATATTGGCGATCGGTCCATTTATTGCACTGGAGGATCGTAGCGTCCACCGAGGCGTAAAGCTTCGGTACGCAAAAACTCAAGCGCCTGCGCCGCGTGATCCGCCTCGCCTTTGACACCTAGTTCAATGTGCGGGACGCCGCCGCCATCTCCGACAGAAGGCAAACTAAACGCGCGGACACCGGGCCATTTTTTCTCAAGCGCCTCGAGTGCAGGCGTAATCCTCGACTCAGGCATGCTGTAGACAATGAATGAGTGCTCGGTATGATCTTCTTTGTTGTGCAAATGGGCATAACGGCTATCGAGAGTCGCCTCAAGCATCGGCCAGGCCATCACGGGAAAGCCAGGCACAAACGTGTGGTTTTGAATGAAAAATCCAGGGATGCGATTGAAGGGATTCACGACAGCCTCGCAACCCTCGGGAAAATAGCCCATTTGCAACCGCTGCATGTTTTCAGGAGCGGTCATATCAGCCGTCCCCTGGCCTTTGGCGGCATTTTCCTGACAACGCAGCGTGATTTGCTCTTTGGCGAAAGGGTGCAGCACCAAGGGTCGACCCAATGCGGCCGCGGCAGCTTGTCGAGTGTGATCATCAGGCGTGGCACCAATGCCACCACAACAAAACACAATATCATTTCCGGCAAAACTACGGCTCAGTGCTTCGGTGAGCGCGGCACGATCGTCGGAGAGAATCTCGACCCAGGAAAGTTGCAAGCCGCGGGCACCCAGCAACTCGACGACCTTGGGAAAATGCTTGTCCTGACGGCGACCAGACAAGATTTCGTCACCAACCACGATTAAACCGAAACGGGCTTTGCCTTGAGAGACCGACATGTGATTTCCAGTAAACATTCAAAGAGTAATCCGATATTTCAGCACAAAATGACACGCCTCAGAGCGGCTCAGGCTGGTTTTAATGCCTAAACATCTAGGGTCCTTTCGGCCCGCAGTCTTTGCAAAGCTTCCAAACCGTAATGTGTGTAGACCAGTCCTGAGAATACCGGCAAGAAAATCCAGGCGGGCGGAACCAAATTCATCACGGCACACAACAAACCAATGACCCAGAAGCCCGTGCCATGGCGCTCAATCAATACGGTTCGCTCTTGAGTCGTGGCGTGTTCAACAATCGCGTCGATTCGCATGATGCGTGAAAACGCGAACGTCCACCAAAGCAAAGAAACCAGCAGACCAAGCGGCGGAAACAACCAGAAAGGGAGCGTTAGGACCCAGCCCAGCACAAACACCGCGGTCACCCACACTGCATTCCAGACACTGACGACCAAAGAGTTTTGGCCCTTCAGTGCAAGCCCGGGAAACTGTTGGCGAGAAACGTGCGTCACCACCATTGGCATGACAAAGATCGCCGCCACCGTCAAACCCAAAATACCCGATACGGGAAGTAAAACAATCGCCACGACAAAAGGCACAAGCCAAGCTTTGAGTCCGGCCAGTGAGAACAGGCCCATCGATACCATCCACTCGTTGGCAGCAATCAGCATGGTGGACTCGCTGAGTTGCTGATTCAGCCAATCAGTCAGGGGGCCGAGCGCCAACACCAGCAATAAAATCGCGCCAACCAGCATGATCAAAAAAGGCAATAACAATGCAAACAACATGCGTGGATGAAACTGCGACACCAAGGCGCGCCAAAAGGCCTGACCCACACCGCTCAAACCTGCCGACATCGCGCCGGAATCTTGATACTGCGAAACTGAATACCGCTCTTGCATGGTGTACGTCCAATAAAGGGCTAAAAAAGCCAACCTGAAACCTGTCCAATCCCGGCTATCATAGACAATCATTTTGTCTCGTGCCGCCATGACTTGCTATCTACCTGACACGCCCGCGCTTACCCAAAGGCTCGAATATCCGAACACTGCAGTCGTGCTTTGTTTTTGCGCGGCCTGGTGCGATACCTGTAAAGAGTATCAGCCTAAATTTGAAAAACTCGGCGCCCAACATCCTGACGCGTGTTTTGTTTGGGTCGACATCGAGGATTTTCCAGATCTACTTGGTGAAGAAGATGTGGAAAACTTTCCCACTATTGCGATCCTTGAGTCAGACAAGGTGCGGTTCATGGGCACGGTATTGCCTCATATCGAGCATCTTGATCGCCTCATCACGGCCATGCAAGCTCCAGGCAAGCCTCAAGCCACTGGCTTGCCGGACGACCTCTTGCGTATGTTGAAGGGCGATCAGCCTTAAGGTCCGCCCCAAGCGCTCGAGATCGTTATTCCGGCTTTTTCTTGACGCCACCCAGCAACAGACCGACCGCACGCTTGGGAGGTGTTGTGGTTTTTTTGCTGGCGGTTGCCGAGCCTTGCGCAGCCGCGGCAACCGCCGCGGGCGATGGTTCATAGGGCTTTAGAAAAAATTCGTCGATCGGCTTGGCCGGAGCGCTGTAACGACTGGGTCGGGCACCGCGCTCGTTTGAACGGTCGCTCCCTCCACGTGAAGGTCGCTCAGTGCGCGCATGCTCGCGAACAGGCGGGCGCACAAGCAACTCGCCCGGAATCTGCAACACTGCGCGCGTCACAGGCGACTTGGTGAGCTTTTCAATATCCAGCAAATATTTTTCTTCGGCAGGCGAAAAGAAAGAGATTGCCTCGCCGCTCGCGCCCGCGCGTCCAGTGCGACCGATACGGTGGACGTAATCTTCGGCGCTGTGGGGCAAGTCGTAATTAATGACACAAGGCACACCTGCGACATCCAGGCCTCTCGCTGCGACATCGGTAGCGACAAGCACCTCTAGCTCGCCGGCTTTGAAAGCCTCAAGCGCTTTCATCCGGTCGGCCTGCGATTTATCGCCATGAATGGACTCGGCACGGACTCCGTCGAGCTCAAGCTGACGCGCCAAGCGGCTCGTGCCGATCTTGGTGTTTGAAAACACGATCACTTGTTTGAGACCACGGGATTTGACAAGGTGCACGACTGCCGCGCGCTTGGACTCACCGGACATGGCGTACGCAATCTGCGTGACAGTGTCGGCGGTCGCATTACGCTTGGCCACTTCAATCTCAACGGGATTTTTTAAGTAAGTCCGGCCAAGTTTGCGTATTTCATTACTAAACGTGGCGGAAAAAAGTAGCGTCTGACGTTGCGCTGGCAGCATGCGCATGATGCGATCGAGGTCGGGTAAAAAACCCATGTCCAGCATGCGATCCGCTTCATCAAGGACCAAAATGCCAACCTGACTGAGATTGACCGTGCGCTGTTCGACGTGGTCTAGCAAACGTCCCGGAGTGGCAATCAACACCTCACAACCATTGCGCAACGCTTCCTTTTGCGGGCCGATATCCACGCCACCAAACACGACTGTCGAACGCAAAGGCGTTTTCAAACCATAGCGCTTGACGCTCTCATACACCTGATCGGCCAGCTCGCGTGTAGGCGTCAAGATCAACGCACGCACAGGATGGCGAGCAGGCGATGCACTCGTGTTGGCCATCGGCATCAAGCGATGCAAAATCGGCAACGTAAACGCGGCGGTCTTACCCGTTCCCGTCTGAGCAGCGCCCATCACATCGTTGCCTGCCATCACAGATGGTAGGGCTTGTGCCTGAATCGGTGTCGGGACGGTGTAGCCCGTGTCGGCTACAGCTTGCAAAATATAGGGGTGCAGTCCGATTTCGGCAAAGGTGGGAACGACCGGCGCCACTTCGTCTGTAGAGACCGCAACAGGCTGACCTGAGGGAAGAGCTTGGTGGGTCACCTGCTCAGGAGAAATCTGCCCGCTTTGAGGCTGTCCCATGGGGGGCTGATCGGTAATTTGAGAGTTTGAAGTCATTGAATTATTTAGAGAAATCACCCACCAGTGTAACGCAGCCTCGGCAACTTAAGGGGCTTTGTCTCAAATGCGGGGGCCGGAATCCAGCCTAGAGTGAGCGGACCTTACATCCAGAGGCCGAACAGCCAGCGCGAAATCCATAAGGCCGCCATGCCCGAAACAATCAGTAAAAAACCGTTGCGGGTCCATAAAAAGACCCCTGTTGCAATCACCGCAGCCAATAGTCGCAGATCAACTTGGGGGCCCTCGACGGCATGCCAAGGTAACAGTTCGGGAACCACGATAGCCGTCAGCGCCGCGAGCGGGGCATAGCGCAGTGCGCTGCGCAAGCCTTCTGGCAAGGGCAGGTGATGACCAAACAGAAAATAACCGGCACGACTAATCGCCGTGCAAAGCGCCAGCAAAACGATTGCCGTATAAAGATATTGGCTATTTTCCATCAGCGTATCACCTTCGGCTTCAGGCGTTTTTCAGTCCACATCCCTGCGGCGATCCCCACAACGACTGCCACGAGCAAGCCGAGCCTCAGTGGCCACGACTGGGTCAGCCAGGCCGTCAGGCCCGAGGCAACGACCGAAAAAAACACCGGTCGAGTGGTGATATGGGGCAACATCATCGCCATGAGTGCCAGTACAGCACCGAACTCAAGCGACCAGGAAACCGGCACAACGGATCCTAGGGCAATACCGACCATAGAAGATGCCTGCCACAGAATCCAGGCAGGCAAAATTGTTCCGATAAAAAACCAGTGCTGCTCAAACGTCCCTTTTTTAGGGGCATCTGCAAATTTGGACATAAAGACCACGAAAGAGACATCGACGCTCAGATATCCCAAAAATAGGCGTTTGCGCCAGGACAAATCCCGGAAAAAAGGATGAAGGGCTGCGCCAAAAATGATGAAACGCAGGTTCACAATAATGCCCGCGGCAAAAATCAGCCAGAGGGGGGCGCCCGCCGCCATCAAAGGCAAAGCAGTCAGCTGCGCCGAACCCGCATACACCAGGAGCGACATCGCCACCGCCTGCGGCTCTGTGAGCCCGGCCTTGACCATAGCGACACCGGTCACAACGCCCCAAATCATGAGAGCAATCAGGCCGGGGCCGACCGCGGTGAAACCCGCTCGCATGGCTGCGCGGCGCTGATAAGTCAACGATGGTGAGACTTGAGGAGTAGACGACGGATGAGACAAGTTGGTTGAGATATTCAGTCAAACATCAATAATTTTCAGTATTGTAGACCGCTTGCATTGCTACAATGTCGTGATTGAATTCGAGTGTTGAGAAGACTGATGACCCAAGCATCCAACTCAGGAAAAAACCAAAGCCCCGTACTCGTCACTGCGGAGGATTTGCCGCTGCACTGCCCAGGGAGCAAAGCGCCCCTCTGGAGCATGCATCCACGCGTCTTTCTTGACATCGTCGATACCGGCTCGGTCAAATGCCCCTACTGCAGCACTGAGTACAAGCTCGCAGAGGGCACTATCGTGCACGCCCATTAAAACTTGAAGTCACCTGTGCCCAACATCTTTGCTACCGCCGAAGAAGCAGAACTCGCGTTTTATGACGCCCTTGAGCGCGCCGATTTGTCCAGACTGATGCAAGTCTGGGCCGACGATGAGGAAATCATTTGTGTACATCCGGGTGGCTTGCGTGCGGTCGGTTTACACGCGGTCAAAGAGTCGTGGCAGGAAATCCTCGCCAACGGAGGGCTCGCGATCCGACCCTCCACCCCTGCCGTGCTGCACAGCATGATGGGCACTGTTCATTCCCTGGTCGAAGAAATCACCGTACACGGCACAGAGCGCACTGAGGTCGCATACTGCTACGCGACAAACGTCTACCACAAAGGTCCTACGGGTTGGCGTCTTGTGATGCATCACGCTTCAGCTGCTCCGGCTCAGGTAGACGCATTTGACAGACACGACACTCCGGGACTTCTTCACTGACCCCTCGCTTGCCGTGACCGCAGCCCCTTTAAACGACACTTCGCTCAACGCTGACCAATTTGATCGCGCACCTTTGACTGCCGCGCTCGACCTGGCCGCTTGCCCTGTCCCCGCGTGGCTGCCCGACAAACAGTCCCAGACACTTTTTGGCGCCCTTGCAGCGCCAGTCAATCGCATCGGCTTTGTCCGCGAGCGTGTCGACACGCCAGATGGCGACTTTATTGATCTGGACTGGAATGCACCCGCCCTGCATTTGCGCGCCAGGCGCAAACAGGACCCAACGCTTGCCCACACCGCAGCTGTTCGCTGGCTCACGCCCTCTGACCAGGAACTGATTCATCAAACAAGCGCGCAACCTGCGCTTTTGTTATTGCATGGACTTGAAGGCAGCAGCCAAAGTCGTTACGCCCAAGCCATCACGCAATTTTTTCTGGCATCAGGCTGGCTTGTCGTGGTGGCGCACTTCAGAGGTTGTTCAGGTTTTCCCAATCGACTGGCACGCGCTTATCATTCCGGCGATTCCGAGGAAATCACGTTTATCCTCAACGCGGTCCGCCAGCGTGTACCTGACGCGCTGTGGCATGCGGTTGGGGTATCCCTCGGCGGCAATGCGTTATTGAAAAGTCTAGGCGAAACACCCGCGCAATTCAGTTGGCTCCATGCCGCCGCGGCAATCTCCGCACCACTCGACTTGGTCGCAGCCGGTAACCACTTGTCAGACAATCTCTTTAATCGCGAAGTGTATTCAAGACATTTTTTGCGCACGCTCAAGCCCAAAGTCCTCGAAAAGTCCCGCAGATTTCCCGGTGTCATTGATGTGATGCGTATCAATCAAGCGCGCGACTTGCGCGACTTCGATAATGCCTACACTGCGCCGATGCATGGTTTCAAGGACGCCAACGATTACTGGCAGCAGTCTTCCAGTAAGCCTTGGCTCAAAGCGATTCAGACACCGACGCTTGTACTGAACGCGCGCAACGATCCTTTCCTGCCCGAACACGTACTACCCGGTCCGGACTATGGCAGCCCGAAGGTTGTCTTTCATCAACCCGCGCTGGGTGGGCATGTTGGCTTTGTGACGGGAATGTGGCCAGGCAAACTGACGTGGCTCCCCAGCAGGCTCGCCAATTTTTTCAACGCCCTCAAGACTTGAAACGTTCGAGTAGTTTGCGATCCTCTGCAATACGAGCCGAGAGTTCACGCATTCTGACGTCAATTTGCGACTGAACATAAAAGTCTTTGGACATTGCCCGCGCTTGCTGCAACTGACTAAACGCGGAAGGTAAGGCACCGAGTTGCTCGTAGTAGGTTGCCATGGTCTGACGGGACTCGACGCGTTCACCGATACGATCTTCACTTACCGCCAGCATTTTGTAGAAGTCGGGTTCCTGCGTCGGCCAACGCTTGATTTGTGCTTTCAAAAATGTAATGGCCTCTGCATCGCGGCCCAGCGCTTGCTGACTTTGGGCAATGCGCAAAACAAAGGAACGGCGCTGTGGCCAGCGCTTATGCGCAGCTTGGGCCAAGCTCAACGCTGTCGCAACCTGTCGTCGCGCCAACTCGATATCAATACGTTGCAATTCAATATAAGGCGAGTTGGGCATCAGCGCCTGCGCTTGCGCGAGCGCTTGTGCCGCAGCACCTGGATCTTGTCGAGCTAGCGCCGCGAGCGAAACTCCATACCAGGCGGCGGCACGACGGGCGGGACTCGGTGGAGCGCCTTCACGCTGTGTCGGCGCGCGCGCCTCGTCTTCAAGTTGCTCTTGCGCCTGTCGCAGCACACGCGGCTCTACGGCCTGGATCACTCGGGATTTGGCCCGAATGAACCAGTACTCATCCTCGTTCTGCACACCCGCTGCGCTGAACTGGCGAATCCGATTTTGCATATCGGTCATACGCTGGAGGCTCAAGGGGTGCGTCGACACATACGCGCCGCCGCCTCGACCTTCGTTCAGGCTGGACGCCTTGGCCAGTCGACCGAACATGGCCGACATGCCATTTGGGTCATAACCGGCTTTGCGCAGCATCTCAATGCCGTAACGGTCCGCCTCTTGCTCGGCTTCACGGGAAAAGCCCAACTGACGATCAATCGCCGCCGCCTGTCCAAATGCCGCAATGCCCATGGCGGCTTGACCACCACCCGGAATCAAGGCCGCCAACATCGCAGCCGCGATCGATGCCAACGCGATGTGACCGCTTTGGCGTTGCTGGGTCAACCCACGGGCGATGTGTCGTTGTGTCACGTGCGCGATTTCGTGCGCCACGACCCCGGCAACCTCGGACTCAGATCCCGTGCCGACAATCAACCCTGTATGAACGCCGATAAAGCCACCCGGCATCGCAAAGGCGTTGACTTCAGGATTGCGCACGCCGAAGACCTCAATCTGTGGTGCACCACCTGGCGCGAACCGACCAAGCTTGCGGCCCATATTTTCAAGATACTGACTCATGTCGGGATCGCTGATGTACTCCGGGTCGCGACGACCCTGCACCATGATGGCCTCGCCAAGCTTGCGTTCAAGGGCCGGAGACAGCTCGGCCGACGAGGTCGAGCCCATTGAGGGCGCAGACGATGGTTGCGCCCAAACCGGGATAAAAGCTGGAGTGAAAGCAAAACTTAGGGATAACACGCACGCCAGGCCGCGTGTCAGCCCAGCCGCACCTTGACGGGGTGACAGGAATCTGCAAACAGAGCTCAAGGGGGTCAATTTTGGATATTGTCTAGCCATACGCTTATGATAGCGGGAGTTGAGATTGGTTCCGCTTCCCTGGCGGTATGCTTCAAGGATGATTTAAGTTATGCGCCCTGTTCGTAAAGCTGTGTTTCCCGTTGCGGGTTTAGGCACGCGTTTTCTCCCTGCAACCAAGGCGATGCCCAAGGAAATGCTGCCCGTCGTAGACAAACCACTTATCCAGTACGCAGTAGAAGAAGCCATCGCCGCCGGCATCACAGATCTCATTTTTGTCACGGGGCGCCACAAGCGCGCGATTGAAGACCATTTTGACAGTGCGCCTGAAATGGAAGCCGAACTGGCCCGCAAAGGCAAAACTGAGCTACTAGCGATCGTTCAAGAGGTAATTCCTTCTAACGTCAGTTGCATTTATATTCGCCAATCCGCACCTCTCGGACTTGGACATGCCGTGCTGACCGCGGCACCCATTGTGGGCGACGAGCCCTTTGCTGTTTTGTTGGCAGATGACTTGATCGATGCCGACCGGCCCGTGATTGGCCAGCTCATCGATGCCGCGCTGACCCATCAAGGCAGCATTCTGGGTGTCCAGGAAGTGCCCTTAAGCGACACGGACAAATACGGAATCGTGGCGACCGATCCCGTGTCCACACTCACTGAGCGTGTCAGGCATATCGTGGAAAAGCCCAAATCAGCGGTTGCGCCCTCCACTCTCGCCGTAGTGGGTCGTTATGTTCTGGATGCGAGGATTTTCGCGCACCTACGTCAAACGCAAGCCGGAGCGGGCGGCGAGATCCAGCTCACAGACGGTATTGCCTCACTACTGAAAGAGCAGGCTGTTTTTGCGCACCGCTACGAAGGTATTCGTTACGACTGCGGCAACAAGGAAGGCATGTTCAAAGCCACTGTCGCGTTAGGTCGCAAATATCACGGCCTGATTCCCTGAGGCTGACGCTTAGGCTTGAGGACCCTGGGTTTTGGGGAACCCCAGCGACCCTTAGCAGACAACCTCATGAGGGTTCTCAACGCGACCAACAACCCAATCACCTCGGTCATTGCCGCTGGGATCCACATCGTCAGACCGCCAATCATCTGGTCCGTCTGAGGGCTCATGGCGATCGCGCGACCACACAAGTCAAAAAGTGGGTAAAGGTCGCGCTCGGTGAACGCGATGATGGCGCCGGCCACCATCTGGGGTGCCATGGTCAAAATGGGCGAAATCACCCGGCCGCCTGGAGTCATCGCAGCGGGCGGATTGGGGCGCCGATCAAGAATCAGATTCCAGTACATGAAGCCCGTGATCACTACGGACCAGTTCATTAAGCGATACAGGCGCCAATCGAGCATGGAGTAAAACTGCACGGAGGGCACCAGCCAGATGATGACCAAAAATACAAACAACGTCGGAACAATAATAGGGTTGGTGAAAATCGAAATGATCGCCCGACCAGTTGTGGTTTGATTAAACCGATGCAAACGCACACGCCAGGAAAGCGGCAAACCCGCGCGCATGACAGAGCCGGGATAGGCGGCCATCACGACCAACGGCCCCAAGTGATGCAGGACAAGATGTTGGACGCGATGGATAAAAAACATCCTTTCCGCGTAATAATCCAGCATAGTGTGCATCGAAAAATAAAGCATGCCCCAACCCAGCCAGAAAAAAACCTGACGCGAGCGGGAAATGGCGTGCACGCGTTGGCCGCGCACGAAGAGCCATGCGCTAATGAGAAAACACGCCACCAGTACGGGTGAGACTTCCCAGGGCTTGAGCCAGCTGAGCCAATCCATCGATGCAGCCTTTTGAGAATACGCTTTTCAAAACAAATTGATCTTTCAATTGTAGTATGTTGTGCAAGGCGCCACGCACATCACCTTATCGGTATATGGTGCTTTCATATGGTGCTTTGCTTGCACGCTCCGATCCACATCTCTTCGGCTCCATTTTTTTATGCCTGTTGTGAAAACCCCTCTGGAAAGCTTTCAATCTCGTCGACAAAAATTGCTGGCCTGGATACGTTCGCAAGGCGGTGGCATCGCGATTCTGCCAACCGCTGTGGTGCGTCACCGCAATCGCGATAATCACTACACCTTTCGCCATGACAGTGATTTTTTTTATTTGTCCGGCTTCAAGGAAAGCGAAGCTTGGCTCGTCTTGATCTCTGGCGATTCCGAACAAAGCATCTTATTTTGTGAGGACAAAAATCCCGAGTATGAAATCTGGAATGGCAAGCGCTGGGGTCCGCAGGCGGCGGCCGAGCAATTTGGGTTTGACGCAGCGTTTAACGTCGCTGAGCTTGATCAGCGTATGCCTGAGATGCTGATTGGACATAGCCAGCTTCTCACCCCTCTGTCTAACTTTTCAAATCCACAACTGTTGGCCAAAGTGCATGACTGGGTCGGTGCCGCACAACGCAAGGCGCGAGGTGCCAGAGCGACCCCGAGCAAGTGGCTCGACTTGTGCGAGCCCCTCTCTGAAATGCGTCTGATAAAAGATGCCTCTGAGCTTGAGATCATGCGCGCAGCAGGCGCCATCTCGGCACGTGCGCATGTGCGTGCCATGCAAGCTGTCCGTCCCGGCCTGCACGAATTTGAACTTGAGGCCGAATTACTCCACACGTTCCGCATAGAGGGCGCGCAAGGTGTGGCATACGACAGCATCGTCGCGACGGGGGCGAACGCATGCGTGTTGCACCACCCTGCTGGTGACAGCGTCATGCGCGATGGTGAGCTTGTCCTGATCGATGCGGGCTGCGAATTAGAAGGTTACGCCTCTGACATCACACGCACCTTTCCCGTCAATGGTCGCTTTTCTGGGGCCCAACGCGCTTTGTATGAAATTGTGCTGGATGCCCAACGTGCCGCCATCGCGCATACCTCGCCCAAGCACCATTGGAATGCTGGACACGACGCCGCAGTCAAGGTCTTGACCCAGGGGCTACTGGACGAAGGTCTCCTGACGGGGACGCTTGAACAGGCTCTGGAAAGCACCGCCTACACGCGCTTTTACATGCATCGCACAGGACACTGGCTTGGCATGGATGTACACGACGTCGGGACCTACCGTATGCCGCCTCTTGGGGCGGGGGATCGACCCTGGCGGATGCTCGAAGCTGGCATGGTGCTGACGATCGAGCCTGGTTTATATGTCCGCCCCGCGGACGATGTACCGGAAGACTTTTGGAACATCGGCATTCGCATCGAAGACGATGCCGTGGTGACTGAGCAAGGCTGCGAACTGATTACCCGCGGAGTCCCCGTGGAGATCTCTGAAATAGAAGCGCTGATCAAGCCTTGATTGCAGCGCGATCTAACCCTTTATATTTAATCCATCCAGCCATCCGAGCGCCGTCCAGATGTAAATCACGATCATCGCGATGCCAAACATGAAGGCGACGGTGCCAATCAGGAGCGTAAAGGATGCCACCAATACCGGCCCCCATCCACTCGGCTGCTCTCTCTTGAGCCCGGGATTAAAGCGGGCGTCAAACCGGGCGTCGCTCATCAAGCACCAGATGATGGCTTCGATGAAACCATTGAGAATAGGGATGAATAAGAGAAAAAACGCCGGATTCTCCCACCACACCTCTGCAAAGGCGCTCACCACCATCAGGACCAAACTGTAAGTCGTGACAAGCCAGGCGTAGGGCCGCTTGAGATACCACCAGTGTGCACCCACCACACCCAACAGGGCCGCTAGCAGTCCGACGGTGACTTTATGACGAAACTGAGGTTGAGAATGGGAAGAGGACATGATCAAGATGTAAGCAATGGTGTTTCAAAAGATGAAAATATAGCGTTTCAAGTTATCGAGCATACCCGATTCAAGGGCATCATCCAGTCCGGAAAGCCTCAGCGCTAAAATACCCACATGTCACGACCAGATTTCGACGTTGTCATTATTGGGGGCGGGCCAACCGGCTGCGTACTGGCTTTGCTGTTGACGCGCTACTGTGCGCAACCTGCACGCATCGCGCTGCTCCAGTCCGGATCGGCCTCAGCCTACGGCTATGCGCCTGAAAACGATCCGAGAGTGCTTGCACTGAATCACGGCAGTCGCGTGCTGCTGGAGTCTCTAACAGCCTGGCCGACGCGAGCGGCCTCGATTCAGACAATCCATGTTTCACAGAAAGGCCGTCTGGGTCGCACGGTCATCCGGCACAGCGATTTTAAGGTCCCGCAGCTCGGCTCAGTGGTGCACTATGCTCATCTGCAAAACAGTCTGATGCAAGCTGTGCAGGCGTCTGGCGTGCAGGTCATTTCCGGTCTGGCGGCTCAAATCACCTCGCAAAATGCCGAGTACGTCAGTATTGTCCAGGATGGTCAACACCTGACCGCAGCACTTGTCGTGCAAGCGGATGGCAATCCAAATACCCCTCTCAAGCGTGAATACTCTCAAATGGCTCTGCTCGCCAGAGCCCGAGTCAGTTTGCCTCGGCCAGGCTGGGCTTTCGAGCGCTTTACGCGGGAAGGTCCCTTGGCTGTCTTGCCGCACCCCCTTTCCAGCGACTCGCAATCCATCGTGTGGTGTTGCGCGCCAGAGCGCGCCAACATGCTTCAGGCGCTCACTCCCCGGGCATTCTCGAACGCACTGGGAGAAACCTTTGGTACCCGCTTAGGATCTTTTGCTGTCGAGGACGCTGTGACGCCGATCCCTCTGCGCCTGAATGTGCGGGCCCAAACAGTCGATGGCCGCTGTGTCGCCATTGGCAATGCGGCACAGACGCTTCATCCGGTCGCAGGTCAAGGGTTGAACCTCGGCCTGCGAGACACCGCTGCTCTAGCGATTGCCCTGCGTGAATGGCTCGCCGATCCTGGCCAGAGCTTGGATCCTGCTCTGACACGTTTTCAAAAAATCAGGCTTCCAGACCGGCAACTAACCGCTTTGCTGACCGACAGCATGGCTCGAACGTTTACAAGCGGATACGCACCTGTCGAGCATCTCGCAGGCCTGGCTTTGCTCGGAATGGATATGTGTCCAGGCTTGCGCGAACCGTTGGCGCGGCACCTCTTGCAAGGCATGCGCGGCTAAATCAGGCGAGCGCCTGCGAGCGATTACAATTTCGGAATGAAAATTGGCGCCTGGTCCCTTCCGAACAATGTTTTTGTCGCCCCGATGGCGGGTGTGACGGATCGTCCGTTCAGACAATTATGTAAAAAACTGGGTGCCGGCTATGCCGTCTCAGAAATGGCGGCCAGCAATCCCCAGCTCTGGAAGACCGTCAAATCATCACGCCGTTTGAATCACGATGGTGAAATCGATCCCGTCGCGGTGCAAATTGCAGGGGCAGATCCCGAAATGATGGCCCAGGCTGCTGTTTTTAACATCAGCAAAGGCGCCCGCATCATCGATATCAACATGGGTTGCCCGGTCAAAAAAGTCTGCAATGTCGCCTCAGGCTCCGCACTCCTGCGCCACGAGGACTTGGTCGCGCGCATTCTTGAGGCCGTTGTTCAAGCGTGCCACCCGCATGGCGTACCCGTTACCCTCAAAACCCGGACCGGCTGGGACAGAGAGCACCGCAATGCGCTGCGCATTGCCAAACTTGCCCAAGACTCAGGTATCTCGGCACTGACTCTGCACGGACGCACACGCGCCGACCTCTATCTTGGTCAAGCCGAATACGACACGATTCGCGAAGTAAAAGCCAACCTATCCATCCCGGTCGTCGCCAACGGTGACATTGACAGCCCCAGCAAAGCGCTCGAGGTGCTAGCTTACACGGGCGCTGACGCGGTCATGATTGGACGAGCCGCCCAAGGTAGACCCTGGATATTCAGAGAGGTGGATCATTTTCTGCGAACGGGCGAAACGCTCTCTCCACCAACCTGGCTCGAGATGCGGGACCTGCTTCTGGAGCATCTCGCCGATCACTACCAGTTTTATGGCGAATTGCCAGGTGTGCGGACGGCCCGCAAACACATCGGCTGGTACGTCAGCAGCCTACCCTCAGGGAAACGCTTCAGCGATCAAATCAATCAAATCGAGACCACCAGTGAGCAGTTCGAGGCGGTCAACCAATGGTTTACGCACCAACACCAGATTTCGCCAGACAGCCTGACGGCAACCTGCGACAATCATGACCTTGGCTCAAGCCATCTTCAAGCTGCCTAAGCCTCGCCTTGCTCAATACCCATGAAAAAAAACAACCTTCTCGAAGAAGCCGTCCGTCTGAGTCTAGAGCAATATTTCAGCGACCTGGGCGACACGAATCCGAGTGACATGTACGAGATGGTCATCCGGTGCGTCGAACGGCCTCTGCTCGAGGTGGCCATGACACACGCGCACCAGAACCAGTCCAAAGCCGCCCAAATGCTGGGCATGACACGCAACACCCTGCGTAAAAAACTTATTTTTCACAAACTTATCCCTCAAGACTAATCACGCAATGAATATCCAAACCGCTCTGCTCTCCGTTTCCGACAAAACCGGTATTGTCGACTTCGCCAAAGCGCTCGCTTCACGCGGTGTGCGACTGCTTTCGACCGGAGGCACCGCCAAACTGCTGGCCGAAGCAGGACTCGCAGTGACTGAGGTTGCGCAACACACCGGTTCACCAGAGATTCTGGATGGTCGCGTCAAAACGCTTCATCCCAAAATTCATGGCGGTCTGCTCGCGCGACGCGACAGTGCCGAGCATTTGAAAACGATTGAACAACACGGCATCGACCGCATTGATTTGCTCGTCGTCAACCTCTATCCTTTCCGACAGGCCGTTGCCAACCTCGCCTGCTCTTTCGAGGATGCGGTTGAAAATATCGATATCGGCGGTCCCGCCATGCTGCGAGCAGCCGCTAAAAATCACGGAACAGAAGCGGGCGGTGTCACGGTGGTCATCGACCCCGCCGACTACGCCGCGGTGCTCTCGGAGATGGATCAAACTGGCGGCACCTCTTATGGCTTGCGCCTGAAACTGGCGACCAAAGTCTATGCCCACACCTCGGCCTATGATGGCGCCATCGCCGGTTATCTGAGCAGCATCAGCGAAGCCGAGCCCGCCCAAACTGTCGCCCCCGCCCGCAACACCTGGCCTGACATCCTGACTCTGCAGGTCTACCAGAGACAAGTGCTGCGCTATGGGGAAAACGCTCAGCAGCGCTCCGCTTTTTACGTGGATCCATACTGCCCCGCTGGCTTGCTCGCCAACTTCAAGCAATTGCAAGGCAAAGAACTCTCGTACAACAACATCGCCGACTCCGATGCGGCATGGGATTGCGTACGCAGCTTTGACGAACCCGCATGCGTGATCGTTAAGCACGCCAATCCCTGCGGCGTGGCAACCGCCGCCAACGCATGCGATGCATACCTCAAAGCATTTAAAACAGACCCAACCTCGGCCTTCGGCGGGATCATCGCATTCAACCGTACTGTCGATCTCGCAACCGCTCAAGCGGTCAGCGGACAATTCGTTGAGGTGTTGCTCGCCCCCGCTTACGATCACGATGCGCTCGCACTGCTCGCTAGCAAAAAAAATGTCCGTGTGCTCGAAGTACCGATGGGCGAAGGGCAGAACGATATCGACGTCAAGCGAATCGGTGGAGGCTGGCTGGTCCAAACGCCTGATTTTGAAACGACCAAAGCCCAAGACCTGCGCGTCGTCACACGCAAACAACCAACGTCCGAGCAGATGCGCGATCTAATGTTTGCCTGGAAAGTCGCCAAGTTCGTCAAATCAAACGCGATTGTCTTTTGTGGTGACAGCATGACGCTTGGTGTGGGCGCAGGCCAGATGAGCCGCATCGACTCGGCACGCATCGCCTCGATAAAAGCCGAAAACGCCGGTTTGACACTCAAGGGTTCGGCAGTAGCTTCGGATGCGTTCTTTCCGTTTCGCGACGGGCTGGACGTGGTGATTGATGCAGGTGCGACCTGCGTCATCCAGCCTGGCGGCAGCATGCGCGACGATGAAGTGATCGCCGCAGCAAACGAGCGGGATATTGCGATGGTTCTGACAGGTATGCGACACTTCAGACACTAAATAAGGGGCAAGGCTCATGCGCATTCTTGGTGTCGATCCGGGACTTCGACGAACAGGCTTCGGAGTGATCGACGTCAAGGGTGCCAAGCTGACTTATGTCGCCAGTGGCACGATCGTTGTGCCATCCGACATCACCCTGCCCCTCAGGCTGAAAGTCATACTGGATAACCTTCGCCAAGTGGTCGAAGATACGCAACCAGATGTCGCTGCCCTGGAAATCGTTTTTATGAATACCAACCCGGCCAGCACCCTGCTGCTGGGTCAGGCTCGCGGAGCCGCCCTTTGCGCGCTCGCGGACCGAAATCTGGCCGTACACGAATACACTGCCCTCCAGATCAAAAAATCTGTTGTCGGTGCGGGACGGGCGGCCAAGGAACAGGTCCAGCTGATGGTGCAACGCCTGTTGATGCTCGATGGCGTCCCCTCTCCCGACTCAGCCGATGCGCTGGCGTGCGCGATCTGTCACGCACACGTCGCGCCGCTGACCGAAAAACTCAGTCAAATGAATTATCAGACACGCACCTCGCGCGGACGCACGCGTCTGCGTGCAGGCAGATTGCTAGGCTAAAGCGAAAAGGACTCAGAATGATTGGTCGACTCACCGGAACGTTGTTTGATAAAACGCCACCGCGCATCGGGCTCGATGTGCAGGGCGTCGGTTACGAGCTCGATGTGTCAATGACCACCTTCTACGCACTGCCGGAAATCGGTGCGCAGGTCACGCTGCTCACGCATTTAACGGTACGGGAAGATGCCCATATTCTCTTTGGATTTGCCAGCGCCCAGGAGCGCGCAACGTTTCGCGAACTCATCAAGGTCAGTGGAATTGGTGCGCGCACTGCTCTGGCCGTATTGTCGGGCATGTCCGTCGAAGAGCTTTCACAGGCGATCACCATGCAAGAACCTGCGCGTCTGATGCGCGTGCCAGGTATCGGTAAAAAAACGGCCGAAAGACTGTTGCTTGAAATGAAAGGCAAACTTGGTGCCGACCTGGGTCATTCGCTAAATGCGCAGACTGCAGCAGGCTCCAACACGCAAAACGATGTCATGCACGCGCTTACCGCACTCGGCTACTCCGAGCGCGAAGCGCTCGCTGCAGTCAAGGGCTTGCCAGAAGGTCTAGCCATCTCGGATGCGATTCGCCAAGCACTTAAGGGGTTATCAAAATGACGCACATCATTCACCGCTCGTTACGCCAAACGCCACGCGTCGCGGCCAGTTCCTGCGGCATCTACATCACCGACGAACACAATAAGCAATACATCGATGCAAGCGGTGGCGCCGCCGTCTCGTGTCTGGGTCACGCACACCCCGATGTGCTCGCCGCCATGCATGCGCAAATAGACAAACTCGCTTACGCACACACAGGTTTTTTTACCTCGGAAGTCACTGAAGCGCTTGCGGATCATTTGATTGAACACGCACCCGGCGATCTGAGCGAGGTGTATTTCGTTTCGGGTGGTTCCGAGGCGGTTGAAGCAGCGCTCAAGCTTGCGCGACAGTATTTTCTGGAAATCGGTCAGCCCGAACGCACTGTTTTTGTATCGCGCCGACAAAGCTATCACGGCAATACGCTCGGCGCGCTTGCGGTAGGCGGTAACGAGTGGCGGCGTCAACCTTTTGCTCCCCTGCTCATGGAGGTACCAAGGGTATCGCCTTGTTTTGAATACAGGGATCGGCTTGCTCACGAAACTCAAGATGACTACACACGTCGATTGCTTGATGAAATCGAACAGACCTTTCTTGCGACTGGTCCAGAACGAATCATTGCTTTTTGCGCGGAGACTGTCGTCGGTGCAACGACTGGAGCTGTACCGCCCACCCCAGGTTATTTAAAAGGTGTCCGTGCGCTCTGCGACAAATACGGCATTCTCTACATCGCCGATGAAGTCATGTGCGGGATGGGTCGTACCGGCACGCTCTATGCGTTTGAGCAGGATCAGGCACTTCCTGACATCGTGGTGATCGCCAAAGGACTGGGCGGCGGATATCAACCAATCGGCGCGCTTCTGGCTCGCACACACGTAGTCGAAGCGCTCCGTCAGAAAAGCGGCATGTTTCAGCACGGACATACTTATCTAGGACATCCGATCGCTTCAGCCGCCGCGCTGGCTGTACAACGCGTCCTCCAGCGCGACCAATTACTGCCTCAGGTTCGCGCGCGTGGCCAATATTTGACGCAGGCACTCAAATCCGCGCTGGGGGACCACCAGCATGTTGGAGACATACGCGGTCGCGGACTCTTCATGGCGGTTGAACTCGTGCGCGACAGAGAGGATCGCACGCCGTTTGATCACAATAAAAAACTACATGCCGTGATCAAACAACAAGCGATCAACAATGGCCTGCTGGTGTATCCAATGGGCGGAACGATTGATGGAAAAAGCGGCGACCATGTGTTGGTGGCGCCGCCTTTCATCGTGAGCGAAGCTGAAATCGACCAAATCGTCGATCGACTCAGACAATCGATCGACGAGAGTCTCAACATGATTGCCTAGTCGACGCGTGCGCCTGACAGTCTGACAGCTTCGGACCAATTTTTGACCTCAGAAGCAATCACTTTCTGGAAGGCCTCGGGCGAACTGTTGTTGACTTCGCCCCCCATTTCGCGCAAACGCTGAGTCATCGCGGGATCAGCCACAATTTTCTGTATATCTGCGGATATTTTCTGACTCAGTGCATCGCTCATCGTTCCGGGACCATAGATACCAAACCAGGTCGCCGCAGTGAAATCGGGCACGCCTGCTTCAGCCATCGTTGGCACGGAAGATATCGCCGCAACACGTGTCGGATGCGCCAAAGCAATCGGCTTGAGTTTGCCAGAATTGATGTAAGGCAACGCAGCAGACAAGGTCACAAAGGCGACTTGTACCTGACCACCCAACAAATCAGTCAGCATTGGCGTATCACCTTTGTAAGGCACATGCGTCAAGGGTGTGCCGGTTTTAGCCTTGAACAACTCACCCGCTAAATGCTGAGGTGTTCCATTTCCGGGCGAAGCCATGGTGAGTCCATTCTTTTGAGCCTTGGCATACTGAATCAAGTCGGCAAGCGAGTTCACCGGCAAACTCGGATTGGCCACCATCACCAGTGGGATCGTGGAGATCAAGGTGATCGGTGCGAAATCTTTGATCGGATCGTACTTGAGCTTGCCATAGAGACTCGCGCTGATGGTATGGGCGGCCGTGGTGATGTACAGGGTATAGCCATCACCCGGAGCGCGTGCAACCGATTCGGCCGCAACCGTTGTTCCAGCCCCCGGACGATTCGTGACAACCACGGGCTGTTTCCATTGAGCGGGAAGTTTTTCAGCGACCATCCGACCAATCACATCGGTTGCCCCACCGGCCGGATACGGCACGACCAGCGTGACGGTTTTTTCGGGAAAATTCTGCGCGGCAGTTAAGGCAGAAAAACCTGCGCCCACCAAAAGCGCAACACTGACCATGATTCGATTCATTGATATTTTCATATGGTTCACTTCTCCTTTTTCTCTTGTGCCTCGCGCCATGCCAGTAAGCGTGTGACGCCTTCACGCATCTGCACTTGAGGTTTCCAACCAATCCGCTCACCCGCCTTGTCGTGCGGGATATGAAATGCGCCACCCGAGGTCAGGCGCACTTTACCGGGTGGATCGGGACGCACTTCGGGTTTGAGACTGCTCTTGCAATACTCGAGTACCAGATTCACCAGCTCACCGGTTGTGATGGGGGCAGGACCGGAAACGTTGACAGCCACGTCGGTTGCCGAGCTTTGGAGCGCCGCGAGATTGGCGCGCGCGACATCAGAGACATGCACAAAATGTTTGGTGTCCGTACCGTCACCGGGCAAAATCGGTGGCTGCCCTTTGCGCACCAAGTCGTACGTTTCCATGATGTAAAGGGAGTTCGCAGCGCGATAGTGTTGACGCTCGCCGTAGACTGTCGAATAACGCAACACGACATAGTCCTGACCAAAGGTCTGGTGATAATGACGGCAGAGCTGTTCGCCCATGATTTTGGAGGCGCCGTACAAAATCGCAGCGGGTGGCGCACCAACCGAGTGGAAAGGAATGTCTTCGGACAGTGCACCGTGAATACCGGGACCATAACCATAGACGGCATTCGACGAGGCGAAGATGAACTTTTTGACCTTGTTGACACGGCACGCTTCAAGCATGTTTTGCGCACCACGAATATTCACATCCACAGCCTGCCAGGGTGTTTGGGAAAAGCCCAAGGTCATGTAGGCCGCCAAATGTACAACGCCATCGATCCCTTCGGTCGCCATCAATAAATCGGGCAAGCGCATCAAGTCCGCACGCACGATTTTTACTCTGGGATCATCCTGCAGGTGCTTGATCGCCTCCATTGAGCCAAAAGCAAAATTGTCCAACAGCAAGACTTCGCGCGCGCCTTCCTTGAGCAGGAGATCGGCGGTATGCGAGCCCACGAGACTCGCGGCACCGGCGATCAAAATTCGGGAGTCTTTAATGTTTAAGGCTTGACCTGTTTTGTGCATTGTCATGTTCGGGAATCTCAGGCATGAGGCTTCAAATAAACAGGCGCGATCGACTCAAGCGCCGTTGGAACGACTCCGAGCAAAGGGTCGATGGGTGAGGCGCTCGTGTTGTCGACAGTCAGCGATGCGAGATTGTCACGGGACATCAGGGGCTCGCCCGGAAGACACTCGAAAAAGAACGCTTGCATGCGCCCAATTGACATGGGTAGCGATATCACTTTGCGAGGATGACCGCTCCAGCGTGCGGCAAGCTCAACCAGCTCGCCAAGCGTATAGACGCGGGGACCAGCCAGCTCGAAGGTTTGACCGCAGGCCCAGGGCTGCGACATGGCATTCAGAACGGCCTCGGCAACATCCATGACATAAACGGGCTGCATCTTGGCCTGCGCGCCGGCAATCGGCAGGACAGGGAAAAAGCGCGCCAAACGGGCAAACATGTTCATGAACTGATCTTCGGCTCCAAAGACCACGGACGGTCTAAAGATGGTGAAGCCCTCATTTTTTGCCGCGCCGTAAGCGCTTCGAATCGCCTGCTCGCCGGCGGCTTTGGACCGCAAATAGCCGCTGGGAGCCTGCGCATCCGCGCCCAGCGCGCTGATGTGAATGAAACGCTTGGTCCCCTGAGCCAAGCAGGCCTGTGCCACCCGTTTGGGTAGCTGAACATGCGCCCGGTCAAAATCAACGCCATAAGGTTGACCCGCAGGGCTATGCAAAATACCGACCAAGTTGATGACCACATCGCATCCCGCCACTAACCGGTTTAGCATCGCGTCGTCATGCATATCGGCTTGCATGACCGTGACCGTGGGATGAACCAAGAGCGCGCGACCATGTTGATACTGCCTCGTTGGCACATGCACCACATGCCCTTGAGCTACCAGACGACCGACAATCTGTCGGCCCAGAAACCCTGCACCACCAATCACCAGTACACGCATGGATGACTCCGAAAAATTAGGCTTGCGTCAAAAATCCCGCATAAGCCTGCAAGTCTACATTACCACCACTAATGATCACGCCAACACGCGCGCCCTTTTCCACCGGCAAGATGCCCTGCAACAGTGCCGCGGCACCCAGACAGCCTGTCGGCTCGACCACGAGCTTCATGCGCTCCGCGAAAAATCGCATCGTTGCCAGCAACTGGGGATCCGTCACCGTCAAAATATCCGTCACACGTTGTTTGATGACCCCAAAGGTCAGCTGGCCAAGATAAAGCGTGAGCGCACCGTCCGCAATCGAGCGTGGAGGCTCGATGTGCACCACTTCGCCCTTGCGCAGGGACTGCTGACCATCATTACCGGCTTCGGGCTCTACGCCATACACCTTGCACTTGGGGCTCAGCGCATGGGCGGAGAGCGCACTCCCTGCGAGCAAGCCGCCACCGCCCAAGCAGACTATCAAGTAATCCAGCTCGCCAACGTCTTCGAGTAATTCTTTGGCCGCAGTTCCCTGTCCAGCGATCACATGCAAGTGATCATAAGGAGGAATCAATGCCATACCGGTCTTTTTTTGCATCTCGCGGGCAATATCGTCCCGGTTTTCTTTGTAACGGTCATAGCTGACAACCGTGGCGCCATACTCTTGGGTCGCCGCCTTTTTGGCCGCAGGTGCATCCAGTGGCATGATGATGGTGGTCGCGACACCGAGCAGCTTGCCGGCCAACGCGATCGCTTGCGCATGGTTGCCGGAGGAGAAGGTCAGGACGCCAGCGCGACGCTGTTCAGGCGACAGATTGGCAATCGCATTGAATGCCCCGCGGAACTTGAACGCCCCCATACGCTGCAGATTGTCACATTTGAAAAAGACGCGAGCCCCAGTCATCCTATCCGCAGTGGCCGAAGTCATCACGGGAGTTCGATGGGCAACGCCTTTCAGCGTTTCAGATGCACGGACCACATCTTCGTATGTTGGCAACACAATAGACATTGCTTTCCTCTTATTAACAGATACAAGATGCTGGATAGTGTACGATTGTCCGGGCATCATTGTGTAGTCTGCACCTCTATTGGATTATTTTTTTCATTCATGGCTATTCAGTCGGATTCCCTGAGCTCCCGCGCCGAGGCCTCTCGTCTCGTGACGCCACAAGCAACGACCCCCAACGAAGAGACCATCGAGCGGGCGCTGCGCCCGCGGGCGCTCGAGGAGTATGTTGGTCAGCAACGCGTGCGCGAGCAACTTCAGATTTTTATTGCTGCGGCGCGTAACCGTCAGGAATCGCTGGATCACGTCCTGCTGTTTGGGCCGCCCGGACTCGGTAAAACGACCCTTGCCCACATCATCGCCCACGAAATGGGTGTCAATATGCGCCAGACCTCTGGTCCCGTCCTGGAGCGTCCGGGTGATCTCGCCGCCTTGCTGACCAATCTCGAACGCAACGACGTGTTGTTTATCGACGAGATCCACCGTTTATCGCCTGTAGTCGAGGAAATCCTTTATCCCGCGCTCGAAGACTTTCAAATCGATATTTTGATTGGCGAAGGCCCGGCCGCACGTAGCGTCAAACTCGACTTGCAGCCCTTTACCTTGGTTGGGGCGACCACCCGTGCCGGCATGCTCACGAATCCACTGCGCGATCGTTTTGGTATTGTGTCCCGCCTCGAGTTTTACACGCCTGATGAACTCACGCGCATTGCCACACGCAGCGCGGGCTTGCTACAAGTCCCGATCACACCGGACGGTGCCGCCGAAGTCGCCAGACGCTCACGCGGCACACCCCGCATCGCCAACCGCCTATTACGTCGCGTGCGCGACTATGCGCAAGTCAAAGCACAAGGCACGATCGATGCGACCGTAGCCAATGCGGCGTTGTCCATGCTCGAAGTCGACCCTGAGGGCCTGGACCTCATGGATCGCAAACTACTCGAAGCGATTGTGCATAAATTTGACGGAGGGCCGGTCGGCGTCGACAGCCTGGCAGCCGCGATCGGCGAAGAACGCGACACCATCGAAGATGTGATCGAACCCTACTTGATCCAGCATGGCTACCTGCAGCGCACACCACGTGGCAGGATGGCCACACAAACGACCTGGCGACATCTTGGCTTGACACCGCCCAAAGCGCCTCCTACGGATGGGCCGCTTTTTAGCTGACTGCTCAGCGCTCAGGAAAGTCGGCAATACATGCCAGGATCGACTCGCCATAGGATTCCAGCTTGCGTACGCCGACACCATTGACGTGCTCAAGATCCTGAAGACTCCGAGGACGCGCCATGGCAATCTCGCGTAGCGTCGCATCATGAAAGATGACATAGGCAGGCACACCATGGCTGCGAGCAATCTCAGCTCGCCAATTGCGTAACGCTTGAAAAATTTCTTGTGCGCCAGAGGGTAAATCGGGCTGTAAAGTTTTTGATTTAGGCGTGGAGAGTCTTGTTGAACGCTCCGCCTCCCGACGCAGCATCAATGTGCGCGCGCCCTTCAAGACGGCACGGCTTTCTTCGGTCAGGGCAAGGGTCCCGTAGCCCTCTTGATCGACTACGAGCAATCCATGGGCGAGCAATTGCCTCAGCACACTTCGCCAAGCCTGCTCCGACAAGTCCTGACCAATGCCAAACACAGTCAGTGTTTCATGTTCATTTTCAAGTACGCGGGGCGTCGCTTTGCCTCGCAAAATATCGATCAGATGTCCGGCACCGTAACGCTGGCCTCGCTCTTTCATTAGACGATAAATGGCCGATAACATCTTTTGTGCCGCGACGGTTCCGTCCCAGGCTTCAGGAGGCTGCAAACAGTTGTCACAATTGCCGCAGGGCTCGATACGTTGACCAAAATACTGAAGCAGGCGCTGACGCCGACAGGCAATCGCCTCGCACATCGCCAGCATGGCGTCGAGTTGGGCGCCGAGTCGACGTCTAAAGGCATCATCCCCTGTGGATTCGTCGATCATGCGGCGCTGCTGGACCACATCTTGCAAACCGTAAGCGAGCCATGCGGTGGCTGGCAGACCATCGCGTCCTGCGCGACCCGTTTCCTGGTAGTAGCCCTCGACAGACTTGGGCATATCGATGTGCGCGACAAATCGTACATCAGGCTTGTCGATGCCCATCCCGAAGGCGATCGTTGCAACCATCACAATACCGTCCTCACGCAAAAATCTGGACTGGTTATGCGCGCGCACCTGTGCACCAAGGCCCGCGTGATAAGGCAGGGCCTCAATCCCTTGCGCGCAGAGAAATGCTGCCGTGTCGTCAACCTTGTTGCGAGACAAGCAATACACAATCCCGGAGTCTCCGGGGTGCTCCTGCTTTAAAAGTTGCAGGAGCTGTTTACGCACATCTTGTTTTTCAACAATGTTGTAGCGGATATTTGGACGATCAAAACTCGCGACGAAATGACGAGCCTCTCCAAGCGACAGACGCTCGGCAATTTCGCGACGCGTCACATCAGTGGCAGTAGCCGTCAGCGCAATACGCGGAACCGTCGGCCAGCGCGCATGGAGCATGGACAAGCCGAGATATTCAGGACGGAAATCATGTCCCCATTGGGATACGCAATGCGCCTCATCGATAGCAAACAGCGCGATCTGACCACGCGCCAACAATTGCAAACAGCGATCAGTCAGCAGGCGTTCCGGTGCCACATACAATAAATCGAGCTGACCATTTAGAAACGCTTGCTCAACGTCCTTGGTGTCTTGCCAGTCCTGGGTGGAATTCAAAAATGCTGCACGCACCCCAAGCTCAGTCAGAGCATCGACCTGATCTTGCATCAGGGCAATCAGCGGAGAAATGACGATTCCGGTGCCCGGACGCACCAGTGCGGGGACCTGATAACAGAGAGACTTTCCGCCGCCCGTCGGCATGAGTACCAAGGCGTCGCCGCCCTGAATCACATGCTCGACAATCGCCTGCTGATCACCCCGAAAAGACTCGTAGCCAAAAACCCGCGCCAGCACCTCCGAAGCGTCCAGTTTGCTGGCGTTCGAGGATGGGTGTTGCGCAAAGGGAGGATCAGACGCGAAGGGGCTAGGCTCAAGCATGAGCGGTTTTAATTAACAACATTCGTGGATTGTAGAGGATCAAATTGAGGGTATTTACCTCGCACCCAAGAACTTGGGTGCGCCTCATGGCAAAATATGCCCTTACCGCTTGCTCTGGCCGCCCAAAATCCTCGTATGACCTCTGAAACGAACGCTCCCGTTACGACTAACTTTCTGCGCAACATCATCGATTCCGACCTCGCTTCTCAGCGATTTGCCGGTAAGCGATGGGCGGGCCGTCCAGGACCCGCACAGGTTCAAGCCGCGGGCGAGCTTGACTCGGCACGGATTCGCACGCGCTTTCCCCCCGAGCCCAACGGCTACCTGCATATTGGCCACGCCAAAAGTATTTGCCTGAATTTCGGCTTGGCTCGGGACTATGGCGGCATCTGTCATTTGCGTTTCGACGACACGAATCCCGAAAAAGAAGAGCAGGAGTATGTCGATGCCATTATCGATGCCGTGAAATGGCTGGGTTTTGACTGGACAGCCCAAGGCAAGGAGCATCTCTATTTCGCCAGCAGCTATTTCGAGGACATGTACAGCTTTGCGGAGGCGCTGATCGAGGCTGGTCACGCCTACGTGGACGAACAAAGTCCCGAAGAAATGCGCGCCATGCGCGGCACGCTGACCGAGCCCGGCCAAAACTCGCCCTATCGCGACCGGCCAGCCTCCGAGTCTCTGCGCCTGTTGCGCGAAATGCGCGAGGGTAAGCACCCCGATGGCAGCATGGCATTGCGCGCGCGCATCGACATGGCCTCGCCCAACATCAACATGCGCGATCCGGTGCTCTACCGCATTCGCCATGCCGCTCACCATCGCACCGGCACGCAGTGGTGCATCTACCCCATGTATGCCTACGCCCATCCAATCGAGGATGCGCTCGAGGGCATTACCCACAGCATCTGCACCTTAGAGTTTGAAGACCAGCGGCCTTTTTACGACTGGACGCTCAATCGCCTGCAAGAGCTCGGCAAGTTCTCGCTGCCTTTGCCGCATCAGTACGAGTTCGCACGGCTGAACGTCAGCTACATCGTCACCAGCAAACGCAAGCTGCTCCAGTTGGTCAAAGAAGGTCACGTGAGTGGCTGGGATGATCCCAGAATGCCCACCCTTGCCGGTTTGCGCCGTCGCGGCTACACCGCCGCGTCACTGCGTTTGTTCTGCGAGCGCACGGGAGTCTCGAAGTCTAATTCCCGCATCGACTACAGCTTGCTGGATCAGGCATTGCGTGAGGATCAGGATCCCCTGGCCCCCCGCTCGGTCGCGATTTTGGACCCCCTCAAGCTGGTGATCACGAATTTCCCTGAAGGTCACGCCGAGCCTTGTCATGCGCCGCGTAACCCGCACGATCCTGAGGCGGGGCAGCGCGAATTTCCGCTCATGCGCGAGGTGTGGATCGAGCGCGAAGATTTTGCCGAAATTCCACCTAAAAAATACTTTAGACTCTTCCCTGGCAACTCAGTGCGCTTGAAATACGGGTATGTCGTGACATGTACCGGCTGTGTGAAAGATGAACAGGGCAACATCATCGAGGTGCATGCTCAATACAATCCTGACACCAAGAGCGGCACACCAGGTGCCGATGCGGTCAAGGTCAAGGGAAACGTCACCTGGATCAGCTGCGCTGCCGCGGTGCCTGCCGAAATCAGACTGTACGACCGTTTGTTCACCGAGCCCTTTCCGGACGCGGGCGATCGGGAGTTTTTAGACTACCTCAACCCGCTCTCCATACAATCCGTCCAGGCTTGGCTTGAGCCCGGCACCTCACTTGAGCCTGGCATCGTGTCGCAATTTGAGCGTCTAGGCTACTTTGTAATCGACACTCGGGATTCGACTGCTGAGCGTCCGGTGTTCAACCGGGTTACGACACTCAAAGACACCTGGGCGAGTGCCACCTAGGTAAGGTATGATCCTCGCCAATGACGACTGAACTCTCTCCCCTGGAATTCAAAAGCGCCACACTGTATGCCATCCGTGTGGTGCTCCAACACGCCGATACGAAAGACCTGATCAAGGCCCTCAAAAAACGCATGGCCGATGCCGGTGCATTTTTTGAAAATGAGCCCGTTGTGATTGATGCGACGCGCTTGGACGATGTGATAGATTGGCCCCCTTTGATCGAGGCCTTTAAAAAACACAAGCTTCCTGTCATCGGCGTGGTGGCCCAAGGCGATAATCTTGCCCGGGCCCAGGCTTGCGGCCTCACACCTGTTGATCTTTCTGCCGCGCCTGCGCGTCATGCCTCCGACACCCAAACGGCGGCTTCGGTCGCCGAGCCTGTGACAGCCAGCTTACCCACGCCCGCGGCGTCCGCGGAAGACACCGCAGCCAAGGACACGGACAATAAAGCCACCACGACCGAAGCGCTTGAGCGCGCTGCGGCCTCACCCGAGGCACAGCCCGTCAAGGAGACTTCAGCCGCACCGACCATGGTGATCAAGGGGCCCTTGCGCTCTGGTCAACGCGTCTACGCGCGCAATAGCGATCTGATTGTCATGGGTGTGGTGAGCCGAGGCGCCGAAGTGATCGCCGATGGCAATATCCATATCTACGGTCCCTTGCGTGGCAAAGCCATGGCAGGCGCTCGCGGTGATATCGCCGCGCGGATTTTTACGACTGGCTTTGATGCCGAGCTCGTTGCCGTAGCGGGTATTTATCGCGTGATCGACACTAAACTTTCAGCCGAATTGCATCAAAAACCTGTTGTGATCCAACTTGAAAAAGATGCACTTCATATCAACGCCCTTGGGCAGTAAAATTAACATTTCCATTTAAAGGTTCTCGCGTCATGACTCGTATTGTGGTGGTGACTTCAGGCAAGGGTGGCGTTGGCAAGACCACCACGAGTGCCAGCTTTTCTTCCGGTTTGGCCATGCGTGGCTTTAAAACAGCAGTCATCGACTTTGACGTCGGCCTGCGCAACCTCGACCTCATCATGGGTTGCGAACGTCGAGTGGTCTACGACTTTGTTAACGTGATTCAGGGTGAAGCCACTCTGAATCAGGCGTTGATCAAGGATAAAAACCTCGAAAACCTGTTCATTTTGCCTGCCTCCCAGACGCGCGACAAAGACGCATTGTCCCTTGAGGGCGTCGGCAAGGTCATTAACGACCTGAAAGACATGGGTTTTGAATACATCGTGTGCGACTCACCAGCCGGGATCGAAACAGGTGCATTGCTGGCGGCTTATTACGCAGACGATGCGCTGGTCGTGACCAACCCCGAGGTCTCTTCCGTACGTGACTCAGACCGTATTTTGGGTATTTTGGCCTCCAAATCCCGTCGCGCGATCGAGTCTGACGAGCCCATTAAAGAGTACCTTTTACTCACACGTTACAATCCAAAGCGCGTCGAAGACGGCGAAATGCTGTCACTTAAAGACATCGAGGATATTTTGCGGATCAAACTGATCGGCGTGATTCCCGAGTCCGAGTCGGTCCTGCAAGCCTCCAACCAAGGCTTGCCCGCCATCCACATTGAAAAGAGTGATGTTTCCGAAGCCTACCGCGATGTCGTGTCGCGCTACCTTGGCGAGGAAAAGCCCCTGCGTTTCGTCGACTACGAAAAGCCAGGTCTGCTCAAGCGCTTATTCGGAGGTAAGTGATGTCATTTCTGTCGTTTTTGCTTGGTCAGAAGAAAACCTCCGCCAACGTCGCGAAAGAACGTTTGCAGATCATTCTGGCCCACGAACGTGTCGGGGGCGGTAACAATTCACCCGATTATTTGCCTGCGCTCCAAAAGGAGTTGATGGCCGTGATTTCGAAATACGTTCAAATCAATCCCGAGGACATCAAGGTACAGTTTGACAGACAGGACCACCTAGAGGTCCTTGAAGTCAAGATCGAGATGCCTCAGCGTTGATCGGTTAACGCAGCGCCTGGTTAACGCAGCGCCTTATAGCGAATCCGCTTGGGTGCTGCGCCCGCCTCACCCAGGCGACGCTTCTTGTCCGCCTCGTATTCCTGATAGTTGCCATCAAAAAATACTAGCTGAGAGTCGCCTTCAAAGGCGAGGATGTGTGTGGCGATGCGGTCCAGGAACCAGCGATCGTGGCTGATCACCATCACAGAACCGGCGAACTCCAATAACGCATCTTCAAGCGCGCGAAGCGTTTCAACGTCCAGATCGTTGGAGGGCTCGTCCAGCAGCAAAACGTTGCCGCCCGTAATCAATGTTTTAGCCAAGTGCAAACGGCCACGCTCACCACCAGAGAGCTGACCGACCGTCTTGCCCTGGTCCGCGCCTTTGAAGTTAAAGCGCCCAAGATAGGCACGGGCTGGCATTTCAAAGCGACCCACCGTCAACAGATCCGCTCCATCGGAAATGGTGTCAAACACTGTTTTGGCATCGGGCAAGGCATCGCGGGACTGATCGACAAAGGCAATTTTGACGGTTTGACCGATTTTGACCTCACCGCTGTCGGGCTTGTCCTGTCCAGCGATCATGCGGAACAAGGTTGATTTACCCGCACCGTTTGGTCCGATGATGCCAACGATCGCGCCGGGCGGCACACGGAAGCTGACGTTATCCATCAGCAACTTGTCACCAAAGGCCTTGCTCACGTTGTCGAACTCGATGACTTCATTGCCCAGACGCTCTGCGACAGGGATAAAAATCTCCTGCGTTTCATTGCGCTTTTGATACTCATGCGAGGATAGCTCTTCGAAGCGCGTCATACGTGCTTTGGCTTTAGCCTGGCGACCTTTAGCGTTTTGACGCACCCACTCAAGTTCTTTCTTGATCGTTTTCTGGCGGGCCGACTCGCTGGCTTCTTCTTGTTTGAGTCGATCATTTTTCTGCTCCAGCCAGGAGCTGTAGTTACCCTTCCAGGGAATCCCATGACCACGATCGAGTTCAAGAATCCACTCCGCCGCGTTATCAAGGAAGTAGCGATCATGGGTCACGCCCACTACAGTTCCTGGAAATTTGGCTAAAAACTGTTCAAGCCACTCGACGCTCTCGGCGTCCAAGTGGTTGGTCGGTTCGTCCAGGAGCAACATATCCGGCTTGGAAAGCAACAAACGGCAGAGGGCCACGCGGCGCTTTTCTCCACCCGAGAGCTTGCCAACATTGGCGTCCCACGGGGGCAGGCGCAAAGCATCCGCTGCGATTTCCATCTGAGTCTCGGTATCATCCGAACCACTCGAGGCCGCGGCAGAAATGATGGCCTCCAATTCCGCCTGCTCTGCAGCGAGCACATCAAAATCGGCGTCGGGCTCTGCGTAAGCGGCATACACCTCATCGAGGCGTTTTTTGGCCGCGACGACAGGGCCCATGCCCTCCTCGACAGCCTGACGCACGGTGTGATCAGGATTAAGCTTGGGCTCTTGCTCAAGGTAGCCAATGTTCAGCCCTGGCATCGGGATAGCTTCGCCCTCGATCTCCTTGTCTACGCCGGCCATGATTTTGAGCAGGGTCGATTTGCCGGAGCCATTCAGACCCAGCACGCCGATTTTGGCGCCAGGAAAAAATGACAGGGAAATGTCACGCAGAATCTGTCGCTTGGGAGGAACAATTTTGCCCACGCGATGCATTGTGTATACGTATTGAGCCATAGGTCCATCTAAGAATAAAAAACGATACGCTATTGTAGGGGCTTAGCGACGCTCAAGGGAGGATCTGGTGCAATCACCCGGGCCTGAAAGGCTATGATGAGAGCTCAATCGACTTTTACACGCCTGAACCAACTGCTTATGACGACTCCCGATCACGCTCTGCGTTTTACCGAACAAGAACTTGCCATGCTGGGCAAAACCGCTGATGGCCTGAGTGCCTACATGGGCAAGTCCGTTTTGGCTGAAGTCGGCATGGATGATGACGCAGAGTGGGTCATTTTCGCCATACCTCTTGGTGTGGATGAGACACCCGACGAAAAAGCGACGCATGTTCAGATGGGAGGGCCGGGTGCGCGCTTTGTTGGTAATCGTGGCGGTCTCGAGCTTGATACGGAAGTCTATGACTGCCAGTATCTCTGGGCGATCCAGATCACCGACGATCCAGAGGCAAGGTTTGTACGCCTGGACCAAAATGGTGATGAGTTTGATTATGCAATGGAGCTCGCAGAGCTTTTGCCTTTTGACTATACCGACGAAGCTTTGCCCGATCCAGATCTGGAGTTGCTTGAGGATCTGGATGATGAGGAAGATGATGGGGACGATCCATCTGACGGTTTAACGGGCAAGCCCCCCTCAATCCACTAAACAATGCCTCTTGACTTTAATTGCTCGAATTCACTTGGAGAAACACCCAGTGCTGCAAAAAAGTCTGCATTATGTTCTCCAACCGCGGGTCCACTCCGATGCGACATGGGAGCGGCGTCTTTCACTCTGGGCACCACGCAAGGTGCAGGGATAGATCCTAAATCGGGATCTTCGATCCGCATGACTGTCTGACGATATTGCACCTGCGGATCAGATAAAACATCTTTGATATTAAACACCTTGGTATAGGGAACATCCGCCTGACCCAAGACCTGTTCGATTTCGCTGAAGTCGTGGCTGGCAAACCATTGAGAGATCCCCTCATCAATCACCTCGACATGACGGCATCGCCCGGGGTTTGTTTCAAACCGCGGATCGGAGAGCCACTCCACATGACCGATTGCATGACATAGTCGACTGAAAATAGGGTTGGACGAAGCCACCAAGGTGACCCAGATATGATCTTTGCTCCGATACATATTCGAGGGCGCGGTGTAATCCGCTCGATTACCAACATGACTGCGCGTGTAGCCCAATACCTCCTGTTCAACTGCAAGCGGATCCAATAAACGAAAAATTGCCTCTGTCGCGGACAAGTCAATTTCAAAACCACCCTGTTCGGGGCGCGATCGCATCGAGGCGATCGCTGAAGCGATGCTAAAGGCACCAAAGACGCCCGTAATCAAATCACCGATTGGCAAGTTGGGATGCTGAGGACCACTTTCAGGCGTACCGATCAAATTCGTCAGGCCACTCATGGCTTCGAAGATTCTGGCAAAACCGGGACGCTTTGCATACGGACCAGTTTGCCCGAATCCTGTAATACGCAACACCAAAAGTTTTGGATTGGCCACAAGCAAAGTATCGAGATCAAGTCCCCATTTATCCAGCGTACCCGTGCGAAAGTTTTCGACCAACACATCGGTGTGGGCAATGGCTTTAAGAAACAAGTCACGTCCTTCTGGCTGACGCACATCCAAGGTGATGCCTTGCTTATTACGATTGACGACTTTCCAGTACAGCGCATGTTCGGGCGTGGTCGGTGCCAAGCCTCTCAAGGCATCCGAGCCATCGGGTAACTCGACTTTCGTCACATGCGCGCCAAGATCGGCACACAGCGTGGCAGCGAAGGGGGCTGCGAGGACCGTCGACAAGTCGAGAATACGGACACCCTCAAGCATGGGGGGGCGAACGGGCGAGTGATCATTTTCTGGTTGCATGGAAACATTTGAGCAGATTCGGCAATCTCTGAGTCGATTGTTTCGCCTAGCGAAACGCTAGTAAATTTAGGTTGTCCCCCTTTGAACAATCCCTCAACATATGGATATGAACAAGACGCCCAACTCTCTGGAGACAGATCGTCAGTTTGCAATCAACCTGAGCCGTGGGCTGCAGGTGCTTCGGGCATTCACGCCCTCTGAATACCTACTGGGCAATAGAGAACTCTGTGAAAAAACCGGTCTGCCCAAAGCAACCGTTTCGCGTTTGACATACACGCTCGACCAACTCGGTTATCTCACCCGTATCGATCGTTTACAAAAATATCGGTTGGGTCCGGGCGTGTTGATGCTGGGCTACCCGATGCTGGCCAGCATGGAAATACGCCATCTCGCACGTCCCCATATTGAAAAACTAGCCGCCAAGACAGGCTGGACAGTCAACCTGGGGATGCTTGGAAAGCTTGAAGTTGTTTATATCGATGCACTGCGAATCGATCGCGGAAATTATTTAAAACCTGATATTGGTAGCGCGCGTCCTTTGCTCACGACAGCGCTGGGGCGCGCCTTACTGCTCGCGAGTCCCTCAGCGGAGCGGGCATCCATTCTCAATCGGCTCAAGGTAGATGATCCCGCGCAGTACAAGGCCGATCTGCCTTATTTCGAAAAAGACAGCGCGTTTTATGCCAAAAATGGATTTTGTCTGAGCAGGGGCGACTGGAAGCGCAACGTGCTGGCCGTGGCCGTGCCACTCAGTGTCGGATCCGACGATCACTTGCAAATCGGCATGAACTGCACAATCAGTACGGCAAAACTTACCAAGGCCGAGCTTCTTAAAAACATCATTCCACACTTATTCGAAGCCCGTCACAACATCGAACGCGACAGCGGCAAGATACTGACCACAAGCGGAACATCCTTATGATTATTGATACTGAACTCAATCACGCACGTCTGGAGGACATTCGTCAGTTTGTCCGTGAGATCGCCATCCCCGCGGAGGCACAAGTCGTCCGGGACAACGAAATCCCGGCAGAGATTGTGCAGATCATGAGAGATCGCGGCTATTTTGGCTGGAGCATTCCGCGCGAGTATGGCGGCGCTGGCATGACCACCGAGGAACTCGCACTCGCCAATATGGAGCTCTCGAAAGCCGCGACAGCGTTTCGCGCGCGTGCGGGCACAAATACCGGCATTGGTGCCGAGTCGATTATTCAGGATGGTACGCCCGAGCAAAAACAAGAGTGGCTACCCAAACTCGCCAGCGGGGAAGTCACAGGTTGCCTCGCACTGACAGAGCCCGACGCGGGCTCTGATGCGACGGCACTGAAAGCTTCCGCCATCCCGGTGACTGCTGCGGGTTCACAGCAATGGCGTATTAACGGCACAAAACGCTATATCACCAACGCACCCATAGCAGAGCTCTTTACTGTTTTCGCCAGGACAGATCCGGAGGACTTGTCGCATCGCGGCATCAGTGCCTTTTTAATCCCACGTCAAACACCAGGTTTGAGTACGGGTCCAGAGCACCGAAAAATGGGTCAGTCTGGTTCGCCTGTGTCTGAGGTGTACCTTGAGGATGTCCTGGCAAGCAGCGCGCAGATCGTGGGCGGAGTGCCAGGCAAAGGCTTTGCCACAGCCATGAAGACTCTCAATAAGCAGCGCATCAACTTGGCGGCACTCTGCATCGGTCCCGCGATGCGTCTGCTTGACGAAGCGCTCGCGCATGTCAAAAAGCGTGAGCAGTTTGGTAAACCCATCGCTGAGTTTCAACTTGTGCAAGCCATACTGGCAGAAAGTCAGGTCGAAATTTCGGCCGCGCGCAGTCTGGTGCTAGAAACTGCGCGGGCACGCGATAACGGCGAGGATGTCACGACACAAGCGTCCATCTGCAAGTACTACGCCTCAGAAATGTGCGGCCGGGTCGCCGATCGCGTGGTGCAAATTTTCGGCGGCGCAGGCTACTGCGCCGACATTGGTGGACCGATAGAAATGCTGTATCGGGACGTCAGGCTGTTCCGTTTGTACGAAGGCACCAGCCAAATCCACTTGCTCAACATCGCAAAGCGGATCATGAAGTAGTTTCTTTTTATCAGCAGGTTAAATAGTTCTCTGGAGGTAGACATGAAAACAATTACCCGTATCGCTCTAGCCATCGGCTTATCACTTGGTCTGACAGGTTTGACACTCGCGCAAGAATGGCCTTCCAAACCTATCAAACTCATCTCGCCTTTCCCCGCGGGCGGCTCCAACGACATCGCCACACGCGTGATTGGTGAGCGACTGGCTGTCAGACTGAAACAGCCTGTGGTCGTGGAAAACAGACCAGGAGCGAATACCCGCATCGCTTCTGCGCAGATCGCCAAAGCCGATCCGGATGGTTACACGCTGCTGATGGCTGCAGCGCCACACACCACCAATCCGGCATTGTTTGGTCAGTTGCAATACGACACGATCAAAGACTTCACACCAATCGTTCAAGTCGTACGTGCCCCTCTGTTTTTGCTGGTACCTGCGGCTTCGCCGATCAAGACCACCAAGCAACTACTTGAACTCGCCGCCAAACCTCAAGCGGTCAATGTTTCAAGCCCAGGCAACGGTACAGGTCCGCATTTGGCGATCGAGTTGTTTAACTATCTGGCCAAATCGAACATGACCCATGTGCCCTATAAGGGCGATGCACCTGCGATGACGGATCTCGTCGGAGGCCAACTGACAGCAGGTGTGCATCCTATTGTCGCGCCTTTGCCTTTTATCAAAAACGACAGACTGCGCGCCATTGCTGTCTTTGGCTCACAGCGTTCGGCCCTGCTGCCTGATGTACCCTCGCTCGGCGAGCAAGGCTTCAAGGATACGGATGTCTACACCTGGTTTGGCCTGGTTGGTCCCGCCAAACTGCCCGCTCCAATCGTGAATCGCCTGAACAAGGAGATCAACGAAATCCTGGCGCAGCCCGACGTGAAGGAACGCTTTGTTTCGATCGGCATGGAGACTGTTGGCGGCACACCCAAGCAGTTTGAGCAATTCGTGGAAACCGATATCAAGAAGTGGAACGAGCTTGTCAAGGTCCGTAATATCAAAGCGAACTAAACCTGCATCGGCCAGCCTTCCGCGACACCGTGGCAGGCGATTTCCACGCCTTTAAAGTTTTGTGTCGCGGGCGCTTCAGTCTTGCAGCGCTCGCGGGCAAACGGACACCGCGGATGAAAGGTACAGCCCGAAGGTGGATTAAGCGGGTTTGGCACCTCTCCAGCGACTGGCGTACGCGTGCGGCCTTGCCCTGTCATGTCTGGGATCGCAGATAGCAGCATCCGGGTATAGGGGTGCTGCGGGTTGGCAAAGAGCGTGTCCCGATCGGCGATCTCAACGATACGTCCGAGATACATCACACCGACGCGATCGGCGACATGATGCACCACAGCCAGGTTGTGCGAAATAAACAGATAGGTTAGACCGAGATTTCTCTGCAGGTCTTTCATGATGTTGAGCACTTGCGCCTGAACGGATACATCCAACGCTGAAGTCGGCTCGTCACACACGAGAAACTCGGGATTCACTGCCAGCGCTCTCGCGATCGAGATGCGCTGTCTTTGTCCACCAGAAAACTGATGCGGGAACCGTGACTTGTCAGACGGATGAAGACCCACCTGCGTCAACAAAACATCGACACGCGCATCACGCTCCTGCTCAGTCATGTCAGTATGCGCCAACATCGGCTCTGCAATAATGCGTCCAACCCTCCAGCGGGGATTCAAACTGGCATAGGGATCCTGGAAAATCATCTGCAGGCGCTTGCGCAGGGCCAAGCCTGAGCGGCCCTGCATATTGGCAATCGGTTGGCCATCAAAGGTGATCGTCCCGCGTGTCAGTGGATAGAGTCCGACCAACATGCGTGCAATCGTCGACTTGCCACAACCGGACTCCCCGACAAGTGCAAGGGTCTCGCCCTTGCGGATACCGAACGACACACCGTCGACCGCACGCAAAATACTGCGGGGCTTTCGAGACAGCACGCGCTCGAGCCAGGGCGCCGACACATCAAACCATCTAGCCGCATCGTGCACCTCTACCAAAGGACGCTCTGTGCTCATGACGCCTCCTTTGATTCATGCAACCAACACGCTGCCTGGGAGCTGCCGACTTGAATGATTTCAGGGCGCTCCTCCCGACAACGATCCATGACTTTAGGGCAACGTGGATTAAACGCGCAGCCCTTGGGAATGGCGGTCAGTCTTGGCATCGTCCCATCAATTTGCACCAGGCGCTCGACATGATGATGAATCGACGGAATCGAACCCATCAAGCCCACCGAGTAAGGATGGCGAGGTGAATGAATCACATCGCGCACTTTGCCGATTTCAGCGACACGTCCTGCATACATCACCACCACACGGTCAGCCGTTTCCGCAATCACACCCATATCATGCGTGATGAGCATCACGGCAGCACCTTGTTCACGACACATCTTTTTCAACAGTTCGATAATTTGCGCCTGAATGGACACATCCAACGCAGTGGTCGGTTCATCCGCAACAATCAACTTGGGCTGGGCAGCCAGGGCGAGGGCGATGACGACGCGCTGACGCATGCCGCCAGAAAACTGGTGAGGATAATGATCAATCCGCTCGCGCGCAGCCGGAATGCCTGTCGACTCGAGCAGCTCGATGGCGCGTTGACGCGCCTGCGACCAAGTCATCGGCAAATGGGTCACAATTGTTTCAGCGATCTGGTGGCCGACGGTATAAAGAGGGTTCAGAGACGTCAACGGATCCTGAAAAATAGCGCCAATCTCACGACCGCGAATCGTACGCATCTGATCGTCAGACAGATTATCAATACGCCGACCTTCAAGCAGAATCTCGCCACCAGAAATACGTCCCGGCGGTTCAAGCAAACCGATGATGGCAGCACCTGTCAGAGATTTGCCGGCACCCGACTCGCCCACCACACCCACGACCTCACCCGCCGCGATTGAAAACGATACATCGTTCAAAGCTTTCAAAGTGCCTCGTCGCGTGGGGAACTCGACACTGAGGTTTTTAATTTCCAAAATATTAGACATGTCGGTCCTCAACTCAAACGAGGATTCAAGGCATCACGCAGCCAATCCCCAAGCAGGTTGACGGACAACACCAGCAGCACAAGCGCCGCACCGGGAAAAATAGTGATCCACCACTCCCCTGAGAATAAAAAGTCATTCCCGATACGGATCAGCGTCCCCAGAGAGGGAGAGGTCGGCGGCACGCCCACTCCCAAAAACGACAAGGTCGCTTCGGTAATGATTGCAGTCGCGAGATGAACAGTTGCCAACACCAGAACGGGACCCAGGACATTGGGTAAGACGTGTCTGAACATGATGACTGGCGAGGAAATACCAATCACACGCGCCGCCTGGACGTATTCTCGATTTTTTTCAACGAGGGTCGATCCTCGCACCGTTCGTGCGTACTGGGGCCAGCCGGCAAGGGCGATCGCCCCCACCAGCACAGGAAAGGCAATGACCTCGTGCATATCACCCGGCACCACTGCGCGCGCCACACCATCGATCAACAGCGCAATCAAAATGGCCGGAAACGATAGCTGCACATCAGCGACCCGCATAATCAAGGCATCAATACGACCGCCTGCATAGCCGGAGATCAAACCCAGCACAACGCCCAGGAGCATCGCGCCGGCAACAGCGGCCAAGCCAATCAAAAGGGATACTTTCGTACCGTACATCAAGGCCGAAAGTAGATCGCGACCCTGACTATCCGTGCCGAGCAAATACTTTGCCGTGCCATCCTCATGCCAGACCGGCGGCTTGAGCGCATCGAGCAAATCGATCGTCGCCAGATCAAAAGGATTATGCGGTGCAATCCAGTCCGCACCGAAAGCTGCGATCAACATGACCAGCAAAATAAAAGTCGCGGTAATCGCTACAGGTGTGTGACGCCACGACCAGGCAAGATCACCATCCCAAAATTTCGATAGAGCGGCGCGCATCAGTGGCCCCCTCCCGACTTGCCCAGACCGACACGCAAGCGTGGGTCCACTAAAAAATACAACAAATCGACAATCAGATTAATCACCACGAAAATAAAAGAGATGAGGCAGAGGTAGGCAGCCATCACCGGTATGTCGGCGAACTGGACGGCCTGAATAAAGAGCAGACCCATACCCGGCCACTGAAACACCGTTTCGGTCACGATTGCGAATGCGATGATTCCGCCAAGTTGAAGACCCATGATGGTGATGACCGGCACAAGCGTATTTTTGAGTGCGTGACCGAAATGAATCGCTCGCTTGGTGAGACCTCGGGCACGCGCGAACTTGATGTAATCGGCGCGCAACACCTCCAGCATTTCGGAGCGCACCAGGCGCAGGACAAGCGCGACTTGAAAGAGCGAAAGTGTAATGGCCGGCAGAATCAAATGCTTCCAGCCGCTGGCCGTTAACAATCCTGTCGTCCACCAGCCTAGACGGACCGTTTCACCTCGACCGTAACTCGGTAGCCAGCCTAGCTGGACGGAGAACACCAGAATCAACAAGATACCGATCAGAAATGTCGGTAAAGAAACGCCTAGTAATGAAAATGCCAGAAAAGCCTGCGAGAGCTTGCCGTTGCGCTTGAGTGCCGTGTAGACACCAAGCGGGACGCCGACTACCAGGGCGATCAACGCTGCGGCAATGGACAACTCCAGCGTGGCGGGCAGGCGATCGCTCAAGAGTACGGAGACCTTTTGTCCTTGGCGAAGTGACAAACCGAAATCACCCTGAACAGCATTCACAAGAAAATGATAGAACTGTACGATGATCGGATCGTTCAGCCCGAGATCCTGACGCAATTGCTCACGCTCGGCGGGCGTACCCTCCTGCCCCAACATGATCATGACGGGATCGCCGACATACTGAAACAAAATAAAAGCCAACAGCGCGACGGTTAGCATCACGCCTATGGCCTGAAGCAACCGGCGAATAATAAAAGCGAACATGCAATCTCACAAAGATGCAAGCCTCCATTTGGAGGCTTGCTTAAGAAACATCGATTACTCGATGCGCACCCACTCGATCACGGGACGGTTGTCCGGACGGTGAATCATCTTGACGTTTTTCTTCATCGCCCAGGGGATGATCTGATCATGCAAAGGAATGGCGCCAAACTCCTTGGCATGGATACTCAGCGCTTCCTGAATCATGGCGGTGCGTTTGGCATCGTCAGTTTCAGTCTTGATCGCGTCGATCAACGCATCGACCTTGGGGTTAGAGTAACCGCCGTAGTTGAAGGCACCCGCAGCGCCCGTTCCCTTGGTGCGAATCAAAGACTCAAGCGTATAGAACGCATCAAAGGTTGGCACACCCCAGCCGAACAAATAAATGCTTGTGTCACCATTTGCCACTTTGGGAAAGAAAGTCGCGCGTGGCATTGCATTCAGTTTGGTTTTCACGCCAATCTTTGCCCACATCGCAACGACCGCTTGGCAGATCGCTTCGTCGTTAATGTAGCGATTGTTCGGGCAATCAAGCGTGAACTCGAGGTTATTGTCATAGCCCGCCTGCTTGAGCAACTCGCGAGCCTTGACCGGATCATAAGGCACCCGCTTGCCCAACTCTTCTGAGTAGCCATTGACTTGCGGGGAAATCATGGCACCCGTTGGCAAGGACATGCCGCGCATCACGGATTTTTTGATCGCCTCGATATCAATCGCACGGTAGAGTGCCTCACGCACGCGGACATCGGCAAGAGGATTCTTATCCTTGACATTGCTGTATTTCAGCTCAGGACTTTTAACATCCATCGCGATGTAGATGGTGCGATATTCATTACCATCCAAAACGTTCACCTGCTTGCGCAAACGGTCCAAGTCTTGAGCGGGCGGATCCAACACGAAGTCCACCTCACCAGACAACAGCGCAGCCGTACGTGTCGCGTTTTGCTTGATTGGTGTGTAGACAATCTCAGTCACGTTTCCAGTCTTAGTGGGCTTACCCCACCAGTCAGGATTTTCAACGTAAACTGTTTTGATGTCGACTTCGCGCGACTTGAGCTTGTATGGACCCGTTCCCATCGCATTACGGGCAGCAAAACTCTCTTCTTTTTTATTGAAGTCCTGAGGTTTTTCAGCATTGTTCTTTTCCGCCCAGGCTTTGCTCATAATGCCGAGCGAAGGCAGCTGGCGAAGCAGAACAGGATTAGGACCTGCCGTAATGACATCGACAGTCAGGGGATCAACGGCCACCACATCACTGATACCCGCAACGTAAGATTTAAATTGTGATGAGGGTTGCATGGCGCGCTTAAGCGAAAACACTACATCATCAGCCGTAAAGGGTGTGCCATCCTGAAACTTTACGTTTGGGCGCAATTTAAAACGCATCGTAGTGGGGTTGATGCGCTCCCAAGAAGTTGCCAGTGATGGCACGACTTCGTACTTCTCGTTGTATTTGACCAGCGGGTCATACACCCACAAGTTGGCGGCAATATTGAGCCCTTCGTTTTGGGAATGAGGATCCAGAGTCAGGATATCGCCTTGACTCGTCCATTTAAACGTTTTGGCAAAGCCCATTCCGGGCAACAATAAAGCGGCTGATAAAGCCGCGGCAATAAAGGTACGGCGCATGGCACGCTCCTGAAATAGTGAAATAACGAAGTCATATTGCCCCACTCTCGTCGACTGAGTCAACCATAAGCTTATTCAAGCTTTCATCAAACTTACAGAGTCAAGAGTAGGGTTTTAAAACGTTTAAACAGTTGCGACGGCAGTGGCAGGTGAACCAACCGCACCAGGGAGTCGAAGCGGCGGCGCAGTCAACAAGAAACGGTTGCGTCCGTTTTTCCGCAGCCACTGGGCCAAGGGCGTCAGATAGAACATCTCGCCCAGATGCACGCCCAGCTTGAACAAGCAATGCTCATGCAAAGGCAGCGTGGCACAGCATCCGATATGGCTGGTAGCCGGGTAGGTTTCCACCGCATAGTTGTCGGCCATCAACACAACCAACTGACTATCCGTGATCCATTTCAGGAGTTTTTGATCACGGCCATCCAGTGCCGCACAACTGTTCTCCAAGGTATGCAGATCGGGATTGCCCTTCATGTCCATCAGCAACTGGGCAAAACCGGTGTGCAAACACACCATATCACCGGGCTCAACGACCACTTTGTCCTGTTCCATCACACGCATCAAGGTGTCGTAGCCGATGATTTCGCGCTTGTTACCAAAATGTGCGTGGAAGTCGATCATCACGCCGCGCCCCTGCACGCAGGACTCGGCCATATTTTGAATGCCAAGCGCCATTGCATTTGAGGTGGACTTGTTTTCACCTGGACCGGGAACGCCCGCGTCCTTGCCATCTGTCGGTCCGATGATGTGTTCGCCCGCGCGGTATCCGTTGTAATAGACAGACTCTGGGATGCCGTCGCCGTTTGCGTCAAAACGTGAGCCAACATGCGCAAGACTGTCCCACTGGGTTGAATATTGCAGGTGCATCACCACCAAATCATCGCTGATCACGTCAGTTTGCTGGTCGTTATCACGAAACAAACCGTAATTCATGTTGGGGCGATCGCCGCGCAGCGTGGGTCGGATAACGGGCGGAAAACGTCGCGGATTCAACAAGTTACCGCCAGGAAGGTCCAAAGGCAGGCTCAAGCAAAACGGCTGAAACTCCTTGACCTCGGCGATGCCTTGCTTAAGCTTTTCAGGGGTGAGCAGGTTGATCCGACCGCGCTGATCGTCCTCCCCGAAATCCCCCCAAGTAGAACCCTCTGGACGATTGACCCAACGCTTATTACCACTCATTACTGTTCTCCCGGTTTTAGTCATTTTCTCAATGATATACGAGAGTGATACTGAGGGAGGCGCGTCGGAGAACAGGGCGCGAAAAAGTAAAGAGGCTTAAAAAAATAAAAGGCCGTAAAAAGTAAAAAAGGCTACAAACTTGTGAGTTTGTAGCCTTTTACTGAATCAGGTCGCCAATACTCAGGCTTTCTTGACTTTTTCCAGCATTTTGAACACGCCTTTCGGTGCGTTGACGAACAGGCGCTTGAAGGCCTTGCCCAAACAACGGCGCTCGAGTGTGTTGCGGCGCGTGCGTTTTGTTTCTGAAGCCATAGCAATTCTCCGGTAACGAGCCTCGTATATTAACCTATATCCGGCCAGATTATTCGTCTGGTTTTCCCTCCCGCCTGACAGCGGCGGCTCTATGATTACGGTATGAATCCAACTATACGCATCACTGGCGCTCGCCAGAACAATCTCAAAAACCTCGATTTGACTCTCAATACGGGCGAATTGACCGTGGTGACCGGTGTCAGCGGCTCAGGCAAAAGCTCGCTGGCGTTTGACACGCTCTACGCCGAGGGCCAACGACGCTACGTCGAGACTTTTTCGCCCTATGCGCGACAGTTTCTGGACCGGATGGACAAACCGGTTGTGGACCGTATAGAAGGCATCTTGCCGGCAATCGCGATTGATCAGACCAACCCTGTCCGTAGCTCGCGCAGCACTGTCGGCACCATGACCGAGCTCAATGATCACCTCAAGTTGTTGTTTGCGCGAGGCGCCCAGTTGATGTGCCGTGGATGCGGGCAAGCCGTATGCCGTGACAGTACCGCCTCCATTTTTGCGGCTGTCAAAGAACGCGCCGAGCAAGCCGATGACCCAAGACTGGTGGTGACTTTCCCGATTCAAGTCCCGCTCAACTTTACCGAAGACGAAGTACGTGGATTTTTGGAGCAACAAGGCTACACCCGCGTGCATGCCGATGAAAATCCAACAGGACCTGCCAGAGCACAGCATGCTGAAGTCGTACCCGCCTCCAAAGCTGCGAAAAAGAAGTCGGCCACGCTATCGCCGGCGTTGAGAACCTTGCGCGTCGTGCAGGACCGGTTTCGCTTTTCAAGCGCCGAACCCTCCCGCGTCATGGAGGCCTTTGATATCGCCCTCAAAATGGGGAATGGATTGATCTCCGTGCATGCGATCGATCAGGACGGTACTGACACGGCAGTCTGGAAATTCAGCGACAAGCTTCATTGCGCGGATTGCAACATCAGCTATAGCGATGCCTTGCCAAGTACCTTTTCTTTCAACTCGCCTCTCGGGGCCTGCGAAGCCTGTCGTGGTTTTGGACGCGTGATCGGGATTGATTTCGGTTTAGTCATTCCGGACGAAAACAAAACGCTTGAAGGCGGGGCGATCAAGCCCTGGCAAACGCCCAGCTATAAAGAGTGTCAGGTCGAAATGGAAAAGTACGCCAAGCGTGCCAATGTTTCGATCAATACACCCTGGAAATATCTCCCTCCTGAACATCAAGAATGGGTGCTTCATGGCGACCCGCTCTGGAAAGGGGGCAACCAGGCATGGAAAACGCAATGGTATGGCGTGCAACGTTTTTTTGACTGGCTCGAAACCAAGTCATACAAAATGCATGTTCGCGTACTGTTGTCGAAATATCGCAGCTACACGCCTTGCCCGACTTGCAAGGGCGCTCGCCTGAAGCCTGAAGCGTTACTCTGGCGCATTCAAGGCAAGTCGATTCAAGACTTGATGCTGACCCCAATCGTCCAGCTACGCGCCTTTGCCGACCAACTGCATTTTCCGGGCGCGATGGATGCGGCAATGGATCTGGTGTTGACCGAGGTGCGCGCGCGACTGAAATTTTTATGCGATGTCGGTTTAGGCTATCTGACGCTCGATCGACAAAGCCGCACACTGTCGGGCGGCGAAGTTCAGCGCATTAACTTGACGACCGCCTTGGGGACCTCTCTGGTCAACACTTTATTTGTGCTCGATGAGCCCTCCATTGGCTTGCATCCGCGAGACATTCACCGTGTCGTGGAGGTCATGCATAGATTGCGTGATGCAGGCAATACGCTAGTGGTGGTCGAGCATGACCCTCAGGTGATGATCGCTGCTGATCGCGTCATAGACGTCGGCCCCGGCCCCGGAGAGCGTGGCGGACAGATCGTGTTTGACGGGACGCCTGCCGAGCTTAAACAAGCCACCACACTGACAGGTCAATACATGGGTGGGCGACTCAAAGTCGAAGCACCGCGCCCACTGCCCGTCTCGAACAATACACCCAGATTGCTCCTTGAAGGTGTCACAGCCAACAACCTCAAGAACGTTTCCATCGAGATTCCACTGGGGCGTCTGGTTTGCGTCACGGGCGTGTCGGGCTCCGGCAAATCGACTCTCATCCAAGACGTTTTATATCCGGGTCTGCTAAAGATCATGGGCAAACCAACCGAAGCGCCCGGCGCATTTGATCGCATTCTGGGTGCTGAGCAACTCGCCGATGTAGTGATGGTCGATCAGGCCCAAATCGGCAAGACCACACGGTCCAACCCCGCAAGTTACGTTGGCGCTTTCGATCCGATTCGCAAACTCTTCGCGCAAGCGCCGGTAGCGCGTGAGCGTGGCTACACTGCGGGAACCTTTAGTTTCAATAGCGGCGATGGACGATGCCCAACTTGTGGCGGCACAGGTTTTGAACACGTCGAGATGCAGTTTTTGTCGGACGTTTATATTCGCTGTCCGGATTGCGATGGCAAACGCTTTCGACCAGAGGTACGCGAAGTTCAAATCGAGCATCTGGGTCGTCGCGCCTCGATTGATGCCGTGCTCGACATGACAGTGTCCGAGGCACTCGAGTTTTTCAAAGGATTGCGCGATGTGCAGCTCGGTCTCGCACCGCTCGCGGATGTCGGCCTGGAGTACGTCAAGCTCGGACAACCTGTTCCAACATTGTCAGGTGGTGAAGCACAGCGACTCAAACTGGCAGGACATCTCGCAGAAGCCGCGCGCAGCGGGATTTCGACTGCCAAGGTAGCAAAAAAGGGCAGTCTGTTTTTGTTTGACGAACCGACCACAGGCCTGCACTTTGATGACGTGGCGCGTTTGATGCGGGCCTTCCGCAAGCTGCTGGGCGCGGGACATACTTTGTTAATCATCGAGCACAATCTGGATGTGATTCGAGCCGCGGACTGGGTGCTTGATCTGGGACCTGAAGGCGGCGATGGAGGTGGTGAGCTGGTGGCTGCCGGCAGTCCGGAAACCATCATGGCCAATCCGATTTCGCATACTGGTGCGGCTTTGCGCGAATACGCGGTCGCCATGACACCTGATGCGATTGGTAGCAAGCTTGAAGCCACGCAACCAGCTGGCATCCCGACAAGCGCACGGGTCGCAGAGGGATCAGGACGTCCGCTGCAAAGCGTTCTAAAAGAGCGGCGTCGAGCGCACAGCATAGATATTTTGCACGCGCGTGAGCACAACCTTAAAAATATCAACGTCAGTATTCCCCACGACAAATTCACCGTAATCACTGGAGTTTCGGGCTCGGGTAAATCGACTCTCGCATTCGACATTTTGTTCAATGAAGGACAGCGTCGTTATCTCGAATCACTCAATGCCTACGCGCGCGCGATCGTGCAACCCGCAGGCAAGCCTGATGTCGATGCGATTTTTGGCATTCCGCCTACCGTGGCGATTGAACAGCGCACCAGCCGCGGCGGACGAAAATCCACCGTGGCCACGATGACAGAGATCCATCATTTCTTGCGATTGATGTACATGAAGCTGGGCACCCAGATGTGCCCAGCTTGCAAGGTGAGTGTCGAACCACAAAGCGCCGATCAAATTGTCGCGCGTATCATGCGTGATCACAAAGGCGAGCGGATCGGCATCATGGCGCCGCTTGTAACCGCGAGAAAAGGGTTTTATACCGATCTGGCCAAATGGGCCTCGGGCAAAGGCTTTACGCACTTACGAGTGGATCAGGAATTTATTGGCACGGCCAAATGGCCGCGCCTCGATCGTTTCAAAGAACACACGATTGAATTGCCAGTCGCGGATCTGATTGTCAATAACAAGGATGAGGCGCCTTTGCGTGAGGCTGTCCGCAGCGCGCTCGAACACGGTCAAGGCGTCATGAGTGTGCTGTGGCCTTTGGACAAACTTGAACAAGACATGTCTGCGCAGCTTGAGCAAACGCATTTTTCAGTCAAGCGCGCCTGCCCAAGCTGTGGCACCAGCTTTCCAGAGCCAGACCCAAGGATGTTCTCTTATAACTCCAAGCATGGATGGTGTCAGGGCTGTTTTGGGACCGGTCTGCAACTGCAAGGCTTTGACGCTGAACAGACAGGCGAAGAAACCTCCTGGAACGCCTCGTATGAGGGTGAAACACAAACCTGCACAAGCTGTCATGGCGCGCGCCTCAACCCGATCGCGCGCGCGGTGTTGTGGCGAGACAAATCAATCGCAGAGCTCGCTTCGCTGCCCGTCTCGGATGCGCATACATTTTTTACCGGGCTTGTCCTGCGCGGTCGCGATGCAGAAATCGCGCGCGATATTCTGAGCGAAATCCGCGGCCGACTGCAGTTTATGCAGGAGGTCGGTTTAGGATATCTGGCGCTTGATCGTGCCGCTCCGACTCTCTCGGGCGGGGAAGCACAACGCATTCGTCTGGCTGCGCAACTCGGCTCGAACATGCAAGGTGTCTGTTACGTATTGGACGAGCCCACGATCGGCTTGCACCCTCGTGACAATCGCATCCTGCTGGGCGCACTCTCCAAGCTTGAAAAAAATGGCAATACCCTGGTTGTTGTGGAGCACGATGACGATACGATACGTCGCGCCGAACACATCATCGATATCGGACCCGGCGCGGGTGTGCGCGGTGGCCGCGTTGTGGCCCAAGGTACATTACAAGATCTGATGGCTGCACCTGAATCGACGACGGGACATTACTTACGTCATCCGCTTTCTCATCCACTTCAACCAAGACGTCCTATTGCCAAAGATACGCCAATGATCACGGTCAAAGGCGCCTCCCTGCACAACCTGCGTCACGTCACCGCGCACTTCCCGATCGGGAGACTGAGTGTCGTCACAGGCGTATCGGGCTCGGGCAAGTCAACACTTGCCCGTGAAGTTTTGCTCGACAATCTCTCCGCTGCGATTGCCGCCCGAGGTGCGCAGCCCTGGCATGGATGCGACGACATCACAGGATGGGACGTTCTGGATCGCGTGCTTGAAGTCGATCAGACACCGATTGGAAAAACGCCACGCTCCTGTCCCGCCACCTATATTGGATTTTGGGACGACGTACGAAAACAGTTTGCCGAAACCAATGAAGCGCGCATACGCGGCTGGGGGGCAGGCCGTTTCTCTTTTAATACTGGTGATGGTCGCTGCCCGCTCTGCGAAGGACAAGGCATGCGCACCCTGGAGATGAGCTTCCTGCCTGACGTCAAGGTACCTTGTGACGCTTGTCATGGTGCGCGTTTCAATACAGACACCCTTGGCGTGCGAATGCGTGACAAACATGCCGGCGACGTACTCTCCATGGAAGTCGATGATGCCATTAATTATTTTGCGGCGCATCCCCGGATCCGTCATCCTCTTCAACTCATGCAGGATGTAGGCTTGGGTTATTTGACCTTGGGACAACCCTCTCCCACCCTTTCCGGAGGTGAAGCCCAACGCATCAAACTTGTGACTGAGCTCGCAAAAGCCAGAATGACAGAAGGTGTCATCACGACCGGACGAGCTTCGCGCCTTCCCCATACCCTCTATGTACTGGATGAGCCGACTGTTGGCTTGTCAATGGCGGATGTGGAAAAACTGATTCGCGTCCTGCATCGTTTGGTCGAAGCGGGCAACACTGTCGTGGTGATCGAACACAACCTGGACATCATCGCTGAAGCCGACTGGTTGCTGGATCTCGGTCCAGAGGGTGGCTCGGGCGGCGGGCAACTTGTGATTGAAGGTACGCCTGAGGAAGTGGTGGCCGCGCGTCAAAAGTCGCATACTGGTGAAGTGCTGCACGAGTTTTTAAATCACCTATGAGTCACTGCCGCTTCGAAGACCGCCTCTCACAGCACGCACGCGTTCTGATGGGTCAGTGTGGCCGTATCGTGGCCCATCAGGCCAATGAGCTCGAGACTGCTTTTGAAAAAATCGAGACGGCACGTCAGGCCGGTTATTGGATCGCCCTGATTCTCGAGTACGAGCTAGGGGAGTGGCTGGAGCCAGCGTTAGCGTCCAGCGCCAAATCACACCTTGCTAGAGCGGGTCACAAGCACCCCAGGCTCACCGCTCTCGTGTTTGAACAGATGCACGTGCAGCAGCCCTGGTCTCTCGAGGCTGAGACTGCGAGCGAGACCGCTGCCGCAATCACCTCAGTAGAAGCCGGTATCACCAAAGAGGCCTACCTCTCCCGCATCCATCAGATTCGTGAATGGATTGCTCAGGGTGAGGTCTATCAAATCAACTCAACTTTCCCACTGAACGTCAAAATCAAGGGTGATCCCGCTCAATTATTTCGTCAAATCGCAACCCGTCATCCTGTCGCGCATGCAGCGTTTATCGAAGATGAGGGCAGAACCATTCTCTCCTTCTCTCCAGAGCTTTTTTTGGAGCGGACAGGGACCACCCTGATCACGCGACCAATGAAAGGAACAGCCCCGCGGTCCTCTGACCCCGAAACCGATCGTCAGCTCGGTGAAGCCTTGCACAAGAGCGAAAAAAATCGTGCTGAAAATTTGATGATTGTCGATTTACTCAGAAACGACTTGGGACGTTTAGCGCGCCTCGGCAGCGTCCGGGCAGAGCCGCTGTTCTCACTGGAAAAATATCCGTCCGTCTGGACGATGACCTCCACGGTCAAGGCTGACATTGCACCGCAAACCACTCTCGCGGAAATACTCCGCGCGCTGTTCCCCTGCGGTTCTGTGACCGGTGCGCCAAAGATCGCGGCCATGAAAAGGATTCAAGAAACAGAGCCACAACCGCGCGGCATCTATTGCGGCAGCCTGGGCTGGCTCGCCCCCAACGGAGACTTCTCACTGAATGTCGCCATCCGTACGCTTGTGTTGGATGAAGAGGGACATGGTCGCTATCATGTTGGTGGCGGTATCGTCTACGACTCGGATCCCGAACAGGAATGGGATGAGTGTCATTGGAAAGCGCGGATTCTGCACACAGGTCTATGAATCAAACATCCCAACCCAGCTTGATAGAAACAATGAGGGCGCAGGCAGATAGGCAGATCCCTTTGCTGCCCTACCATTTACGGCGCCTGGAGCATTCAGCTCTAGCCTTGGGTTACGTCTATCCCGGACGCGATGCAATTGTGTCCGCGCTCAGCGCAAGCTTGGAGGCCACTGCGCCAGCTGGGATCGACTCGCGCGTCCGCCTCCTGCTCAATCCGTCAGGACAACTGAGCATTGAAACTGCAGCGCTTCCTGCTCTGCAGGGGATCCCTTTTATCGCCCTCGCACGCGCACCACTCGAGAGCGCGGAACCACTCTTGCAGCACAAGACGACGCATCGTCCCTGGTATGACGAGACAACTCAATGGCTCTCGCACCATCCAGACTTTTTTGATTTGATTTTTTTAAACGAAAAAGGGGAACTCTGCGAAGGCAGTCGCTCAAATATTTACGTCTTTAAAAATGGAGAGTGGCTCACACCCCCCCTCTCTTGCGGACTGCTGGGTGGAGTGCGGCGCACACAGTTAATCGAGACGGGGCAAGTCAAGGAGGCGATCCTCACCCCCGCTGACTTGGCCGCGGATCAGACTGGCAAGACGCCGATCAGACTATCGAACGCCCTGCGCGGCTGGTTTGACGTGCAACTGAGCCCCTCAGTCCTTCCAGGGCATTTCCTTCCATAACTGACGCAACTGCTTGTCAGTATTTTCAAGTTCGACCGCATACTCCTTGGGCGCGAGGTAGCGGATCGGTGCGTACAACTCACCCGCTTTCTTGATGTACTCAGGGTCAGCAGCAGCCTTGGCGACAGCGGAAACCAGCTTTTCACGAATGTCGGCTGGTAGCCCTTTCGGCGCAGCCAAACCTCGCAGAGAAGCGCTTTCGATGTTGTAACCCTGTTCTGCGAAAGTCGGGGTATCAGGCGCGAGTACGGTTCTCTTGGCGGACATCTGGCCAATCATCTTAATCGGAGAACCGCCCTTTATATAGGCAAGCGCCTCGCCAACGTTGATGGCCCCCACCATCACTTGACCGCCTACAACCGCTGCCCGAGTCTCGCCCGACCCCTTGTACGGAATGTGCGTCATCTTGACGCCAGCTGCTTTCTCAAAAAACAGCATGGCGATATGGTCATCGGAGCCCACCCCGGTTGAACCAACAGTGACTTTGCCCGGGTTAGCTTTCGCATACGCGGCAAGTTCTTTAAGATTGTTGATCGGACTTGAGGTATTCAAGGTAAAGGCGCCGGGATCATCAATCAAATTACCGATCAGGTCATAACTCTGCCAACCAAAAGTTGAAGGACGCTCAATCGGAATGGACAGCATATTGGGTGTATTGACAAAACCGATGGTGTAGCCATCGGGTGTTGCCTTGGCGATTTCAGCAAAGCCGATGCCGCCCCCTGCACCCGGACGGTTTGTCACGATAATGCGCGCATTATTGCCCAGATGTTTTTCAATATACGGGGCAATCAAACGCCCGATCAGATCGGTGCCACCGCCTGGTGCGAAAGCAATAATCATCGTAATGGGCTTGGTTGGATACTGAGCGGCCGCCGAGCCGGACCAGGCAGCCGCGGCCAGTAACGCCACGCCACTCAGGCGACCCAACTTGTTCATGATTTTCTTCATACTCACTCTCCTCGGTTTAGTGCTGTTTTAAGTATTGTTTTAAGTACAACTGTGTTGACGTATTGAGCAAACTTTTAACCAAACATCTTTTTATATTTTTCCAAAAATACTGGAAATACCTCAGGATTCACCAAACGTGGCGGACGCTCTCCACGCAGGATCACTTCGATTTGAGCTGCACCCATCGCTGCAGCATTGCCGCGCGCCTCATGTTTCACACCCGCAGTGTGATAAGTTGCGGTGACATTTGGCAGGCTCAGTAAAGGATTGTCCGGTGCGGGGGGCTCGACAGACCAGACATCAAGGCCCGCCCCGGAAAGATGCTGATCGCGCAGAGCTTCGTAGAGCGCATGCTCATCATGGATCCCCCCGCGAGCCGTCGCGATAAACACCGCGCCTTTTTTCATCGCGCGGAACTCTTTGGCACCAATCCAATTCAAGGTCTCAGGCGTACGGGGACAATGGACAGTCACAACATCGGAGCGGGCCAATAACTCCTCAAAGCTCACAGGCGTCGCGCCGCGACGCTTGATTTCCTCTGGCGACAAATAAGGGTCATAGCCCAATACCGTCATGTCAAAAGCACGAGAGAGCTCGGCCATCCGGGTGCCGATATTACCCACACCCACGATGCCGATTGTCAAGCCGCGTATATCATTGCCCATCAGGTCTTCGCGGGTAGTATATGCATTGGCGCGCATGACACGATCAGACTCGGTGATTCGATGTTTAACCGAAAGCAAGAGACCTAGCGCGTGCTCGGCAACCGAGTTGGCGTTACAGCCGGACTGATTGACCACCAAGACACCATGACGATTGCAGGCCTCGACATCAACGGGATCGTATCCGGCGCCCGACGTGGATGCACACAATAAATTAGGCATCTTGCTGAGCAAGGCATCATCTACCCGCCATTGAGATGGCACCTCATCACGCGCTGCGCAGATATGGTAGACATGCGCCTCTTTAAAAAGCGCGAGCGTCTTTTTTTCCTCATCCGAGTACTGGCAGACAGAGACGTCAACGTCCTTGAGTCCGCTCATATGGCGATCAAACGCCGGGTTCAACCAGAAATCAAAACGCACAACCTTTTTTTTCATTGTCTCCGTCCAAGAAGGCTCTGCCCACCGTAGTGGGCAGTGTGACTGATTTTTATTGATTCAGCGCATCCTGTGTATCAGGGTATGCGCTTATAGCGATCAATGTTTACTTGAGAACGCCTTTCGCACGCAAGGACTGATCGACCCAGCTGCGGTCCAGCGTGCCTTTGGCGATTTTGGCGAAAATCTCTTTTTCTTTCTTTTCGATCTCGGCTACAACTTTTGCCAACTGCTCCGCCATGTCGGGACGAATCGCAAAAACGCCGTCATGATCGCCCACAATGATGTCACCGGGATGCACCACCATACCATCCACACACACCGTCACATTGATCTCGCCGGGACCTTCTTTGTAAGGACCGCGGTGCGAGATGGAGCGTGCGAACACAGGGAATTTCCCCTTGCTCAACGCATCGAAGTCACGGATCGGGCCATCGATCACGAAACCGGCAATCTTGCGGCTTTCAGCCAAAGTCGACATGATCTCGCCGATGATCGCGTTGCGCTGGGGACCACCCGCATCGACCACGATCACGTCGCCTGGCGCAGCCATATCAATCGCTTTGTGCACCATCAGATTGTCGCCAGGCGCAGTCTTGACAGTGAAAGCACGTCCGAGAATGCGGCCGCCTTTATGGATGGGTCGCAAATCAACCGTACCATTTGTGCGACTCACCGCATCGCTGATATTGGCCACCGCGAATTTTGCGAATTTTTTCAGCGTTGCATTGCTGACAGTGTGCTTGTGTGTGTTGACTGCAAATCCCAGGTCTGCCATGTTGACTCCGTATTTAAAAAAGGAAAGCGCGAAAGAACTGCAAAAAAATATCGGGGTACTGCAAAACAATTAAGAACGTCCGACGTGAATCAAAGATTCGGGAGAGAGTTCGTGGAGATGGTTGATACCCATCATCGCCATGTTGCGTGAAATCTCTTGAGACAGCAAGGAAATGGCGTGATCCACACCCGCCGGACCACCCACAGCTGCCGCATAATTAAAAGGCCGGCCCAAAAACACACAACGCGCACCAAGCGCCAAAGCCTTTAAAACGTCCGTTCCACGCCGCACACCACTATCGAGCATGACGGGACCGTCTTTGAACTCCTCGAGGATTTGCGGCAGCATGCGCAAAGGCGCCACGGCACCGTCGAGCTGACGGCCGCCATGGTTAGACACAATCACGCCATCCATGCCATACTGCCTCGCCAATGCTGCATCGGCAGGATGCAAGATACCCTTGATGACCATCGGGCCCTTCCAGCGCGCGCGAATCTCTCGCACGTGCTCCCAATTCAGATGACCTCTTGACGAGAAATCTCGCATCACATTGGCAGACATGATTGGTGCGCCGCGCGTGGCGAAAGAATTTTCAAAGTGCGGCATACCGTGCCGCATTAGTGTTTTTAAAAATGTCCCGAATAACCATCGAGGATGACTGATCCCCTCCCAGGCCAGACGCAGACTCGGACGCAAGGGGGTTGAAAAACCAGTCCTCACATTGTTTTCACGGTTCGCCGAAGATGGTGTGTCCACCGTAATCACCAAGGTCTTGAAACCCGCAGCGGCCACGCGATCGATCAAGGGAGCAATCTGATCGACCTTACCAGGAAGATAGGCCTGAAACCAGGCGTCGGGGGCGACGGCAACCAGTTCTTCCATCCGGATCAAGGATGAACCACTCATAATCATGGGGATGTTGGCGCGCTTGGCAGCCTCGGCGAGCACGATATCGCCACGATACGCCGACATCGCGGTGATGCCCATGGGCGCCATGCCAAATGGCGAGGCGTACTGTTTACCAAACACTTCGACCGTCTGCGTGCGCTGTGAAATATCGACCAGGATACGAGATACAAATTCGTATTCGGCAAAGACGTCTCGATTGGCACGCAAAGAGTGGCAGTCCTCGCAGGCACCTGATACATAGCCATATATCGGCTTAGGTAAACGTTTGGCCGCAGCCCGTTCGAAATCAGCCAAGGAAAGGATCTTGGATAAAGCGCGTGTCTCAGTCATATTTTTATTTTGCTTGCGTGTGAATAATCTTGCTGACGGCCTCCGCTGCCGCCGCAAGGCCCATGGATGCCGTGACAGTAACGCTAGAGCCGTACCCTGCGCAAGAGAGTCCTTGCAATCCCGGCGATGCTTGATCGATATCCTGAGTCCGCTCGCTGTCAACCTGGTTGTCAAGCTGGCGGTCATTCTGACTGACATGCTTTGACGGACTGGTGAGCCAAGCCTCGGGCAAAATCGTCGGCTGATCAAGCCACAGCACGCGCACCCCCATTTTGGGTACGCGTTTGCGCGGTTTACCGGCCTCATTGGAGGCGCGCGCATAGCCATGCTGTTTTCTCAACACGTTGCGTAAACGCGCAAGAAGCGCGTCATGGGTTGCCTCGGAGAGATCCCCAGCGCGCAAGGACAGCAAATCGGTTTTCCCACCGGCACCGCCGCAAACAATGAGAGGCTGATGCCGGGCCCGAGCCTGCAAGACCATGGCGACCTTGGCGCGCATCTGATCCGTGCAATCGATCACGATATCAAGGTTTCCCGGCAAAACATGGCTCACATTTTCAGGGGTCAGGAAATCATCCACCAGAGTGACCCGACAAGCCGGGTTGATCCCCTGAATGCGAGACGCCATGGCCTCGACCTTGGATTGTCCAAGGGTGTCCGATAGCGCATGAACCTGACGATTGATATTGGACTCCGCGATATGGTCGAGGTCGATCAGGGTCAAGGCACCGACCCCATGGCGTGACAACGCCTCTGCGGCCCACGAGCCCACGCCCCCAATCCCAACAACACCAACGTGCGCATGGCGCAGCGCATCATAGGCGCGGGGGCCGAACAGGCGCGCCAAACCGCCGAAACGACGTTGCGTATCGCTCTGAAGATCTGACTGATCAGGAACCTGACCATCCACCTGAAGTCCGTGCATCAAGTATCCTAGGGTCTGCTGAATGATGCATTTTTGCATGATCCAGAAAAAAAATAGTGCTCCGCTCTCGACAAGTGCCGTGTTGAGGAACACAATTTACCTATATCACCGTGAGCATGTCGTCCCCACCCGCCCCATCTTCTGCCAAATTGTCCGCTTTCGCCGGGCCGATTGCTTTGTGCCTGCTCATCATGATGATCCACATGGCGATTTCGGGTGGTCGCGTAGCAGTCTCCTTGACTGCGCTTGAGCTCAAACGCTCGACCTTCGAAGTCGGGATTTTGATTGCTGTGTTCGCACTGCTACCCATGCTGCTTTCTGTGAAAGCCGGTCGACTGCTCGATCAGATCGGACCTTGGCGTCCGATGCGGGCCAGCGCCTTCGTTGTAGTGTTTGGCATCATTTTGCCTTGGATCTGGCAAGATTTCATTGCTTTGATCATCTCGGCCGCCTGTGTCGGCATCGGGCACATGATCTTTCAAATCGCTGTGCAGCGACAAATGGGCCTCAGCGCCGGCGAAGAGCGTCTGCGCAACTTCTCCTGGCTGTCGCTTTCCATGGCGACCTCCGGTCTACTTGGACCGCTTTTGGCTGGTATCTCGATCGACCTGCTCGGCCACCGGGCAGTGTTTGCATTGCTTGCGATCTCGCCAGTCCTCTGTGTGTTTGGACTGTATCGTGTCCGTACCTATCTCAAAACCTCCCACACCCCACCGAGCGCGGTCAGCCAAGCCAAGCAAAGCGTGACCGACCTGATTGCGAGCCCAAAGCTCAGACGTGTCTACACCGCAAACATGTTGCTCTCCAGCGCCTGGGACACCCATATGTTTGTCGTACCCATTTTTGGTGTGATGGTAGGTTTGTCGGCCACCACCATCGGCTTGATTTTGGCCTCCTTTGCAGCCGCCACCATTGTCGTGCGTCTGGCGCTCCCACTGCTGCAGCATCGCGTGCGCCCCTGGCAACTGATTCATTTCTCACTGATCACAACCGGTCTGAACTTTGTTTTGTATCCATTTTTCGAACAAGTCTGGATTTTGATGACGCTTTCTTTTGTTCTGGGACTGGGTCTTGGTTCCACGCAGCCAAGCATTCTGGCGCTATTGCAACAAAACGCGCCCAATGGCCGCGCTGGTGAAGCCTTTGGTCTGCGCATGGCATTAATCAACGGCTGTCAGGTCACCCTGCCACTGGCCTTTGGTGCGCTGGGTGCAGTCATCGGCATCATGCCGCTTTTTTGGCTGACTGCAGCGGGCCTGGGCGCCGGAAGATGGTTCACACGTCATGCGGGAAAGGACAACAAGTCAGAATCATGAGCACGTCTTCGCACATCCCGGCAGCCCCGCCAGTCAGTAGCTTTGCGCGCTGGTCTGAAGAGCGCTTAAAAGCCTCTCGAGAGGACGCCCTCAAGAACCGCCAACCCGGGCAAGACGTATGGATATTTGGTTATGGTTCGCTCATCTGGAAACCTGAATTCGACTTCCTTGAGCAGCGTCCGGCACTGCTGCCCGGTCACCATCGTGCGCTGTGTCTCTGGTCGCGCATCAATCGCGGGACACCGGAACTCCCGGGTTTAGTGTTTGGACTCGAAAAGGGCGGTGAGTGCCATGGCATGGCGTTCAGGCTGGCTGACAATTTAGTCGAGCCGGTTTTTGAAGCACTTTGGCGTCGGGAAATGTCTACCGGCGCCTATCACCCGCGCTGGATTGATTGTCAAACCCCCCAGGGTTCAGTGCGTGCGCTTGCCTTCATCATTGATCAATCTGGTCCGGCCTATGTGCCTGAACCAGAAGATGATGCCCTGATCGACATCGTGCTCAGAGCCTCGGGAATATATGGCACATGTCTGGAGTATGTGGCCCAAACCGCCGAAGCACTTGAAGCGGTGGGTATCCACGATGCCCGGCTCACCGCACTGGTGGCACGTTTAAAAAACAAAGCTCACCAAGCGCAGCGCTCCCTTTCCTGAACACAGGTCTCTCAGCGCAACGGTGCCGATGTCACGGTACACTCAAGGTTACATTTCAACCAGTTGACGGTCCTTATTTAACCTAACAGGCCCGTATCGGATCCGAATCATGTCTATTGCCGATATTCGACAAAGCTACGAAAAATACACACTGCTGGAAAAAGACGCGAAAGCCTCGCCCTACGATCAGTTTTCAGTATGGTTCGACCAGGCCTTGAGTCAAAATGTGCCCGAGCCGACTGCAATGACGCTTTCAACCGCCGATGCGAAGGGTCGTCCTTCTTCCCGCATCGTACTGCTCAAGGGCGTAGACGAAACAGGTTTTCTTTTCTTCACCAACTACGAATCACGCAAGGGTCTCGAGCTTGCCGTGCAACCTTGGGCAAGCTTATTGTTTTTCTGGCAACCGCTCGAACGCGAAGTCCGTATCGAAGGGATTGTGGAAAAAGTCACCGCTGCCGAGTCCGACGAGTATTTTCAAACTCGCCCAGTTGGTTCGCAAATCGGCGCCTGGACCTCACCGCAGAGTCGACCCATCACGCTGGAGCAACTCGCGGCGACAGAAAAAGCGCTTAAAGAAAAATATGGCGACAACAAGCCACCCCGACCACCACACTGGGGGGGCTACCGACTCAAGCCAGAATATTTTGAATTCTGGCAGGGACGTCCTTCGCGTCTGCACGATCGCTTGATTTATCAACCAGATGTTGCGGGGAAGTGGACGATTGGACGTATTGCGCCCTGACATGAACACGACCCCACCCTCTTTTGATTCGTCTTTTTTCAGAGCAGCACTCGGCAGATTTCCAACAGGCGTAACGGTGATTACCGCATCCGCTGACGGCATGCCGCCGGTTGGACTGACCGTGAGTTCATTCAACTCTGTCTCGCTTGAACCGCCTCTGGTTGTCTGGAGTCTGTCTCGTCGTTCCTCCTCGCTTCAGACGCTTGAGCGTTGCGAACGCTATGTCATCCACGTTTTGGGCTCCGACCAAATGTCTGTCTCCCAACGCTTCGCAAGCGGCACGGCGACCGAGCGCTTCAATGGCATCCCACTGACGCAAGCACCGAACGGCTCTCCCAGACTCGACTTGCAGTGTGCCGCGTGGTTTGAATGCGCCAACCATCGACGCTACGAAGAAGGTGATCACATCATTTTCATTGGCGCTGTGGAGCATTGCGCACGCAGCGAAGCACTTCCCTTGGTCTATCACGCTGGTGGCTACGACTTGACGCCCTCTAGCGGACTCAAATAAGAGAATTGAAAGAGACATCATGAGTACAGATATTGATTGCATCGTCGTCGGAGCCGGTGTCGTCGGCTTGGCGATCGCACGCGCGCTTGCGCTGTCGGGGCGCGAAGTCATGGTGGTTGAAGCCGCCGAAGGCATTGGCACCGGCACCAGCGCCCGCAATTCCGAAGTCATTCACGCAGGGATTTACTACCCGGCTGGCAGTCTTAAAGCGAAACTCTGCGTGCAAGGCAGACATATGCTGTATGCCTATTGCGCGGAAAAAGGCGTCGCACACAAAAAAATCGGCAAACTCATCGTTGCGACAAGCGAAGAGGAAATCCCCAAGCTCACGGACATCCTTCAAAAAGCCAGAGTCAACGGCGTCGAGGATATGGAACTGCTCTCCGCCTCTCAAGCACAAGCACTTGAGCCTGCGCTGTTTTGCACGGCAGCTTTGTTATCCCCCTCCACAGGGATCATCGACAGTCATGGTTTGATGCTCGCCTATCAGGGTGATGCCGAAAACGCTGGAGCTCAGTGCGTCTTTCATACCCCCCTTCTCTCTGGCAAAGTTCGCAGCCAGGGCGGCTTTGACTTGCAGTTCGGTGGCGCTGACGCCATGAGCTTGTCATGCAACGTCTTAATCAATGCCTCGGGATTACATGCACCCACCCTGGCTCGTCGCATCGAAGGCATTCCCGAGTCCTCGATTCCGACCGAGTATTTATGCAAGGGGAGCTACTTTACGCTGCAAGGTCGTGCGCCCTTCACGCGCCTGATTTATCCCACACCTCATCATGCCGGGCTGGGCGTCCATCTCACACTGGACCTTGGCGGTCAGGCGAAATTTGGTCCCGACACAGAGTGGATCGACCGAGTGGATTACGACATCGACCCCAGCCGTTGCGAAGGCTTTTACGAAGCGGTTCGCAGCTACTGGCCGGGCATGCAGGACGGCACGCTCTCTCCGGGATATACAGGGATCCGCCCCAAAGTTTCAGGCCCCCATGAACCCGCAGCAGACTTCATGATCGTAGGCCCCGCCACGCATGGCATTCCCGGGCTCGTCAACCTGTTCGGCATCGAGTCGCCCGGACTCACCTCCAGCCTCGCCATCGCTCAGGAAACACTCGCGCGCCTCAACCCATAAGCAGGAAACAATCAAGATGTCACACCCAGTTCCAGACGCTCACGGTATCAACCTCTTTGCGGCAGACTCGGGGCGCGACCTCTTGGCTTGCTATTTACCGAAAGACCTTCACGCACACCTGTTACCTCATCTTGAACGACTCGGAGCACTCGCAGGCTCCCTGATCGATGATCTGGCGGGTGTTGCAGACAAACATCCTCCCACGCTTTCCGTGCGGACGCGCGCAGGCATAGACACCAATCAAGTCAACAAACATCCCGCCTACGTCGAACTCGAGCGTTTTGCCTACAGCGAGTTTGGGTTGGCAGCGATGTCCCATCGCGCAGGTGTCCTGGGATGGCCCGAACCCATGCCACCCGCTGCCAAATACGCCTTGACGTATTTGTTTGTTCAGGCGGAATTCGGGTTGTGTTGTCCGGTCAGTATGACGGACTCGCTGGCCCGCACCTTGCGCAAGTTTGGCGACCCCGCTCTTGTTCAACGCGTGCTCCCTCTGGTGACCACACAAGATTTTGACGCCCTCCATCAGGGGGCGATGTTTATGACAGAGCAAGGTGCTGGCTCGGACGTCAGCGCCACCGCCACCGAGGCGACACTTGGTCCCGATGGTCATTGGTTACTTCACGGCGACAAATGGTTTTGTTCCAATCCGGATGCGGGGTTCGCCATGGTGCTGGCGCGCTCAGAACCATTAGACGGACTCAAGGGCGTCTCGTTATTTCTCTTGCCTCGCACCAAGCTTGACGGCACCCCGAATGACTATCGAATTTTGCGACTAAAGGACAAACTCGGCACTCGCTCGATGGCAAGTGGCGAAATCCGTCTCGAAGGTGCGTTTGCATGGCTTGTGGGCGAACGGGGCCAAGGCTTCAAGCACATGGCGGATATGATCAACAATTCGCGACTATCAAACGGCGTACGTGCCGCCGGACTCATGCGACGCGCCCTCACCGAAGCGCTCTTCGTCGCCAAGCATCGTATGGCTTTTGGCAAAAGTCTGAACCAGATGCCGCTCATGCAGCGCCAGCTCAGCAAAATGGCCATGCTGACCGAACAAGCCCGCACGATGGTTTATCAAACCGCACAAGCACTGGCCGCTTCGGACGAAGATTCTTCAAAGCGTCCGCTGATGCGCATCATGACACCTCTTATCAAGTTTCGAGCCTGTCGCGACGCGCGTAAAGTCGCGGGCGATGCGATGGAAGTGCGTGGCGGTTGCGGCTATATCGAAGAGTGGAGCGATCCACGGATCCTGCGCGATGCACACCTGGGGTCGATTTGGGAGGGCACGAGCAATATCGTGGCACTTGATGTGCTCAGAGCGATTCAGCGTGAGGACTCCTTGCCTGCCCTGCGCGCGCACGTGGAAAAATTGCTCGCCGAGGGTACGCCCGTGCGGCCGGAGCTTGCCGGCCTGCAAGCGGAGCGCATCGAGCGCGCTTTTGCCTTTGCCCAAACGGCCAGCTCGTCCAATGCATCGGAACAGGCTCGCCAAGTCGGCACAGCCCTTTATAACGTCGTGACCATGGCAGGCATGCGCTGGGAGGCCAAACAGGCAAATATGCCGATTCGCAGCCTTCTTGCCGACATCGTCCTGCAAAATCGCTTAGCCCCCCGAGATCCGATTGCCGACCCCCTCCTGGCGGATAGCCGCTTGATCGAGTGGCTCTCTAAATCTGTCTAACCCTCCATCAGAGGAAATACCCTTCTCATCGGGATATGATTAGACATATCTTTATTTTCTTTTAAAAAGACCCAAAAAAATGAGCCAAGCACCCTCCCCCAGCAAGCCTCGTACCGGTGGTCAGATCCTAGTCGGCCAACTTGTCAGTCACGGTGTCAAACACGTTTTCTGTGTACCGGGCGAAAGTTTTCTGGCGGTGCTTGATGCACTAGTGGATGTCAGCATCGATGTCACGGTTTGCCGCCAAGAAGGTGGAGCCGCCATGATGGCGGATGCGTATGGCAAATTGACCGGCGCGCCCGGCATTTGCATGGTCACGCGCGGTCCGGGCGCATCCAATGCCCTGGCTGGCATTCATATCGCCAAACAAGACTCCACCCCCATGATCGTGTTCGTCGGACAGATTGAACGCGGCATGCGTGAGCGCGAGGCCTTCCAAGAAATGGATTATCGCGCTGTATTCGGGCAAGCCGCCAAGTGGGCGACAGAGATCGATGACGCGGCGCGCATTCCTGAAATTTTGTCACGCGCGTTTCATGTCGCCACGTCCGGTCGTCCCGGTCCCGTCGTGATTGCCTTGCCAGAGGACATGCTGGTCGAGACTGCCACAGTCGCAGATGCCCCGCATTACGAGGTGATCGACTCCGCACCTGCCGCCGGTCAAATGGCTGCATTGGCCGAGCGTCTATCAAAAGCCAAAGCACCCGTTGCGATTCTGGGTGGCGCACGCTGGAATGCGCAGGCGGTTCAACAATTTACACAATTCGCCGAGCGGTTCAAGCTGCCCGTCGCAGTCTCATTCCGCCGTCAAATGCTGTTCCCCGCCAATCACCCATGTTTCATCGGTGATGTGGGCATCGGTTTAAACCCCGATTTGCTCAAGCGGGTTCAAGACGCCGATCTGGTGCTGCTGGTCGGTGGTCGCATGTCTGAAATGCCCAGTCAGGCCTACACGCTGTTTGATATTCCCGTGCCCAAGCAGGAGCTGGTTCACGTCCACCCTGACAGCGGTGAGCTCGGGCGTGTCTACCGTGCCTCGATCGCGATCAATGCCTCACCGATCGCCTTCGCGGCCGAGCTGGCGGCACTGCCCACCCCTAAGGCCACGCCTTGGGCCGAGGGCACCGCCTCCATGCACCAAAGCTACCTTGCCTGGAGCAACCCCGCGCCAATCAAAACACCTGGTGCGGTGCAGATGGGTGGCGTGATGGAATACCTCGAAGCACATTTGCCTACAGACGCCATCATGACCAATGGCGCCGGCAACTTTGCCACGTGGTTGCATCGTTTTCATCGCTTTACACAATACGGTACACAACTTGCGCCCACCTCTGGCTCGATGGGGTATGGCTTGCCTGCGGCCGTCGGTGCCAAACGTTTTTCACCCGACAAGCTGGTGGTGTGCTTTGCCGGTGACGGTTGTTTCATGATGCATGGCCAAGAATTCGCCACGGCAGTTCAATACAACCTGCCCATCGTGGTTGTCATCATCGATAACGGTATGTATGGCACCATCCGTATGCATCAGGAAAAGCACTATCCAGGTCGCATCTCCGCCACGCAGCTCAAAAACCCAGATTTCGCGGCCTACGCGCGCGCGTTTGGTGGTCATGGCGAGCGTGTCGAGAAAACAGACGAATTCGGTCCCGCTTTCGAGCGCGCTGTCGCAAGCGGCAAGCCTGCGATCCTGCATTTGTTGATTGACCCCGAGGCGATCACCCCCACCACCACCATTTCAAAGCTCAGAGCCGCTGCCCAGAAAGCCTAAGGTTTTCGGACTCGCCCGAGCAGGTATTTTGTACACTTTTAAATAGTTTTTATTTTGGAGCATGACATGGCTGAAGCCTCTTTCAACTGGGAAGACCCACTCTTGCTGGATAGCCAGCTGACCGACGAGGAGCGCATGATTCGCGATGCGGCGCGCTCATATTGTCAGGACAAGCTGGCCCCACGGGTGCTCGAGGGTTTTCGCCATGAGAAAACCGACGCCAAAATTTTCCCTGAAATGGGCGAGCTTGGTTTGCTGGGCCCCACCATTCCGGTCGAATACGGTGGTTCCGGACTGAACTACGTGAGTTATGGCCTGATCGCCCGCGAAGTCGAGCGTGTGGATTCAGGTTACCGCTCGATGATGAGCGTGCAGTCCTCTTTGGTCATGGTGCCGATCAATGAGTTCGGTAGCGAAGCGCAAAAGAAAAAATACTTGCCCAAACTCGCACGCGGCGAATGGATCGGCTGTTTTGGTTTGACTGAGCCCAACCACGGCTCAGACCCGGCCGGCATGGAGACTCGCGCAGTCAAAACGGCTAACGGCTACTCCCTGACCGGCAACAAGATGTGGATCTCCAACTCCCCGATCGCCGATGTATTCGTCGTGTGGGGCAAGTGCGTAGGCGGGGATCATGATGGTCGCATTCGTGGCTTTATCCTTGAAAAAGGCATGAAAGGTTTGTCGGCTCCGGCCATTCATGGCAAAGTCGGCTTGCGCGCCTCCATCACCGGTGAAATCGTGATGGACAACGTCGAAATCAGCGACGAGCAAATGCTGCCGGGCGTGACTGGACTGAAAGGCCCCTTTACCTGCCTGAACTCAGCGCGCTTCGGTATCGCCTGGGGCGCACTCGGCGCGGCCGAGTTCTGCTGGCATATGGCTCGTCAGTACACGCTGGATCGCAAACAGTTCGGTCGTCCTCTCGCAGCGAACCAGTTGATCCAAAAGAAACTGGCGGATATGCAAACCGAAATCACGCTCGGCCTGCAAGGTTGCTTGCGTTTGGGTCGCATGAAGGACGAAGGCACTGCAGCCGTTGAAATCACCTCGATCATGAAGCGCAACTCCTGCGGCAAGGCACTCGACATCGCACGCATGGCGCGTGATATGTTGGGCGGCAACGGTATTTCGGACGAGTTCGGTGTGGCACGCCACCTGGTTAACCTCGAGGTTGTGAACACTTACGAGGGCACACACGACATCCACGCTTTGATTTTGGGTCGTGCTCAAACAGGTATCCAGGCTTTTTTCTAAATCCTGACCATCTGTGATTGTTAGACATAATCGCGCTCAACGAAGCGCGATTATTTTTTAAAACGCCGCAGCGGCGCGTACAAGCCGGTCCTGAATACCCAGCCACTCGAGACTGTCTGGAACAGCTTCCCAGACCATCTGCCCGTATCCACCCTGGTCCAGGGCGCGCAAAGTCGCATAGAGTGCATGGCTATAGACTTCCGCATGTGCGGACATTGTCACCCACTCTACGCCAGGTCGTCTGGGTAATACTTCCTGAGCAAGCGAGTAGGTCACAAAAACAGTCGGCTTTGAAACATCGTGAGCAGTCTGACTCGCCGCTGTCAGCATTTCAGCAGCGTTTGACAGTCTGATCGGCGTATGGGGGGCGTAATGCGATTTCAAGGCGCCGGAGACCCTGGGCGCCTGCGCATCGGCGTCTTGAACGGTTCTGTTCAACACCGCGGATATTTGTTGCGCAGTGATTTTTCCGGGACGCAAAAGGACTGGGCCGATGCCCTGAGCCAAACGTGACAAATCAACAATGGTCGATTCGATTCCCACTTCGCTCGCCCCACCCTCCAGTACCTGCATACCCTGCGCGACAAGCTCAGGGAACTCATCTCGCACATGCGAAGCCTGAGTAGGAGAGACTTGTCCAAACTTGTTGGCCGAAGGGCCAGCGATACCGCCCTGACCGGACGGTTTACCCGCGGCAAAGGCTCGAATCAACTTTTGCGCAACGGGATGCGAAGGGCAGCGAACCCCCACGCTATCTTGTCCGCCACTGACTGCCTCAGTGATGTGCGCGGCGCGCTTGAGAATGAGGGTCAACGGACCAGGCCAAAACGCATCGATCAAGGCACGCGCTTCATCGGGGACGGTCGCGGCCCAGTAGGACAAATCAGCCTCTGGTGCGACATGGACAATCACGGGATGATTGGCAGGACGACCTTTAGCTTGATAGATGCGCTCGACGGCTTCGCGACTCTCTGCATCCGCACCCAGTCCGTAGACTGTCTCGGTTGGAAAAGCAACGAGACCGCCTTTGAGTAATACTTGAGCAGCCTGGTTGATTTCGTTATCTGAAGAAGTCGTCACTTCACCACCAACTCAAAGCTTGGCCGCGACGGGCAAACGCAAAATCTGGACAACTTGATTGGCATGCTGCACCGCCTCGGCGAGTGATGTTCCCGTGCAGTTGACGTGTCCCATCTTGCGAGCACGACGGGCCTCGCGCTTGCCATACAAATGCAAAGAGGTGCCCGACACAGCCAATACACCCGCCCAGTCAGGCTCGGTTTGAGAATCTCCAGCACCTGTGTACCAGACATCCCCCAGAATATTGAGCATCACAACCGGTGCGAGTAAACGCGTACTGCCTAACGGCAAACCAGCCATGATTCGTGCCTGCTGTTCGAACTGACTTGTCACGCAGGCATTCATGCTGAAGTGACCGCTATTGTGCGGACGTGGGGCAATCTCGTTGACGAGCAACTGGCCGTCACCCAATACGAAAAACTCCACGCACAACACGCCCTGGTACTTTAAGCCGCTTGCGATTGCCAGCGCGGCTTCGGTGGCGCGAGCCGTCATCGCGGCTGGCTGCATATCGACCGTTGTCACAGCAAGAATGCCTTGCTCATGGACGTTTCGGGCAACGGGAAAAACCGCGCACTGTCCATCGAGCCCGCGCGCCAATACAACTGACAGCTCTTCTTTGAGATCCAGCATGGCTTCGAGCACACATGGCACGCCACCGAATTCAGAAAAAGCAGTGAGTGCCTCATCAAGAGAGCGCACCCGCGCCTGACCCTTGCCGTCGTAACCCAGACGGGCAACTTTTAAAATCCCTGGAAAAAGATGCGTACCTGCCGCACGCAAATCCGACTCTGAACGAATCGCCGCATAGGGCGCAACGGCGACGCCCTGGCTCACGATAAAAGCTTTTTCTGCAATCCGGTCCTGAACAATCTCGACCGCATGCGAACCAGGCGTCACGCGACTATGCGCGGCCAAGGTCAACAGACTCTGCGCTGGAACGTTTTCAAACTCGGTCGTCACGGCGCGACAGCGTTGCGCCAACTTGATCAATGCGGTTTCATCGTCGTAATCGGCCTGGATATGCGCATCGGCCACAGACGCAGCCGGCCCCTCAGGCGCAGGATCCAACACGGCCACACGATAGCCCAGCGACTGTGCGGCGTGACAAAACATGCGGCCCAACTGACCGCCCCCCATCAAACCCAACCACTCACCCGGTGCGATCACAGCGGCACCTTCATGGCGCGCGCAGCCTCTGTCTGACGGGCGCGAAACGCCTTGAGCTTTTCACGCAACACCGTATCGGTCGTTGCGAGATTGGCAATCACATGCAGTGCGGCATTTGCTGCACCGGCTTCACCAATCGCGAAGGTGGCAACCGGGATACCCTTTGGCATTTGGACGATCGATAAAAGAGAATCCTCACCCCGCAAATATTTAGACGGGACAGGCACACCAAACACGGGCACTTCAGTCAGCGCAGCCATCATGCCAGGCAGATGTGCCGCGCCACCCGCACCGGCGATAATGCCACGCAAGCCGCGCGCCGCAGCCTGTGCGCCATATTCAGCCATGTCATGTGGCATACGGTGGGCAGAGATGACGCGCGCCTCACAAGGCACGCCAAACTCACCCAGCATATTGACTGCATGCTGCATGACATCCCAATCACTGGATGAACCCATGATGACGCCGACGACCGGCGTACCAGCAGAAGATAAAGAGGTCATAACAGAGACTCGCAAATAGTGGATCAGCGGTTAACTGCCCGGAAATCGAGGCAATTAAGCGGTTAAGCAGTTAAGCGATCAAGGGCTTCGCGGTACTTGGCTGCCGTTTTAGCAATCACTTCAGCAGGCAGTCGAGGCGCGGGTGGTGTCTTGGCCCAATCCTGCGTCTCGAGCCAGTCGCGCACAAACTGTTTGTCAAACGAAGGTGGACTGATGCCTTCACGATAACCCTCTGCAGGCCAAAATCTCGATGAATCCGGCGTCAGCACCTCATCCATCAAGTGCAACGTGCCATGCTCATCCAGCCCAAATTCAAATTTCGTATCCGCGATCATGATGCCCTTGGTTGCTGCATAGGTCGCAGCCTCAGAGTACAAACGCAAGGTCACTGCACGGATCCGCTCAGCCATCTCCTGACCCACTTCCTTGATCACATGCGCAAAGTCTACATTTTCATCATGCAAACCCATCTCGGCTTTGGCGGCAGGTGTGAAAATCGGCTCAGGAAGTTTCCCTGCTTGCTTCAGGCCGGGAGGCAATTTGATCCCGCAAACAGAACCCGTTGCTTGATAATCCTTCCAGCCGGAACCAATCAGATACCCGCGCGCCACCGCCTCAACCATGATGGGTTTCAGACGCTTGACCACCACAGCACGGCCAATCACCTGATCGCGCTCATTTGGAGCGACCACATCCTCCGGGCGGATTCCCGTTGAATGATTGGGCAGCACGTGCGCGAGCTTTTCAAGCCAGAAGTCGGTGAGCTCCTTGAGAACCTGCCCCTTACCGGGAATGGGATCGTCAAGAATCACATCAAATGCCGAAATGCGGTCAGTCGCGATGATCAAAAGCTTGTCATCGCCCACCGCATACATATCGCGAACTTTACCGCGTGCAAGCAACGGGAGGGATTGGATACTGGATTGATAAAGCGCTGTAGTCATAATGTTTACTGAACGACCTGCGACAGTTTGCCCGCAGCATACTGAGCCGCCATGTCCTTGAGTGGCACGACCTTGATTTTGCTGGCGTTGCCAGCAGTACCAAATTGCTGGTAGCGCGCCACGCAAATTGCTTTAGCCGCCTCACGAGCAGGTTTAAGGTATTCGCGGGGATCGAACTTGCCAGGATTTTCTGCAAAGAAACGGCGGATCGCACCGGTCATCGCCAAACGGATATCCGTATCGATATTGATTTTGCGCACACCAAACTTGATGGCCTCTTGAATCTCTTCGACAGGTACGCCGTAAGTTTCTTTCATGTCGCCGCCAAACTGACGAATCTCAGCCAACAATTCCTGAGGCACGCTGGAACTGCCATGCATCACGAGATGGGTATTGGGCAGACGTTTGTTGATTTCCTTGATACGGGAGATCGACAGGATATCGCCTGTGGGCTTGCGTGTGAATTTGTAGGCGCCGTGGCTTGTGCCAATCGCGATCGCCAAGGCATCGAGCTGAGTGCGACGGACAAAATCAGCGGCCTGCTCGGGATCCGTCAACAACTGATCCATCGTTAGTTTGCCATCGGCACCGTGACCGTCTTCTTTGTCGCCTTGCATCGTCTCAAGCGAACCTAAACAGCCCAGCTCACCTTCAACAGTGACGCCTAGCTTGTGTGCCATGTCCACAACCTGCTTGGTCACGGCAACGTTGTAATCGTAATCAGCGATCGTCTTGCCGTCTTCTTTGAGCGAGCCGTCCATCATCACGCTGGAAAATCCCAAGTCAATCGCACCCTGACAGATTTTGGGAGACTGGCCATGATCCTGGTGCATCACGACAGGAATGTGTGGATAGGACTCAACCGCTGCCTGAATCAGGTATTTCAAAAAGCCCTCGCCCGCATATTTACGCGCACCAGCAGAGGCCTGCATGATGACAGGGCTATCAGTTTGCGCGGCCGCTTCCATGATGGCCTGCACTTGTTCCAGATTATTCACGTTAAACGCGGGAATGCCATAACCATGCTCGGCGGCGTGGTCAAGAAGCTGGCGCATGGAAACTAAAGCCATGAGAGATCCTTTTTAGAGCAAAATGTCGGGGTTGTTAGGGTATTTTCCGAGTATTTTACGGCAGCACGACCGTATTTGCCCTATGCCCCCCAAAATCGGGGGCCCAAGCTCTTCTGACCCTCTATTGAGAAGCCTCCATGCCGCACGGCAAATCCTTTCCAAGCAGCACAAACCAGACTATTTCATGGCTTGCCGGGGAGCAAACTCTCACCGCTTCCTGGCGCTCCGAAAACGGCTGGGCCGCCCCAAAACGTTCGGTCCTGGCCGACGACACCATGAGTGCGGACAGCGCCTACAGGCTGGCAAGCGAGGGCGTCGCACTGATCTGGACAGGAGACTTTCAAAATGCCCGTCTGTTGCTGCAGGCGCTTGCGCGACGCGCAGCGAAGCGGCGCCCGAAATACCTCGAACTCCCCTACCCGGAGCGCTTTCACCAAGTCAGACTGGCACGTGCGCAACGCGCCCGCACGCTCGGAATGCTCTGTCTGCCCTTTGAGCCGCACCACCACCTCGCGCATCGTCGGGCACCTGATGTCAAAGCGGCCTGCCTGGCTGCTCATGGAGACACTTCTTCAGGTTATGTGATGCCTCTGACGGAATTGCTCGGTTTAATCAGCGCCTACGAATGGCGTAAAAACGGGATCGAAATCCCCGCGCTCGGTGCCCGCATTCACCCACATTATGGTGTTTTTGCCCCCACACGCTCTGAGTATTTGGCATTGATCGCGCGAGCACCCTTGCCGCAAGGACCGGGTGTACAGGGCCGTGCTTTCGACATCGGAACAGGGACAGGTGTCATTGCCGCCATGCTGATCAAACGCGGGCTCAGACACGTCACAGCAACGGACACACAAGCGCGCGCGCTCGACTGTGCACGTGAAAATATCGAACGCCTGGGGCTCTCTGCTCGGGTTGATTTTGAACAAACAGATTTATTTCCTGCCGGCCGCGCGGATTTGGTTGTTTGCAACCCGCCTTGGTTACCCGGTCGTCCGGCCTCGGTGCTTGAACATGCCATCTACGATCAGGATCAGCGCATGTTGAATGGTTTCCTGAACGGCCTGGCCGAGCATTTGACCCCTCAGGGAGAAGGTTGGCTCATCTTGTCGGATCTGGCCGAGCACCTCGGCTTGCGCAAGAGGGAAGACCTCTTGGAAAAAATAAACGTCGCAGGACTTCGGGTGATGGAGCGATTGGATATCCGTCCCACACATCCGAAAACAAAGGATGACGAAGACCCTTTAGCCGATGCGCGACGCGCCGAAATCACCTCTCTCTGGCGATTACGAGTTTAAGACGCGCGACGAGCGGACTTGGGTCTAAAGGCTTTGACAACGTCCTCATTCGTCTCGATGTACGGCCCGCCAATCAAATCGATGCAGTAAGGCACGGCAGCGAAGATACCCGAGGCGACCACCGAACCATCATCTCGCTTCAGTCCTTCGAGCGTCTCGCTGATTGCCTTGGGCTGGCCCGGCAAGTTAATGATCAAGGCGGCGTGATCCTCGATTTCTCTGAGGACGGCAACCTGACGCGACAAAATAGCAGTCGGCACAAACTGAAGGCTAATCTGACGCATTTGCTCGCCAAAACCCGGCATCTCGCGTGTCGCGACTGCCGTGGTGGCCTCAGGCGTCACATCTCGACGCGCAGGACCGGTCCCACCCGTCGTCAACACCAAATCGCAACGTTCACGATCGACCAATTCGATCAACGTAGCGGAGATCGTCGCGGCGTCATCCTGAATCAAACGCGTCACACACTCGATTGGCGTCGCGACCGCTTTTTTAAGCCAGCTTTCCAAAGCAGGAATACCCTGATCCTCGTATACGCCTTTAGAAGCGCGATCTGATACTGAGACAAGTCCAATCCGAATCGTATCGGGGTGACGTTCAGGATTGGCTGCGGGGGTAGGATGATTCATGATGCGTAAAAACCTCGAGCTGCGCTCTTAATTGTCTGACTTCTTCCATTAAATCAACCATCAATGCGGCTGCGTCCAGATTGACCTCAAAATCCCTCTGGATTCGAGCGATCTGACGTGCGCGCGCCGCCGCAGCGCTGGCAAAGACCCAGCTCTCGGGCGAAGTCTCGGCAGGAATCATATTCCGTTCGACGCCCACCAGTCCCTCGCGCACCAGCGTCACGACCCAATCGATTTGCTGCTCACACAAGCAGGCCATTTCATGCAGAGAAAGCGGCGCAGCATCATCGACCATCACCGCAGAATAAATCGTCACCGCTTTCATCCTTGTACTCCCAAATGACGGCGCGGATTAAAAGGGGCGGCCTTGGCTAAAGCTTGATAAGCAGCCTTGGCAGCGTCCGTCGTCGCAGGTGGCCAAACGACATCCAGCACAAGATACAAATCGCCAGCAGGATCGCCCGGCAAGCCCTTGCCACGGAGTCTGAGTTTGCCGCCGGGTTGACTACCCGCGGCAATACTGACCTCCACCTCGCCTTGCAAGGTTGGCACACGCACCTGCCCGCCACAGGCGGCCTCCCAGGGCGTGACTGGCAGTTTCATGCTCAAGTCTCGACCCTGCACCTGATAAATGGGGTGTGGTGCAAAATGTACAGTCAAAAATAAATCACCCGCAGGCCCACCTGCCTCGCCTGGCATCCCTTGACCAGACAAACGAATCATCTGGCCCGCACGCACACCTTTTGGGATTTTGACGCTCAGTGTGCGATTGACCAAGTGAGGCCGACCCTGAGCATCGAGTTGAACAGCGCGCAAACCGAGCTCGCGTGTCGCACCATGCAGGCTATCCTCGAGCGTAATCTCGATCTCTGCGTGATGATCTTCGCCCTTGTAAGGCTGCCCACCCGTTTGCCGCGCATCCGCACCTTGGCTACGGCGCTGTCGCTCAGCCTGCTTGAACAGACTCGATAAAAAGTCATGAAACTCTGCGTCACCGGCGGCCTGACCATCGCCTCCCGCAAACTCAAACCCGCGATCCCAACCTGGTCCGGGCGCAGCGCCTCCAGCTGAGACATTCGCTCTGAGCTGATCATAAGCGGCTCGCTTTTCCTCATCCCGCAACACATCATTGGCCTCATTGACCTCACGCATGCGAGTTTCAGCGTCTTTTTCCTTACTCACATCCGGATGATATTTACGCGCGAGTTTGCGATAGGCTTTGCGGATGTCATCCTGCGAAGCCTCGGGGGTGATTTCTAAAATTTTGTAGTAGTCTTTGAATTCCATGTGTGTGGCCAAAAATTTTGTGCCAAAAAGGTGGATATGTCTTCACAATGGGGGCAAATTCACAAAAATACAAGTCCAACCGCAGCAAATACCATGCAAATCAATCATATTCCTTTTGGCACGACTGACTGGTCCAGCATTCCTTCGACTGAACATCACGGCACAACGGGCAAGGCATTTTGGCGCACCCAGCAGTTTGGCAGCATCCGCGTGAGGATGGTCGAATACACACCAGGCTATCTTGCCGATCACTGGTGTGAAAAAGGCCACATCTTGTTGTGTTTGAGCGGATCGTTGCGCACAGCGCTCAAAGATGGTCGCGTCTTTGATTTGCAACCCGGCATGAGCTACCAGGTTGCCGACGGGGCAGAGCCCCACCAGTCCTCAACAGAGACTGGTGCGACACTGTTTATTGTGGATTGACTGGGTGCGCTGCGCGCTTTTGCAAAATATCCACGGCAGGCAAGGTTTTGCCTTCGAGGAACTCTAGAAAAGCGCCGCCACCCGTCGAGATATAACCAACCTTGTCGGTGATCCCGAACTTGGCAATTGCTGCCAGAGTGTCACCACCTCCCGCGATTGAAAAGCCGGCCGATTGTGCAATCGCATGAGAAACAGAGGCCGTTCCATGACCAAATTGCTCAATTTCGAACACACCCACAGGTCCGTTCCAAACAATCGTGCCGGCATTTTTCAAGATGTCAGCCAATTGCGCTGAAGTTTGCGGACCGATATCGAGAATTAAATCATCCGCAGAGACATCTTTAGCAGCCTTGGTTGTGGCTGTCGCTTGCGCGGAGAACTCTTTCGCACAGACGACATCAGACGGAATAGGAACCGCTGCGCCACGCGCCTGCATTTTTTGCATCACGGCACGCGCCTGGTCAACCTGGTCTGGCTCTGCCAAAGACTTGCCAATCGGCAAGCCAGCAGCCAGCATAAAGGTATTGGCGATCCCGCCGCCCACAATCAGTTGGTCGACTTTGTCGGCCAACGACTGGAGGATGGAAAGCTTGGTCGAGACTTTTGAACCGCCAACAATCGCGACCAACGGGCGCTTGGGGGCCAACAAGGCACGTCCAAGTGCTTCGAGTTCGGCCTGCAGCAGAGGGCCCGCACAAGCAATCGGCGCGAACTGAGCCATGCCATGTGTAGTGGCTTCTGCGCGATGCGCCGTACCGAATGCGTCGTTGACATACACATCGCACAGCGCAGCCATTTTCTTGGAGAGCTCTGGATCGTTTTTCTTTTCGCCTTTGTTCACGCGACAATTTTCGAGCAATACAACTTGTCCGGGAACGACCTTGACACCGTCCACCCAGTTTTGCACCAGCTCTACAGGCATCCCCAACAACTCGGAGAGTCGTTTAGCAATCGGCGCCAACGAGTCTTCTTGCGTCAGCGTCCCCTCGGTCGGACGACCGAGATGCGAAGTCACCATCACAGCGGCACCCGCCTCCAAAGCCAGGCGAATACCTGGCACAGAAGCGCGAATCCGGGTGTCTTCGGTGATGTGGCCCGCATCATCAAAAGGAACGTTCAGATCAGCGCGAATAAACACGCGCTGACCTTTCAGTTTGCCAGCCTGAGCCAGAGCAGTAAGGGTGTGAACGGTTGTCATGATCAGCTTTTAGGGCAAACAATTATTTTGCGGACATCAAGGCGATAGTCGTGTCGAGCATGCGGTTGCTGAAACCCCACTCGTTGTCGTACCAGGAGTTGACTTTCACCAGATTGCCCGAGACCTTGGTCAAGGTTGCATCGAAGTTGCTCGAAGCTGGGTTATGGTTGAAGTCAACCGAAACTAGCTGCTCCGTGTTGTAAGTAAGAATGCCCTTGAGCGGACCGGACTCGGCCGCACCTTTCAGGATGGCATTGACTTCTTCGACGGTGGTGTCACGCTTGGCGGTAAAGGTCAAATCAACGATCGATACATTGATGGTGGGTACGCGCATCGCAAAACCATCGAGTTTGCCATTGAGCTCAGGCAATACCAGACCAACGGCAGCGGCAGCGCCAGTCTTGGTGGGGATCATGCTCATCGTGGCCGAACGTGCGCGACGCAGATCTTCATGATAGACATCGGTCAAGACCTGATCGTTGGTGTAAGCATGGATCGTTGTCATCAAACCTGTGACCACACCCAGCTTTTCATGCAGAGGCTTGACAAGAGGGGCCAGACAGTTGGTGGTGCAAGAGGCGTTAGAGATCACCGTGTGCTCTTTTTTGAGCACATCCTGGTTGACGCCAAACACAATGGTTGCATCAACGTCTTTGCCGCCAGGCGCGGAAATAATAACTTTCTTTGCACCGCCCTTCAGGTGAGCCGATGCTTTTTCCTTGCTGGTAAAAAAGCCTGTGCACTCGAGCACCACATCGACTTTCAAATCGCCCCAGGGTAATTCGGCGGGATTACGATTAGCCAGCACGCGAATCTTGTCACCGTTGACAACCATGTAATCGCCTTCGACACCGACTGTGCCGGGAAAGCGACCATGCGCCGTGTCGTATTGAGTCAGGTGGGCATTCGTCTTGGGATCGCCCAAATCATTGATAGCCACGATTTCGATGTCGTGCTTTTTGCCACCTTCGTAGTGTGCACGCAAGATGTTGCGACCAATACGACCATAACCGTTAATAGCGACGCGAATTGTCATGAGACTCAACTCCTAAGTTTGAGAAATTTATAAGACTTGCTTGACTGCCTGAGCAACCTTTTCTGCCGTCAGACCGAAATGTTTGAACAACGCGCCGGCAGGTGCCGACTCGCCATATGTATCGATACCTACCACCGCACCTTCGAGTCCGACATACTTGTGCCAGAAAGCCGTCACGCCAGCCTCCACAGCTACGCGTGGCATACCCTTGGGCAAAACCTGCGCGCGCCAGGCGGCATCTTGTTTATCAAACACATCCGTGCTGGGCATCGAAACCACACGTACTGCAATGCCTTCGGCAGCGAGCAGTTTTTGCGCTTCGATTGCAAGCGCCACCTCGGAACCCGTTGCGATGATCGCTGCTTTTGCATTCGCCGCGTCTTGCAGCACATATCCACCGCGCGCGACGTGCTTGAGGGTCTCAGGGCTGCGCGGGATAAAAGGAAGGTTTTGTCTGGACAGCAACAATGCGGTAGGACCCCCAGCATGCACATCCATGCCAATACTGCTTGGGCGCTGAACCGCCGCTAACCAGGCCGCCATTGTCTCGACCGTATCACAAGGACGCCAGACTGATAAATTGGGAATGAGACGCAAACTGCTCGCGTGCTCGATCGACTGATGGGTCGGTCCATCTTCGCCCAGACCAATGGAGTCATGGGTAAAGACATGCACGACGCGCTGTTTCATCAGCGCGGCCATGCGCAACGCATTGCGCGAATAGTCTGAAAAGGTCAGGAACGTTCCACCGAAGGGCAGATAGCCACCATGCAGTGCCATGCCGTTCATGATTGCAGCCATACCGAACTCACGCACACCATAGTTGATGTGGCGTCCAAACTGAATGCCTTGCGCACCGGCACGAACAGGCGCCACACCCTTCCAGTCAGTAAAGTTTGACCCCGTCAGATCCGCGGAGCCACCCAGCATCTCGGGCAATATTTCAACCAAAGCTGTAATCGCTTGCTGGGAAGCCTTGCGTGATGCCACGGTCTCGGCTTTGTCATTTGTAGCGGAGAGAAGCTTTTCAGCGACAGAGGCAAAATGAGCGGGCAATGCGCCTGTCATTCGACGGGTGAATTCAGCGGCCTCGACCGGAAACTTGGCTGCGTAAGCATCAAAGGTTTTTTGCCAGGCCGCTTGAGCTTGCGCACCGACCTTGCGTTGATCCCAACCCGCGTAGACAGCCTCGGGAATTTCAAAAGGCGCGTGAGACCAACCTATCGCGGCACGTGTCGCGGCAATTTCGTCCGCACCAAGCGGGGCGCCATGCACCTTGTCCGTACCCGCAACCGTTGGGGCACCCTGACCAATCACTGTCCGGCAAATCACCAGCGTCGGCCGACCGTGTTGCGCACCAAGCTTGCGCGCCTGTCCCAGCGCATCATGCACGGCTTCGACATCATGACCGTTCGCGACACGCAAAACATTCCAGCCATAGGCCTCGAAACGCTTGGCGGTATCGTCCGCAAACCAGTTCTCGACATTGCCGTCGATTGAAATACCGTTGTCGTCATACAGCACGACGAGCTTTGAGAGGCGCAAGGTACCAGCGAGCGAGCAGACCTCGTGGGAGATACCTTCCATCAGACAGCCATCACCGACGAAAGCGTAAGTATGGTGATCGACGATTGTATGACCCGGGCGATTGAACTCCTCAGACAGCAAGGCTTCAGTCAACGCCATCCCCACTGCATTGGCCAATCCCTGACCGAGCGGACCTGTCGTAGTCTCGACTCCGGGAGTGATGCCCACCTCCGGGTGGCCAGGCGTCTTTGAGTGCAATTGACGGAACTTGCGAAGCTCGTCCATCGGCAGATCGTAGCCAGTCAAGTGCAGCAAAGCATAAATCAGCATTGAGCCGTGACCATTGGACAAAACGAAGCGGTCCCGGTTTGCCCAGGCGGGATCGGCTGGATTGTGCTGCAGATGTCGCGTAAACAAGGCTTCGGCCATTTCGGCCATCCCCATCGGGGCTCCGGGGTGGCCGGAATTGGCTTGTTGGACAGCGTCCATGGCAAGGGCGCGGATGGCATCTGCCAGTTTGATGGGGGCGGCGATAGTTGAGCTCATGCGATGGGTCCCGACCGGACAATCACGGGATCAGAAAAATGGGTTACAAAACGTAGGAGTTTAGCACCCGTATAACCACGAAGACATCACCGAGCACCCCGCATGGCTGACCCCCGCTTTTACTGTCCAGAACCGATTTCCGCCCAAGAAACACTTGCCCTGCCCGATTCGGTCGCCCACCACATTCGGGTCCGCAGACTGGAGGCGGGTAGCACGATCGTTTTGTTTGACGGGCGCGGGGGTGAAGTGCCGGGAACCCTTGATTTCAAAGGAAAAACCGCCTATGTCTCCCTAGGGGACTTACACCCTAAAGAGTGTGAGCTCGCTGGCGAGTTATGCCTGGTTCAAGGGCTGCCCTCAGGCGACAAGATGGACTGGATCATCGAAAAAGCGGTCGAGCTTGGAGTCAGCCGCATCGTTCCGATCAGTGCGCAGCGCAGTATCCTGAAGCTTTCTGGTCCACGGCTCGAAAAGCGCCTGGCCCACTGGAGTGGCATTATTGAGTCGGCCTCTGAGCAGTGCGGCCGCAACCGCCTGATGCAAATCTCTCCCCCACAGTCTTTGGAAGAGGCGCTGAATACCCGGGCGATTGGAGAGCGTTTACTGTGCGACCCTTCAGCGACCGAAGATCTGGAAACGCGCCTCTCCAATCCTTTATGCCCCGCAAAAACCGAGCGCGCCCTGACTCTTTTGGTCGGTCCCGAAGGAGGCTGGAGCCCGGAAGAAGTCCAGAGTTGCCTGCGCAACCAGGCGCAAGCTATTCGATTTGGTACTCGCGTGTTACGCACCGAAACGGCTGGACTTGCGCTAGCAGCCGCCGCAACAGCCATCTTGCGGTGGTAAATACAGGCTGGCTCATCATTCAGGCCGGCTCATCGCTCCAGGCGTTAACGACGCCAGGTGTCGCTTCGGGATGCTTGCCTGCATGGTGAATGCCATAAATGAACACCCGATTGTTTTCGTGCGCGAACTCGACCGCATCGTTGAGCACCTGCAAAAACTGCTCGCCATCCGTCACAATGGCGGGATCAGCTGAATGCAGGTTGTTCATGACCAAGACAAAACCACCCTCTTTTTGATCAAGCAAGGTATCGCATAGGCAGTCGTAGAGCCCGTCAAAATCCGCGCCAAAAAACTGCGGATAATCGACGGCTTTTACAATGGCGCGAAATACCGCTGAGCGACTGCGCGCTTTGTCGCAATCCGCCTCAAACCATGCTAGCCCCGCTTCTTTGGCAGCTGCCGCAACAACGTCTCGATCACTCAGGGGATCGAAGGTTCCGCCGCGCTTTAAAAGCTGCCGTAATTTTGGCTCAAGCGTCTTACCCATACTAATGGCTCCTTCAAGCAGGCCACTCTATTGGATCACTTCATCATAGCTTGCATAGTGAACAAGTCACTCTATAGACTCTTCCTTGAGTTTTTATACTGTAAATATCGCGAACAGTCACGACAATAAAACTGTTATTTACGGCGATCGTGATGCAGTGCAAGATTTAATTAAAGAAGTTTCTTTTGAAGATCATCATAGCGAGCGTCATTTGCCTCTACAACAGTAAGCGCTGTCATGTTGACGATTCTGCGGACCGTCGCACTTGTGGTGAGAATATGCACAGGCGCATTCGCACCCAACAGGAACGGTCCGACTGCGACGTTACCGCCCGCGGCAGTCTTGAGAAGGTTGTACGCGATATTGCCAGAGTCCACGTTTGGACATACCAACAAGTTCGCAGCACCTTTCAATGTGGACGAGGGCAGGATCTTCAAACGCAGCGCCTCGTTCAACGCGCAGTCTCCGTGCATTTCACCATCAATCTCTAAATCAGGCTGTTGCGCACGAATCAGCTCCAGTGCTTTTTGCATTTTGCTACCAGAAGCGGAACTGCCCGAACCAAAATTCGAACGCGACAAGAGTGCGACTTTAGGAATCACATTCAAACGACGCATTTGATCGGCCGCCGCAATCGTGAACTCGGCAATCTGCTCAGCAGTCGGGTCATCATTGACATGCGTATCAACCAGAGCAAGTGTCTGCTCGGGCAACAGCAAGATATTCATTGCGGCATAGGTTGAGGCACCGGGACGCTTGCCGATCATTTGATCAACATAGCGCAAATGATCGGCATAGCCGCTCACTGTGCCGCAAATCATGCCATCGGCATCACCCATCCTGACCATCGTCGCACCGATCAATGTCAGCCTGCGACGCATTTCAATCCGCGCCATTTCCTTGGTAATACCGTGACGGCACATTTTTTCCCAATAAGCTGTCCAGTACTGATGAAAACGCTCATCAAACTCTGGATTCGTAACCTCGACATCTTCACCCAGGCGCAAACGCAAACCGAATTTTGTAATGCGATCGGCAAGCACAGAAGGGCGTCCCACCAGAATAGGCTTGGCGAGCTTTTCATCCACAATCACTTGGACCGCGCGCAACACACGCTCGTCTTCGCCTTCTGTAAAAACGATGCGCGACTTGGCGCCCGCACGCACGAGCGCCTTGGCCGCAGAGAACATTGGGCGCATAAACGCACCCGAACGATAGACAAATTGCTCAAGTTGCTCGACGTAGGCGTCGAGGTCAGCGATAGGCCGTGTCGCCACCCCGCACTCCATCGCCGCTTTGGCAACGGCAGGCGCGATGCGCACGATCAAACGGGGATCAAAAGGCTTGGGTATAAATGACTTGGGACCAAAGGAGACGTCATAGTTGCCATAGGCAGCCGCCACCACCTCGCTTTGCTCCTCCTGGGCCAAATCACCGATCGCGATGACAGCGGCCTTTTCCATTTCACGCGTGATTGTGGTGGCACCCACATCCAATGCACCGCGGAAAATATAGGGAAAACACAAGACGTTATTGACCTGATTGGGATAGTCAGAACGACCCGTTGCCATCACGACGTCATCGCGTACAGCATGGGCTTCAGCTGGCAAAATCTCTGGATTGGGATTCGCCAAAGCCAGAATCAGAGGTCGCTTGGCCATCACTTTGACCATTTCAGGCTTTAATACGCCGCCCGCAGACAAACCTAGGAATACATCTGCGTCTGCAATGATATCGGCCAACTTGCGCGCATCGGTTTTTTGAGCAAACCTTGCTTTATCAGGATCCATCAAAACGGTGCGGCCTTCGTAGACCACTCCCTCGATGTCCGATACCCAAATATTTTTCAGCGGCAGGCCGAGATCCACCATCAAATCAAGACAAGCCAGTGCCGCAGCTCCGGCCCCGGACACGACAACCTTGACCTGATCAATCTTTTTATCAACAACTTTCAAACCATTGATGAAGGCTGCCGACACGCAAATGGCAGTCCCGTGCTGGTCGTCATGAAAAACCGGGATACGCATGCGCTCACGCAGCTTGCGTTCAACCGTAAAACACTCGGGAGCCTTGATGTCTTCTAGGTTAATGCCGCCAAAAGTCGGCTCTAAGCCCGCGATGATTTCAACAAGCTTGTCAGGATCCTGTTCGTTGATTTCAATATCGAACACATCGATGCCCGCGAACTTTTTAAACAATACCGCTTTACCTTCCATCACGGGCTTAGAGGCCAGGGCACCGATGTTGCCCAAACCAAGCACCGCTGTGCCATTGGTAATCACACCCACCAAATTGCCGCGCGCGGTGTAGCGAAACGCATTGGCGGGATCGGAAACAATCTCCTCGCACGCTGCCGCCACACCGGGCGAGTACGCCAAGGCAAGATCGCGCTGATTGGATAACATCTTCGTTGGCGCGATCGAAATTTTGCCGGGGCGACCCTGCTCGTGATAATCAAGAGCGGCTTGGCGAAAAGTTTTTTCCATGTTTTTGATGGCCCTTTGTCAGGTCAAATGAATTGAAGGGGATTCTAGCCCTTTTGCGGCAGGAACTTGACCAAATACCCCAGTTGGATCTAGGGTCTGTTTGATTGCCTGATCAAGAGTCATAGCCATGTGTTGTATATCGCCTGTCAAGGGCTGCGCAGCCGATCTTTGCAAGGATGACAACGACTCCGGACTCAACTGCTCTGTACTCGGCATCTGCAGCCAAATCGTCTGCAACCATGCAAGACTACCACCATGCCCCAGAAACAACCAAGCCAAATTCAGCGAGTCTCCCGACTGAGGCATCAACGCATCCAGACGATAGCGCAGCGGCCAGCTTGCGCCCTGCACACAAAGCGCCGCCTCGTTGGACTGCGCAAGCTCGAAGAGCTTTGGGATTTTTTTTTGAAGGGAGAGACTTCGCAAAGGGCTGCTGGCCTGCGCGCCAAAGGGACCGAGTAGCTCGAGCGTTCCGTCGGCCAGCAAGACCTCTGCCTGGACAATACCTGTTTGCATCAAGTTACCCGCAAAGGGGCGTGCAAACCACTGTGCAACGGTCAGATCCGAGTCCTTCAGCGCATCGTCCTCTGCAAAAATACCCACCCGCTTTTGATGGAGCGTAGCAAGCGTCACGCCCGCATCCACTCGCCACAAACGCGCACCGGGATCCTCTAGCTCGGAATGGGCCCAGTCCGCGCGTGAGTCCACCCATAAAATTGGACGCACAGGGTCCGGACAGGCGTCACTATTCAACAATATCAATTGCACGCCCAGCTCGCTGCACAATGCTTGGGCATGCATCACATCGATTGCGCGCGCAGGCTCCAGCCAGGCCTGAGAAAGCTGCGACGCCTGATCCCAACGCACACGCCCTTCGCACACGCGAGACAAGCGGGCGCACAACTGACCCCAAGGCGTCGCAGGTGTTCTGCGCCCAGTGAGAAAAGCCCTTCTGGAAGGTTGAGTAACCACTACAATTCCGCTCCTAGAGGGAGAATGGCAAAATGACGGCACTTGCAGCACGAACGAACGATACAGTCACCTTTCACGCGGTCGAGCTTCTAAAAGAAGCCTCGGCGCTTACCCGTGCCGGTATCGACATTATCAGCCTTGGTGTCGGAGAGCCAGACTTTACAGCACCGCCGGCCGTTGTGGCAGCGATGGAACAGGCTGCGCACGCTGGTAAAAGCGGCTATTGCCCGCCTGCCGGATTACCAGAGCTGCGTGAGGCAATCGCTGGATTCTACGCCACCCAGCTTGGTGCTTCTGTTGACCCGAGCCGTGTCATCGTTACCTCAGGCGCCAGCGGGGCTTTAATGCTCGCCGCCATGGCGCTGATCAATCCAGGCGATGAAGTCCTCATGCCTGACCCCTGCTACCCGCCCAACCGCAATTTTGTGGGTTCGGCCGGTGGCATAACGAGACTGATACCCACTTCAGCCGCCTCGCGTTTTCAACTCTCCGCGAAAGACATTGCTCAGCACTGGGGGCCACACACTCGCGGCGTACTCATCGCATCACCAAGCAATCCAACCGGTACCTCCATTGAGCGAGACGAGCTCGCCCGTATTTTCAAAGAGGTGCGCGCGCGCAAAGGCTTTGTCATGATGGATGAGATCTATCTGAGCCTGTCTTACGATGGGCAGCGGCAAACTGCGCTAAGCCTTGACGATGATGTGATCATCCTCAACAGCTTCTCCAAATATTTCAACATGACAGGTTGGCGCCTGGGCTGGATGATCGTGCCACCACACCTCGTTGCCCCGATCGAAAAGATGGCAGCAAGTCTGGTGATCTGTGCGCCGACACTCGCACAGTACGGCGCACTAGCCTGCTTTGAGCCGGAAACACTTTCGATATATGAACAGCGTCGCGAAGCGTTTCGTGCGCGACGGGACTTCATTGTGCCCGCGCTGGAAAAGCTCAATATTTCCGTTCCGGTCAAGCCCGATGGCGCTTTTTATGTTTATGCAGATATCTCCGCGCACTCACCGAACAGCAGCGACTTTTCGCAAGCATTGCTGCACGGCGCGCGCGTCGCCGCTGTTCCTGGACTTGATTTCGGTCCCGCCCATGCCGCGCACACCATGCGCTTTGCTTACACAACCAGCCTTGAGCGCCTGCAAGAAGCCATGCAGCGCATCAAGACCTTCCTCGGTTAACAAGGACGTTCATCTTGAAATACAAAGACCTGAGAGACTTTATTGCGCAACTTGAGAAAAACAACGATCTCAAGCGCATTGACACTCCGATATCCAGCAGCCTCGAGATGACTGAAATTTCAGACCGCGTTCTGAAAACCGAAGGACCTGCCCTCATTTTTGAACATGCCCTGCATCACGGTAAAAAAAGTGACATGCCGGTGCTGACCAATTTGTTTGGGACACCCACACGCGTGGCGCAAGGCATGGGCGCGACCGACACCGCGGCGCTTCGCGACATTGGAGAGTTGCTGGCCAGTCTGCGCGAGCCGGAGGCACCTAAAGGCTTTAAAGACGCTCTGGCGAAAGTCTCGATGCTCAAAGCCGCGCTATGGGATATGAGCCCCAAAAATGTGAGAGGCGCCCAATGCCAGGATATTGTTTGGGAAGGGAACGATGTGGATCTCGACAAACTCCCCATTCAAACCTGCTGGCCAGGCGACGTCGCGCCACTGCTCACTTGGGGACTCGTGATCACACGGGGACCCAACGCGCGACGTCAAAATCTCGGCATTTATCGTCAGCAAGTCATCGGAAGAAACAAGCTGATCATGCGCTGGCTCTCCCATCGCGGGGGCGCTCTTGACTTTAGGGATCACGCACTCGCTCACCCAGGCACGCCGTTTCCGATTGCTGTCGCGCTCGGCGCGGACCCCGCAACAACGCTCGGTGCGGTCACCCCTGTTCCCGACTCACTATCTGAGTACCAGTTTGCAGGACTTCTGCGAGGCGGACGCACAGAGGTGACGTCAGCGATTGGCAGCAGTCTGTCAGTACCCGCCACAGCAGAAATCATTCTCGAAGGACATTTGCTGCCAAGCAGCGATCCGCGCGCCATCCGTCCTGTTGTGCCCGAAGGCGTGAACCCACCCCCCGCCTCCGATTACGAACTCGCTCTAGAAGGTCCCTACGGAGACCACACCGGTTACTACAACGAACAAGACTGGTTCCCAGTTTTTACTGTCGATCGCATCACCATGCGACGCAACCCTATTTATCATTCCACTTATACAGGCAAACCCCCCGACGAACCCGCGGTGCTCGGCGTTGCACTCAATGAAGTCTTTGTGCCCATTCTGCGTCGACAGTTACCCGAGATCGTTGACTTTTATTTACCCCCGGAAGGCTGCAGCTATCGATTGGCAGTCGTATCGATTCGCAAACAATATCCGGGTCACGCCAAACGTGTCATGTTTGGTCTGTGGAGCTTGCTCAGGCAGTTCATGTACACCAAATTCATCGTGGTCGTCGATCAGGACATCAATCCACGGGACTGGAAAGAAGTCGTCTGGGCCATGACGACGCGCATGGACCCTGTACGCGATACTCTTTTGGTCGAAAACACCCCCATCGACTATCTTGACTTTGCCTCGCCCGTCTCGGGCCTGGGTGGAAAAATGGGTATGGATGCAACCAACAAATGGCCTGGTGAAACACAGCGCGAATGGGGTGAACCCATTCAAATGGACGCCGCGACAAAGGCGCGCGTCGATGCAATCTGGGGCTCGCTCGGGCTCTAAGATCTTTGCGCGCTGCGCAACAGCAGCCACAGGAAAAAAGGACCACCCACCAGACTTGTGATGACGCCGACCGGTAACTCGGCAGGCATCACAAGCGTGCGGGCCAGCCCATCAGCCAGCAGCAACGCTATCGCGCCCCCCATCCAGGACATCGGCAAAAGCAAGCGATGACCTGCTCCAAGCCAGAGTCGCAACATATGCGGCATGACAAGACCAATAAAAGCAATACCTCCCGTCACGGCGACCAGCGGCCCGACTAGCAAACAGATCACGACAATCAACTCGCGCCGAACACGCTGAAGCGCGAATCCAAGATGCAGCGCCTCTCTCTCCCCCAACAGTAACGCATTGAGCACACGCCAGCGCGATACTAGCCACAATGATAGAAGGACAGTCCAGGGCAAGAGCCACACGAGGCTCGACCAACTGGCGCGCGTCAAACTGCCAAGCGACCAAAACGCAAAACTTCGAAACTGCGTGTCAGAGGCAAACGTTACGAGCAAGCTCACAAGACTCAGCGCAAACGCATTAATCGCGATACCCGCCAACAATAATCCAGCGACTCCGGGAACGCGGCGGCCCACCACATACGCGATAGCTGTTGCAAAGATCGCGCCAGAAAAACCAGCCACTCCGGTTGCGAGCACACTCCCCATACCTAGCAACAATGCAATCACTGTACCCAGAGATGCGCCTGCTGAAATACCAACCAAAGTCGGTTCGGCCAAAGGGTTTCGAAACAACGCCTGCATCACCGCACCGCTCAAGGCCAGTGCGCCTCCCACGATCACAGCCAACAAAACACGCGGCAAACGCAAATCAAACAACACCGTTTGCAACAATGGATCGTCCAAGTGTCGGCCGAGCATCAGAGCAAAAAAATCGTGCCAGCTTAAATCGATGGCACCGGCCCGCAAAGATAAGAGCGCCAGGGAGCACAGCGCGATCATGCCGCCCGACACCCACAGCGCAGTTGATCGTCCGTCCGATCTTGCCTGACTACTCATCAGCGTATCGACTTGACTTCTATGACTGAGCGTTGACCTGATTGCATGATCTCTTGCTTCATGACGAGATTCAGACTTGGACAAAACCAGTCCGTCACCTGCGACTGTATAGTCGGCAAGGGAATCATCGCGCCCCGCACCTGAATCAAGGTCGGATCCGTGCCCCGTGAGTATCGAACCGGCCAGCAATTTTGCTGACCCACCGCGGTATCAATACGTTGTTGTGCGCCCACTGTTTTTTCACCCATTCGTACCGTTAAAGGGGTAGTGGGCCCTCTGCGCGGATCGCCAATTGCGAGACGAAAAGATTGTGGAGCAAACCGCTGTCCTGCCGCAGTCACAGGCGCACCATAACCAAACAGACTCAGCATTTGCATGTCAACGTCTGGATCACCGGGTTTTCTGACTTCGCCTGGTTTGGTCAGACTGGTTTTGACGCCCTCGATCCGCATCAAGTGATCAATATCCGTTTCGCCGGACAGCATCCCCAGCAAGGCATAGTTGGCATAGCCCTTTACCATTGCCTGACATTGTCGGGCAGAGGATTTTTGGACTTGACTGAAATTGAGCTTGGCGGAAACTTGTACTAAGCCCGAGCCAACGATTTCAATCTCACCACCGTTGTGAAAAAACTTTGCCTGACAAACCTCGGCAGATGCAGCATGGGTAAAACCAAGCAAGGCCAGGATCGGCCAGAGGTATTTCATTTTCATGATGCGTTCTCCCGACTACTTAGCGGTGAGCCAGGCAATCAATGCGTTTTCAAAGGTACGTGCTTCATGGGCACGCTCGTGATTCACCATACTGACCACCACATAACGCTTGCCACTTGTCGACCAGACGTAGCCAGCCACGGAGCGGACATCGCGCAACGCACCGGTTTTCAAATGTGCGAGTGATTTGGTCGCGGGGTCACGCAAACGATAACGCGTTGTACCGTCAACGCCCAGAATAGCCAGCGAAGACACAAACTCAGGCATGACAGGCGAGACCCAGGCCCGGTTCAGCATTTGGGTCAGACTATCCGCCGAAACCACACCATTTCTGGAGAGCCCTGAACCATTATCAAGCACCATTCCTGTCATCGGCAAGCCTTGCTGGGCCAACACCTCTTGAGCCACTCTTACGCTTCCTACGACAGTTGCCGGCTTACGCCCCGCCTCGGCACCAAGCGTCAATAACAACACGCGCGTCATCACGTTGTTGCTTCGCTTGTTGATCAAACGAATCACTTCAGACAATGGCGGAGACTGATGGGAAGCCACCGCCACCGCACCGCTCGGAATCGAACCGGAGCGTACCTGGCCAGTCATCGTGCCTCCCACCTCACGCCAGATTTCGCGCAACACGCGGGCGCCGAACTCCTGCTGGGACAAAGCCAGACGAAACACGTCAAACTCTCCACAGGAACCCGCGCCTCGACCCGTGACACGAATGCGTACCTTGTCACCGGAGATCGTTGTATCAGTCGTGACGGAAGGCGAGCCCGGACACTGTCCATCCAGCCACGCCACATTCGCCTCAAGCTCTACACCCGGGATCGGCGGATCAACAAAATGCTTCCAGGTCTTCGTCGCGGGATCTGGTGAAAAAACCAGACGCATGGCGCCAAAGCCGACCATAAACGCATCAGGACTTGCGTTGTAGGGACGATCAGCTGAACCATCAAAGGTCGCAGGGTCAATGGTGACGTCCCCAAAAATCGAGCGATCAATCACAATATCGGAGATTTCTTTAATGCCGCGCAAGCGCAAATCACGCATCAGACGCCAGACATCAGGCAACATCAACACCGGATCACCGCCGGCACGCAAATAGAGCGGCCCACTGAGCACACCTTTTTCATTGACGCGAGACTCGGCATCCATCATGAAATTAGTGTGCCAGACGTAATTCGGGCCCAAACGGGACAATGCGGCATAGGTTGTGACAAGTTTCATCACCGAGGCCGGGTTACGCAAAGTGTCGGGTGCGACCGACATGAGACGGGAACCACCTACCTCCTGGACAACCAGGGACAGAGAAGAATCAGGCAACTTTGTCTGAGCCCAGGCGCGCGCAAGCTCAGCAGGCATAGGAATAGAGGCCGAAGAGGCCGCAGAAACAGGTGACTGCGCTTGCGCTCTGGTCTGAGCCTGAACCGAACCACTTGTCGCCAGCAGCGCACATCCCAACAGCAGACCAACCGAAACAAAGCACTTCTCAGCAACGTTGCGCCACGTTCTCAGTTCATCACCTTTCATTCGCTCACCTATTTATGGGTTTAAGTCGACAGCATACAAAAAAAGCACGCATACAAGCTTAAAATAAGCGGTTGTGCCACTTGCAAATTTTTTCGCATGGCATGTTGCGGGTCCGTTTGGCACCCTTTTCTAAGTTTGGTTATAGGTTGCAAGCGTGTCCTCCTCCCTTTCCTTGTCCGATTTTGACTACGAACTTCCCTCTGAGCTGATCGCGCAGACCCCGGCTGCCGAGCGGACGGCTAGCCGTCTCTTGCATGTCGACGCAAGCGGCGGCTTGCATGACAGACAGTTTGCTCAACTGACAACATTGCTCAAACCAAACGATTTGTTGGTTTTCAATGACACCCGAGTCATGCAAGCAAGACTGTTGGGACATAAAGCCACAGGCGGCAAGGTCGAGGTGTTGATTGAGCGCATCATTGCAACGGATCAAGCACTCGCGCATGTGCGCTCGAGCAAATCCCCCGGCGCAGGCAGCGCACTCAGACTGGCTGATGCCGTGGATGTGACCGTGCTTGGCCGTGCGGAAGACTTGTTTATTCTGCAATTCAACGCACCCGTACTGGAAATCCTCGAACAATACGGCTCCGTCCCGCTGCCTCCATACATTACCCATCAACCCGATGCACAAGACCTGCAGCGCTATCAAACGGTCTATGCCCGGGAACCTGGCGCCGTTGCAGCGCCCACGGCCGGGCTGCATTTTGACGAGGCCATGTTTGAACAACTCGATCAGCTTGGTATTCAGCGGACATTTGTCACCCTGCATGTCGGCGCGGGCACTTTCCAGCCCGTTAGGGACGGCGACCTCGCCAAACATGTCATGCACGCCGAGTGGTACACCGTTCCCGACACGACCATCCAGGCCATCGCCCACGCACGCGAAAAAGGGGCACGTGTCATCGCGGTCGGCACAACGAGCGTGCGGGCACTTGAATCGGCAGCCCTGATCGATCCAGCGATGCGCAGCCCCCAGTCAGGCGATACACGACTGTTTATTCAACCAGGCTTTGAATACAAAGTCGTTGACGCGATGATCACCAACTTTCACCTCCCCCAATCCACGCTCTTGATGCTGGTGGCCGCTTTTATTGGTCTGGATACGATGAAGCGCGCCTATCAGCACGCCATCAACGAGCGCTATCGCTTTTTCAGCTATGGTGACGCCATGTTTTTAGAACGGACGACTTGAAATTGACACCAACTGACGCACCGATCACGCCCGAGGCAAAATCCGGACTGAACTTCGAGTTGCTCGCCAAAGATGGCCAAGCCCGTCTTGGTCGGATGACCCTCAACCACGGTGTGGTGCAAACGCCGATTTTCATGCCGGTCGGGACATATGGGACCGTCAAGGCCATGTTGCCACACGAGCTCCTGGAGGTCGGCGCCCAGATTGTGCTGGGCAATACCTTCCACCTGTGGCTGCGTCCCGGCACCGAAGTCATCGCCAAACATGGCGGCTTGCATGGTTTTATGCAATGGAACAAGCCCTTGCTCACCGACTCTGGCGGCTTCCAAGTCTTTAGTCTGCAAGGTATGCGCAAAATCTCCGAAGAAGGCGTGAAGTTTGCGTCTCCAATCGATGGCGCGAGACTTTTTCTGACACCTGAAGAGTCAATGCGGATACAAACGGCGCTGAATTCAGATATCGCCATGGTGTTCGATGAGTGCACGCCCTACATGATCAACGATCGCCCTGCGACCACAGAAGAAGCCGCCCGCTCAATGCGCATGTCGCTTCGCTGGGCCCGACGCTCGCGCGAGTCCTTCGATGCGTTAGGCAATCCCAATGCCCTGTTCGGGATTGTGCAAGGCGGGATGTTCGAAACGCTGCGCGATGAGTCCCTCGAAGGCCTCAAGGATATCGGTTTTCATGGCTATGCCATTGGCGGACTGTCTGTGGGCGAACCCAAAGCGGACATGCTGCGCATTCTCAATCATGTTGCCCCGCGCCTGCCCGAACACTCACCACGCTACTTGATGGGCGTCGGCACGCCAGAGGATTTGGTGGAAGGCGTGGCTCAAGGCATCGACATGTTCGACTGCGTCATGCCCACCCGCAACGCCCGAAACGGCTGGTTATTCACCCGTTTCGGCGACGTCAAGATCCGAAACGCTAAATACCGCGATGACACGCGACCACTCGACCCGAGCTGCAGTTGCCATACATGCCAGAATTTCTCTCTGTCCTACCTGCATCATTTACAGAGGGCGAATGAAATCACAGGTGCGCGACTCAACACGCTACATAACCTGCATTTTTACCTGACCATCATGTCAGAGATGCGCGAAGCCATCGCGAACGGTACATTTCAGGCATGGAGAAAGCAGTTTGCGTTGGATCGCGCCTCCAAGTCGGTACAATAGCCACCACCTTACTTTTTATAAAGGAGACCTTAATGTCTGCTCAAGCAATATCCGGCCTCGTGCTGGCACAGGCTGCTGATACAGCTAGCTCGCTCATGGGAATGGCTCCCATTCTCCTGATGTTTGTCGTGCTTTACTTCCTGATGATTCGTCCTCAGATGAAACGTCAAAAAGAACACAAAGCACTGTTGGCTGCGTTAGCCAAGGGTGATGAGGTGATTAGTGCAGGTGGTTTGCTGGGTAAAGTCACAAAAGTCAGCGATAACTACGTCACAATCGAAGTCGCTGAAATGGGTGATAAGCCCGTTGAAATCATGATGCAAAAAGCATCAGTGTCCGCAGTCCTGCCTAAAGGCACGATCAAAGCACTGTAATCACGCTTGAATATCGCCCCGCTGCGCGTTGCACGGGGCGCAATCCTTTTGATCCCCGTTGGCAATGAACCGCTATCCTCTCTGGAAATATCTGACGGTACTGATCGCGGTTGTGATCGGCCTGCTCTACACACTGCCCAATTTTTTCGGCGAGTCGCCTGCTGTCCAGGTGTCAAGCGCCAAGGCAACGCTCAAAATAGATAACAGCACGCTGGATCGGGTTGAAACCATCCTGAAACAAGCCGGCATCCAAAATACTGGTGCGACGTTTGAACTCAACGGCACGGTTGGAACTGTTCGCGCACGCTTCAGCAGCACAGACGTACAACTTAAAGCTCGCGATTTGCTCGAAAAGACACTTAATCCCAATCCAGCAGAGCCGTCTTATACCGTCGCACTGAATCTGCTGCCTGCCTCTCCCTCCTGGTTAAGCGCGATCGGCGCCAACCCCATGTATCTGGGCCTGGATTTACGTGGCGGGGTGCATTTCCTGCTTCAGGTCGATATGCAAGGTGCACTGACCTCTCGCTATGATGCGCTTGTCACGGACTTGCGCGTCGCATTAAGAGACCAACGCATCGAATCCACCGGCATCGAGCGCGACGGCATGTCAGTCGTTCTGTCCTTTAACAATGCCGCAGCCCGCGACCGGGCCATCACTGCCTTGCGCACGCGCAATCCAGATTTGCAAATGCTCGAGCGCACCGAAGGGGGCCGTTTGCAAATTGTGGGTCGCCTGAGCCAGGCTGCCATCACCACCGTGCAAGCCAGTGCACTTAAACAAAACATCACCACGCTGCATAATCGCATCAACGAGCTTGGTGTTGCCGAGCCGATCATTCAACAACAAGGCGCAGACCGTATCGTTGTGCAATTGCCAGGCGTACAAGACGTTGCCAAAGCCAAGGACATTCTTGGCCGTACCGCTACGCTTGAAATCCGCATGGTGGACGACTCGCCCGCCGCCGCAAGTGCCTTGGCCGCCGGAACAGTTCCGTTTGGCCTGGAGCGGTATCTCGATCGCGATGGCCGCCCCTTGCTTGTGCGTCGCCAGGTTGTGCTTACAGGTGAAAACCTGCAAGACGCACAGGCGGGTCGCGATAGTCAAAACCAGCAACCTGCTGTGCATCTCACCTTGGATTCCAAAGGCGCGCGGATTTTCCGTGACGTCACGCGCGACAACGTCAATAAACGCATGGCCATTTTGTTATTTGAAAAAGGGCGCGGCGAGGTTGTCACGGCACCAGTGATTCGTGGTGAGATTCCTGGCGGACAGGTTCAAATTTCAGGCAGCATGACCGCCGAAGAGGCAGCCGACACGGCATTGCTCTTGCGTGCGGGCTCGCTTGCCGCACCAATGGAAATCATCGAAGAGCGTACGATCGGACCGAGCCTCGGTGCTGAAAATATCGAAAAAGGTTTTAACTCGACACTCTACGGATTTATTGGCATCGCCATTTTCATGGTGATTTATTACCACCTGTTTGGCGCCTTCTCGACAGTAGGTCTGGCATTAAACGTTTTATTACTCCTTGCCTTGCTATCCATGCTGCAAGCCACACTGACCTTGCCAGGTATTGCCGCGATCGCGCTCACGCTTGGTATGGCCATCGATGCCAACGTGCTCATTAACGAACGAATACGAGAAGAACTCCGCAACGGCGAGTCGCCGCAAAACGCCATCAATCTTGGTTTCGATCGCGCGTGGGGCACGATCCTAGACTCCAACCTCACTACACTGATCGTCGGTGTTGCACTGTTGGTGTTTGGCTCCGGACCGGTACGAGGCTTTGCAGTGGTGCACTGCCTAGGCATTCTCACCTCGATGTTCTCTGCGGTGGTGGGCGTTCGCGCACTGGCCAACCTCTGGTACGGACATAAGAAAAAGCTCCAGTCGATCTCGATTGGAACGGTCTGGAAACCCAAGGACTGATAATGGAACTCTTTCGAATCAAACGCACCATTCCGTTCATGCGTCATGCGTTGGTGCTGAACATTATCAGCGTGCTCGTTTTCGTTGCAGCTGTATTTTTTATCATCACGCGCGGCTTCCATCTGTCGATCGAATTCACAGGTGGTACCGTGATGGAAGTAAGCTACACGCAAGCCGCCCCTCTGGATCAAATCAGAAGCTCGGTCTCAGGACTTGGTTATTCCGATTTTCAAGTCCAAAACTTTGGCACGTCCCGGGACGTCATGATACGACTGCCGGTTGCGGCCGGTCAAAGTTCCGCGGCACAAAGTGAAACGGTCATGAAGGCACTCTCTGCCGCAGATCCCGGAGTCGAACTTCGCCGCGTTGAGTTTGTTGGTCCGCAAGTGGGTCGCGAACTGGTCGAAAACGGCTTGCTCGCATTACTCTTTGTGGTCATCGGTATTGTGATCTATCTGGCAATCCGTTTTGAATGGAAGTTTGCGGTCGCTGGTGTGCTCGCCAACTTGCACGACGTGGTGATCATTCTCGGTTTCTTCGCTTTCTTTGGCTGGGAATTCTCACTCTCCGTTCTGGCTGGTGTGCTCGCTGTTTTAGGTTACTCGGTCAACGAATCCGTGGTGATTATGGATCGTATCCGTGAAAACTTCCGCAAAGAGCGCGATGCCTCGGTAGTGGATGTGATCGACAGCGCCATCACCCAGACAATCTCCCGCACGATTATTACGCACGGCTCGACTCAGATGATGGTGTTGACCATGCTGATTTTTGGCGGTCCGACGCTGCATTATTTCGCACTGGCACTGACCATCGGCATTTGGTTTGGTATCTATTCTTCCGTATTTGTTGGCGCCTCGATTGCCATGTGGCTCGGCATTACGCGCGAAGACATGATCAAGCCGATCAAGAAAAAGGACGAACTCGAAGAGGTTTACGAAGAGTAAACATCTTCTTTATCCACACAGCGCATCAATTTCCCGCTGTGAACGATTGACAAATGGGCGCCTCAGCGCCCATTTTTTTGTCGGCACGGTAAACTATGTCTTTATTTTCAATATTGCCCACGGGATCAACACCCGCTCCGGCACCATCATGCAAAAAACAGACAATCCCAAAAAAGTATTCATCCGCACCTTTGGCTGCCAGATGAACGAGTACGATTCCGACAAAATGCTCGATGTACTTGGTCAAGAGCGCGGTGTTGTCGTGACCCAGACGCCTGAAGACGCAGATGTGATTTTGTTTAACACCTGTTCCGTTCGTGAAAAGGCGCAAGAAAAGGTTTTTTCAGACCTGGGACGCATCAAACACCTCAAAGCCCTGAACCCTGATCTTGTGATCGGTGTAGGTGGTTGCGTGGCCAGTCAAGAAGGTTCTGCCATTGTTGATCGCGCGCCCTATGTCGATGTGGTGTTTGGTCCTCAAACTCTGCATCGCCTGCCAGAGCTGATCGCACGTCGGCGTTCCGAGGGTCGCTCACAAGTCGACATCAGCTTTCCCGAAATCGAAAAGTTCGATGCCATGCCGCCCGCACGCGTGGAAGGCGCCACCGCTTTTGTCTCGATCATGGAAGGCTGCAGCAAGTACTGCAGTTTCTGCGTTGTACCCTACACCCGTGGCGAAGAGATCTCGCGTCCTTTTGAGGATGTCCTGACCGAAGTGGCAGACCTCGCCGATCAAGGTGTCAAAGAGGTCACACTGCTGGGTCAAAACGTCAACGCTTACCGCGGCCGCATGGGCGAAGGCAACGATGCTGAGATTGCCGACTTTGCGACCTTGCTCGAATATGTCCACGAGATTCCCGGCATTGAGCGGATACGCTACACCACCTCACACCCCAAAGAAATGACCACGCGCATGACCGAGGTCTATGCGCGACTTCCCAAACTCGTATCCTTTCTTCACCTTCCTGTTCAAGCAGGCAGCGACCGCGTCCTCGCAGCCATGAAACGCGGCTACACCGCGATCGAATTCAAATCAGTCGTGCGTAAATTACGCGCTGCACGCCCCGGCTTGACGCTGTCCTCTGACTTTATCGTGGGCTTTCCCGGCGAAACCGAAGAAGATTTCGAGAAAACCATGAAACTCATTGAAGAGGTCGGCTTCGATACCTCATTCTCGTTCGTGTACTCACGTCGTCCCGGTACACCTGCAGCCGACCTCGTTGATGACACGCCACAGACCGTCAAGCTCCAGCGCTTGCAACGTCTGCAAGCCCTCATTAACGAGCAGGCTCACGCGATTGCGCGCAGCATGGTGGGCTCGACGCAACGCATACTGGTTGAGGGTACCTCCACAAGAGATCCGAACGAACTCAGTGGTCGCACAGAAAATAACCGTATCGTTAATTTTCCCGGTCATCCTCGTTTAATTGGCCAGATGATTGATGTTGTGATTACGGATGCAATGACCAATACCTTTAGAGGTCGGGTAGCAATACAAGATGATGCGGATCACACACCAGTCGAGGCATCACAATGAGCCGTCCTCCCGTCAAAACCAGCCCGCGCGGACGTCCTCTGCCTGTCAAGATGACGCTTGAGGGGAGTAATCAACAGCTTGCGAATCTCTGCGGCCCATTGGATGTCAATCTACGGCAAATCGCAGATGGGCTCGATCTTGAGCTGACACGACAGGGCAACAAGCTCACCATCCATGGCGCTCACGCTGAGGCCGCCAGCAAAATGCTGTTTGCCTTTTTTGACCGCGCGGCCCAACACGCTTTATCTGTGGATGATATCCAACTGGGTCTCGTCGAAATTGGCGTAGGCCGTTCAGTCACCCCCTCAATGCCAAGCTTTGATCCGACGGAGTTTCCGCCACTGGATGACGAAAGCGGGACGATCGCCTTGCGCACCCGACGCAGCGACTTGCGTCCCCGCACCCCACGACAGCGAGACTACCTCAACAACATTCTCAAACACGACATTACTTTTGGAGTGGGACCCGCAGGGACCGGTAAAACCTGGCTGGCTGTCGCCTGCGCCATCGATGCGATGGAGCGCGATACCGTGCAACGCATCGTGTTGACACGCCCCGCCGTTGAAGCGGGCGAGCGCCTGGGCTTTTTACCGGGCGATCTCGCACAGAAAGTCGATCCGTATCTGCGTCCACTCTACGATGCGCTCTACGACTTGATGGGTTTTGAGCGTGTGCAGCGCCTGTTTGAAAAGCAAACAATTGAAATCGCACCTCTAGCGTATATGCGGGGCCGCACACTCAATCATGCATTTGTGATTTTGGACGAAGCCCAAAACACCACACCCGAACAAATGAAAATGTTTTTGACACGCATTGGTTTTGGTAGCAAGGCCGTGATTACGGGCGACCCGTCCCAGGTGGACTTGCCAAAAGGTCATAAAAGCGGCCTGGCCCATGCGGTAAAAGTCCTGGAGGAAGTCAAAGGCATCGCTGTGACGCAATTCACCAGTCGCGATGTTGTGCGACACCCTCTTGTTGCACGCATTGTCGATGCCTATGAACAAGCCGAACAAAACGCCAGCTGAACTGTCGCTCAGCATTCACTATGCTGTCGAGGCACCAAGCCTGCCGCGCTGGAAATTGCGTCGCTGGGTGCAGCGTGCCATGCTCGCCGCGCAGGAGGACGGTCGTGTTTCCTTTGGGCGCTTGCAAGTGGGTTTGCGCCTGGTGGGTCTCAAAGAGGCGCAACAACTCAATTCCGGCTATCGCCACAAAAATTACGCCACCAATGTTCTCACCTTTGAATACGGTGTTCAACCTGATGGCACAGCCTCAGGTGATATTGTTCTCTGTGTGCCCGTACTGAAACGCGAAGCCAAAGAGCAACGTAAAGACTTTCTTTGTCATGCCACGCATTTAACGATCCACGGTACGCTGCATGCGCTAGGTTACGACCACATACATACGCGCGATGCCAAACACATGGAGCGTTTAGAAACGCGAATCCTTGCATCGATGGGGATCGATAACCCTTACTTGATTCAAGAGAAATGACAAACGTTTTTGCTTTGAAGACGTCACTTTCAGGTTATCCTTATCTCTCCTAAACTCTGTCTCTGGACAATGTCAGATCCCTATCCTGCTGCTGAATCCTCAACATCTTCGGCCAAGCCCAACCGCCCCCGTCTACTTGATCGCCTGTTATCGCTCGTTCGCCGCGAACCCGAGGATCGCGAAGGCATCATGGCCGTACTGGATGCCGCACGTGAACGTGAACTCATCGATGCGGATGCCTACTCGATGCTAAAAGGCGCCCTGGCGGTGTCTGAACAAACCGCAGTCGATGTGATGGTCCCGCGTGCCCGCATGGATATGCTTGATGTCTCGCAGTCCATCTCGACACTGATGCCCGAGATCATCGAAACAGCGCATTCCAGGTTCCCCGTCTTCGAAGGATCGCGCGACAACATTATCGGCGTGGTGATGACAAAAGACCTGCTCGGTCATCTCCTCAATCCCGAGTTGACCTTGCGCGACCTCGTGCGACCCGCAGTCTTTATCCCCGAGTCGAAACGCCTGAATGTCTTGCTCCAAGAATTTCGACGTAACCGTAACCACATCGCCGTTGTCATCGACGAGCATGGCGGCATTACAGGTCTGGTCACACTCGAGGATGTGCTTGAGCAAATTGTCGGCGCGATTGAGGACGAATACGATGTCGAAGGTGCCAAAACAATTTTTCCTGACGGCGTACGAGCTTGGCGCATTCTGGCTACGACTGAGATAGAAGCTTTTAACGAAGCTCTGGGTGCGAACCTGCCTACTGGTGAATACGACACCGTCGGAGGTTGGCTGGCCCATGAGCTCGGACATATCCCCAAACGCGGCGATGCCTGTCAACATGGCGATCTGCGAATCGAAGTCATGCGTGCAGATGCCAGGCGCGCGCTCTGGTTGCGCGCCAGAGCACGCGGCAAAGCCGAACCCATACGCGTGACACCCTCAGCGTGAACAAGCTCTGGCTCAAATGGCGACTCGCCTTTGGGTTGTTGGCGGCAGGCGCACTCCACGCCCTGAGCTTCGCACCCGACCCGCTCCCGCAGTGGGCGCTCAGCCCTCTTCAGTTGTGCGCCATGGCATGGCTAGTGACCTGCGTCTGGCGCGCGCCCAGCGGCCTCTACGCTGCGCGCAGAGCCTGGTTTTTCGCGATCGGGCACTTTGTCGTGGGCTTGTACTGGCTGACGATCAGCATGCACGTCTATGGCTTCATGCCGATGCCCCTTGCAATCCTCGCGCTGCTCGCACTCAGTGCGTATCTGGCCTTATTCGCTAGTCTTGCAGCTTGGCTGGCCCACGCGGTAGGCGCCCTACCCGGACGCAGCATCTCGTCAACAATCTGGGCCGTTGCCGTCTGGGCAGGTGCATGGACAATATCCGAATGGTTACGCGCGACCCTTTTCACCGGCTTTCCCTGGCTCAATATCGGCTATGCACATGTCGACAGCTGGTTTGCGGGATGGACGAGCGTTCTGGGTGTCTACGGAGTGAGCTGGATGGCCGCCTTCAGTGCGGCAGCCATTGCTGCGCTGGTGGGCAGGAAACATGACGATGCGAAACAGGCCATCATCGGCGTGCTTGCACTGGGCTTGGCACTTGGCGGTCTTGCGCTCAAGCAATACGCATGGACCACCCCCTCGGGGACACCACTGGTGGCGCGCCTCGTTCAGGGGAACATTGATCAAGGTGTGAAATTCACACCCGATCACCTCTACCGCGTCATCCAAGAACATCTCACACTCGCTGCCACGCCGACACCGGCAGGCAGCCCTTCACCAAAGATCGTCTTGCTTCCCGAGACCGCGCTCGCCGTTTTCCAGCACCAGATCGCACCCGCCGTCTGGTCAGCCTGGCGAGAACTAGCCGAAACACAGCAAAGCACTATTCTCATGGGTGCAGCCTTGTTTGACACCAAAACAGGCACCTACACCAACAGTGTCATCGGCATTGATAGCAAAACGACTGTGCAACAACTCAGAGATGCCACGATGGCACAGCGTTACGATAAAAGTCACCTGGTACCTTTCGGCGAATTCGTCCCCTTCGGTTTCCGATGGTTCGTCAACTTGATGTCCATCCCGCTTGGTGACTTTTCGCGCGGAACCGCGACGCAACAACCTTTTGCGATCGATGGTCAACGTATTGCACCCAATATTTGCTACGAAGACGTGTTTGGCGAAGAGCTGCTACCCGCCGTGCGCGGGACCGACGGTGCAAATGGCGCCACGATTTTGGCTAACTTCAGCAACCTGGCGTGGTTTGGTGATTCCTGGGCACTCAGACAACATTGGCAAATGTCTCGGATGCGCGCAATTGAAACAGCGCGACCGATGTTACGCGCAACCAACACAGGCTCCACAGGTGCAATTGACCACCGGGGTCGAGACATCGCTCAACTTCCTCCTAACCGGGTGGGTGTACTCGACACCACCATACAAGGCCAGCAAGGACTGACACCGTACGTACGATTTGGGAACGGCCTGATCCTCGGTCTCGCGAGTGTCGTTCTCGTCGCGGCCTGGTTGCTGCGCAGACGTGATCCTCAACCATGAGCACACTTAGACTTCAGGCGATCGAACACATCTCGGACATTGACGCGCAACGCTGGGATGCGCTTGTCTCCGAAAGCGGTGGTTCCGTTTTAAGTCAACACGCCTTTCTTCAAGCCTTTGAGACCTCGGCAAGCGTCTCCCCTGAAACAGGCTGGCAACCCCGCCATCTTTTATTGTGGGACAACGAACAACTCGTTGGCGCCATCCCGCTGTACGCCAAAGGACACTCCTACGGCGAGTTTGTGTTCGACTGGGCCTGGGCCGATGCCTATCAGCGCAACGGTCTGGAGTACTACCCCAAATGGCTGGCTGCCATCCCCTTTACACCCGTCCCGGGCGCCAGACTTCTGACCACCACGCCCTATCGTGCGCTGGCCGCTGCAGCACTGTTGCAATGGACTAAAAAAAGCGGACTCTCCTCGCTGCACGTCCTGTACACCACACCTGAAGATACCGACGCGCTTGTGCAGGCTGGCTGTCTGCGCCGCACCCACACACAGTTCCACTGGTTCAACCGTGGCTGGCCCGATTTCGACAGTTTTCTCGCGAGTCTGACCCAGCCCAAACGCAAAAAAATCCGCGCTGAACGTCGCAAGGTTCGCGAAGCGGGCGTCACAACATGCGTGCGCTCTGGGCCTGAAATAAGCGCGAATGACTGGGCGTTCTTTTACCGTTGTTACGCAAATACCTATCATGTGCGCGGGAATCCGCCCTATCTGACCCCAGAGTTTTTTTTAACCGTTGGGGAAAAACTCTCAGAGCATTGCGTGATGGCCATTGCAACCCGTCGTGAGCAACCCATTGCCGCTTCATTGCTATGGCTTGACACCGTCAATGGACAACGCAAGCTCTACGGTCGCTACTGGGGCGCGCTCGAACACGTTGACTGCCTGCATTTTGAACTGGCCTATTACACACCCCTCGAGTGGGCACTCGCCCACAATATCGCCGTCGTCGAAGGCGGTGCACAGGGAGAGCACAAACTCGCCCGCGGTTTTGAACCGATCCAAACCCAATCCGTCCACTGGCTGGCACATCCCGGCTTCGCAAATGCTATAGAAAAGTTTCTGGAGAGAGAACGAGCTGGAGTCGATCAGTACGTCGGAAGCTTGAACTCGCCTTTTCGAGGCGAGGTGGGGGATTAAGTTTCAAACTGAGAACGCGAACTCTAGGCTTACGCAGCCAAACGCCAGCCTGATCGAGTGTCGGACAAAATCAACTTCTCACTTTGACGGAAATCAAGCTCAATTAAACGATTAATGATTTCCTGAATCTTGACGTTACCGTCTATTTTTTCAAGATATAGCAACCTTATGAGTCTGTCGTATCCTTTAGGCATGCGACCACGACGCTCCCAGAGAGAAACAGTTTGCTCAGTGCTTCCTAATAGGTCCGCCATGCGCTTTTGCGAAAGCCCAAGCTCTTTTCTTAAAAATCGAATTTCTGATGCACTCAAGTTGGACTTTGCAGCAATTGACCTTCCAATAACCTCATGTAGTTCTTCAACATCGCTAATCGAGACAGATGTCTCACCATCGATCTCACAAATGTCGTAGCCATTTGTCAGCCAGACATTCTTCAAACCACACTCAGTGTAGTGATACATATGACTTTTTTCCTTTCAAAACACCGTGATCACAACGATCATCCTGCCACGAGTACCTTGCTTTAGTGCAACGGCAACTTTTACGTCATCACCAGCTACAGAGTGACGCATCGTTAACCTCCAATCACCTTTGATATCTAGATGTGCGCTTTCCAAAATAAAACCTGACCTTAGGCGACACAAAACTTGTTTCAACGTAATGTTTCGCTGTTGCATACGAAGCTTTGCGTGCGATGAAGCATAAATATTTGCACTCACAGCAGCGAGAGCACGGACAATTCGTAATGCATTTGCATCATTAAGTCGAAGAGGGATGACATTGATCATACCCATAATTATTATGGGTATTGTATAAGAATGCGAATACATTTACACAATCAAACAGCCGTTACATTTAGATTAAGCTTCACGCTAAAGAGTGAGTTGCCACAGCGGTCGACTTGCAAGAAACCTAAAATTTGTGCATAATCCCGTTTCTTCGCTGTCGACACATTCAGTTTGAATTAATTGAATGCCAAGATTGAAGTCTGTACCTCCAAAGTTCTCTCAGTTCGGTTCTTTTGCGGTCTGTACTGAAATTTTTGGGGGTATAGCTCAGCTGGGAGAGCGCTTGCATGGCATGCAAGAGGTCAGCGGTTCGATCCCGCTTACCTCCACCAGTTAAAGCGAAGAGTTGTTGTTAGTCCTGTCCCCTTCGTCTAGAGGCCTAGGACATCACCCTTTCACGGTGAGTACAGGGGTTCGAATCCCCTAGGGGACGCCAGTTTTTTGGGCTGTTAGGGTAGTTTTATTACTAGTTTTTTACCGCTGCGGAGCGGTAGTTCAGTTGGTTAGAATACCGGCCTGTCACGCCGGGGGTCGCGGGTTCGAGCCCCGTCCGCTCCGCCAAGCACTCACTGTCCGTTCTGGACACAATTTTTAGATTGTATTTTGTTGCCAAGCGCCTTTTAGGCGCTTTTTGTTGCTTTTACTACAAAGATCAAGGGCTAGAACCCCAACAAGCATCTTATGTATTACATCCGACAGCGCTGACTTCTGCCTCAAGTAGGAATCTACCAAACCCACCATAATCTCTTTGCATTTCCTAGTAGCTCGGCACTAAAAACCTAAACATTCATACTCAATTGCGCGGTTTTTTCTTTCTAGCTTTGTTTTTTCTACATAGATTGAGTGCAGAAAACCTCCCATGCACTAACAAAATTCTCCACTTTGGCAATCAAAGTTGTGAAAGTTACAAAACAACTAAAAACCTCATAATAAAAACAACTTGAGTTGCCAAACAACGCCCAAATAATCGATAGGATATGTGCAAGTAAAAAAAATAATTAGTCGTTCATTGAGGCGCAAACCAATGTACCGGCACGAGAATGATCGAATCTACAAGCAATTAGAAAACGGTGAAGAAAGATTTTCACCAAAACCCTCTAGGCAGAAACAACTCTTTGCCCAATGCATGAATGCATGCATCAAACGCGCCTATGGCGGCAAAATACCTTCATATGCAGTCATTGCTAGAGACTTCAGCCTTCGTTACCCCGAAGATGGCTCAATCAGTAGTGAATCTATTCGAAAGTGGATGACTGGTCGGGCATTGCCTCAGTCTCATAGACTGAGTGCACTCATTGATTGGCTAGGTGCTGACATCGCAACAGCTTTGAGTCTGCACGCAGAATTGTTAAATACCAAAGAAAATGATCGTCCCGGTGACCCTTCCCACACTAGCTCTCTCTCTTCACGAAGAAAACCTCAGTCTTCAAGCGATGATCAAATTTTTAATTTAATTCAAAACCTCTCGTTCCGCGATCGCAAAATCATTTTATCGATATTGCGCATTCTGCAGAGTAACGGAAATACATGATGAAAAGTAACGACAAGACAGATCTGGAACAACACCCGCGAGAAGATGGGGACGAAATCAGTATCTCTGACCTTGTTGGCCGGGTATCAAATTGGGTTAGAGCGCATTACAGAGGTTTACGCCTGATTTTAATATGTCTGGCTGCTCTCGTTGTGTTGATCACAGCAGGCTACTCAATCAAAAAGCCGCCTTTGATGGCTTACTCGATGGTACTTTCCCTGACTTTTCCTCAAGCAGAAAAAAATCAGTATCCGAATCAGTCCCCATTTAGTATCACCGACATTGTGACACGCAGCGTCATCGAACAAGTGTGGCGCGACAATGATCTTGAAAAACAAAATATTAGTCTGAAAGACCTATCAAACAGCATCTCTATTATTCAATATTCTGACAATGCTGACTTTATACGCGCACGTTACCAAGCAATGCTCTCACGAAAAGGCCTCAGTCAAACTGATATCTCGGCTCTTGAGAGAGACTACAAAACAGAATTGGATTCTGCGTCTAAAAAACAAGTGCTCATTACCTTGACCGCTCCGTTTTCATCACCTTTATCTGGCGCGCTCGCGAGAAAGATCTTAGCCGACATCCCGAGCGTATGGTCACACCAATCAATTAACAAACTTGGTGTTGTATCAATTCCAAATATCGAATCTGAAAATGTCAGTATAAGTAATTTCAACCGCTACACCCCCTTTCAAATTGCGGACTACTTTTATAAATCAGTCGACAACCTCGAACGCACACTCAATACCATCGAAAGTTTTCCAGGAGGCAAAACATTGCGAGATCCTGAAACTGGCCGGACAGTTGAGGACTTAAAGAAAAAACTTCGCGAAATCAACCGTTACTGGATTCTTGATTTTGACAACTACGCGCAAATCAATTTCCGGCCAAATGAAATTGAAAGTCGTTCTGCTGAAATTCAACTTAAAGAGCTGAAAGTTCGCCAGAACGAATTGCTTGCTCAAGCTGCTATTTATAGAAAGTCCCTTAACGACTACGATTCTCTTAAAGATCAAAAAGAATCGTCAAACTACTCAGGAATGGATACAAGAGGCAATCAGTCTTCAAATAGTCTACAACTACAAGGAGATGCTATTCAGCGACTGATCAGTCTGGGCAGTCAAAACAAGGATGCTGAATTTAGACAAGAGTTAACGCTTAAACGCGTTGATGCGGAAATCAAAGCCACTAATCTAGAAATGGAAATTTCACGATTGACTCGACGAATCAGCGGCATTACAAACTCTGTCGCTAAAGAGCAAAAAACAAATAGTGGGGTCGAGGACTTAGCAAAAGAGATCCTGACTCAGCTGCAAACCGTCTCTGCAAGTGTAGAAAGAATTCAAACCGTGCAAATGAGCAAGTTCACGGATGATGATGGTCTTTTATATATTGGCAGTAACATTAACAAACGCCCCGCTAGTAGCTTAACAAAATGGATTGCAGTACCCGGCGCACTTCTGGCCATCATTTTTGCGCTGTGGATGATACTTGTAGGTTTGAGACGTTTTTCGAAAAATTAGAAACTAATAATAAGTTTTAAACCTTATTTTGAAGCTAAGCGCCTTTCAGGCGCTTTTTTTTCGCCCGTCACAATTGCATTCGCGCAAAGATCGATTTCTTGTACTCCGCCACGCAACCTTACTTGACCAAAAATCTAGTAAGCATTTTGAAATCAGGTTTTTTGCAAAATGATTTTCAACTGATTAACACCTCTTCTGTAAACATTTGCATAGACTCATCAATACCCACAATGCCTCTGAATCAAGCACGGCGGGCGGTGTTGTATATCTAAAAACGCAAAGGATTGTTAGTGATGGGGCTGATAACTAAATTTGAAATAAATATGCTAAATTCTGACTATTCTAGTCAGAATTTATATGGGGAGCTAAAAATGCACTCATGGCAAATACAAGAAGCTAAATCGAAGCTATCCGAGCTGATTAAATGTGCTGAAAGTGAAGGCCCGCAAGGAATCACCTTGCATGGACGATCAGTGGCTGTTGTGATGACACGCTCACTCTTTGACCAACTCACTGGCAACGAGCGCTCGTTTGTGGAATTTATGCGCCAGTCACCACTCTTTGGGCTTGAAGACGTCAATCTTGAAAGAGACCAAAGCTTGACTCGCGAGGTCTCAATTTGAGTTACCTCTTGGATACGAACGTCATATCTGAACTTCGCCGCAACTCACCAGACCCCTCTGTCATTGAATGGTTTTCTAAAAGACCGGCGTCCACACTTTATTTGAGTGTGTTGACATTAGGCGAACTTCGCAAAGGTATCGAAAACGTAAAAAATTTAGAGAGACGCTTAGTTCTAACTGATTGGCTGGAAACTGAATTGCCAGCTTTTTTTACTGGGCGCATCCTGCCTATAGATATAAAGGTGACTGACCGGTGGAGTAGATTATTAGCCGCAGCAGGACGACCCTTACCCGCAATTGACAGTCTGTTGGGAGCAACTGCTGCTCAATATGGTTTGAGCGTCGTCACACGAAACAGTAGAGACTTTGACAACCTTGGCCTCAGTATCATTAATCCTTGGACAGGTCCCTCGTTCTGACGCCCTACCCCCGCACCGGATTCCGTGGCAAGGTCATCGATATCAGCCCCGCGGCAATCAGCAACCCACCTGACATCCCGAACGCAACCCAGTGGGTCCCGAACGTCTCGTATCCCCAGCCGCCGAGCCAGGAGCTAAAGGTCGCACCGAACTGGTGTCCTAAGTACGCCAAGCCATACAGCACACCCACTAGCCTCACGCCATAGGTATCGGCCAAAATCGCGGAGGACATTGCGATACTGCCGGCCCAGACCAGGCCGCCGACGACGGACGCGGCGACAAGCTCGACGTGCGTGCCGACCATCACCAGCGCAAAAAAACCGAGTCCGCGGACAAAATAAATGACCGCCAAAATACTCCGGCGCTCGAGCTTGTCCGCCAAACGCCCCAAAATCAAGGTCCCGAAAATCGCGACGATACCGATAATACTGACGCCCATCGCGCTAGTAGCCGAATCAAACCCATGGTCCATCAGCATGGGCATCCCGTGCGTCCCCAACAGATTCATACTAAAACCACAGACAAACAAACCGAGACAGATTTTCCAGAACACGACTGTGCGAACCGCATGCGAGAAAGTCATCGCAGAAGCAGCCGCCGCTCTCTTTTTATTTTCGGCATTAATCTGCGAGGGCAGCAAATCAGAGTTTTCAGGTGCTTGATCTTTGATGATGAAAAGCGCTGAGGGAATAGTCAGCAACGCAAACACAATCGCAAAGCCAAGCAAAGTAGTTTGCCAACTATAGGTCTCAATCGCCCAGGTCATCAACGGCGTCATGATAGCGATACCGGCCATCGAGCCTGTTGACAAATAAAACAGTGCCATCCCCCGCTGACGTGTGAACCAGCGACTGATCACAGGCGTCAAGGCGACCGGACTGGTAAAGGCCAAACCCACCGACATCAGTACACCGAAGGACATCATAAATGACCAGGGTTCGCGTGCGACGATGGCCCAAAGCACCGAACCCATGACGATCGCCGTACCGACTAACAATACAAAGCGTGTGCCATAGCGGGCGACCAGCATACCGGCCACAGGCATTCCGATTCCGTAGAACAACATACCCACAGCGACGATCGTGGCGAGCAAGGTTCGGCTAAATCCCAGATCCTCGGCCATCGGGATAAAGAAGGGACCGATACCCAACCTCATGCCAACCGTGAGCAAGGTCACAAACGTCGCGGCCGCGACAATATTCCAACCGAAATACCACCTACTTGGTCTTGCCTGCACCTGAGTCAATCTCGCCCCCTCTATTTTTTATTGGATACCCGCAACGTTCTAACTGTACATCCTGAATGGTGCGTCCGGCATGATCGGCAGCAGGCAACGGTATATTCTGGCCCTTGAGACGCGTCCAGAGCCAGGGCAAGGCGGAAGCAATGTCCGGTCGCTGGCCAACCGCACGCGACACGATTTCGCGCTCCTGACCGGCACTCTGGTTCGTGCCCTGAGTTGCATCTCGCTCAGCCTGACCCACATCGAACTTGAAAAAATAGTAAGGCTCCTGGCCCATCCGCAGATCCATAACAGTCAAGCGCCCATCTTGTTGGCCCAAGCTGTAGAAGCCATGGCTAAACTTTGCGATCGCGGCCACGCCGGGATGATCGGAATGTATGCGTCCCAGCGCATCACATCTTGGATACTGTCGCCAAGTGATCTGAGATTGATCGTCCAGCAGCGAGCGAAAGCCTTCGTAATAAGCATCCGGCGTCATCGCCACCAAACGCCACAAGACTGAGTTAAAGGCAGTGGGATTCACCAACAAACGCTCAGCCTGAATACCGGACTCTTTCAAGGATGCCTGGGCGATCTTAGTGATATGGGCTTGCACGGCGACACCCCATACTAGATACAAGGTACTCACCGCGAGACCCACTGCATTCCACTTCAAACCGCGTCCGGACTTGAGCACAAGCGCCAGGACTAGACCTATCAAAAGCGGAACGGTGTACAGCGGGTCGATAATAAAAATACTGCCAACACCATACGGATGATCTGTAAACGGAATCAACAATCGCGTGCCGTAAACGGTCATCACATCGAGCAGCGGATGCGTAAAGAGCACCAGCCAGAACACGAGCGTCCATCTTTTCCAAAGACCTGTATTTCCCTGAAGACGCGACAAGCCCCAGCCCAAGAGAGGCGCGAGTAAGGTCAAATAAAGTAACGAATGACTCTCTGCCCGATGGCGGATCATATTTAAAATAGGATCACCATGATTGATGACTGCGTCGAGGTCTGGCAACGTCCCTGCAATGCCACCCCAAAGTGCGGCTTTCCATAAAGCAGTGCGTCGTCCCATCACGGCAACGCTGATCGCCGCACCCAGTGCAACCTGACTTACCGAGTCCATTTAGGCCGCCACATCAACAAAACCAGTGTCAACGCGCAAATCGAACTAAAGACATACAACATGTTCGAACCACCCGCGCGCATCAAGGCACCGGCGATCATCGGTCCGATCGTGGCGCCCACGCCGTAAGTCATCAGCACCACTGCAGCGAGACCCACACGCTTATCAGGTGACACACGGTCATTGGCCAAGTTGGAGGCGAGCGCGTAAAAAGTAAACTGGATTACCCCGAACACCGCTGCGAAAATCAGCATCAGCCAATACGGCCAGGTCGTCCAGCCCCACATCATTACGGCGGTGATTGTGAAAATCAGAGCATTGATGCGAATCAGCTTTGCGCGATCCTTGCGATCCGAGAGCCATCCCATCGGCCATTGCGCCAAAAGCCCCGCGATCACACTGGTTGCCGTGTAGAGGGCGATCTGAGGTGTACTCAAGCCTTGACCAAGGGCAAACACTGCAGCTAAGCCATAGAACGAGGCGGAAATATTACCTGCCAAAAACACAGTGAATAATGACTGTGGCGCAGCCTTGAAAAAATAAGGAAAATCAATTGGTGCCGGAGGCTGGGGGATAGGCAGTTTGCGCTGCGTCAATACGACAGGTAGCAAGCTCAGCGCCTGACAGACCGCGACAAAAATCAGCGGACGAAGATCAAGCGTTGGATAAAGCGTAATAGCAAGTTGACCCAGTGCCGTTCCAGAACCCGACATCACCATATAGACTGACATGACGCGTCCGCGATGACTGTTTTCTGTTTGCTCGTTCAGCCAACTTTCAATCACGATGTACTGCACCGACATCGCCACACCGACGACTAAACGCAAACCGATCCAGATCGGTAAAGAATCGTAAAGACTTTGGGACAAGACCGCGCAGATCGAGATGATCGCAGCCGTGGCGCAGGCACGAACATGGCCGACGCGGATAATCAAACGATGGCCGACACGCGCGCCAAACACTAATCCAAGGTAGTACGCGGAAATCATCGTGCCGATCCAGAAGGCACTGACTGAATCGGCCGACAGTTTCAACGCGATATACGTGTTGAACAATCCCGTACTCACCAGCATCAATAAGGTGGCGAGGTAAAGAGAGGGAAACGCGCCGAGTGTTGAAATCATCTGGATATGAAAACATCCCGCCCACAAGGACTAAAGCCTTGTGCGTGCGGGATCAATGGACACACTCAACTAACAATCACTGTCAGAGAGTTAGATCGCCTTGAGCATCGAGGCCGCGTCGCTGACCTCGTATTTGCCGGGACCTTCAACATGCAAGACCTTGACAACGCCGTCAACAATGTAGGCAGCATAACGCTGCGAACGGATACCCATGCCGCGTGCATTGAGGTCAAGTTCCAAACCAAGCGCGCGCGTCCACTCTGCCGAGCCGTCACCCATCATGCGAACCTTGCCTGCGGCTTTCTGGTCACGGCCCCAGGCGCCCATCACAAATGCGTCATTGACAGCCACGCACCAGATTTCATCCACGCCCTTGGCTTTGATGGCATCGTAATGCTCGACATAGCTGGGAACGTGTTTAGCGGAGCAAGTAGGCGTAAAGGCGCCAGGCAAGGCAAACACCAAAATTTTCTTGCCCTTGACGAGATCGGCGACTTTGAAAGCGTTGGGGCCAACGGTGCAGCCTGCTGTTTCAGTTTCGATGAATTCAGTGAGTGTGGCATCGGGGACCCGATCACCTACTTTGATAGTCATATGCGCTCTCCTGAGGCATCACGGGCAGCGACGGCTGCCACACTTGAGCCTAGCGTGGCCTCTATCATAAGCCAGCGAACCCTCTAGTGCGAGAGCAAATCGAAAACAACCTCACGCCCGGCGGCAATCACCACAACGGGCGCATGGGTTTAGGCTTCGTCTTTAACGCGATAGACAAGAACAGCCGTATGCGTAAGCGCGAGCACTTTGGTTGTCACACTACCAAGCAGGAGGCGAGACAAGCCGCTACGGCCATGACTGCCAATGAATATCATATCGCAGTGATAGTCCGTGGCGGCCTGCACGATGCCGTCTGCAATGTTGAAATTGGACACGGCATGTGCGGTGGCTTTGACTCCAGCAGTTTCTGCGCGATCCACCACGCTTTTGAGATACTTTTTAGCCTGCTCGGCATTCGCCTTGTCATAGTCCTCGTCCGTGATCGCATAGGCGGCCGACATACCGTCAAAGCCCATGGTGGCGGCAAAGGGCTGTGAAACATGGAGTGCCACGATCTCGGCTCCCGTCGAGCGGGCATAGGAAATGCCTGCGTTGGCGGACTGCGCGGACAGAGCAGAGCCGTCGGTTGGAATCAATATTTTTTTAAACATGATGATCTTGCCTCCAGAAAGAACTACGAAACCGCATACTAGATCTTAATCTGCGACCGACCAAGAGACTTTAAACAGACTATTGATCCAGATCAAGAGTTGCCAGTCGCGGCCCGATACAACACAGTACAACGCGTACCTGTCCGACAATACGCCAAAATAGGCTTGGGCAAGGTGTTCAACAGCTCGGTAAAGCGCTCGACATCCTGGGCGGTCATCCCGCCGCTGACGACTGGCTGGTACTCGACCGCGAGCCCAGCTGCCTTGGCGGCTGCAATCACCGACGCTGCGGTCGGTTGATCCGGACCAGCCTCATAGTCAGGGCGATTGATGATGACACTTTTAAAACCCGCGGCGGCCACCGCTGCCATGTCACCCGGCTGCAACTGCGGCGCGACGGCAAAATCGGGATTCAAGGCATTAATGGGTGTGGACACAGGGATCTCCTAACAAGTCATCAAAAATCAAAGTCATCTTAATTGAATCAGCTAAATAATATTTGCACTCTAGTATACGTACAGAAGCGCAAATCCAAGCTTCAAATCCAAGCTCGTCATTCAAAGCTAGTATACGCAGCGAAAACCTATGTAAACCACATACACATCATCCGGCTTGTACTGCATGCCTTCCAGACGCATTTGCGAAGGACCATACCACCAGGAGCCCCCCGCCGTCAGATGGGTCTTTCCCTGCGCATCAAGCAACCATTCCCAGACGTTTGCGCCCATGTCATAGAGACCGTTTACTCCGGCACGCGTACGACCGACCGGCGCATGACGCTCCCAACCGTCACGGCCACCTTTTACATTGGCACCTTCGCCCGTATCACCCGTCGGATATTCGTAAGTCTTGCCTTTCACAAACGGGGCGGGGGGATTGTCGCGTTGCTCGGTATAGGCTGCACGTTGCCACTGGGCCTTGGTCGGCAAATCTCCTCCGGCATCCCGGCAAAAAGCGCGCGCCTCCGCCCAAGTCAGATGCACTGCTGGCTCCTCAGGTTGCGCGGGAGAGCCGAAGGGGCTGCGCCAATTCCAGCCTGGGCGCTTTTGCCATCCCATCACATATTCAAAGCCGCCACCGCTTCGCTCAGCTTCCGTCTGAATACCCTTGCGTTGAGCATATTCCGCGAAACGGCCGACACTGACCTCGGTCAGATCGATTTTGAAGTCCCCCATGTCAACCCTCGGACTCGAGGCGAGACTTGGACTGCTCGCCATCATGATCGTCGCAAAAAGGAGGAAGGACGCCTTACACATCACTTTTGATCGAAGGTCTATTTTCAGGGTCATGTTCTTGATCTCTTGGTGCAAGTACAAAATTGAGCGATACTCGACTGTAAACTTTATATCAACAAATGATGTCAATACACACTGGAGATGAAAATGATTTTGGTTGGTCGCTACGTATCACCTTTCGTTCGCCGCGTCGGCGTCGTTCTGCAAACCCTAGGGATGCCTTACGAGCATAAAAGCCTGTCGACCGCCAAAGACGTCGAAGCCATCAAAACCTTCAACCCCATCGCTAAAGTGCCTGTCCTCGTGCTGGACAATGGTGAACACCTGGTTGAAAGCTCTGCGATCATCGATACACTTCTTGAAATGCGTCCAGGCCAAACACTGCTGCCCGCCAGCGGAGCCGAACGGCGCCACATCCTGCAACATTGCGCGCTGATGACTAGCGGTCTGGACAAGGCCATTCAGATTTTGTATGAGCCCCTCAAACGCCCCGCTGAAAAGGTTCACCAGCCCTTCATTGACGGCCTGGGTGCTCAAGTACGCGCCAGCCTGGTGATGCTCGAAGAATTAGCCGCCCAAAACACCTTCCCGGGTGGTGACAAAGCAAGACTGGACTGCTTAACCGTCGCTGTCGGTTGGTTCTTTCTCAACAAAATGCTCCCAAAGGTAGCCGTGGCAGCAGACTTCCCTCACCTCGTCGCCCTCTCAGCGCGGTGCGAAGCTTTGCCGGCCTTCAAGGCTTGTCAGCTCGAAGGTTAAATCCATGCCACAGGCAACACCAGCCATGAAACAAAAAGTTTTTCATGGCTGGTGGATGGTCGCGGGTTGCATGGCTGTAGCGACTGTCGCATGGTCCTTCGGTCTCTACGGACCGAGCGTGTATCTCCACACCATCAGTCAGATGCATGACTGGTCGATCGGTTTGGTCTCTTCTGCATTGACCATCGCCTTTTTAGTGAACGCATCCATACTCAGCTTTGTTGGGAGCGCGATCTCAAAGTTCGGGCCCCAACGAATCATGGCTCTAGGCGCGGCAATCATGGCAAGCGGCTTTCTCGCCATGAGCGGCATCACTCAAGTCTGGCATGTTTACGCAAGCTTTGCCCTCATGGGGTTGGGCTGGGCATGCCTTTCCACCACCGCGATAACCTCCTCTCTGGCACCCTGGTTTGATCGCTACCAGGGTCGAGCCGTCTCCACGGCGATGTTGGGCGCCAGCATCGGCGGGATGGTTGGCGTCCCTTTTTTGCTCGCAATCATCGGAGGTTTCGGATTTTCAAATGCCGTGATTATCGTTGCCTTGATTATCCTGGCAACCGTTTGGCCAATCAGCTTCTTCATCCTGCGACGCAGACCTCAGGATCTGGGTCTGTATCCCGACGGGATCGTGCCAACTGAAAACGAACAAGCAACCGCTCCTCGCACTTGGACGCGCGCAGCGGCACTGAGTACAAAAGCTTTACGTACCATCATGCTGGCTTTTGGTCTAGCACTCATGGTGCAAATCGGATTTCTGACGCATCAGGTTTCTTTGCTGCTCCCGGCGATCGGCCCCTCTGCCACGGCACTATGCGTAACATTGGCCGCAGTACTGGCTTTTTGCGGACGCATTTTGCTGGCACGTTTTTCAGATGGTCTGGACGTCAGAGTGATTGCGTGCGGCGTCCTTCTGAATGCTGCATTCAGTCTGGGTCTCGGCGCACTCTTTCATGATCACACTTGGGCACTGATCATTGCGGTCTTGGGTTTCGGACTTTCGGCTGGCAGCATCACCACCCTGCCGCCGCTCATCGTGCGCCGCGAATTTGGTGCCGCCTCATTTGGCGCGATTTTTGGCGTGGCGGCGATGCTGATGCAACTACTTTCCTCAGTCGGACCCGCATTTTTTGGAGTGTTATACGACTTCAGTGCAGGTTATCAGCTGCCGCTCAGCCTCGCTGCAGGTCTAAACTTTTTTGCCGCTGCAGTCATCATGCACGGCCGTCATCTCGCACCATCACCCACTATGAGTCAGACATGAAGACAGAGCCCTCCATCGAACAACGCCTGACTGATCTTGAAATCAAAACAGGACTGGCCGACGACATGCTCGACCAGCTTAATCAGACAATTTTTCGCCAGCAGCAACAGATCGACGCGCTCGCGAGAGAGCTCAGTGTGCTGCGCCAGCAATTACCGCAAGATCGGAATGTCGGCACACAAAATCTGCGTGACGAACTTCCACCGCACTACTGAGTATTTGAAAGCTGAGCCATCAGATGGATGAATTCGGTTTGGCCATGATTTGCTTGAATAATTCACTTTCGATCCAAGTATTCAACCATCCCCGAGTGGCGACATAAGGACTCTGGGCGAACCACACCGCATCGACCGCTGCAAATTGCCTGACAAAAGGAAATAGTGCGACATCAGCAAGCGCTGCAGTTTGTCCGCCTAAAAATGGCTGTCGAGATAACGCAGCCTCAAGCGCATCCAGCTGACAAGATAAAGCCTCTTGCCGATACTCTGTCGCGAGACGTTCAGGATAGCGTTCAGCATATTTGTACCGATCCAGCCAATGCTTGAATGTCGTGTCATTGCAAGTAATCAGTGACTCCTGCAAAGCATAAGCCTCGGAGCCGGGCAATAAGCGCAACCAACCCTGCGGATCGTTTTGCGCAAGTGCCCAGTGCATGATGTCCAGACTCTGGTCAATCACTTGACCCTCCGCCGTATGCAAAACCGGCACGGTCCCTTTGGGTGATAACGCCAGCATCTCGGGCGGCTTATCGCGCAAACTAATCTCGCGGATTTCCACAGGGATTTCGGCGCACCGCAAAGCCATTCGGGCACGCATTGCGTAAGGGCAACGTCGATAAGAATATAAAACAGCAGACAAAGCTGTCTCCCCTTCAGTCAAGGATTCAAACGCTGCCGACGGATGCTGACGCAGCGACAAAAAAATCCATTAAAGCTTTGGAGGGAGTATAGATCGGTACGTAGCCGCGCATGTAGACCTGGGTATTACGAGTGTAGGCGGCCCATGGTATAGCAGCCCCATCATCGGATAAAGCACCCCGAATGCGGGCGCGCAAAATTCCAGCTGGATTTTCCATATCAACAACGATTTCTGCTTCATCTGCCTTGAAAGTCGACAGATTCAGGACCACATCGTTGGCAACGGTACCGGGCAACAAACAAGCGGTCGCTAAACAACATCCCCCCGTGACGGCTAGGGATTGATGCGCAGACTGAGGGGTGAAATAGCGCACAGTGATGTGACCGCCGCGCTGTGGTGGCGATACCATACAAATTTTTGGAATCGTTTCACTTTGTTCCAACTCAGTGCGTGTCATGCTTGCGCCGTTTCGCTTTTTTAGGCCCATTTTCAAACCTGCCTCAACCCAGATCTGACGCAAACGGTCTTTTAGGGCTTGATCTTGGTTGAGTGCTTCGGGGGACTCATCACCCTGTTTGCCCAGGTCGGCTGACTTCACAATCACCATCGGAACCGCGACATCGAGACAGCTCGCTTCCACCCCGGCAAACATATCTTTGCGGTGACCCGTTGGAAAAAGCTTGCCCGTCTTGGCGCCAATCGGGTTTCGCAGGCTGAGTTCCACACCAGGAAAAGACCCCATGACGCCAGGGATTTCCGTGTCGGCCGGTACGTTCGCATTTCCTTCTGGGGTATTCACACGCGCATCCGTGATGACCTGCGTGTTTGTATTGAAAATTCTTAAACTGGTCAGAGGTGTTTGCGCCTGAATCAAACCGGTTTCCAGCGCGTAGAGCGGCAAAGCGGAAGACATGTTGCCACAGTTGACGCTCCAGTCAATCGCAGACTTGTCCGCAGCGAGCTGAGCGAGTGTGCTGCTCAATTCGGCCTCGGAACCTTCGTGGCGATTGAGCATGAAAACTTTGTTGCTGGTGGCCGGTCCACGTCCCAGTCCACTGATTTGCTTGTTGCCTTTGGTCTCGCCCTCAATGGGTACGCCCATCACGCGACGGATCAGCTCCTCTTTGAGCGGCAGAGACTCTGGCAAATGCGGCTCCCAAATCACCACGCCCGTCGAAGTCCCTCCACGCATGTAATACAAAGGGAAATGGGCGACACCGTTCAACAGTCTGGGCGAGAAACTTGAAAATCCGGGGGGAAGCGGTGCAGTGAGGGCCTTGTTATTCGACATATTTACTCTTAGGTGAGCGAACGACATCACGCTCGCTCACGATTAGACGACTGTATTTATCTGAGAATCATGACCTTGATTTCCTCAAGGGTCACAAAACCATCTTTGTTGGTATCGATTGCATTGAAATTAGAAGCAATGCGAGGCATACCGGCTTTGGCTTCCTCAAGTGTTAATTTACCATCCGCATTTTTATCTGCAGCAGTAAAGCGCTCCTGTGCCTCGTTGATTTGCTTTTGCTGACTCGAAGTCGGCGTCTGCGCATGGGCGCTCAGCGTCACGGCCACGAGGGAAGCAGCAAAAAAACCTGAAAAAATATGACGTACAAACATGGGAATCATCCTGGTGAGTCAAACTATAAAAACAATGCGCGGACTATGAAAATCCTGCACGGACTGTAGCACCCTCATCGTCGACCCTCTCCAAATTTACTCGCAAATACTGACAAACTGCGATGGCCATCGTCATGTGCGACGCTTATCCGCGAGCCAGGGCAACACGATGTTTGCGAGTTGCTCAGGCTCTTCCATCGGCATCATGTGACCACAATGCTTGAGTACAACTAGAGGAGCGCGCGCCGCTTCAGCCATCTCCGTCGACTCTTCCATCGTGCGTAAACGATCCTGATCTGCAGTCACGACGAGCACCGGACATTTGATGTGTTTCATTTGCTCAAGATCAGACTTGCGCTCAAGTGCCGAGAGTCGGGTAAACACCTCGGCACCGAGACGCTCGCCCATGTCCTTGAGTCGGGCAATCAACGTCTCGTCGTTTTCACGATCTACATGCACGGCTCGCTTGAGTGCGCTTCGACTCATCCCACGAAACATCTTTGTCGCAGACCCATCGGTGACCGGCGGAACGGAAGGACGCGTAGAGGTGCCAATCAGCACAAGGGCTTCGACACGCTCTGGCGCCTGATACAACATATGTCGCGAAATGTACCCGCCCAAAGAAAAGCCAATCAAAATGAACCGCTCTGGACAACGGCTTAAATTGCTCGCGGCCAACTCCTGTAATGTTTGACCCTCCCTAAAGTCTGCATAGATCACGTTATAGTCTTTGAGAAAGGGGACAAAATCCCGCCACATGTCATAGTCCGTCATGAAGCCGGGGGCCAGGACAATAGTTGGTTTGTTCATAGGCTGATCACTTTTCATTGCATTCATACCGCATCCAAAACTTGCTGAATCGTTTCAATCATCAAAGGCACATCTGCGTTGGGATTGGCTGCAGTATTACGCAGCCATTTGTTCTGTTCAATCGTGACTGTCGAAGTCATACCGACAGGCAAATGCTTGAGTAGTCGTTCAAATATCTGCGGGTCACGCGCTCGCCAGACAACAATGCCAGTCATCGGCTTGGCATACAGCTCAAGCCTGTTATCTGCACGAATAAAGTCAGCCAGCTTTTCGGCCATGGCCATGCAGCGCTCAATTCTTTGAGCGACCCCTTCTCTTCCCCAGCTCATCAACATGGCGAGCAAAGGGATCGCTGTCGCACCATGAGAGCCCAGTAAACCAATATTGGGCTCAGTCAGATATGCACCTCCAAAACTAATCGCTTCAGTCGCTTTGACAGAATCACGAAAGAAAATGAGTGCGGACTCTTTAGGTTGAAAAAGCCATTTATGTGAAGAAACCGCGACAGAATCTGCCTGTTCAATCCCGACAAGTCGGTCAGAGAAGCGAGTCAAACGCAAAGGTCCGCCCCAAGCGGCATCGACATGTGTCCACGCGGCCTGACCGATCAGCCCAAGAGGATCCAGCGCCCCCACGCTCGTCGTGCCAGCGGTCAACACCAACGCCGCACGGGACAAGTCTGCGGGCAAAGCATCAGCACGCAACACACCCTGCTCATCTGTCGGCACCAGCGTGCAACGCAAACCAAGTATGTGCGCGGATTTTTTGATTGATAAATGTGCCGCATCTGATGCAACCACCTCTTGAATACCGGCGCACTCCCGAGCGGCCCAAAGCGCGGTCAAATTGGCAGCCGATGAACCCGGTGTCATATGCCCGCCCGTCATACCGAAGTACGGACAGAGCCACTCAACGACTTTTTCCTCAAGCTGACGCGCAACGGGTGCAGTGGCGGGATGCAAAAGATTCTGATTGAGTGAGGCATTCCAGAGCGTTGTCGCCCAAGTCACCCAGGGCGTTGGCGGGTCCTTGTGGGCAAACGCAGTTGGCGATCCGAGCCGTGCAGCCTGACCGAAGACGATTGGCGCGAGCTGCTCCAGCGTCGCAACGGAACCCAGCCCCTTTTCTTGCAGACTCGAACCGAGCAGAGCTGGGTCGAGAGGCTCAAGCGTCTTACCCATCAGAGCAATCGCCTGGTGCAAGGCATGCGAGTCGAGCAAAAACTCCTGATCCGGTTCGCGCGGCATGAAACATCAACCCCAATAGATAAAATATTTGATCACAGACAATATCGTTATTATCGCCGAGCTTAGCCACAGATCGTCCGCCCCCGCAAGGCACGAGCCTCATGCACGTCCTCTGTTATTCTTGACCCATGCAGATACTTCAACTCAACCTTGAAAAAGGCTGGCGAGGCGGTGAGCGTCAAACGCTTCTCACCGCCTGCGCGCAACGCGAGCAAGGCCATCATGTCGAGCTCGTGGCTCGCGGTGACGCCGAGCTTGTTCGCAAAGCGCAGGAGCGGGGTTTTACCGTTCATCACGCACGCAATGCGGTGTCTCTGGCGAGATGGCTCGCTTGTCACGGGTCGCGTTTCGATGTGCTGCATGCACAAACCGCGGGAGCGGTCACAGGTGCCGTACTGGCTAAGCCTTTTCACCGACGTCCGATTGTGTTTTCACGTCGCACTGAATTTCCTGTCAAAACAGGACAACTCTTCACCCGACTGAAATGGAAAAGCGTTGACCAACTGGTCGCGATCAGTCAGGCAGCCGCCGCCGAGCCTCGGCGTTTTGGCATAGAGCCCGTCATTATCCCAAGTGCGACACCCGCAATTACCCCGGATACCAATAGAATCCACCAACTCATCCACACACACGGACTTCAAGGCAAGCAACTGATCGGCACCAGTGCGGCACTCACCTCAGAAAAAGATCCACTCACGCTCATTGAAGCCGCTTCGCTCGTTTGCAAAGACCATCCAAATGTCGTCTTTGTCCATTGGGGTGGGGATGGCGCATGTTCAGAAGCTTCGCGCGCCCTCATTTCAAAACTTGGTCTCGATCAGCAATATTTGCTCTTGGGTTTTCAAAAAAACCCTGAGCAGCTATATCCCGCCCTCACCGCGTTCTTATTGTGCTCAAAGTTTGAAGCACTCGGCAGCAGCCTGCTCGACGCCATGTCGCTCGGCATTCCTGTCATTGGCACGCAAACGGGTGGGATTAAGGAAGTGCTGGCGGATGGTCGAGGCTTACTCGTTCCAGTCGGTCAGGCCCACGCTATTGCACAGCGCATAGACTGGATCCTCAGCCACCCCGAGCAAGTCCGACAAATGACCGCCCGGGCTGCTGATTATGTGCGCACCGAGCACGATGTCGGTGTCATGGCACAAAAATACCTGACCCTCTACACCCAGTTAAGCCGTTAAAGCCCGCTGAATGAATTGCTCGAGCGCAGCGGCGGGCAAGGCACCGCTCACACGATTGGTTTCCTTTCCACCTGCATAGGCAGCGAGTGTCGGAATAGAACGGATATTCAGTCGCTGAGACAACATCTGATTATCTTCAGTATTGACTTTGATGTGGAGTACGCGGTTTGCGTGCTTGGCAGCGCTCGCTTTGAATGTAGGCGCAAACATCTGACAAGGTCCACACCACGAGGCCCAAAAATCCGCCACAACTGGCAGAGGTGAGTGCGCCAACAGCTCGTTAAAAGACCATTCATCCACATCGACAGGGGCAGACAACAAATCTTGTTTGCACTTGCCACAAACCGGTGCGCTGTCTAGCCGCTCAACAGGGAGCTGATTTGTTTGATGACAATGGGGGCAAGTCAGTCTCATATGCTTCTCCAGGAGTGGGCGTTTAACCGACCCCTGGTGCGCCACTCACACCGCCACTCAGAGATCGTCTTTCGACACCTTTTGCCAGGTGCTATCAGGATTGAAAGTCGTGATTTGTTTCGCCAATCGTTCCGTTGCTGGACCCAGGTTCTTTTGATACACCTGGCCCGCCTGATTCACCATAAAGGTCATCACACCCGTTTCACCATAGGAGACTGGCCAGGCCAACAATGCATACCCGCCAATCATACGACCATTTACAACATAGTCGAGCGCTCCACCTGGCGCTGCCGATCCTTGCGAGGTCAAAATGCGGAATAAATATCCATGAAAACCACGCTGATCGATGTCATCAATCGACTTGGATTGCGCAAAATACTCGCCAATCGGACTGCGAGGCTCATCCGCATTGGTGGGCCAGTACAAACCATCTTTAGTGCCCGGTGTGCTTTGCAAGCGTTGTGCGTATTGCAATACGCCATCACCCATGCGATCTTTCTCGGCGTATTCCATCTGTGCGTCACCGTAGGCAAGCATCGCTTTGATCGCAGCGATTTCGTTTGAGCCTATTGTCCGCGCCCTCATTTCCTGCATCGCGAGATCAATGTCGAAGCGCCAATCATTACCTTGCTTGACCAAAGGAATGGGCAACGTCCAGCCTTTCTCACCCACACCAATATGTGCCAGCTCAGGATTATCCATCACGATGGTGTGCGCTTTGTCCCAGGCCGCCACAAACCGCTGATATTCCTCTTTGGTGGGAGCTGGAATAAAGGTCTTGTAATCGTCGCCCAGCATCAAACGAAACAAGAGATCATCCTTATTTTTCACAGCATAGCCAAACTCCTCCATCGCCGCCTGAGGTGTTTTAAAAACTTGCTGAATACGTTGCGCCTGAACCGTCGCCGAACCCAACAACAAGCCAAGCGTCATAAGCACTACTGAACTGATGCGTGCAATCATAGTGGTCTCAATAAAAGTCTGAATAATGTTTTATTTAGAATGGGGTGCGCTGTTGATCAATGCGCTTTTATGAATGAGCATGCTTAGCCACGGCCATGTCCCCTCACTCCACCACCGCCCCCGCCAGGACGGCCCCCGCCACCGCCATGTCCGACGTTCGGACGCGAGGCAGCTGCCGCGCTTGCACGACCTCTATCAATGGATTGTCTCCCAGCATCCACGCCCCTGAAAGCATCCGCGCGAGCCGCAGGCTGAGCTTGTGCTGCACGATTTTGTAAAGCATCGCGTTGGGGTGCTGCAGGGCGATTTTGCAAAGCATCACGCTGCGGTGCTGCAGGACGATTTTGCAAAGCATCGCGTTGCGGCGCTGCAGCAGGTCGCGCCTGACCCGCACCACCACCTAAGCCAGCGCCATCCCGCGCAGGCGTGCGATCGCCGGGGCGCCCGGCACCCTGCGCCGGACCATGTCCACGCAAATCATTTCTTGCGTTGACTGCACTCGCATCCCTGGTCGAATATCGCTGACGCGAACCATTGTCGCGATACGCGACCGCTCCGCGGTGTTGCGGATTGTGCTTCCAACTGCTGTTACCTTGACCGGAATAAAAATTGTTGCGATTGATCCGATTGAAATTGTTGACGTTGATATTGACGTCACGATTGTTCCAATTGAACCCACCAAAAATCGCACCCGCTGCCGCAACACCCGCACCCCACATCAGACCATTCACAACAGCCTGACCAGGATACCAACTCATCACACCGGGGTAATAAACAGGAGGGTATGAAGGATACGCCCAGGCTCCATACACAACAGTCGGGTTATATGCCGGAACATACACTACGTTTGGTTGCGCAGGTTCAATGATGATGGTCTGACCTTGCGTGGAAACATTCTGCTGTGTGTTGGAGGTCAAATTACCCGCTTTCTGCGCCTGCTGTCGCAAACGCTGAATAGAGTCCATGACGTCGCCCTGCTGGGCCAGAAACGCATCGCCTAATTTTTGCGTCCAATCAAGTTGATCACTCATCATTGTCAGCACTTGGGGAAAAGCAACGAGCGACTGCACGCTCGGGTCCCAAGTTTGATCACTCACTTTGCTCAGGGCTGCTTCACCACCAGTGTTACCCGAGGATTTAGACCAGCGCGCCGCCTGAACAATTTCAAGCGGATACGTAGCTGCCATGAGCACTTGTGAAAGCAATGCATCTGGATAAAGCGCAATCGGTGCGACCATCGCATCGATTTCCTGCGCTGAAAAAACAGGTGCATTGGCATTTTGCGCTTGGGGTGCGGCAGTGCCATCACCTGCAGATTGCCCAACTGTCGGCGCGGCCCAAACAACAGTTAGAGCAAGAACAATCATCGACAATCGGTATGGGGTCTGCATATGTCATCCTCTGTGGAGTCAAGCTTGCGTGAACAGCGGCGATCAGTTTTAAATCGTGCTGACGAGATGTAAATATTACAATCGTTGCCTATCGCTTAATGACTGCGAAAGCATTAATCTTCTCGTTTATTTAAATAAATCTCTCTATATATATTCGGCGTACGCCATTGGGTTTATTTGATTCGCTGATTATGAAGTTTTTAAACAACATGCTTAGAGCTTGCATCGCCGCCAACGTGTTCGCTCCATTATTTGCTTTGCTTTTATCTCTCATTGCATCGCCTCTAAACGTCTCGCACGCGCAAGGACGGGGCTTGCTGCCGGCTGCCAAAATCAAAGAAAGCGCGGATGAAGTATTGGCGATGATGTCTTACTCCGTTGTGCCTGACTTAACGAGTAGTTTTCTTTCGGTGCGTGACGATCAGGTCGGTCAGAATCGATTATTCATGACACAGTTTGCAGGCGGTGAAACGATCAGTAAAAAAGTTCCTGTCTACCTCGAAGGCTCTGCCGCCTTGATGCGATTCGATCCCGTATTTGTTACTGAGCGTGGTCAAGAGTTTCGTTCTGTTCCCGCACGCTGGAACTCGATCGCTTTATCCGGAGGAGTGGGTTATGACTTTCCTATTGCCCCGAATCTCGTACTGCGACCCATCTTTAATTTTTCACTCGCACATCTTGAGTCAGATGCATCTGTCGCCGGTCGTTTTTTGGACGACAAGTTCGACCCCTCATTTGATTTCCTTAAAAGAGGCCGACTGAATGCATACGGTCTAGGCGGTTCAATCATGCTTGACTACACGCTAGTCAAACCAGAGCATGAAATCGACCTCGAATTACGTTACACCAACATCCGACTGCGAACATTTGATTCTTCCGAAGTGGTCAGCGGCTCAGCCTCCGCCGAAGCTGCAAGCGTCTACGCCAGATATCGCGCACCAACAGGTTTGCAAATGATGGACCGCCCCCTTCGCTACGTCCTTGAGGCCGCCAACACGGTCTATCTTGGTGACCAGAGAGGTTTACTAGGCTTTAACAACTTAACGTCTGTAGGCGTCGGTATTGAATTCGACTCCAGCAAATACAAAGCAGTCGTCACACGCACGCGAGTCGTAGCAAGGTATGCCTTTGGAGATAATGTGCGTGGTTTTGCGATCGGCCTGGCTGTCAGCTTTTAGGAGGTAATTTTCAGGAAAATTGGCGCATAATGGTTGATGAGCCAATAGTTACTATCCAGTTGCCAAGCTGCCATGCCGTCAAACAGACAAAAGAATCAAGATCCCTCTATCATTGCCCATTCGGTCAGATCACTCGTCCAGGAGATCGTCGACTGGAAGAGATTGATTCGTACTGAATGGCCGATGCTTTTGCTGTTAATTGGCGGTATCTCTATTCTACTTCTTGCCTCTGATCCGCTTCCACCACGCAACATCTACTTAGCGGTCGGACAGCCAGGGTCAAGCTTTGAACAGCTGGGCAAGAAATTCCAACCCTATTTTGAAAACGAGGGAATTACGCTTCATCTTGTCAACACAAACGGCTACACAGAGAGTATTCAAGAGATCAGTCGTTCTGGTTCCGAAGTGACAGCAGCCTTCTCTTTAGCAGGCATAACCCCGAAGGGACTCTACCCGAATCTGCAGACGCTTGGCAGTGTTGAGTACGTTCCACTTTGGTTATTTCATCATGGTGAGCCTCTCACATCCCCCGAGGTCATTTCCGCCTTCAGGAACAACAAAGTATCCGTCGGGCCGATTGGAAGTGGTACTGAAATTTTAAGTGAAAGAGTGCTTTCTCTCACAAACACGCGTATTCAAAACAATCCGAACTTTATTCACCTGACCAATGCCGAAGCGATCAAGCAATTGCTCAATGGTGAAATATTTGCGATGTTTATTGCGGATGCGGAAACTGGACCTGTTTTACAACAACTACTCAAGCGTCAAGATCTCCAACTGTTCAACTTTGAATATGCGCAAGCGATCTCGAAAAAACTTCCTTTCCTGAATCCGGTTGTTTTGCCCAAAGGTTCGCTGGACTTGCTTCATCGTCGACCCTCAAGCGATGTGAATATGCTGGCAACGACCGCAACATTGATGATTCACAAAGACACCCACCCCGCTGTTCAATACATATTCATGTCTGCGGCTGAACGCATCAGCCGCAGCCTTGAACCACTTTTCAGCAATCCCGATTTTTTTCCTGCTTATCTCGATCACAACATCCCTTTGAGCCCTATTGCCGCCCGCTATTATGACAAAGGTGCGCCAGCACTTGAAGGGCAACTGCCCTTTTGGCTGGTAAGCTATTTGGACAAAATATGGTTACTACTCGTGGGTATGTTTGCTGTCGTCTATCCACTTTTCAAACTTTTTCCCAACTACCGACATACCCGTGCAGTGCTTCTGATTTCCAATCTTTACGCTGAGCTCATTGAAATTGAACGCCAGGCAGATGTTGCCAAGGACGTTAAAACCTTGCGAACTTTACTCGATCGTCTCAGCGAGATGAATACCGAAACCCTTGAAGTATCCATCCCCACTGACGAGATGAATCGGCTGTATTCCATGAAAGGTTCTCTCAACACTGTTCGCCAATTGATTTTGAACAAGATCAGGGAGATTGAAAAGATTTCGTAAAGGCGCGTATCCAATAGTAAAACCGCCCAAGATATTCACGCACCAGCACATCCGTCATGCGCAAGGCACGCGGATCCGGCATAAAGTCCATCGGCGTCAATGCCTTGGCCCTGACCTTGAAATCCACTGGAAATGCTTCAACCTTGAAACCTTCACGCTCAAACAAAGCCTGCGCCCGAGGCATGTGATAGGCAGAGGTCACGAGCAGAATTCGAGGTTGAGATTGCTCAAAGAGCCGCTTCACGACACGAGCTTCCTCTTCTGTGTTGTAGGCCTCAGCTGAAACACTGATCGCTCGGGCAGGTACGCCGAGACGTTCGGCATACTGTTTCAGCATCGCTCCCTCTGACAACTCGGCTCTCTCCCAGGGTAGTCGTCCACCCGTGAAAATCAATCGCGGTGATTTGCCTGCCTGATATAAATCCACACCTGCAAAAAATCGGTCCGCATCATCCCACTCCTGCATGGGCCCTGTCGATCCTCTCACACCCATCATCATGCCGCTGAGCACCACAATACCGTCCGCCTGGCCAACTGCATCCACCTGGATGTCTCGGCCCTTTCCCTCAAGTCGTTCGAATAAAAAATCAGCCACGAAAAATGTGCTCGCACTGTACAAGACGAATAGTCCAAACAGGCCGTAGCGGCCTTTTTTACTCAGCAGCCCATACAAGATCAGCCCCATCGCAATCACTAGGGGCGAAAGGACAAAGGGCAAAATCTTGTGCAGATAAATCATATCGGGCCTATAAAAACAGTACGACTATTTTCGCCAAGCTCCAATCCGACCGAGTCTAGGATCGAACTTTGATCCGCGCGGCAAAACATGCAATCGAATGCCTGACGCGCCAAACGAATCCACATCGTTCACAACGTAAGCCCGCCTGGCGTCATAAATTTTTACGTGACCGTTTCCCATCACCTCCCAGCGTCCTTCAGGCCGGACAATGAGTGCGGTCTCCTCATCAATCCCAACGCCCAGTAGATGGGGATGATCCAATACCGCACTCACCAAACGATTATCCCGCGACCGTCTGCTGAAATGCTGATCCACAATTGCACCGGGCAACAAACCAAAGCCTTGTGCAACCTCAGAGCTTCTGGGTGCGACCGCATTAGGATCTTCGTTAATGCGACCAGAGCTCGTGCGTCGCTCACCAGTCAGCATGGTGGCCGTCATCACTGCGGCACCGGCTGATGTCCCCCCGACCACCGCGCCCTGTTCGTATAGCTTTTCGATGGTCCACAATGCTCTTGTTCCCAAAAGAGAGTTTGCTAAAAGATTCTGGTCACCACCCAAAAACCAAAATCCGGTGAATCCCTTAAGAACTTTGTCCAAGGCGGTTGACTGAGCTTGCTCACGATCGATATTGAGTATCTCGACGTCGGCACCCAGGGTTTGAAATTCCGCCCTCACTTCATCCGCCTCTTCATCGTATTCAGTCGTCGCCATTGGAAATACAGCGATCTTTGCCCGACCCGAGCCGCCGGCTAATTCAATGAAGCGCTTTTGAACCAGATACGGCGTGTCACCCCCTCCAACAATTATCAGCGTCCCGCGGACGATAGGCTCAACAAAAACCTCAGCCCGGGCAGTCCAAACAACAGTGAACAAGGCGATACATAGGCTCACTCTGATACGCCAGAGTCCAAACAAAAAATTATCTACAGCTTTCATCAATTACGCTTCATTTCTTTTTGAATATGGGCTTTAAAGGCCGTGGCAATAGGCGACAATTTTTTACTGGCCGGATGCACGATATGCCAACTCGACAAAATTGGGAAGCCAGAAACATCGACTACCGCTACACCATGCTCTTTTTGATGGCCATGCAAGGCGTGACGAGAAACGACCCCAATGCCTAGATCTCCAGCCACCGCCTCCTTGATCGCTTCATTGCTGCCAAGCTCCATCCGGATATCAGGGTGAAATTTATTTTTCTTGAAAAACTGATCGACTCCCATCCGCGTACCGGACCCTTTTTCTCTCAGGATAAAACGATATTTTGATAGACTCGCCATGGTAATGCTTTTTAGCTTGATCAGTGGCGCGCGGGTCGCTGCGATCAACACCAAAGGATTATCCATGAATACTTCATCACTCAAGTCAATGTCTTTGGGTGGTTGCGACATGATGTAAAGATCATCGAGATTGTCGCGCATGCGTTGGACAACGCCATCACGATTGAGTATTTCCAGCGACACATCAATCTCTGGATGTCTTTTACAAAATGAACCGATCAGACGCGGCATGAAGTATTTCGCTGTACTCACCACCGCGATCCTGAGTTTGCCGCGCGCAAGCCCTTTGACACCATCTACGCCCTGTTCAAAAGCGTCCCATGTCTGAACCATTGTGCGGGCGGTTTGCTCAAGTTCCCGCCCCATGTCGGTGAGATGCACCTTTTTAGAAATCACCTCATACAGAGGCACGCCGATCGCGAGCGTGACTTCCTTTAGCTGCATGGATGCGGTCGGCTGCGTCACGTGCATCATTCGCGCCGCACCGCTGACGCTGCCAGTTTCCGCTAAAGCAAGAAAAAGCTTGAGCTGTCTGAACGTTATATTCATAGATATTTATCTATATATCAACACACAATAATCGATTTTACAATGAAACCCGAGGAGCTCTAAGATTGCACAAAAGGACGCTCATGCAAAATCTTCTCGACCCCGCCATACTTTTTTTCATTTTCGGTGTGCTCGCCGGCTTCGTTCGCTCCAACCTGGAGATACCGCCCGCTATTTCCCGATTTCTATCGCTCTACTTGCTAATGGCGCTCGGCCTGAAAGGTGGCTTTGCGCTTGCACAGTCCGGCCTGACCTACGAAGTCGCCGCCAGCCTCGGTGCGGCGATTCTGCTAGCACTGATTGTTCCCGTGCTCGGCTATTGGTTGTTGAAACGTTTTTTATCGGGTTTTGATGCAGCGGCCATTGCGGCCACCTACGGCTCAGTCAGCGCCGTGACTTTTGTCACAGCCGTGCAGTTCCTGGAAAATCAAGGGATCGAATATGGCGGCCACATGGCTGCCGCCATGGCGCTCATGGAATCTCCAGCCATCATTCTGGCCGTTGTGCTCGCCAACACTCTTCGGCAGCAATCCTCCGTCCCGGTCGGTAAAATCCTGCACGAATCCTTTACCGATGGTGCCCAGCTCTTGCTGCTTGGCGCGATGGTCGTGGGTCTGGTAACAGGCGAGGCGGGTCAAGCCGCCATGCAGCCATTCTCTGGCGACCTCTTTAAAGGCATGCTTGCATTCTTTTTACTCGACATGGGCCTCATGACTGCGCGCAATCTGCCTCAGCTCAAGGGCATTTCGCCCGGCCTGATCATTTACGCCATTGTTGGACCGCTCCTGCATGCCATGATAGCGTTAGGATTGGCCCTCGTGCTCAATCTGTCACCCGGCAATGCCACGCTGCTCATGGTGCTCGCCGCCAGCGCATCCTATATCGCCGTGCCTGCCGTGCTGCGCTACGCTGTCCCCGAAGCGAATCCCTGTCTGTACTTTGGACTTTCACTCGGCCTGACGTTTCCGTTCAATCTTATTGTTGGCATACCGTTATACGCCAAGGTAGCCGCATACTTTTTAGGATGAGTGTTTTTTGTCGCGCAGTGGCCTGTTCCCCATCAGCCACTGCCGACTCACTCTTTTATCAGAGGTTATCTGCCAGCCAGTCCGCCACCAAGTTAGCGCCGACTTGACGATTGTCTTCCTGACAATGCTCGCTACCGCCATCAAAGGGTGTCAACACTTTAAGCGTTTTGTTCTTTGAGCCAACAGCTTTGTAAAGTTTTTCTGCAAACTCGACAGGAACGATTGTGTCATTTTCACCGTGCAAACAATAAAAAGGACAGGTCATTTTTTGGGCGACACCCTCGAGGTTATAGTCCTCGAGTTTTTTCATGCAGGCATCCATGTCAGGCATACCCAACACCCAGGGCAATTGAAAGCCAGGCGCTGAAATCTTGGTCCCGCCAGACTCCATGATTTTGCGTCGACGCACCCAAGCTTCGTGGTAACTGAAGTGTCCGCCCCAAGCCACACACGCCGCAAAGCGCTGGTCAATGGAAGCTGCGCGCGGCGCATAATAGCCACCCATTGAAAAACCCATCACCGCCACACGCTTAGGATCGACCTCTCGACGGGTTGACAGATAATCATATGCAGCCCCCGCCGGAACTTCGTAGTCATAACGGCTCGGAATTTTCTGAAGTCTGAGCGCTTCGCCCTGTCCCGGACCATCAATCGCCAAAACGTGAATTCCGCGCTTGGCAATTTCTACTCCACCGAACAGCACACTCATTTCTTTTGCATTATCGAGGCCGTCGAACATCACGACCGTCGGCGCGGGTCCCTCGACATCCGCCTTTAAAAACCAGGCGGGCAACGTTGTGCCCTCGTAAGGGACGTCCACACGTTCAATCTCAGGAAAGCGTCGCTCAATACCCTTTTTAAAACAGCTCAAGCACTTTCTGTAGGTGTCCCATTTCTTTTCCGAAGGAGGCACAAAACGCTCTCCACAGAAATAATAAATCGCAGCGCGCAAATAATAGGCACCTGCGGTGAGCTTATGGCCCTTGGCTTCCTCAGCATCGGCAAAGCCCTCGATTCGCTGGGCCATCTTTGTCCACTCTTCCCACCACTTTTCGTTATTACCGACATGGGCTTTTAATTGCTGACCAATCTGATCGATTTCACTAATCGAAGCAGCGCCCCAAGCTTGCATTTCGATCCCAAACATCATGCCTTGGGACCACATGTGATTTTCTGGAAAATACTCAAACCAATGACTCATGAATTTCTCTCTTTTTTAGTCATAATAAAAAACAAATCAAGCTTCCTAGCCCGGATAAAAGGCAAGCTTGGTTTGATCAATTTTGAAAATATCCGCCAACCAGTCGAGCATCAATTCCTGGCCGAGTGTTGGGTTGTCATGTTGACAGTGCTCTGCGCCAGTCTCTTCTTCGGAGGTTAAACGCAGGGTCGCTTGAACGCCATGTTGAGTCGCATAGTCATAGACGGTACGAACGGTTTCGACACCTAACACGTCATGGCCGCCATGAATGATCAGATACGGACACTTCATGTTGTTCAGCACGCCTTCAAGCTTGAAAGGCTTGGCGATTTCGGCGGCTTCAAGCATCGTTTTCGCGCCAAACACCCATTTGATGTGGCCTGCGAGCCCATGGTTATCATCGCGCGCTTTCCATCGCTCATGAATGTCCCAAATCGCGCCGTGAGAAATACAAGCTGCCAAGCGATGATCCATTGATGCCGCGCGCGCCGCATAATAGCCACCCAAACTTGATCCACTGACGGCAATTCTCGATGTGTCCACATCATTTCGCTTGGAAAGCCAGTCAATGCATTTTCCAATCGGCACCTCGTAGTCGTAACGCGTCGTCAGATTATGTCGCCTCAGCGCGCCACCTTGTCCCGGACCATCCACCAACAGCACTGACATCCCGCGCTGAACCGCTCCGCGTCCTGTCATAAACCACAACTCGTCCTTGTAAGAATCCAAGCCACCGACCGAAATCAGCACAGGCTGCTTGTCTCCGCCATTTGCAGACCGAATGAAATAGCCAGGCAAGGTCTTACCGCCCTCATAAGGAATCTCCACGATTTCCGCAGCGGGTTGCATACGCGTAAAACACTTCGCCGAAGCGTTCTCGGCATGCGTGAAGGTATCCAGTCTTCTGGGGTCCTTCGCATCCAGCCAGAACTCGGCCTCACGGTAATAATTTGCTGCGCGCAACCAGCAATTCATTGCTGTGCGGACGTGGCCGAGTTTGATTGCCTCATCGCCGCGCGTATTATTGCGATCAGCGATATGTCTCCATTCCTTGTACCAGCTCTCAAGGTCTCCCGCCTTGATTTTGCTAGCGGCTTGAAACACTTCACTGACCGCGCCCCCGCCCTCCTGTGTCTCGCCTAGACCGCGACGAAACTGATAAGACATCCAAAAGTCGTCGGGCCAGTGATGCCACCCGAACGGTTCATATTTTGGTGGTGTCGCATTTGTCGTTTTCATGTCAGCCAACCTTTAAGTGAGACTCTTTTATTTCTTGTTATCCAGATTGAGGCTTTTGATGATTCCAGCCCATTTGTCATAGTCTTGTTGCCATGTTTTTGCAAACTGCGCGGGTGAACCGGGATCTGCGACAAGACCCAGCTTTTTAGCTTGTTCAAGCACAGCAGGCATCGCCAAGGCTTTATTCACTGCATCATTGACCACCTTGATCCGATCATCCGGAGTATTTTTAGGCGCGATCAAGCCAAACCATCCCAGGGATTCATAGCCCTGCACTGTTTCCCCGATTGTGGCGACCTCCGGTGCAGTCGCAGGACGATTCTTGCCTGTCACGGCAATAGCATTCAGGCGACCAGCCTGCACTTGAGGATACAAACTTGAAAAGCCAAGCACTGTCGCCTCGACACGACCCGCAATCAAGTCGGGCATGATCTGACTGCCCCCTTTGTAAGGGATGTGGTCGTAATTGAATCCCGCTTTTTGTTTAAGCAGCTCAACGGTCAGATGAGGAAATCCGCCTTCGCCGTTTGTCGCCACACGGACTTTGCCAGGGTTCGTTTTTGAGTAGGCAATCAACTCAGATAAAGTCTTCGGTGGAAACTGCGCATTGGTCACGAGCATCATGTAATTGGTAAACGTCATCGCAACAGGCTTAAAGTCCTTAAGCACATTGATCGTCCATTTATTCGTGATGGGAGCGACCGCCAAACTTCCCATTTGGCCCATCGCAAAGGTATAGCCATCAGGCTCTGTTTGCGCAAGCGCTTGCAAACCCAATAATCCTGATGCACCCGGTTTGTTTTCAACCACAATGGACTGCTTGAGCTCAGCACTGATCTTTTCACCGATTAATCGTGAAATGACATCCGCAAGATCCCCTGCAGGATAAGGCACGATGATCTTGATCGGCTTATTGGGATAAGTCTGGGCGCCTGCCACGGAACTCATCGCCAACATCGTCAATGCCGAGAGTGCTGTAACAATCGTACCTAACAGTTTTGCTTTCATTTTCATGCTCCGATAAGAACTAGACAGAAGAACAACTAAGTCACGTTATTTCAATGCATACGGAAACTACTTTGCTTGGTGCTTGCTGCTTTCGTACCAGCCCAAGATTTGCTCACCCGTCATAAAACTCACGTTCTGATGACCAGCGATGTAATCAAGAGCCTCTTCAAAATATCGAATGCGATGGGGGACACCGCTCAAGAAAGGATGAATCGCAATACCCATGATGCGAACGCTTTGCTCACCTTCCTGGTAGAGTCGATCGAAGGAGTCTTTGACGCGAGTCAAAAACACATCCGATGCGTGATGCTGTACCGCCATCATCGGTATATCGTTGAGCTCGACGGGGTAAGGCATCGCGATCAGTTCGCCATGCTTTGTCTCAATCGGAATCGGCTGATCATCCAACACCCAGTCTCCGATGTAACGCACACCCGCCTGCTTGAGTAGATCGACACTATCGAGCGTCTGCGTCAGACCGGGGCCCAACCAGCCTTTAGGACGCCTGCCGGTAAACTGTTCAATCGTATCCAGAGTCAATTTGATCATCGCCGCCTGATCCGGGACTTGATGGGTGGGCGTCTGGATAAAACCGTGCCCCATAAATTCCCAGCCAGCCTCATGCGCCGCTTGTGCCACACGAGGGTATTGGAGACAGACGCTACCGTTAATGGACAAGGTGGGCACAATTCCCCGCCGGTCAAATGCTTCTTTCAGACGCCAGAAACCCACCCGCATCCCATACTCATGCCAAGCCCAGTTCGGGATGTCTGGCAAGGTCGTCACACCCGTTGGAGGCGGCAACACTTGCCTGGGCATGGGGCGCTCGATCGTCCAGTGCTCAACATTCAGAATAGGCCAGACAATCACGCGCTCCCCGTTGGGCCCTTTGAGAGGTGGACGGTCAATGATTGCCGAATACGTTAAACGGTCTGCTGGATTCATTTTTATTCAAGAGTTTGTCAGCGTTGATTCAATTTATTGACGGCCCAGATACCTGTCAATGCATCTTTAAATTTTTCCCATTTAGTGAAACAAAATAACGATTATTTAGTGTTAAATTAATTTTCGTCCCACTATTTGAAAAAAATTCGAGAATGCCTACCGATAAGTCTGCCAGCACTGTTGCCAAAGCCATACAGCTTTTGAAGCTCGTTGCGTCAAGCCATCACCGCAACGCCAGACTGACGGATCTCGCCGAGGTTGCGGGCTTGGAACGCTCGACCGCACATAGACTGCTCCAGCGTCTAGTCAAAGAAGAACTGCTCGTCCGCCCCAACGGACAAAAAGGCTATCGACTTGGCCCCTTGTTACATGAGCTCGGCATGGGCGCGTTACCCCGCACAAACCTGCGGACCCTCTGTCATCCTGCCTTGCGACTGCTCGCTGAACAAACAGGAGACATGGCCTTTCTCGTTGAGCGAAATGGTTTTGAATCCGTGTGCATTGACCGCATTGCCGGAGATTTTTTGATACAAACCCTCACCTCCGGGATTGGGGACAGACATCCATTGGGCGTTGGGGCAGGCGGGCTGGCTATTCTTGCCGCACTCGCAGACGAAGAAGTCGAACATATCTTGTCGAACATCCGTACTCGACTGAATCACTACGAAGCATTCACCACAGACTCCATCAAACAAGCCGTCATGGAAACCAGACTGAGGGGCTACGCCAAAGATACGGGGCATGCCGCCTCGGGGGTGAGTGCTATTGGGAAAGTGCTTCGCTTAAAAAATGACACACCCATCGCAGCGGTTTTTGTCGCTTCAATTTCAAGCAGAATGGATGCCGCCCGCTTGGCCAGTATTGAAAAAAGGCTCACTGCGTCAGTGGCAATGATGGAAAACAGCCTAGGTACTTCGGGAACCTCAGGCGCCTCTGGCACAACACTATAATATTTCTTTCTTCTCCACGATCACCCCAAAATGGAATCCCTCCTCGTCTCAACGGGTGTCGTTGCCCTTGCCGAAATCGGCGACAAAACGCAGCTGTTAGCTTTTATTCTTGCGGCTAGATTTAAAAAGCCTGTTCCAATTATCCTCGGCATCCTGGTCGCCACCATTATCAATCACGGCCTTGCTGGCGCGCTCGGCGCATGGATCACCTCCGCCGTCACCCCTGAAATCCTGCGCTGGGTGCTGGGTCTTTCTTTCATCGGGATGGCGATCTGGACCATGATCCCCGACAAGATAGAAGACGAGGAGACTAAAGTCGCCCAAAAGTTTGGCGTATTTGGTGCGACGCTCATCACATTCTTTCTCGCTGAAATGGGCGATAAAACCCAAATCGCCACAGTCGCCATGGCTGCGCACTATGCCGCCCCCCTCATGGTAGTGATCGGCACAACACTCGGCATGTTGATCGCGGATGTCCCGGCAGTCTTTATCGGCGATAAATTAACCAACAAAATCCCGATGAAGCTCGTTCATTCGATTGCGGCAGCGATTTTTGCCATACTTGGCATCGCGACACTATTCGGGGCCGGTGCTGGATTCGGGTTTTAATAAAAGCCTTTCAATCGAATATTCACCTAGAACCACTCAGAAAAAACACCCAAACTGAAATGGGTCATGTATAAACATACCTCTAACAAAAATACCGGAGATCTGTATGCGCTTAATTTCGACCATGACCCGTGCCCTAGTCACGAGCGCCGCCCTTGTCGCAATGGCGCATGGCACTGCCTCGGCACAGGCCGACTACCCGAACCGCCCCGTATCCGTCATCGTGCCTCAGGCAACAGGCGGTGCGAACGACACAATCGCACGAATTGTGACTGCCAAGCTGAGTGAAATCCTCGGCCAGCAATTCGTGGTGGAAAACCGCCCAGGCGCGGGCGGAAACATCGGCACTGCCATGTCTGCCAAGGCTAAGCCCGATGGCTATACCTTGATGCTCACCACCAACAGCGCGCAGGTGATTAATCCTTGGCTCTATAAAACCACTGGTTTCGATCCGATCAAGGATTTCACACCAGTTGGTCTTGTTGCCAGTGCAGGCTATGTGCTGGTAGCCCACTCCTCCTTTCCAGCCAACAATGTCAACGAACTGATCGCTCAGGCTAAAGCCAACCCAGGCAAGATCAATTACGCCTCGGCTGGCAATGGCACACTCAACCACCTGATCATGGAAATGTTCAAACAACAGGTTGGTATTGATATTCAGCATGTCCCCTACAAGGGCGCTTCTGCTGCTGCTACTGACGTTGCTGGCGGCACAGTGCCCGTTTCTGTTCAAAGCGCACCGTCCTCACTCGCTTTAATCAAGGCTGGCAAGATCAAAGCGCTCGCCGTCACTAACGAAAAGCGCATTACCGCTTTGCCTGATACGCCCGCCGTCAGCGAGACCATCCCTGGATTTGGCTCGACACCTTGGTATGGCATTTTGGCACCTGCCGGCACTCCCGCTGCCATTGTAGACAAGCTCAATGCGGCAATTAAAACAGCCCTGGCTGACAAAGATGTACAAGAGCGTCTGCTCAAGCAGGGTTGCGAACCCTTGCAAAGCACGCCTCAACAGTTCGCCACGCTGATCAAAGATGATTTGGCAAACTGGCAGAAAATAGTCAAAAGCTCCGGTGCACGCGTAGACTAAACCCTTCCAGCGCTGGGCAAGCCGCTCCCATTGGGTGCGGCTTTTTTTTGCCTGCTGTGTTTTTTGCTTAGACAAACCCGTAGCAATAATCAACTTTAAGCTGATTGTATGTGGGATTAAGCGATGATTAAATCTGAACATCATAGTGAACACAGGAAACACAGCAGATGAAAAAAATTTCTCACATCATGAGCGCGGTTGATTTTTCAGATCCCGCTGTGATTGCCCTCAACCGGGCAGGCTTGATCGCCAGGGAGCGCGAGGCTCACCTACTCGTTTGCCATGTGATGAATGAAAGTTTTTTTGAGTCATGGCCGCGAGGCTTTGACCCTTTGCTGTCAAACATCTCCAGCAATCTGAACACCGAGGTTCAGCAACGCCTAGAGGCCTTGGCAGACACGCAAAAGAAACTTGGTACCAAGCACGTGAAAACTTTGCTGGCCGAAGACGAGGGCATGAATGGTTTGGTTAGCGAAGCCAAAAAAAACAAGACCGATCTAGTTGTCGTGGGCGCGCACGGATCTGGTTATTGGCACGATTTATTTCTGGGCTCTTTCCTCACCAAACTCATTGCCCACAACCCGCTCCCAACCCTTGTGGTCAAAGACCAGAAACTAACCTCATACAAAAAAGTTCTCGTGCCAGTGGACTTTTCCGCCTCGACCCCTTCATTGATCGACGCCGCAAAAGCCATCGCTCCAGATGCCGCGAAAATTCTTTTCCACGTTGTACACACCCCTCACGAAGGGATCATGCGGCTTAAAAAAGCCAGCAAGGACCAAATCGAGCAATATCGGCAAGCTTGCTTTGACGAAGCAAAAAAGAAACTTGATGATCTGGTTCAATCTACCCAAGACAGCACCTTTACCGGCACAGTCGTGGAACTCGGCTACGCACCCGCACAGATCATTTCGTATCAGAGAGAAAACGGCTGCGACCTCGTCGTCATCGGCAAGCACGGCACCGGCTTTCTGTCGGATTTGCTTGTAGGCAGCGTGACCAAATTAGTGATGACCAATACGAGTTGCGACATGTTGATCACTGTCGGCCACTAGAGGGGCAATTATGCCCATAAATCCCCGGATTTATTGAATGATATTTGCTTTGCCTCGCAAATTCGTCACGTATTTACCGAGAGCCTCACGAGCAGCGGCTTGCCGTAATTGAACTTCAATATCCTTCATTGGCGGAGGTGTATAACTACGAATATCCTCTAGTCGAATCACGTTCCACCCACTGGGCGTTTGTATAGTGACCTCCTCCCATGAAGTGGACAGATCAGACCTAGAAAATCCGGCTGGGTTTGACCTCCTCCCATAAAGTTGGACACCCGTCCAGCCTTTTGGGGTCAGTTCAAAGAAGGCGCTCATCTAATTACTGGCGGACAGATTTACATCCCAATTGCCACGCCCACCTCGCTGCTTTGAAGCCAACACCAGTTACCACGTCACCCTGCGCTGTAATAATCGAGCGTTCGATTTACGCAGCCCCCTCAGGCCCGAGGTGATGGCATAGATTTCTAGGTTTTTACGAACGAGCCAGCAGGCCTAGCCAACTCGCAATAGCTCACAAATCATGCGATTATTTATTGACGACAGTCAAATAACCATCATATAAGTGTGAGGCGTTCTTAAGATACTTACCTGTTGGCTTCAGGTAGCTATTGCTGACAGCAAACACACACCTACTTGGGCGTGGGTACTCGACCTTGGAGTCTGCTATGAATATTGAACTTGAAGAAGTCGTTGTACAGGATATATCTGATGATGCACTGGAGCTGGCTGCCGGCGGTGCGCAGGGGGATACATGGACCCTCCCGACCGCCTCTGGCTGTCTAGGATGTGGAGCTGTTTATGACTAACCGAGCTGGCTGAGCTGAGCTGAGCCGCCGTTTGGGGGCCTCGGGCTGCTCTGATTGAACTTAAGGGACGTCTACCGCCGCCGTTGGTGCTGTTAGGTAACTATTGCTAAACGGTAACCCACCACCCACTTGGGTACTAGCCACCTTCGGGTGGCTTTTTAGAGGCCGTTTATTAAGGATGCGACAGACGTTTGTGTTAACGCTAAGACATTGAGTAAAGGGGCGGTTAGGCACTTTTATGATGCTCTTGAACAAAGAGCCGTAACAACTGATGTACTGCCTGATGATAGTGAGAGCATTGAGGGCGGTAGGGTTGCCCTGATGTTGGGCGCAAAATTACGTGGCTTTTACATTTACAAGGCATTTGCAATCCTTCAGACCGGTACGACCTTGTACCACGCCTACGGCGGGATGTCGGTTTAAGATCGTTTTACTAACCGTCATCAAGCGTTGATCGAAAGCTCGGGAATACCAAAGATCAAGATCATTTGAATTTTTTAGTAACAGAATACGCTGGTGGTTATGAGGGCATCAACCCAGCGTTATGTCATTTGTATCGAGAAGCCTATAAAAAGCGAACAGGCATTCCGGATATCACCCCCTAAGGTATCAACAAGCAATTGTCGATCCCCAGCTGTTCGTATTTGATTATGCTTCACAACAGCTAGTTAATAGGTCAATGCAGCCTATTCATTTCTGACGAAAAATAATACTTACATAGCATATATGTCAGGCCAAGCTACCGGGGTAGCCTGTCTTTAAGTGAAAGATGCGGCTCGGTCTCGACCATCACCAGTCACCCTAGGGAAACATACATGGCATTTGATTTACAACACATACTTACAAACGCAGCAACCATTGACGAGTTGCTCGGACCTAATTATGAGCCACAGATCGGTCAGAAAGACAGCACGGATCGCGCAGCCTTAAGACTTGCTGCATGGTGTCGCTCTGCGTCAAGCGGAGATTGGGGTTTATTTTTTAAACGTATCAGTCGTGACAAGCTTTCTATTGATCAGATCTTATCCCGATTCGCTGATGTCAGACATTCGCCGGATGCACCGAAACCCGCATGGTTTCTAGATGCTCAATGGACGTATCAAGCGTTAACTAGTGAATTTGGGAGCAGTCAACTTTTTTTTGTTGATGGTGCAGACCCTCGGCCATTTGAGAAGCTCTTTTATGCGTTGATAGAGCGCGCAGAAATCTACGTAATCGACAAGACAGAGCCACAAGCACTCGCATTGTTTAACGAGTCGGCCAGATTGGATTTACGTATTGGGCTGTTAAAACTGCTCACAGATCTATATGCCCCGTTGTTATACAGCAAGTTTGTGGCAATCTTAAAAAAACATAGTCCAGATGGTAAATTGCCTGCGTCAACTGCAATGGAAGGCGCAGATCAAGTTGATCGAATGGTTGAGGATCTGAGATCCACTGAGTTGGCGGCGCTCTTTGCAGAAAAACCAGTCTTAATGCGCTTAACGGCTACGATCGTCAGGCAGTGGATAGACACGACGGCAGAGCTAATTACTCGTCTGCATTCTGACATCACAGACATTAGGGCACTCATCACGCACTCTGCGCCCGATGTCAAAGTGCAGGCGATTGTCGGCGATTTGTCTGATCCGCATAACTTTGGTCATTCGGTGCAGATCCTTACCTTTGCGGATCAAACCAAACTTGTCTACAAACCTAAAGATTTGCGTTTGGATGTTGCGTGGCACGATCTGATCGTAATCTTTAACGCTAGTTTGCCACCCGTTGATCTCAAGCCCGTCAAAGCCATTGCATGCCATGAATATGGGTGGACCGAGTTTATCTACCACATCTCGTGTGAGTCCGCACAAGATATTAAGCTGTTTTATCGTCGCTCGGGTGCATGGTTAGCCGTGTTTCACTTGTTTGTTAGCACTGATATGCACTTTGAAAACATCCTAGCCCATGGTGCACATCCAGTTCCAATTGATCTCGAAACGATTTTACAGGCCTCTACGCCTGAAGCAGAGCAAGCAACACCTGAGACAGCAGCCATCATCGAGGCAAACCGCAGTATAGTGAACTCGGTGTTGATGGTGGGGATGCTGCCGTCATACACTAAAAGCCCCAACAATAAGATTTTTGATATGAGCGGGCTCAATGCAGTTAAAAGCAGTGCGCCCGTTGGCGTGTGGAAAAACGCTAATACAAATGGTATGCGCTGGATGCAAGTGCCAAATGACTCAACAGAGTCGCCCAATATTCCGCACTTCAAAGGGCAATATGCGCAACTAGGTGATTACTTACCTGCCTTCATTGAAGGCTTCGAGCAGTACTCGTATTTCTTACTCAAACAGCGCGATGCGATGGGCGTCACGACTATGCTTAATCCCTTTAAAAATCTTCCTGTACGCAAGGTGATTCGAAACACTCGTTTTTATTACATGCTGTTGCAACGACTCAAGGAGCATCGCAACATGGGCGATGGGGTGACGTGGAGTGCACAAGCAGAGTTTTTAACCAGACTCGCTGACTGGGACGCTAAAGATGATTTGCTTTGGCCGCTTCAAGAGGCAGAACGAATAGCGTTAGTGAATTTAAATGTACCGCACTTTTTTTCACTAAGCGATGAAGATTTAGTAAGTGCGATTACTGGCCAACAAACTCAAACAGGGTCGCAATCTGGACTTGAGCGAGCAATAGAGCGCTTTACCCAGTGGTCAGAATTAGAGATTAAACGCCAAATTGAAATCATTAAAGTCAGTACGAGTTTTGTGTCGCGATCCGATAGCGACAGCAAGGAAAAATATCTATTTAATCGTAAACTCAAACAATCGGCTCCAAGTTTAGACCAGCAATCGTTATCCTCGGAGGTCGCTCGCATCGCCGGAAGTATCGCGCAGCATGGCAAGATCAAAGAAAAAAGCGTAGCTTGGGTCGGTCTTGACTGGTTAGGGGATTCAGAAGTCGGGCAGCTCGTCACGCTTGGCGCGAATTTATATAATGGCACCAGTGGCATCGCACTGTTTCTAGCTGCCCATACCCACTATGCTGATGATTCAGTCAGTCGTGAACTTGCACTCAAGGCTCTTGCTGCAACGCGGCTCCAAATTGCACAACCCTCCGCACCAAGATGGGCTAGAGGGTTAGGCATTGGAGGTACAAGCGGACTTGGCTCAGTTGTCTACGCACTGACAGTTATCTCAGAACTACTTTCTGAACCGTCTTTATTACAAGAAGCCCTGACGGCATCGAATTTATTCTCTAACGAATTGATCGCAGCTGATCGTTCCTTGGATGTAATTGCCGGTAGTGCTGGGGGCATTCTTGGGCTATTGGCGCTTTACCGAAAAACCCTGTCAAAGGAAGTATTAAGCAAAGCAATTGCTTGTGGTGAGCATTTATTGCGACAACCTCGGTTGGGTGAGGTCGGTAAACGCAGCTGGGCAATACTTGAAATAAGTAAATCACCTTTAACGGGCTTCTCGCATGGTGCTGCTGGGTTCGCTTATGCACTATCAAGTCTGGCAAAAGTCAGCGGTCGTGAGGAATTCGAGGTGGCAGCACAAGAGTGTTTGACTTACGAAGCCCAATGTTACAAAGCAGACTTATTCAATTGGTCTAATTTAGGTAGCGCTGAAGGCGAAGTAGTTTTGCCGACTCAATGGTGTCACGGAGCAATAGGCATTGGACTTGCTCGTATTGCAAGCAGTCGTCTTGGTCAGGTCAAGTCAAAATCAATTACTGACGATATCACCTACGCAGTAAAAAATTCATTGACTAACTGGCCCCAGCATTTAGATACGCTGTGTTGCGGCACACTCGGTGCGATTGAGTTTCTAGCCGAGGCAGGTAAATTATTAAACCAACCCACTCTTGGACATTTATCGGATCAACGTCTGAAGCAAATTATTGCGAACCGCCAAGAGCATGGTGACTACGCTTGGAATGCTGATGGCACGGCTTTTAATCTTGGTTTATTTCGTGGTTTGTCTGGGGTCGGCTACACCATACTAAGGAAATTGGATCCGCAGTTGCCAAATGTTTTGATATGGGAATAACCCCGACGAAAATGAAAAATTATCGGTACATTAAAAAGTGACGAGGGGTGTTTTAAAAAAGTGGTAGCCGTTCATGCAGAACAAGGTGTAAATGTAGCCGGATGGGACCCAAATGGATTTTTTTTTGGGGGGGGTATGGCGGGTGTCGATTGGCTCAAATCGACAAGGGGTGAGGTCAGTTTTTTTAACGAAGGAAACGAATGTGATTTGTAGTGACTACGCGAGCAAACCGATTGAGAGTCTTGCCGCGCCTGCGAGCCACGGAATCTTATCGTCTGGAGGTGTTTGAAGCCCATGATGGCGGTGTCAGCCAACGCAAGCTCTCTGTCACGCATCGTATCGGTAGCGCCACTATTGAACGCTGGTATCAACAGCAGATCAAACGATGCGTATCGGAGCTCTCTGGTCGATCATGTCCACGGGTGCTTGGCATTGATGAACATTTCTTTACGCGTAAGCAAGGCTTTGCCACAACCTTGGTCGATCTTAAAAATCATAAGGTCTTCGATGTGGTGCTTGGACGCTCAGAACTCAGCCTGAGGCAGTATTTAAGCCGCTTACCGGGTAGGGAGAAGGTACAAATCGTTGTGATGGATTTATCAGAAACCTATCGCCAAATCGTACAAAAGTACTTTCCAAATGCCAAGATCGTGGCCGACCGCTTTCATGTCATACGCCTGGTCAATCAGCATTTTCTCAATCTGTGGAAACAGCAAGATCCGGTTGGCAGAATGAACCGTGGCCTCTTGAGCTTGATGCGTCGACATCAGTGGAACCTCTCCAAAGAGCAGCGCGATAACCTTGCAAGGTATTTGGAACCATTCCCAGCGCTAAAGGCTCTGTACTTTGCAAAACAACGACTCAATAAACTGTTACGTCTTAAGAACTTAACAGCCAGACATGCTCAGAATTTAGGGGTGAGGTCAGCTTAAGTTGATTACGCAGTTTGCTCAGAGTCCGGCAAAGACATTAGCCAATACACTGAAGTCCTGGATTGAGCCAATCGTCAGGATGTGGCGCTTCTCAAAGTCAAACGGCATTACCGAAGGATTCCACACTAAAATGGAAATGATGTCCCGAAGGGCATATGGATTTAGAAACTTTGAAAATTACCGGCTGAGGGTCTTGGCCCACTGCGGTTGGAACGGCGTATTTAGCCGTGTTTGATGAGTACTGATATTGAATGAATACTGCTCATCCCCCGATAATGGGGTAGAGCCCTTTTTTATTGGCGGACAGAGGGGGATTCGAACCCCCGATACGCTTTGAACGTATACACGCTTTCCAGGCGTGCGCCTTCAACCACTCGGCCACCTGTCCGTTTTACTGCAAGCCCGCTATTCTAGCATCAACGAGTAAGAGACAGCTCCCTAGGGCACAATCATCTAAATATTATAGGGATGCGCCAGGTACGACCTATGAATCAGCTTGAATTACTGTGCCTGTCCTTCCAAGCGGCGAACTCCAGAGGCCGAATACCAAAACGAACGACGTTGCCCGGATGCAAAGTTTTAAATTCGCCAAGTACCAGTTGGATGAAATGCTCCTGATCTTCGCTTTTTACAACTAAAGGTGTTCTATAGCGAATGGTTTCAACTTTTGCGGACTCATCGTTTCGCACAATGGCCGCGACAACTTCGCTCAATGCTTGCCGATAACGGAGCCGAAATATATCAGGCGGCACGAGATTCTGTTTCACAGCAACGTACTGTTGACAAGACCTCTCATAGGCCCATACGAATACGTCTCGAAGTAATTCGATGCGATTCAACTCATAAACGCCGAGCATGGCATCCACGTACGACTGCTGCGGTACATCTATGAACGATAACGGACACAGGTTATGGCGAATGAACGGTATATTAGCGGCCAACCTCGAGACTCGCTTATTCACATCCTCGAAAGGTTGTAAATAGGATAAGTGCACCATTAGGAAAAAAGCCTGTTCAAATGGATCATCTATTTCCGAAGCCATCTGTATAACGATGCCGAACAGCTCCTCCAATCTTTGAGGCAAGGCAACTGGCAAATAGACACTCCCCCCAATTTCTACCGCCCTGTTGCGAATGCTGCCGCAGGACAATGGGTCGGCCATCAATCCATCTGAGAGAAATGCATGAAGTGAAATTATGACTTCCTTCGTCAAACTTGCATGCTCGGTATTGCGAACTAAAAATTCAATGGCATCTTTATGATTCAGGATCATCTGCGTTTCCAGGGCATCTTTACCCTCAGCAGCTTGGCCGTATTCAATTAAACGTTCAGTATCGAGTCGACTGTAGGTATTCCCCTCAAGTTGTGACGAGGCCCAAGAAAGGTCTACTAGCAAGCGATTAAGGATATCCCGTGCAAAGGTACCGGCAGGAGTTTGCTCTGCTGGCGAACGTCCTAGAGCGTGTAACTGATCCCGGAGACCTTTCGGCAGGTACTCCGTTTGGTTAGGGTGATATTGTTCTAGAAATTCCAGCTTGTAACTAACAGGTGAGCGAAACTGGCGAGGTTGACGAACATAGGCCTTAATCTGTTCTCCCTCCAATGAGGTAGGCACATAAATCTCGGCAGTAATGTGATCCTTTGCTTTGATCCCCTCTTCAACAGATACATTGAAAGAGTTTGAAGTGGCGCGATATCGCACTGAGCGAGCCTCACCAAACATCTGTACTCGCCCTTGCTCAATCAACCTAGACAGACGTCGCTGCAAACTTCTGCGCTGCAAGCTGCCCCCCAGGGACTGCAACAGCGCATCAATGCCTAAACCATCATGATGTTTCGAAATCAATTCGACCAAGTGATTCAAATCTTCTTTTGATGTGAGTCGCGGCATATGTTTCACTCCTTTAGACGGGGCAGTGCCAGTATCGCGTCACTTTAAATGATGCGCAACAACTATTGCGACAAATAAAGTGACGCGATATGGATTATTGCGACAAAATAAATGGCAAGCAAGACGCCCTAGGCGCTACACCCGCATTACCATCAAGATTGGAAGGTATTTTGGTAGCGAAGCATTCTTTCGCAGTAACGCGCGATCGTATCGACCTCGAGATTCACGCGTTGACCGATCTTCAGGTGCTGCAAGGTCGTGACGGCAATCGTGTGCGGAATCAGATTAATACTGAATTGTGTACCGTCTGCGCGGTCCTCTACCCGATTCACGGTCAAACTGACACCATTGACCGTGATCGAGCCTTTATAGGCTAAAAAAGGCGCCAATGACGCAGGGGCTTGTACGATAAGCTCCCAAGACTCACCCACAGGTTCAAACTTCACAACCTCGCCCAGGCCATCAACATGACCCGAAACGATGTGCCCGCCAATCTGATCACCGACGCGGAGTGATTTTTCGAGATTAACCGGACCCTCAGAGTCCAGACCCATTGTCAGCCGCAAACTTTCACGCGAAACGTCAACAGCAAACCCCTCGGCATGCTTGGAGACCACTGTCATGCAAGCACCTTGAATCGCAATCGAATCACCAAGCCCCACATCACTCAAATCCAGGCCACCCGCATGAATGGTCAGATGCACCCCCGCGTCAGCTTGTCCGCCCGCTAGGGGCTCGATTTTTTCGATACGGCCCACCGCCGCGACAATACCTGTAAACATCAGAGCGCCTTACCTGTTGTGAATTCAGTCAAATGAATGTTCTGCATGAGCTCGCGCCAGTGTTCTGGCAGGCGCGCGCGCAACCGGACATCCGCACCAAGTTGTTTGAGCTCGGTAAACTCAAAACGCTGCACACCGTCAAGTTTGGTCAAGGCAGGCAACTGTGCCATCCCCATGCCCTCGCCCAATAAAACCGGCGCAAGATAAACCAGGAGCTCATCGACGCAATCAGCGTTCAACAACGCGCCATTCAAGCCCGAACCTGCTTCGATATGCACTTCGTTTACATCGTTCCCACCAAGCCATTTCATCATGGCACGCATATCGACGCGACGGCGCGCCCGACCGGTTGAAGCAGGCGAGTCTTCCGGTACATAGACCACCTGAACACCACGATCCTCAAGGCGCGCGCTTTTTTCAGGGTTTTGATCGCCCGTGAATATCATTGCGCCCTCACCCTTCAGGATGGCAGCATCCTCGTTGATCTCAAAACCCGGATCAATGACAGCACGACGCGGCTGACGGGCGGTTGCCACATGCCGCACATTCATTTGTGGATCATCTGCGCGCACGGTCCCAATTCCAGTCAGCACCAAACAGCTTCGTGCGCGCCAGTGATGTCCATCGGCACGGGCTTCAGGCCCGGTAATCCACTGGGAAACCCCGTTTGCAAGCGCAGTGCGGCCATCCAGCGAGGCGGCTATTTTCATCCAGACGTACGGAACGCCACGCGTCATGCGCGACACAAAGCCGGGATTGATCGCCAGCGCAAGATCCGCGCAGACTCCCACATTAACCTCGATACCCGCCTCGCGCATCAGACGCATGCCGCGTCCCGCCACATGAGGGTTTGGATCAAAATGCGCGAATACGACGCGCTCGGGTTTTGCTGCGATTAACGCGTCGACGCAGGGCGGTGTACGCCCGTAGTGACTACACGGCTCAAGAGTGATGTAAACGGTCGCACCCTCCGCGCTCAACCCACGCGCCCGCATATCCTGCAGCGCCATGATTTCCGCATGATGGGAACCAACGGCTTGCGTGGCACCGCGACCAATCACCTGCGCCTCACGGACAATCACACATCCCACGCGCGGATTGGGAGATGGCACATAAAGAGCCTCCTCGGCAAGTACCAGCGCCTGACGCATAAAAAACACGTCTTGGTCAGGGTTACGCACTTCGAGGGAATGAGAAGGTTTCATATTCAAGTTTTGCGCTGCGCGGGCGGACCCTGCATTTCGCGTATCGCCTCGACAAACTCACCGATGTCTTCGAAACTTTTATAAACGGAGGCAAAGCGCACGTAGGCAACCTTGTCGAGCTTTTTTAATTCATTCATCACAAGCTCGCCCAAAAACTCGGTCGAGACCTCGCGTTGACCACTGGTCAGCAAACGCTCTTCGATTCGCGCGACCACAGCATCTACCTCTTCAGTACTCACAGGACGCTTACGCAAAGCAAGCGCCAAACTCGCGCGTAATTTTGAAGCGTCATAGTCATTACGGCTACGGTTTCGCTTGACGATCGTTGGCATCTCAAGCTCGGCACGCTCGTATGTCGTAAAACGACGATCGCAAGCCGGACAACGGCGACGACGGCGAATGAAGTCACCCTCATCCGCGCCGCGAGAGTCCACTACCTGCGTATCAGCATGCCCGCAAAAGGGACACTTCATGAGGTCGCCTCGATCAAAACGCAGAGGGCAACGCGTTGTGCGTTGCCCCTTGCTTAACGATAGACAGGAAACGCGGCAGTCAACGCATTGACGCGCTCGCGGACCGATGCGATATTTGCTGGGTCACGTGGATTGTCAAACACGTCCGCAATCAGATTGCCTGTCAGCTCGGCTTCGGTTTCTTTAAAGCCGCGCGTGGTCATTGCAGGCGTACCCAAACGGATACCGCTTGTCACAAAGGGCTTTTCCGGATCGTTTGGAATCGAATTTTTGTTGACCGTGATGTGTGCTTCACCCAGAACGGCTTCGGCTTCTTTGCCCGTGATGCCCTTGGCACGCAGATCGACCAGCATGACATGGCTCTCGGTACGGCCCGACACAATCCGCAACCCGCGCTTGACCAACGTTTCGGCCAATACCTGGGCATTCTTGACGACTTGAGCGGCGTAGGCTTTGAACTCGGGCGTCGCAGCTTCGCGGAAAGCCACAGCTTTGGCCGCAATCACATGCATCAGGGGTCCGCCTTGGATACCGGGGAAAATCGCGGAATTAATCGCTTTTTCAAACTCCGCTTTCATCATGATGACCCCGCCACGAGGGCCACGCAGTGACTTGTGGGTTGTTGACGTCACAAAATCGGCATGTGGGACGGGATTCGGATAGGCACCGCCGGCCACCAGACCAGAGTAGTGCGCCACGTCCACCAACAACAAGGCGCCGTTATCTTTGGCAATACGAGCCAACCGCTCAAAATCCATGCGCAGGGAGTACGCGGAAGCGCCTGCGACGATCAACTTGGGTTTTTGCGTTTTAGCCAGTTGCTCGACCTTGTCATAGTCGAGCACTTCATTTGCATCGAGGCCGTACTGATGAAAGTTGTAGAGCTTACCTGAGGCATTCACGGATGCCCCATGCGTCAAGTGTCCACCTTCTGCCAAACTCATTCCCAATACGGAATCACCCGGCTTTAAGACAGCCAGATAGACAGCTTGGTTGGCCTGTGAACCCGAATTCGGCTGTACGTTGGCTGCTTCGGCACCAAACAAGGACTTCAGCCGATCAATCGCAAGCTGCTCGACCACGTCGACATACTCGCAGCCACCGTAATAACGCTTGCCGGGGTAGCCCTCGGCATATTTATTGGTGAGCTGAGTGCCCTGTGCCTGCATCACTGCGGGACTGGCGTAGTTTTCGGAAGCGATCAGCTCGATATGCTGCTCTTGGCGCTTGTCCTCTTTCTGGATAGCGGCCCAGATATCGGGGTCCACGCGGTCTAATGTGAGTTTGCGATCAAACATAGGAATCCTGGCGAAAGTAAATGCGGTAAATGCGAAAATTGAATGCTGATAGTGTACTGCGCCTCGCACCCCCCGATGACTCAACATCTATAGGGTGTCTTGCGTGGTGTGACAAATGGTGTGACAACTCAAGAAACGGTGACGCGGGCGAACTTGCGCTTGCCGACCTGCACCACATAGGTACCGGCACTGACTTGCAAGCCTTTATCCTCGACACGATCGCCATCAATACGCACCCCGCCCTGTTCAACATTACGTTGTGCCTCAGCGCCGGAAGCCACCAGTCCGGCCTCGCGCAAGAGTTTCAAGATCCCAACCGGCGCACCAGCGAGGGTAACTTCTGGCATATTTTCAGGAATGGCGCCATCCCGGAATCGTGACTCAAAGGCTGCCAAAGCAGTCTCGGCCGCCGACTGCGAGTGAAAGCGCGCCACGATTTCCTGGGCAAGCATGACCTTGGCATCCCGGGGATTGCGCCCGGCATCGGTCTGCGCGCGCAACGCCGCAATGTCCTCCAAACTCCGGAAGGACAGTAAATTGAAGTATTTCCACATCATCGTGTCGGAAATCGACATGATTTTGCCAAAAATAGACTCTGGTGCTTCGCCGATGCCGATGTAGTTATTTTTGGACTTAGACATCTTTTCGACGCCATCCGTACCCTCAAGCAGAGGCATTGTCAAAATGCACTGAGGCTCTTGACCATATTCCTTTTGCAGCTCTCTGCCGACCAGCAAATTAAACTTCTGGTCAGTCCCGCCAAGCTCCAGGTCCGCCTTCAGGGCGACCGAGTCGTAGCCCTGCATCAGCGGGTATAAAAACTCATGAACCGAAATCGGCACACCAGCCTTGAACCGCTTGGTAAAGTCATCGCGCTCCATCATGCGCGCCACGGTATAGCGCGAAGCAAGCTGGATCATGCCGCGTGCGCCCAAGGGATCGCACCACTCCGAGTTATAGCGAATCTCTGTTCGTGCGGGATCGAGCACCATACTGGCTTGCGCGTAGTAGGTGCGGGCATTCTCCTCAATCTGCTCGCGCGTGAGGGGCGGACGAGTCGAATTGCGTCCGGACGGATCGCCAATCATGGACGTAAAGTCGCCAATCAGAAAAATGACTGTGTGACCGAGGTTCTGCAGCTGACGCATTTTATTGAGCACAACGGTGTGCCCAAGGTGAATATCAGGCGCAGTAGGATCCAATCCCAGCTTAACTCTCAGCGGTATCCCCGTCGCTTGACTTCGCGCAAGTTTTTGCGCAAATTCCGAGCGCACCAGAAGCTCTTCGCACCCGCGCTCAACAATACGCAAGTTAGCTTCTATTTCTGGGGTAATCGTGTATTTTGACGTAGACATAAAAGAAGTAAGCCAATTTGATCGGTGAAAGTGACAAAAAAAGCTGTTGGATCGCTCGAAATCGGCTAACATACTTTTTTACAAGACTGACATCATACGCAAACTAATCTTGCTCTGCCACGCAAAATCCGGCATGAGTGTGGCGTATAAGCATCGTTTTCTAACCGAATGATGCTGATGCTCAGATGTTGTCTCAGCAATGCTGTTTCTTTATATCAGTACATAGGATCTCTACCTGATGCGTTTGAACAATCACCCGACAACCAAGCCCGCCCTCGCCCCAACAGCCCTTTCGCTGTCCGGTCAAAAAGAAGGACGCTCTGGCTTGTTGCGTGGCGTGGTCGTCAGTACAGTTCTAGTATTGGGTCTAGGTGCAGTCGCACTGGGCCTGATTCAACCAGCAAACGTGGACGCGGCCGATGGCCAAGCGGCCGCAGCGCGTGCAAACGAACCGATCCCTGAACAGCGCCTCGTTCTGAACGTAGTACCCGTGCCCGCACCCGACCCTGCCGAGGCCATTCCAGCCGAGCAGGCCCCAGAAGAAACACCCTACATCACAGAAACGCGCATTCGTTCTGGTGACACGCTAGCCACGGTTTTAAAAAGGCTGGATATTTCTGATTCAAATCTACTCAACTATTTGACTCGTGAGCCTAAGGCTCGCTCCGTTTACAAGTTGATCGTCGGCCGCTCGATGCAAGCCGCTACCAACGATGACGGCGATCTGCTGTGGGTTCGCTACTATCACACCCCCAACGCGGATGCGAACGGTAACGGCACCGCCAAGACCCTCCAGATTACCGCCACGAAAAATGGTTTTGAAGCCGAAGAGCTACTCCAGCCCCTCGAGACACACATAGAGGTTGCAGTCGGAACGATTCGCTCCTCCCTCTTTGCAGCCACAGATCTTGCCGGCATTCCCGACGGCATCACCTCGCAGATGGCCGAAGTCCTCAGCAGCAAAGTAGACTTTTTGCGTGGCCTTCGGACCGGAGACCAATTCCGAGTCGTTTACGAGACCCGAACAATCGGTGGCCGTAACGCTGGCACAGGTCGCGTTCTGGCACTCGAATTCATTAATGACGGTAAAACACACAATGCAGTCTGGTTTAGCCCCGATGGCAAGACGGGCGGGTATTACAACCTCGAAGGCGAAAGTCTGCGTGGCGCCTTTTTGCGTAGCGCCCTGAAGTTCTCCCGCATCAGCTCGACGTTCGGCATGCGCAAGCTCCCCGGTCTGCAAGCCTGGTCTGGCCATCACGCGGGGGTCGACTATGCGGCGCCAACCGGCACACCTATCCACGCCACAGCTGACGGCACCGTGGATTTCATCGGTTGGAAAAACGGTTATGGCAACACAATCGTTCTGAAACATCACAGCCGAATCACCACCCTGTATGCACACCAGAGTCGGTTTGCTCCCGGCCTCAAAGCTGGCAGCAAAGTCTCCCAAGGCGATTTGATTGGCTACGTTGGCTCCACAGGTTGGTCGACTGGGCCTCACTTGCATTATGAGTTTCGCGTCGCTGACAAGCCAATCGACCCCTTGACCGCAACGGCAAACATGCCGGCTTCCCAGCCTCTGGCACCAGAACATCGCGAACTATTCGCACAGGTCGTGGCACCTTACAAACAGCAGCTGCAAGTGCTCGCCAAGTTTCAGGAAGCCGTTCCCGAAACGAGCAACGTTGCCAGCCGCTAAAAGCCCGCCCTTCTCTTGTCTGAGACCTCGCTTTATATCGGGCTGATGTCCGGTACAAGCTTGGATGGCGTGGATGCCGTCCTCGCGCGCTTTGACCAGCAGGGTCGACCCTTGATCCTCTCGCATGCCGCGGTGGATTTTCCTCCATCACTTCGCACCGAATTTCTCAGTTTGAACGCTGCCGGCAACGACGAACTTGAACGCGCCGCACGTGCGGCAAACGAATTAGTTGATTTATACGCACAAGCTGTGCAAGAGGTTTTAGCGCAAACTAAAATCGCCTCAAGTGAGGTAGCGGCACTGGGCGCACACGGACAAACTGTCAGGCACAGACCCGAACGTGGCTATACGATTCAACTTAATGCCCCAGCTAGACTTGCCGAATTGACAGGCATTAGCGTGATCGCCGATTTCCGTAGTCGGGATGTCGCTGCTGGCGGCCAAGGCGCGCCGCTTGTCCCGATTTTCCACGCAGGTGTGTTTTCTGCCCCCCACACGCGCGTTGTGCTCAATCTGGGTGGTATCGCCAACATCACCATTCTGCGTCCTCAGCACCCACCTCAGGGCTTCGATACGGGGCCTGCGAATGTACTGATGGATATGTGGTGCGCGCAGCATACAGGGCACGCCTTTGACCGGGATGGCGCTTGGGGCGCATCTGGCGAGCCAGACCTGAAGCTATTGGCTTATCTCATAGACTCCGAGCCTTGGTTTAGCCTCGCAGCGCCAAAATCAACCGGCCGTGACCTGTTCAATCGTTCCTGGCTCGACAAGCGGCTTGCTCAGTTTTTTTCTGAAAATCAAACGTCAGAAAACTCCGGCTCTAAAAACTTTGACGCTCGCACCGCATTAAATATCCAAGCAACGTTAAGGAACCTGACTGCGCACACCGTCGCACAATGCATCCTGAACGAGGCGAGCGACACAAAGGAGCTATTGGTGTGTGGCGGTGGTGCGCGCAATCTCGCTCTGATGGCGGAGCTACAAAAACTGATGCCCTGCCCCGTCAGAACGACGGATAGCGAGGGCATTGGTACTCAAGATGTCGAAGCGCTTGCGTTTGCTTGGCTAGCCTGGGCACACCAGCATGGCGTGCCGGCCGGTCATCCGTCTGTCACGGGCGCAAGGGGCCCGCGCATTCTTGGCGCTTGTTGGCCAGCCTAAACGACTAGGCCAAAGTCTTAGACTGAGAACGAAGATCCGCAGCCACAGGTCGTTGTCGCGTTGGGATTGCGAATCACAAACTGTGAGCCTTCGATGTCTTCTTTGTAATCAATCTCGGCGCCGACGAGATACTGAAAGCTCATCGGATCCACCAGCAAGGCTACGCCATTCTTTTCAAGTGTCGTGTCGTCTTCGTTGACGTCCTCGTCAAACGTGAATCCATACTGAAAACCCGAACAACCACCGCCCTGCACAAAAACGCGCAGCTTGAGATTGGCGTTACCTTCCTCGATGAGGAGATCTTTGACCTTGGCGGCCGCAGAGTCCGTAAAAAGGATAGGCGTCGGAGGGGCCTGTAAATCAACAGTTTGGCTCAATGTGCTCATTTTTAGCTCCTGCCCTGGTTCAGGGCGACTTTCGCGATCAATCTGATGTAAGCGTCGGAGATACCCGACTAAGTTGCTCAACTATACCGCAAACGGGGTGCCTAATTAAAGATCAACCTTGCGCGAAGCAAGGACAATGTCACCAGACAAAATGCTGACCGTAACCGAGGTCGGTTCAAAATCAACGGGCATGGCGAGGACGCCCTGGCTGCGTTGAAACTGGTCAAAACTTAATTTGAGGCTGTCTTGATCCTGTGTCGCAGCCCCCAGGGTATTGACGGGCGAATTGGAGTTGCTGTTTTTAACAACAACGCTTTGGGATGACTGCAACACTGCCGTCATCTCTTTTCCGTCTTTCATTCCAGAGGCAACAAATTGCAAACGACCATTGAATCGCTCACCCGGCTTGCCGCTGCGCATCAGAAGCACTCTAAACCTGAGGTCTTGATTCTGTCGCTCCAACTCAACCGCTCGCACCGCAATCGCACCCTGCGGACCAGGCGGTAACAGTTGCTCATAGAAAGCCAGATGATCTTTGTTGCGACCCAGCTCTTCTTGAAGCGCGGCGAGACTTTTTTCCAACTCCGCACGAGCAGCTTGCTCGATCGTCAACTCTTGTCGAATCTGCTGCGCACGCGCGTTGGCATCATTGATTTTCGCCTCAAGTTCCATGCGAAGCTGTGCCTGAGCGGCCTGCTGGGTGCGCAACTGTATTGCCAGCGCATCCGGACCCGAGTGTTGAGCCAAATACACACCCGCCCCAATACCCGCAGCGATCAACAACAGCGCACCAAGCACCCAGAACACAAGTGTTTTAAAAGGGGACTTGGGGCCGGATAACTCGCTCAACAGAACCCCCTCAAGGCAAAATCGCGACTTGATTGAGGCCGACGGTATCAGGCAGACCAAACATGAGATTCATATTTTGAATCGCTTGGCCTGCAGCCCCTTTGACAAGGTTGTCCTGCACAACCAGAATGATCAGACGGTCACCGTTACCGGGGCGATGCAAGGCGATACGCAACGCATTGGAGGCGCGCACAGAGCGTGTGTCCGGCAAACTGCCTGCGGGCATCACATCGACAAACGCCTCTTTGGCATAACGCTGCTCGAACAAGGCTTGAAAATCTGTGTCTCGCGCCTCAGGCAAAATCCGCACATAAATCGTGCTGAGCATGCCGCGAATCATCGGCACCAGATGCGGAACAAAGGTCAAGCCAACCGAGGTGCCCGCGAGGCGGTCAAGCTGGGCCTTGATTTCAGGATGATGGCGGTGACCCGCGACACCATAAGCTTTGAAATTGTCACCCGCCTCTGAAAACAGCATCCCCACTTCGGCTTTGCGACCTGCACCGCTCACGCCGGACTTGGAGTCGGAAATGATGTCGGAGGTATCGATCATAGGCTTGCCCCCAAGCAATGGAGCCAAGCCCAGCAAAATCGTTGTGGGATAACATCCTGGATTCCCGACCACGCGCGCACGCGTAATGGCTTCACGATTGAGCTCGACCAATCCATAGACGGCTTCCTCGAGTACTTCAGGGCAGGTATGCGGGATTTTGTACCAGTGCTCAAACGTCGCGATATCTTTTAGACGAAAGTCTGACGCCAGATCAATGATGCGCACACCAGCGGCGAGCAACTCTTTGGCTTGGCTCATCGCCACACCATGCGGTGTCGCAAAAAACACCACATCGCAACCCGTCAGCGGCGCTTTCTCAGGCGAGGAAAACGCCAACTTTACATGCCCTCTCAGGTTGGGAAACATCTCAGCGACAGGCATGCCATCTTCTTTGCGCGAAGTAATGGCGTGAAGATCGACCTGGGGATGCTGAGACAAAATACGCAGCAGTTCGACACCGGTATAACCTGTGCCACCCACGATACCAACCTTGATACGCTTTGATGCTGTTTGTGCCATGAGAGTGTGCTCCTGAGAGTCCGCTGCAAGCGGATGCACGATTTAAATGATGTCCACATTATCCCATGCGTTCAAATTTCGATGGGGGCAAAACAAAAGGGACTCAAAGTTGAGGCGCCAAAACAAACAGGCCGCTTGCGCGGCCTGTTTGTTTCGAGATCCCGAAGGATCTCGCGCTTGAGTCGTCAGCGCATGCGTAATTAACGCTTGCTGAACTGCTTGCGACGACGGGCTTTGTGGAAACCGACTTTCTTACGTTCGACTTCACGGGCATCGCGTGTGACAAAGCCGGCTTTCGACAGCGCGGACTTGAGCGTTGCGTCGTAGTCAATCAGCGCACGGGTGATGCCGTGACGCACCGCACCCGCCTGGCCGCTTTCGCCGCCACCGTGCACGTTGATATGAAAATCAAACGAAGCAGTATGGCCAGTCAGCTCAAGAGGCTGACGAACCACCATGCGACCAGTTTCACGGGCGAAGTACTCGTCAACGGGTTTGCCGTTCACGACGATCTTGCCTGCACCTTTTTTCATGAAGACACGAGCCACCGAAGTCTTGCGGCGGCCGGTTCCGTAATTCCAATTACCGATCATGGCCTGTCCTTAAAATTCGAGGGGCTGTGGCTGTTGGGCAGAGTGCGGATGCTCGGCACCAGCATAGACCTTCAGCTTTTTAATCATCGCGTAACCCAAAGGACCTTTGGGCAACATGCCCTTGACGGCCTTCTGAACTGCGCGACCCGGAAAACGCTCTTGCATTTTTGCAAAGTTCGATTCGCGAATACCACCTGGGTATGTCGTGTGACGGAAATATTTTTTGTCTTGCGACTTATTACCGGTTACGACGATTTCAGCTGCGTTGATAATGACGATGTAATCGCCAGTATCAACGTGAGGCGTGAATTCTGGTTTGTGTTTACCGCGCAAACGACGTGCGACTTCGCTGGCCACACGACCGAGGACTTTGCCCTTGGCGTCAATCACGAACCAGTCACGCTTGACTTCATGCGGCTTGGCCACAAATGTCTTCATGATTGGATCCTAATAAATTCTCTCTGGGACCATCCCGGAAAGACTTCCCCTGATTGTTAGTCCAGCATTCATTGCCAAAGCGTTGTTACCCGCCCGTGCAGTTTGAAATACAGAAAACGCCGGCACTAAAAACCAAAGTTTTGACCCCAAAAAGGTGTCATTACTCGGGGAAAGCCTTTGATTCTACAACAAAATCCAGCTTCAAGCCAACTAGGTCCCAGCAATGGCCATCCGCTCAATCAAGATCGAGCCGGTCGTCTTGCTGCCACGGGTGATGGTGTCGGCGCCTACCGCCACAATCTGGGCAAACATCTCCTTTAAATTGCCTGCGATCGTAATTTCCTCAACCGCATGCTGAATTTGCCCGTTTTGAACCCAGTAACCGAAGGCGCCACGTGAGTAGTCGCCCGTCACATAGTTCACGCCCTGACCAATGAGTTCAGTCACAAGCAAGCCCGTACCCATTTTGCGCAACATCGCCTCAAAAGTATCCTTGCGCTTGGTCAGCGAAGATTTCAAGACAAGATTGTGCGAGCCGCCCGCGTTGCCTGTGGTCTGCATGCCCAGTTTGCGCGCCGTATAGGAGGACAAAAAATAACCCTGCAATACACCCGCGCTCACCACATCACGCGCCTGGGTTTTGACGCCCTCTTCGTCAAAAGGCGAACTACCCATCGCCCCTTTGATGTGAGGATTTTCATGAATGCTGACATGACCAGGGAAAATCTGGCGCCCGAGCGAGTCGAGCAAAAAGCTTGTCTGGCGATACAGGGCACCGCCACTTGTTGCATGCGTCAAAGCACCCAGAAGACCGAGGGCCAGAGGCGCTTCGAACAAGACGGGGAAATGTCCCGTTGGAATGCGACGAGCTGACAAGCGGGCGAGTGCGCGTTCGGCAGCGTAGCGCCCCACCGCCGCAGGATCGGCCAGACGATCCGCGCGACGGTCACTGGTATACCAGTAGTCGCGCTGCATGGCACGTCCGCGCCCGGCAATCGGCGAGACAGACAAGCCGTGCCTGGAATATGCGTAACCGTCTAGAAATCCTCTTGTGTTACCCAGGACAAAATGGCCTTCGTGCGTATCGACGCCCGCGCCTTCAGTATTAGTGATGCGCTTGTCTGTGGCCAGCGCGGCGCGCTCAGCCTGTACCGCAAGCTCAGTGGCTTCATCGACACTGATCGCCCACGGGTGATGCAACTGGAGATTGTTTTTCACACCAATCGCCAGCTGCTCAGCCTCAGGCAGACCGGCAGCCGGGTCCTCGGCGGTATAGCGGGCGATGTGCCAGGCGGCCTCCACCGTCTCGCGCAGTGCTTGGGTGGAAAAGTCAGAAGTCGAGGCTGAACCGCGGCGTTGACCCGCGAAAACGGTCACATCCAGTGAGCGATCCCGCGTCTGTTCAACCGTTTCCACTTTGCCCTTGCGAACCGAAACGGCCAACCCTCGGCCCTCGGAAACCTCGGCAGCCGCGTCACTCGCCCCCAAACTTTGGGCATGTTTGAGTGCCTGCGTCACTAAATCCTCGAAAATCGGGCGATTTTCAGCAACTGGAAGAAAAGAAATTGATGTAGCCATATTAGTCCGTTAGCGTGAGGCTTTATGATAGCTCTATGACACAAGAATTACCTCAAACACCCGACGGGACCGATGAGTCCCCATATGACGGCCCAAGCAAGTCGCAGTTAAAACGCGAAATGCATGCTTTGGTCGACCTTGGACGCGAGCTGGTGGACCTGTCCCCTGAGCGTCTCAAACAACTGCCGTTGGCCGAACGCCTCTATGACGCGATCCGCCTGGCGCAGCGCACGACGAGCCGGGAGGGTCTGCGCCGACAGATCCACTTTGTCGGCAAACTGATGCGCGACGCCCCCGCTGACGAGATTCGCACGATGCTTGAAACATGGAAACATGGCTCGCGCGAGCAGACACGGGCGATGCATCGGCTCGAAGCGCTGAGAGACCGGCTCCTCAAAGACGATGCGGCCTTCACGGCATTTCTGGAAAAATATCCGCATGCGGATATTCAGCATATTCGCACGCTCATTCGCGAAGGCCGCAAGGAAGCCACAGCCAACGAGTCACTCCGTCCTGGACAAGAGCCGCAACGCAAACACTACCGCGCGCTCTTCCAAGCCCTCAAAAACCTTCAAGATCCGGATACAGAAGCATGACCGCAGACGCTTTGCTTGAATGCGTAGAACACAGCACGACCCCCAACCCCACCCATAGCGTCCTGTGGCTGCACGGCTTGGGTGCGGACGGCCATGACTTCGCGCCAATCGTGCCGGAGCTTCGTCTGCCCGCTTCGTTGTCGGTACGCTTTGTTTTCCCGCATGCCACCGTTCAACCCGTCACGATCAATGGCGGCATGGCAATGCGCTCTTGGTACGACATCCTGACACCGAGCTTGGTTAAACGCGAGGACGAGCAAGGTATCCGTGCCTCAGAGCGTGCGATCCGCGCCTTGATCGCACGCGAAAATGCGCGTGGCGTCCCGACTGAACGCATCGTGCTAGCCGGTTTTTCTCAAGGCTGTGCAATGACGTTGCATACGGGTTTGCGCCTGCCTGCCAAGCTCGCTGGTCTCATGGGCTTGTCAGGCTATTTGCCTCTCATCGATTTGGCGAACGATGAACGTCACCCTGCCAATGCCGAGACACCGATCTTTTTGGCGCATGGCACCCATGATCCGGTTGTCGCGCTCGATCGTGCCGAAGCTTCACGCGCAAAACTCGTCGCACTCGGCTACCCCGTCGAGTGGCATACCTATCCCATGCCGCATTCCGTATGCGCGCAGGAAATTCACGACATTTCACGTTTTCTACAAAGCGTGCTGATTTAAAAGAAAGGTTTGTATTCATGTCCCCCGCTTCAACTACAGTTCGCACACGCTTTGCACCCTCGCCGACAGGCTTTCTTCACCTGGGTGGCGCGCGCACCGCTTTATTTTCCTGGGCCTACGCCAGACATTTTGGCGGCACCTTCATTTTGCGTGTCGAGGACACCGATCTGGAACGCTCCACACCCGAGGCCGTGCAGGCCATTCTGGACGGTATGTCCTGGCTTGGGTTGACGCCCGACGAGGGGCCTTTCTACCAAATGCAGCATATGGATCGCTATCGCGAGGTCGTAGGCAAAATGTTGGCAGAGGGCACAGCCTACCACTGCTATAGCTCACCCGCCGAGGTGGATGCCATGCGTGAACGGGCCCGCGCGCTAGGTCAAAAGCCTCGCTATGACGGCACCTGGCGTCCCGAGCCGGGCAAGACGCTGCCGGCCATTCCCGCGGATCGCAAACCTGTCGTACGCTTTAAAAGTCCTCAGGAAGGCGCGACGGGCTGGGTCGACATGGTCAAAGGACCCATCTCGTTCGACAACAGCGAGCTCGATGACTTGGTGATCGCCCGCCCCGACGGCACGCCGACCTACAATTTTTGTGTCGTGGTTGATGACTGGGACATGCGCATTACACATGTGCTGCGCGGTGACGATCATGTCAACAATACCCCTCGCCAAATCACCATTTTGCGCGCGCTCGGCGCACCCGTACCGGAATATGGTCACGTTCCCATGATTCTGGGCCCGGACGGTGAAAAACTCTCCAAACGCCACGGTGCGGTCAGCGTCATGGAATACGACCGTGACGGCTATCTGCCCGAGGCCATGATCAACTATCTGGCGCGCCTGGGCTGGAGCCATGGAGATGACGAGCTTTTTTCACGCGACCAGCTTGTCGCCTGGTTCGATCCTCAGCACCTCTCCAAATCCGCCGCCCAGTGGGATCCAAAAAAATTAAATTGGGTCAATGCTCATTACATTAAGCACAGTGATGATTCGGCACTGGCACAAGCCGTGGCACCACGCATTGCAGCGCGCGGGGGCAATCCGACAAAGGTCCCGCTGACGCAGGTCATGGCGCTTCTCAAAGATCGTGCTGAAACGCTTGAACAACTCGCCGACGCGGCGATGTTGTTTTGTGGCGCGCATACACCCGCCAGTCCCGAACTCGCGTCACAACATCTGACTGAGACAGCGCGTGTCGTGCTCAAGGACTTTGCCGAACAAGCCGCTGGACTGGAGTGGACGCGTGCAGCCCTAAGCGGACTCATCAAGTCCACCCTAGCCGCGCACGGACTCAAAATGCCTCAACTCGCCATTCCTTTGAGGGTTGCAATCGCCGGCACCACGCAAACACCGGCCATCGACGCCGTTCTGGAGATTCTCGGTAAGCAAACCGTCCTTGATCGGCTGGCCTTGATCTGACTGAGCGTGCTACATGAGCCTGAAGCTGTCTTGTACGCGCTGACCCGTGACAGGGCGGCTGTCAGGCTTATCCTCGCGGAAGACGACTCGCCTCGCATCTGCGCGCTCAATTAGGTAGGTCAAGGTGTACATCGGGTCGCGATAATCGATTTTTTCGCCATTCGAGCGACTAATGCGCAAAACCAGCTTTCCTTGTGGGGCTTCCCAGCAGCCTGTCTCACGCAGCTCAGAACGGATATTCCGGCCCTGCTTGACACGAATCTGCTGACGCATTTTGCCGTCGGCAGAGAGTGCCAACAGGGTCTGTACCTCGCCCGCGACACCCGTCTGCTTACGCACGACATACCAAACGCCTGTCAAAGTCTGACCAGCGGCGGGAGGCACGCAAACGAGCTCGGGCAGGTCCTCGGGCGCGATCACAAGCGGCGAATCAGAGGGGCGCGGGATGCCGCAACCTGTCAGGACGAAAACAAGAGCCGCGACGCACCAGCGAGAATAACCACCTTTGAACATCAAACCTCCAACCCGAAAAAAACACAAATTGAAAGTGGAATAGTGCTACATATTTGAACGTTAACGGGTACCTAATTGTTTTATTTAATAAAAACACCCCTGCCGTGACTCTATAGATTGGCTTTTACACCACACTTTCAACCCGCATAGGGTTAACGATAGTAAAAAAAGATGAAATTTATCTATTGCTTCAACCTGTCACAAACACTAGAATTAGTATCCATTCGATAATAAAACACTACATGTAGTGGTCGCTTGCCAAGATGCCTAACAGCTCCCGCGCAAGCAACCTGAAGCCTACATGCTTGGCCATGACCGAATTCGAGTGGGACGTGTGTCCCATTCACCTTGCAGGAGCCCAAATGCAAACTTCCACCAGTTCAGTGTCTCATCGCGAAGCGACACAACAGTTTTCCTACACAGACGCGCCCATTACAGAGGCCACCTGGACGCAGTACCACATCATCCGCCGAAACGGCGCAGTAGTGAGTTTCGAGCCGAGCAAGATCGGCATTGCCATGACCAAAGCTTTCTTGGCTGTGAATGGCGGTCAAGGCGCAGCCTCGGCTCGCGTACGCGAGCTGGTCGACTCCCTGACGCGTCAAGTGGTTCAAGCCTTGGTGCGCAGCCGCCCCAACGGTGGCACGTTCCATATTGAAGACGTGCAGGATGCAGTCGAACTCGCACTAATGCGCTCAGGCGAACACGATGTCGCCCGTTCCTATGTGCTGTATCGCGAGCGACGCGCCCAAGAACGCGCGAAATCCAATATTGAACAAGCCCCGGCTGAAGCCACCACGCTGCATGTCGTTGACGGAGGCGTTCGTAAGCCTCTGGATTTGGCAAAACTCCAGGCAACCATCGAATCCGCAGGCTTCGGACTGGGTGATTTCGTTGACACTGCCGCGATCCAAAGAGAAACCCTCAAGAATATCTACGACGGTGTTCCGGTCGACGAGGTCTACAAATCCGCGATCCTGGCAGCCCGTTCGATGGTCGAAAACGACCCCGCCTACAGTAAGGTCACCGCTCGCCTTCTGCTGCACACCATCCGCAAGGAAGTGCTGTCTGACGAAACTTCCCAGGAAGACATGGCCACGCGCTATGCGACCTATTTTCCGACCTTCATCAAGCGCGGCGTCGAGGCCGGCCTGCTGAATTCAGAACTCTCGCGCTACGACTTGCCACGTCTGGCCGCAGCGCTGGATGCCAGCCGGGACATGCAATTTGACTATCTGGGTTTGCAAACCCTCTATGACCGTTACTTCCTGCACATCCGCGGTCGGCGTATCGAACTTCCACAAGTGTTCTTCATGCGTGTGGCCATGGGACTGGCAATCGGTGAAGTCGACCGCGAAACACGCGCGATCGAGTTCTACCAAATCCTGTCGTCGTTTGACTTCATGAGTTCAACGCCGACACTGTTCAATGCCGGCACATTGCACTCGCAACTGTCTTCTTGCTACCTGACAACCGTCTCCGACAACCTTGATGGCATCTACGAGGCCATCAAAGAAAATGCCCTGTTGGCGAAATACGCCGGTGGTCTGGGCAACGACTGGACACCTGTTCGCGCGATGCGCAGTCATATCAAGGGTACAAACGGCGAAAGCCAGGGCGTGGTCCCCTTCCTGAAAGTCGTGAACGATACCGCCGTTGCCGTCAACCAGGGTGGCAAGCGCAAAGGCGCGGTTTGCTGCTACCTCGAATCTTGGCATCTGGACATCGAGGAGTTTCTCGAGCTGCGCAAGAACACCGGTGACGAACGTCGTCGCACACACGACATGAATACGGCCAACTGGATTCCAGACTTGTTCATGAAGCGCGTCATCGAAGGTGGCGACTGGACCCTGTTCTCACCTTCCGACTGCCCTGACTTGCACGAAAAGGTCGGCGCCGAATTCGAAAAAGCCTATATCGGCTACGAAGAAAAGGCCGCACGCGGTGACTTGACTCTCTTTAAGAAAATGCCCGCGATCAATCTGTGGCGCAAGATGTTGTCCATGCTGTTCGAAACCGGCCACCCATGGATCACGTTTAAAGATCCTTGCAACATCCGTTCGCCTCAACAGCACGTTGGCGTCGTGCACAGTTCGAACTTGTGCACTGAAATCACGCTCAACACCAACGACTCTGAGATCGCGGTCTGCAACCTCGGTTCGGTCAACTTGCCTGCGCATCTCAAACAAAACGCCGATGGCTCGATGTCACTGGACCACGACAAACTGCAGCGCACGATCAAGATCGCAATGCGCATGCTCGACAACGTGATCGACATCAACTACTACGCTGTCGCGAAAGCGCGCAACTCCAACGTGCGTCACCGTCCAGTTGGTCTGGGCATGATGGGCTTTCAGGACTGCCTGCACTTGATGCGCGTGCCATATGCTTCACAAGAAGCCATCGAATTCGCAGATCGTTCAATGGAAGCCGTTTGCTATTACGCCTACAGCGCATCAAGCGATCTCGCGGCCGAACGTGGTCGTTACGCAAGCTTCGAAGGTTCGTTGTGGTCGCGTGGCATCTTGCCGCATGACTCGATTGCACTGCTGCGCGAACATCGTGGTGGCTATGTTGAAGTTGATGAATCGATGACGATGGATTGGGATTCGTTGCGTGAACGCATCAAACGACAGGGCATGCGTAATTCAAATTGCGTTGCAATTGCCCCAACTGCAACAATTTCGAATATTATTGGCGTGTCTGCGTGCATTGAACCAACATATCAAAACTTGTACGTTAAATCGAACCTCTCCGGCGAGTTTACAGTTGTCAACGAACACCTTGTCCGTGACCTCAAGAAACTTGGCCTTTGGGATGAAGTGATGGTCGCCGATCTTAAATATTTCGATGGCAGCTTGTCCCGCATAGATCGCGTTCCGGCCGATTTGCGAACCCTATACGCTACAGCTTTTGAAGTTGAGCCTAGCTGGATCGTCGAATGCGCGGCACGTCGCCAGAAGTGGATCGATCAGGCACAGTCACTGAACATATATATGGCCGGTGCCTCCGGCAAGAAACTCGACGACACCTACAAGCTTGCATGGTTGCGTGGTCTCAAGACCACCTATTATCTGCGTACGCTTGGTGCGACGAGCGCTGAAAAATCAACTGGGCGTGGCGGTGAGCTCAACGCAGTGAATGTATCGGGTGCTGGCTCGACCAGCGGTACCTTTGCTTCTGCAGCGGCAACCTCCGCTTTACCCGAACCTGAAATTCTCGGGGCGGCCTGCACCATGAGACCTGGCGATCCAGGTTTCGAAGAGTGCGAAGCCTGCCAATAAACCGCCACCGGAAAAATATCATGCTTAGCTGGAACGACGAACCTACAACGACTACCGCCCCGCCAGTTGGCGCAGGTGGGGCACTTTCTTCAGTGCGACCCGCATCACTCGCTGCCACCATGTCTGCGCGCGCAGCAACCGGTGTATTTGGTGACACTGCTTTACCGACACCCGGGCTGACGCAGTCACCTGTGGCCCCCAACCCGGCCGCACGTGTCAATGTTGCCGACAAACGCATCATCAACGGACAGACCGACGTCAATCAACTTGTGCCCTTTAAATACAAGTGGGCCTGGGAAAAGTACATCGCGACTTGCGCCAACCACTGGATGCCGCAAGAGATCAACATGTCGCGCGACATCGCGCTTTGGAAAAATCCAAACGGATTGACCGAAGACGAGCGTCGCATCATCAAGCGCAACCTCGGTTTCTTTGTGACAGCCGACTCGTTGGCGGCCAACAACATCGTACTGGGCACCTATCGCCACATCACGGCGCCCGAGTGCCGTCAGTTCCTGTTGCGCCAGGCTTTCGAAGAAGCGATCCACACACACGCTTATCAGTACATCGTCGAGAGCCTGGATCTCGATGAATCAGAAATTTTCAACGCATACAACGAAGTTCCCTCGATTCGCGCCAAGGATCAGTTCTTGATTCCTTTCATCGATGCAATCGCGGATCCAAACTTCAAAACTGGCACACTCGAAGCGGATCAAAAGCTGTTGAAGTCCCTGATTGTGTTTGCCTGCCTGATGGAAGGCTTGTTCTTTTATGTTGGCTTTACCCAGATCCTTGCGCTGGGTCGCCAAAATAAAATGACTGGCGCTGCTGAACAGTACATGTACATCCTGCGTGATGAATCCATGCACTGCAATTTCGGTATCGATCTGATCAACACCATCAAGCTCGAAAACCCCCAACTCTGGACACCAGCCTTCCGCGAAGAAATTCGCGCGCTGTTCGCCAAAGCGGTGGATCTTGAATACGCCTACGCCGAAGACACCATGCCACGTGGCGTGCTGGGTCTGAATGCGCCGATGTTCAAGTCATACCTGCGCTTTATCGCTAATCGTCGATGCCAGCAGATCGGTATCGAACCTCTGTTTGCCCAGGAAGAAAACCCCTTCCCCTGGATGGCAGAAATGATTGACCTGAAGAAGGAACGCAATTTCTTTGAAACACGTGTGATTGAATATCAGACCGGGGGCGCGCTCAATTGGGAATAAGCCAATTGGGAATAAGTCTCTAGTCAGCGTTTCAGTCTCACTTTGTACTTGCCAGTCGGCGGCTAAACCCGCCAGCTGGTGCCATTTGAATTGGTTCGCGTCTCGAACGAGAGGCAGTTCAAATGGCTGTGCCGGATTCATCAGCACAAATCAACGTACTACCTCAGTATGGTAGTGGCTTGTGACGATGAATAACTCGGGCGACACATCCTCCCATGGTGGGCGGAGTCGAGCACGGGTTTTAATGTTTGGGACCCTGAACTAAGGAGTATTACCATGGCAACAGCCAAAAAAGCAGCAAAGAAAGCAGTAAAGAAAGCAGCCGCAAAGAAGCCCGCAGCTGCAGCAAAGAAAGTCGTTGCAAAGAAGCCAGCAGCAAAGAAAGTCGCTGCTAAGAAGCCCGCAGCAAAGAAAGCAGTCAAGAAAGTAGCGAAAAAAGCCGCGGCCAAAAAGCCAGCTGCTAAAAAAGTCGCTGCTAAAAAGCCTGCTGCTAAAAAAGTAGCAAAGAAAGCTGTCAAGAAAGTCGCAGCAAAGAAAGCGGCAGCTAAAAAGCCTGCGGCCAAAAAAGCCGTTGCTAAAAAGCCAGCAGCTACAAAAGTTGCTGCAAAAAAAAAATAGTTAAAAAACCCGCAGCTCAAAAGCCGGCAGCCGCCGCCCCCTCGACCGCCGCAGCGCCAGGTGCAAAAACTGCCCTGAACCCTGCAGCGTCGTGGCCCTTTCCAACGGGTGGCCGTCCCTGAGCGTTTAGCTAAGGTCAGTTAGTTCTAGCCGTCTGGTTCGCCAGACGGCTTTTTTTATCCTTTCCACAAAAGTCTGTCCGACACGCACACTGCAGTGCATGCGACAATATCGAATCTATTTCTCCATTCGGGACACACCTTCTTATGATTGGCGAAATCCTACGCTTTCTGCTCGATATCGGCTTTACCTTGATCGGTGCGGTGCTCCTTGCGCGCGCTTGGCTCCAAGCTGTCAAGCTCCACCCTTTCAATCCAATTTCTCAGGCCATCTATCAGGCGACCAACTGGCTGGTAGGGCCGCTGAGACGGATCGTGCCTACAGGTGGTGGTATTGACTGGGCAACCCTGCTTGGTGCAGTACTTGCCGCGATCGTTTATCTCGTTTTGTTGTGGTTTGTCTCAACCGCAAGCATGCTGCCGGTCAAACTGATCCCAGGCATCATTGGTGCAGGGTTTGCCACAGTGGGGCGCTGGGCACTCAATCTGATCATCTGGCTGACCTTGATTCAGGCTATCTTATCTTGGATCAACCCCATGGCGACTATCATGCCAGTTCTGCGTACCATGACAGAGCCATTGCTTGAGCCGATTCGGCGCATCATGCCGCGCCTGGGTGGCATTGACTTGTCACCCTTGGTGTTGTTGATTCTGGCTCAAATCGCCATCATGGTTGTTACCCGTATCATTTACCAGCTCTTTCCGCTGATCGTTCTCTAGTCCGCTTGCGACTTTTTAACTGCCACTAAGCGGGACCACACGCGTGGGTCCCGCACCACTAATCACCTGAACACGCTGGTTCATCATGATCGGTAAATCGGCCTCCTGCGCGATCACCCGGGTCTCACCGTTATCCAAACGAACGGTGATCTCCAGACCATCTTTCTTACCCATCTGATCTTCTACTGCGTTTCCAGCGAGCGCGCCCAACAGTGCGCCACCAATAATCGCCAGCGTGCGACCTGTGCCGCCACCCACTGCACTGCCCGCCACACCACCGACCGCGCCACCGGCGATCGCACCGCCACCTGAAGTCTGATCGCTCTGGATCGTGATCGGTCGTACGTTGATCACCGTACCGTTACGCACAATTTGATCACGTTGTGTCTGGTTGTAGTTATACACGTTGGCAGAAGCGGAAGGCTTGGCGCAACCGGAGACCAGCATGACAGCGGTGAGCGCAACAGCGCCTGTCGCTAAACGCATGCGAGTGGAGGTGTGCAAAAAAGACCGGCTGTTCATGACAAAACTCCTTTCAAACACACTCAAACAGGCAATTGCAAATTGAAATGGCCTTTGAGCATCGCATCGATGTCGGCTCGACTCGGCGCATGATTTTGCGGGCCGCGGGAAGCGATCTTAATCGAGCCCATCAGATTTCCAAGTTTACAGGCATCAATCCAACTCCAGCCTTGTGTCAAGCCGTACAACACGCCCGCTCGATGCGCATCGCCGCAACCGGTAGGATCGACAAGTCCCTGGGGTTTGACTGGATCGATGTGATGTTCCTGCCCCTCTGTGTAAAGTGTCGCACCATTTCCACCACGTGTCACGACAACAGCGCGCAGACTCTTGGCCAACTCTGTGATTGTTTTGCCGGTTCGTTGCTCCACAACGCTTGCCTCGTAGTCATTGACTGTCAGCGCCTGAGCCAGGTTGAGCATACTGAGGATATCTGCGCCATCGAACAGCGGCATCGCCTGACCAAGATCGAAAATAAAAGGCGTGCCTTGGGCGTGCAAACGCTTGGCGTGCGCCATCATGCCTGCCTTTGAGTCAGGAGCGACGATCGCCCAGGCAGCATGATGACCGGTCAAATCGTTTTCCGATGAACGATCCATCGCACCGGGATGGAAAGCCGTGATCTGATTATCGTCCAAATCTGTCGTGATAAAACATTGAGCGGTCAATGTCTCTGGCAGGCTGCGGATCATTTTGACCTCGATGCCGAGCTGTTTAAAACGCTGCAAATAATCCGAGGCGTCTTCGCCCACTGTGGCCACAGGAATAGGATGACCGCCCAGCAGTTTGAGGTTGTAGGCGATGTTGCCCGCACACCCTCCAAACTCACGACGCATTCTGGGCACTAAAAAAGACACACTTAGCGCATGGATACGGTCGGGCAAAATATGCTCTTTAAATTGACCTTCGAAAACCGCGATCGTATCGAATGCGACCGAACCACAAATCAAAACTGGCGATGTCATGCTGAATGCCTCAGGGGAAAAAGGGTTTAAGTGTGTAGCCGTTGATCTGCAAGCCTGTGACAGATACGGGCAAAACAAGATTGACTTCCTGTCCCTTGGCGAAAGGCTGGTCGACTAGGCTTTTGGGCAGATATTCATTTGGACTCAAGCGTTTTCTCAATACAACCGTACCAGAGGCATCCGTGAGCTCTAACGAGAGATGTGGCCAGGGTTGGGGCTGATTTAAACGATTACGCAAAGAAAACCGCAGAGTCATCTCGACGGGCCGTCCTTCTTGGTCAGCGCCTGCCTGACGTTCGAAGGCCGTGACTGAAACCGAGATTCGCTCAAGATAACGGCGCAAGCTCACATCGCACTTCAGTGTCGTGCAAAGTGACTGCAGCGCAGGACGCAAGGAAGGAAACTGCGTGGCAAGATCGTTGCGGTAAACATAGGCGAGCTGAATCAGCAGCAAGGCAAGTGCGAGCGCGCTCGCCAAACCCCACAGCAAATACATCAGTCTCGGCGTGTCCACCTCGTCTACCAGAAATTCAGGCTGGGTCCGCCCCACTGATGCGCCCTCAACACGCAACCGCGACTCTCCGAGTATCGTCACTGATGATTGCGATTCCCTGTGCGGCTCCGTTTGCGACTTCCTTTGCGGCTCCCTGAGCGGCTCCCTTGTCGACTCCGGGCGCGATCTCAGGACTGAGGGTACCTCGGGCGCAGCGCGTGCGCTCAAAACAGGTTGTTCCACCCTCTCAGTCCGCTGACGCAGAACGGCTGGTTCGGCGGGCTCTGCACGCGGCGTCAGCACTGCGGACGCATCTGTTGAAGATGCAGGCCGTTGTGTCAGAGTCGGAAGCTCGCTTTGTAACGAGGCGAAGCCATCAAAGATGTGCGCGCAGGCACCGCAACGAACCAAGCCGTCGAGGGCTTGAAGCTGCTCAAGCTTGACGACAAAGTCACTGTGGCACTTTGGGCAGCGTGTCACCAGGCTCATCGCAACACCTCAGGGCTTGCAACCCGCCAGACAGACCCAACCATCACGGGCCTGCCAGACAGACATCGGCAACCAAGGCGCATAAGCCTGCGCGACTTCCAAAGCCTGACGCTCCAGCACACCCGACAGCACAAGATGGCCGCCTGAACGCACGCGCGTAGACAGCATGGGCGCCAACACCTTGAGAGGATTGGAAAGAATATTGGCCACCACGACGTCAAACTGCCCGTCAAGCAAACCTTCGGGCATTTGAGCATTGACCACAGTCTGATTGGCCAAGGCATTTGCGACAGTTGCCTGAACGGCCTGCTCATCGATATCGACACCCGTGACGCTCGCGGCACCCAGCATTTTGGCGGCAATCGCCAAAATGCCCGAGCCACAACCATAATCAAGTACGGTTGAGCCTGTTGGCAGCTCATTGGCCAACCACTCTAGGCAAAGATGTGTCGTTGGATGACTGCCAGTACCAAAAGCCAAACCCGGATCGAGCTGAATGGCAATCCGACCTTTAACAGGCGTCTCAGGCATCTGATCAGCATGCCAGCTTGGAACAATCAGAATGTGTTCGCCAACTGAAATTGGACCAAACTGTGATTGTGTGAGGCGTACCCAATCCGCATCGGGCACTTCACGCAAATGCCACGGTAAATCAGTCTCTGTATCCAGATCCTCGCGGGCGCTGGCCAGCAACTGCTCCGGATCAGTTCCATCCGCCAACAAGACGACTAGGCGATTGCGTGTCCAGACTTGCGTGTTGGGTTCGCTTCCGGGCTCTCCGAAAAGAGGCTGCTCTTCGTCGGTGTCCAGATCCGCGTCTTCGACGGATACAGACAAGGCACCCGACTCAAGCAAGCCGTCAGAAAGTGGCTCCGCGAGAGAGCCGGGACACAGCAGAACCAGTTCACGCATCGTGATTTCCGTTACTCGGTACGAGAGGCGAGCTTGTGTTCGAGATAATGAATACTGGTGCCTCCCTCAACAAACTTGGCATCCGCCATCAGGTCACGGTGAAGAGGAATATTAGTTTTAATCCCTTCAACCACCATTTCCGACAACGCAATCGACATTTTGGCGACGGCCTGCGCACGTGTGTCACCATAGGTAATCACCTTGGCGATCATGGAATCGTAATTCGGTGGTACGAAGTAACCATTGAACACGTGGGAGTCGATCCGCACACCGGGGCCTCCGGGCGTGTGCCAATTGGTGATGCGTCCGGGGCTTGGCATAAAGGTAAAGGGATCCTCGGCATTGATCCGGCACTCGACCGCATGGCCACGGAACGTGATGTCCTTTTGGCGAAGCTGGAATTTTTCGCCCGCAGCCACACGTATCTGTTGCTGCACAAGATCAATCCCCGTGATGAGTTCTGTGACGGGATGCTCAACCTGAATACGCGTGTTCATTTCAATGAAATAAAACTCGCCATTTTCATAGAGAAACTCAAAAGTTCCTGCACCGCGATATTCGATTTTCCGGCACGCTTCGGCGCAACGTTCGCCTATTTTTTCAATCAGCTTTCGCTCAATTCCGGGCGCAGGCGCTTCCTCAATCACTTTTTGGTGACGACGCTGCATGGAGCAGTCTCGTTCACCGAGCCAAACCGCATGTTTGCCGCCATCGGCTAGCACCTGAATCTCGATGTGGCGTGGGTTTTCAAGAAACTTTTCGAGATACACCTCGGGATTGTTGAACGCCGCACCCGCTTCTGATTTGGTCATGGTGACAGCATTGAGCAAGGCCGCCTCGGTATGCACCACACGCATGCCACGACCGCCGCCGCCGCCCGCAGCTTTAATAATGACCGGATAGCCCACCTCGCGCGCAATCCGCAGCACCTCATTGGAGTCATCCGGCAAGGCGCCTGCCGAGCCTGGTACCACGGGTACCCCAGCTTCGATCATGGCCTGTTTGGCACTCACCTTATCGCCCATCAAGCGAATGGACTCTGGACGGGGGCCGATAAAAACAAAGCCGCTTTTTTCAACACGGTCGGCAAAATCAGCGTTTTCAGACAAGAAGCCATAGCCCGGATGGATTGCCTCGGCGTCCGTCACCTCTGCGGCGGCAATGATGGCCGGCATATTGAGATAGCTATCACGCGAAGCCGGTGGACCGATGCAGACGGACTCGTCAGCTAAGCGCACATACTTGGCGTCACGATCGGCTTCGGAGTGGACGACGACGGTCTTGATGCCCATTTCACGACATGCGCGCTGAATGCGCAACGCAATTTCGCCTCGATTGGCGATCAGTATCTTTTCAAACATATCAAGCGATCACAAAGAGTGGCTGGCCGTACTCGACCGGTTCACCGTTTTGAACCAGAATTTCCTTGATCACGCCAGACTTGTCCGCCTCGATCTCGTTGAGCAGCTTCATCGCTTCGATGATGCACAAGGGCTCGCCTTCTTTGACTGTTTGGCCGACTTCGACGAACGCGGGGGAGCTTGGATTCGGGGCGCGGTAGAACGTACCGACCATCGGAGCCTTGACCGTGTGCCCAGCAGCTGCTGCGGCGGGCACAGGGGCGACCGCTGCGGCGGCAGGCGCGACTTCGGCCGAAGGGGCAGGCGCATATTGTGGCGCAGGCGCATAAGCAACAGGCTGAACTGCCTGCGAAAACTTGACAATTCGGACCTTGCCTTCGCCCTCAGTAATTTCGAGCTCGGCGATGCCCGACTCGGCCACCAGGTCAATCAAGGTTTTCAGTTTTCTCAGATCCATAGTATTTCCGTAAGGTTCTAGATGGGCTCGTATTGAGCGGCAAAGCGTACTGCAGCCTCGTACCCTGAGGGGCCGAGACCCGCCACCACACCGACCGCTAAATCTGACAGGTATGAGTGATGGCGAAACTGCTCGCGTTTGTAGACGTTTGAAAGATGTACCTCTACAAAAGCGATCTTGACACCCGCCAAGGCATCGCGAATCGCAACGCTCGTGTGGGTGTAGGCACCGGCATTCACAATAATGAAATCCGTGCCGTCGGTCCGTGCCTCTTGAATGCGATCAACGAGCGCGCCTTCATGGTTACTCTGATAGGTGGATAATTTGACACCAAGCGACTGCGCAAGACGCACCAGACCCGACTCGAGCTCGGGCAAGGTCGTGTGCCCATAGAGATGCGGCTCCCTCAGCCCGAGCATATTCAGGTTGGGGCCATTCAAAACGAGTAGGTGTTGTGCCATGCCGTATCGCCAAAAGCAATGATCAGGTGCGCATTTTTACGCCAATTCACGCCATTTGTCTATCTACGTCTTTGATTTTGCAACCAAGCGTTCAATCCGAAGAAGCAGATCCTCGGGGGAGACTTGACCAAGAATTGTGTCGAAAACATGGCCTTCTGCGTCCAACAACACCGTAAAAGGCAAGCCGCCTGCTGCATTGCCCAACTCTCGAACAAGCGCAATACCGGAGTGACCCGCAACATACAAAGGATACGATACAGGTATTTTAGCAACAAATTGCTTTATATTAGAAGCAGTATCAATGCCAATACCGACAAATTGAATATTTGGCAGAGATTTTGACAAAGCCTCAAGATGCGGCATCTCTTCGACGCACGGGGCGCACCATGTTGCCCAAAAATTAGCCACCACAGGTCGGCCTTTGAGCTGGCTGAGGGCAACGGCCTTGCCCTCCAGGTCAGGAAGCGTCGCCTCGTATAGCGCACGGGGATTGGGTTCAGCTTTGCGCGCCCCGGCACCTGGCAGGCTGACCGCGCGATTCGCGGCAGGCGCACGCCGCGAAGTGGATTGAAAGGCGAACCAAGCCGTCGTGGCGATCGCCACCAGACCCGCCCCGCCAAAAATGATGGTTCTTCTCTTCATAATCCACATCATAGCGCCACCAAGACTGAATCTTGGTAGAAACCACCGCCGCTTGCCGGTCACCAAACTTGTCGACATCTGCCTCTACAATGCGGGCAGGAGATTGGTCATGCATCTGCATATATTGGGAATTTGCGGCACGTTTATGGGTGGACTGGCGCTCATCGCGCGCGCCGCCGGACATCGCGTCACAGGGTGCGATGCGGGCGTCTACCCGCCGATGAGCACGCAACTCGAAGAGCAAGGGATCGACTTGATCGAGGGATTTCAACCCGAACAGCTCTCCCTGAAGCCCGACTTATTTGTGATTGGCAACGTGGTTTCGCGCGGCAATCCATTGATGGAAGCCATTCTGGATGCCGGGCTGCCCTACACCTCAGGCCCGCAGTGGTTGGGTGAGTTTGTCTTGCAGAACCAGCATGTTCTGGCTGTCGCCGGTACGCACGGCAAAACCACTACCAGCTCCATGCTGGCCTGGATCTTGCAATGCGCGGATAAAAAGCCAAACTTCCTGATTGGCGGCGTCGCCCCCGGACTGGAAGTTTCGGCACGGCTTGATGCGGCCCAATCATTATTTGTCATTGAAGCCGATGAATATGACACGGCTTTTTTCGACAAGCGTTCGAAGTTTGTGCACTATCGACCTCGTACTGCGATCCTGAATAATCTCGAGTACGATCATGCGGATATTTTCCCTGATCTGGCGGCCATTGAGACGCAGTTTCATCATTTATTGCGCACCGTTCCACGTAGCGGGTTAGTCATCACGCCCGCGGGCGATGAAGCGCTCGCTCGAGTGATCGCACGAGGCTGCTGGGCGGAACACCAGGCAATCAATACGCCTGAAGCTTGGCACACGCGGACGCTCGATGCCGTCTCGTTCGAGGTGTTAAAGGGTCGCCACAAGATTGGGACGATCACCTGGACGCAGACGGGCCTGCATAATCAGCACAATGCGCTGGCGGCGATTGTTGCGGCCCAGCACGTGGGCGTAGCGCCCGAAACAAGTATCGCCGCACTGTGCACGTTTAGTGGCGTCAAGCGTCGTATGGAGATTCGCGGCACGGTTCGCGGGATCACGATTTACGATGATTTTGCGCACCACCCGACGGCCATCGCAACAACATTGGCCGGTTTGCGCGCGCAAGTCGGCGCAACACGCATCCTTGCAGTGCTGGAGCCACGCTCCAACACGATGAAACTTGGCACGATGGCTGCCCGCCTGCCCGCTGCGCTTTCAGACGCCGACCTGGTCTTTTGTTTTGGTCAACGCGAGGGTAAGCAAGCACTCGGCTGGGATCCGGCCGAAGTCCTCGCCTCGCTTGGTGCGCGCATGCAGGCACATCACGATATTGAGGCGCTTATCGAGGCTGTCACGCGCAGCGCACAACCCGGCGATCATATTGTCGTCATGAGCAACGGTGGTTTTGCCGGCGTGCATGGTCGACTGCTCGAGGCGCTCGCCGCCTTGCCTGTCTGAAGCCCCTTCACTGATTCACCGGAACACCTTATTCATGTACGTTTTATACGAAGAAGATGGCGCCTTTAAAACAGGCCACATCATGTCTGAAGCCGAAGCGACCCTGCAGGTCGAGTCGGAATCGGGCAAACGCAGCAAAGTGAAACGTGCAAATTGCCTCTTTACTTTCGCCAGTCCAAAACCGGACGAGCTGATGGCAGCGGCAGAGCAACTTGCCATCGACATTGATCTGCCTTTTTTGTGGGAGTGCGCCCCCACAGAAGAGTTTGATATTGACACGATGGGCGCCGAGTATTTTGGGCATGCGCCCAGTACGCTGGAGAAAACAACGCTGCTGCTCAGACTACATGGGGCTCCGATCTATTTTCACCGACGTGGGCGTGGGCGCTATCGCGCGGCCCCGCCAGAGATTTTGCAAGCCGCACTTGCCGCGCAGGAAAAGAAGCAACGCGCTGCGGCCCAAACAGACGAGTGGGCGCAAGCAATCGCTGCAGGACAACTCCCCGATGAAGTCGCACAGGCTGCGATGTCGCTGGTCACCAAACCCGACAAAAACTCTCAGGTCTGGAAGGCGCTTGAAGCGGCGTGCGCCCTTCGACAAACGTCACCCGAGCGGCTGCTGCTTGAGTCAGGTGCCTGGCCCCATGCTTTGGCACTGCACAAGGGGCGTTTTCTGACAACCCATTTCCCGCGCGGCACTGGTTTTGCTCCTTGCGAGGTACCTGATATCGGGCGCGAACTGCCGCTTGCGGAGGTCGATGCCTACTCAGTAGATGACATCAGCACCACAGAGATCGACGATGCACTGTCTGTCACCCGCTTAGCCGATGGCCTATTGCGGGTCGGTATTCATATCGCAGCGCCGGGACTGTCCGTCACGAAAGACAGCGCACTGGACAAACTTGCGCGTGCGCGAATGTCCACGGTTTACATGCCGGGGGACAAAATCCCCATGCAACCCGATGAGGTGATCGCGGCTTTTTCACTGGATGAAGGACGGCCCGTGCCGGCACTATCGCTTTATGTGATCGCCAATCCTGAGACGGGGGAAATTCTTTCGCACGAGACACGCCTCGAGCGCGTGAGCGTTCGAGCCAATCTTCGCCACAATGCGCTCGACGCATTCATCACCGAAGAATCGCTGGCGGATCCGACCCTTGAACTCCCCCATAACGACTGGATCCGTCCGCTCTGGCAACTCGCGCTCGCGCTGTGCAAGCAACGCGAAATTGTCCGGGGCAAACCTGAAAACAATAATCGCGTGGAATACAGTTTTTATGTTGACGGTGATCCCGATGATCCCGGCTCAACTGTGCGGATCGTGCCACGCTTGAGAAATGCGCCCCTGGATCGACTCGTCGCCGAATACATGATTCTGGCAAACAGCACCTGGGGAGGCTTACTCTCGACGCATGGCTTGCCGGGAATTTACCGCTCTCAACAAACAGGTCGCGTACGCATGAGCACGCATGCGCTTCCCCATGAAGCCATCGGCGTGCCGCAATATGCCTGGTGCACCTCGCCCTTGCGTCGATACGTGGATCTCGTCAATCAATGGCAATTGATTGCCGCGATTGATCATGGCGTCTCAGCACCACTGGTCGCGCCCTTCAAACCGCGGGACGCGGATTTATTCGCCATCATTGGCGGGTTTGAGTCACAATATGTCGCATGGCATGACTTTCAAAACAATATGGAACGCTATTGGTGTTTGCGTTGGCTACAACAGCAACAAATCACCAAATGTGAAGCCACCGTCCTCAAAGAGGATCTGGTCCGACTCAGCCGTGCACCCTTGGTCATTCGCCTGGCCGGCCTCCCTGCTTTGGACAGAGGGCAGCGCATCACCCTTCAAATCAATGGCTTCGATGAATTGGCGCTCGAAATGGATTGTCAGTATGTTGCCTGTATTGAAAACGAACCGCCCGAGGATCTGACACAAATAACGTGAACATCAGCAACTCCGCTCCCCTGGCAGCGACGACACCAGATCTGACGAACTGGTTAATCGCTCAACAGCGTTTCTTGCGCTGGGGTTTGTTGCTGTCTATTGCGGCGCATATGGCGCTGCTTGCCTGGCATAGGGCGACACCGCCTGCCCCGCTACCGAAACCATCCGAACTGGAAATCGTACTCGTCAATGCCGCGACGCAGAGCGAACCCACTGCGGCCCAATTGCTTGCACAAGTCAATGTCGACGGAGGGGGGACGTCTGAGCGGGGATATATGACCACGCAGGTGCCTTACTCCGGAGATATCGCCGAACCTATCATGCTGGAGGCATTGAGCAAACAAAAGCAGCAACTCGAACTTCAGCAACAGCAACTGCTCACGCAACTCACTTCTCAACAACGCACTGTTCGCAGACCGCCAAACAGCAGTTCGGCCGAGTCAAACGAAACAGCAGGAGAAGACGAAACGGATCAAGATAGTCTGGTTTTAAACGGACAAATCGCGATACTCAAACAACGTATCGAACGCGAGAATGCGCAGCCACGCAAACACTTCAACGCGGTCTCGGCCCGCCAGACGCCCTATGCAACCTATATTGACCAATGGCGCCAGCGCATTGAAAAAATCGGCACCGAGCATTACCCAAGCGGCGTAGACGGAAAGTCCTATGGCAGCGTTCAGGCCACGCTCACCATTCGATCGGATGGCACCATCGCGGATCTCACAATCAATCGACCTTCCAATCAGCCTTTACTGAATCAGGCGGTGCGTCGCATCGCCCAGCTTTCAGCCCCTTTCGCACCCTTTCCCCCGGACATGGCCAGAAAAATCGATCAACTCGTACTGACCCGAACCTGGCATTTTGTAAACGGTACTCTGGAGACCAAATAGCATGGCGCTCATCGTCAAAATCAGACCCACCTCTGGCCCAACAGACGCGAACACTGCACGCTTTGCTGTCGTCGGCCATCCAGTCAAGCACAGCCGCTCACCCTCCATTCATGCGCAATTTGCCGCGCAGACCGAGATCAAACTGATTTACGAGCGCCTGGAAGCACCGCTTGATGGTTTTAAACAGACCGTGGAACAGTTTTTCGCGTCGGGTGGGCGCGGCCTCAATGTCACCGTTCCTTTCAAGCTCGAGGCATGGGAATTGGCGCGCAGGCATCTCAGTGCACGCGCGCGCCAAGCGCAGGCTGTCAACACACTCTGGATGCGCGACGGCTCCCTGCATGGCTGCAACACGGATGGTGTGGGTTTGGTTTCCGACCTCAAACAGCTAGGCGTGCCGTGTAAAGACGCGCGCATCCTGTTAGTGGGTGCTGGCGGCGCATCGCAAGGCGTCATGGGGCCGCTACTCGATACAGGCTGCGCGAGACTACATATCGTCAATCGGACAGCCGAACGCGCGCATGCCCTCGCTGCCGAATGGCACGCCAACGAATCCATCCCCGCACAGCGCTTGACAGCGGGGAGTCTGGCTGACGCAGCCAACTCCTCCGGCTGGGATGTCGTCATCAATGCGAGTGCCAGTAGTTTGGAGGGCTTGGCACCCGCTCTGCCCTCGGGACTTTACGCCCCGAATGCATGGGCCTATGACATGATGTATGCCGCACAACCAACTGCCTTCATGCTCCAGGCAAAGGCAGATGGTGCGACCCACTTGAGCGATGGCTTGGGCATGCTGGTTGGACAGGCTGCCGAGAGTTTTTTCATCTGGCATGGAAAACGACCCGATATCCAACCCGTGCTGGCGTCTTTGCGGGCTGAAATCAGCCAATCCTGATTGGGTATTACACTTGTACCTATGAGAACCGCCCGACGCTACCTCGCCAAAGAAATCTACCGCTCCACTTCAGTGGTGCTGATCGCCTTATTGGGACTGTTCACCTTCTTTACCCTGGTGGATGAGCTCGACACGGTAGGCGACACGTTTCCTCTGACAGCATTGTTTTACCTCCAGGTACTCTCCATTCCGACGCGGCTCTACGACCTACTCCCGATCGGAGTGTTGATTGGCGCCATTTTGGCCCTCTCGAGCCTGGCTCAACGCAATGAGCTGGTGATCTTGCGGGTGTCCGGGGTCAGTGGATTCGGACTGTTAAAAATGCTGTGGACTGTCTCGTTACCCATCATTTTCGGCGCGCTGATTTTGTCCGAATTCCTGACTCCCATTGCCGAAATCAAAAGTAGTGAAACCAACCTGTTGATGCGTGGCAAAGTCGAAGGCGGCCGTTTATCCAGCGGGTACTGGTTCAAGGAACCTACACCAAACGGGGGTATGCGTATCATCAATGTCGGCAACTTGCTCTCTTCAGGTAATGTTGCCAACCTGCGCGTCTACGAGTTTCCTGATGGTCAAAAACTTTCACTCGTGGCACAGTCTGCGTCCGGTCGCTTTACCGATGGCAAGCTCGTGATGCAAAAAGTCACAGAAAATCACATCTCTCCTTCGATTGAAAAAACGCTATCCGATGCGAAGGTCTCCTCGACGCCCGCGGTGACCATCACGCAGACTGCCGAGCGTAGTTTCGATACCTCTCTGACAGCTGAACGCCTCGTCGCCAGGATTCTGACCCCCGAACGCATGTCCATGCTTGCCTTGAGTGACTACATTGACTACCTCGATCGCAACCAGTTGCAGGCAGACCGCCAGATCGTGGCAATCTGGCGCAAGCTCGCCTACCCGTTCACGCTTCTGGTGATGCTCACGATCGCCGCACCGATCAGTTTTATGCAAACACGCCGCGGTGGTGTGGGTGCAAAGGTCTTTTTGGGGATTTTGCTAGGCACCGGTTTCTTCATGATCAATCAGCTCGCGCTCAACGTCAGCCTGCTCTATAACTGGTCACCCATCGTCACCGCACTGCTGCCAAATATCGGCGCCATGATTCTTGCACTCACAGCAGTCTTTACCATGGAAAATCGTAACGCGATCGCCAATCGCAATCGCACGCGCTCTGTCTGGAAGAAGTCCCCCGTATGAGCATGTCCAGCATTTGGATGATCGGAGATATTCAAGGGTGTTGCGGCTCCCTTGAGACACTCTTATCTCAACCCGAGATTCAGGAGGATGCCGACGCGCAATTCTGGTTTGCGGGTGATCTGGTCAACCGTGGTCCTCAATCGCTCGCCACACTCAGACGCATCATGTCGCTTGGAAAGCGAGCTACCGTGGTGTTAGGCAACCACGATCTGCACTTGCTGGCGATGGCGGCCGGTGTTCGCAAAAACGGTAAAAAAGACACGCTTGATGAAGTGCTCGCAGCCGACGATGCGCAAGACATCATCGACTGGCTCCGCAAGCAACCGCTGGCGCATTACGGCTTTGGACATCTGCTCGTGCATGCTGGCGTCCTGCCACAGTGGGATACCGAGCAAACACTCGCACTCGCAGCCGAAGTACAAAGCGCGTTGCAAAGTCCGGACTGGAAAAAACATTTGCAATCCATGTACGGCAATACCCCTGATCATTGGGATGAGCGCCTCAAAGGTCCGGATCGCTTACGTGTGATCATCAATGCACTGACACGCTTGCGCTACTGCGACAAACAAGGTCGAATGAACCTGACTCTCAAGACCGAGCCGTCCAAAGACGACAAGTCACTCGTGCCTTGGTTTAGTTTGCCTAAACGTGCCACTCGCGATGTGACGGTTGTATTTGGACACTGGTCGACTCTTGGCCTCAAACTCGACAGCGATGTGATCTGCCTGGACAGCGGCTGCCTTTGGGGCGGACATTTGACGGCAGTGCGGCTGCAAGACCACGCTGTCGTGCAAGTGCCTTGTGCACAAACGCTTGATCCGTTCGAAGACTAGAGACTGAAAGTGCGATCCCTATGCGGGCGTCTGGCCCTCAAGAAACCAGTTGTTCAATAAAGCATTTACAGGTTCAGAGGCCTCGAAATTCACCCAATGTCCAACATCGGGCAAGATGACACCATGGCGCCTGGCCCGCCCCTCCACCATATTCGTCATCAAGTATTCGGGCGTGCACGTGACATCGTGCTCGCCCCAGATGAGGAAAGTCTCGCCCTTGTAGAGATCGAGCGCAGGACCTAACAGACCACGACCAGAGATTCCACGGCTGCGGAAGCGGGTGTTGATACATGAATAAGTATGGATACCCAAGGCAAAGGGATCGATCTGCTCATCGGCATAAATCATATGTGCCCAGAGGTTAAAGCGCATCGCCTCCAGAAACGCCTCCTCGGTCTCGGCGCGCTTCCAGTTGATCAGTTTGCCGCGCTCTCGACGCGGTCCGCCATGCCCGCCCGGTCCGAGCAAAGCCAAACGACGCACAGGCAAACCTTTGGCGGCGACGTTGGCGGAAACCAGGCCGCCAAAAGAAAAACCTGCCAAATCAACAGGCGTCTCAGCGCCAAAAAGTTGGGTCAGACAAGAAGCCGTCACCTCGACCATGGTCTCGAAATCGCCGAACATGGGATCGCTTGAATCACCATAACCAGCGAGATTGGGAACCCACACCGAAAAATTTTTAGACAGGGCTTCGATATTACGCGCCCAGTGCAGCCAGCTTCCGTGTCCACCATGAATCAGGACCAGGGGCGTACCCTCGCCAAACTGTCGCCAGCTCACCTGTTGTTCGCCAACCTGGACAACATGATGGACCGCGCGTTTTTCAAATTCGGCGATCCAATCAAGAGTGAGCTGATTCACGGGGCTGGACATGAAAAGGGCTTCCTGTAGGGCAAAAGGTAAAAATTGATGTGCCTGATATTATCCCAAGGGACAAGTCCGTCAAACTCATTAAAATTGTGTACAGTGCTCTTTTTCATCGTTTACAGAGCCTAAACATGATTATCGATTGCCACGGTCACTTCACCACCACCCCTCCCCAAGTCGCTAAATTTCGTGCGGATCAAATCGCAGAGTTTCAACGCACCGGCCAGGCGCCCACCACACCCCCACCCGCCGTCTCCGACGACGAAATCCGTCATGGTATCGACAACAACCAGCTGCGCATCATGAAAGAGCGCGGCATAGACATGACGATTTTCTCGCCCAAAGCGGTTGCAATGGACCATCACATGGGCAACGAGGACACTAACGTTGTCTGGGCACGTTATAACAACGAACTCATCCATCGCGTCTGCAAGCTCTACCCCGATCATTTCATTGGCGTTTGCCAGCTCCCTCAGGCCGCCGGGGTCGCACCCGGCAAGCGCGTCATCGAAGAGCTCGAACGTTGTGTCAAAGAGTTCGGCTTTATCGGCGCCAACATCAATCCCGATCCAACCGGTGGGCGCTGGAGTGATCCACCGCTCTGGGATAAAAAATGGTGGTATCCGCTTTACGAAAAAATGGTCGAACTCGACGTGCCAGCCATGATTCACGTCAGCGGATCCTGCAATCCACATTTCAATGCGGTCGCTACCCACTATATCAATGGCGACACAACTGCCTTTGTGCAGTTCATGACCTCAGATATTTTCAAAGACTTCCCGACACTGAAGTTCATCATTCCCCATGGTGGTGGCGCGGCGCCCTACCACTGGGGTCGCTATCGCGGCATGGCCCTGGACATGGGAATCTCCTCGCTGGAGGAAAAAGTACTAAACAACGTCTTTTTCGATACCTGCGTCTATCATCAGCCCGGTATCGATTTGCTGCTTCGGGTTGTACCCAACAAGAACATCCTGTTCGCTTCGGAAACAGTGGGTGCCGTTCAGGGAATCGATCCAGTGACCAATTTCTATTTCGACGATACACGCCGCTATATCGAGGCATCACCCTCGGCCGACGACTCCCAGAAAAAGAAAATCTTCGCTCACAACGCGCTCGGCGTGTATGCACGTCTGCGTGCACACCCACGTTGCCAAAGCTGCTGAGTACAGACTCAGTCCGCTTGCGTGCTTGGCTCGATCTCTCCTGAGGCGGACCGCCTCAGGACGACTTCTCTGAGCACTTGATGTGCACGGCGTCCAAGTTCCGCTCTCGTGGGCACAACCGGTTCTTCTGGCGACCAGATCGGCGGCAAAAACACGACCTCAATAGAAATACCCTGGCCCCCCAGCACTCTCCAGAGGTTCTGCATCAAATTTTCTTCGCCTACAAAGGCTGCGAAATCACTGCGTCTGCCATGATGGAAAAATAACAATGCCACGGGTTGTATGGGGACGGCCGCTCGCCTCGCCGGCTCAAAAAGATTGGCATAAAAAGGTAACAAGTCATAACCAGTGGAGGTTGTTCCCTCCGGAAACAAACCGACCACCTGGCCAGACTCAAATTTATCCTGCATGGCCCGGCCCACTTTTTGCACAGCATGTCGCGAGGCGCGCTCGATAAAGATCGTATCAGCCCCTGCGACTAACCAGCCCAACAACGGCCAGCGACGGATTTCGCTCTTTGCGATAAACACAGCGGCCCGCACTTGGTTGATCGCAAAGATGTCCAACCAGGAAACATGATTGATCACCCACAACGCAGGTCCTTGCATCAAAGGCGAACCAGAGTGTGCAACCTGAACGCCACAGAGCCGCAGCAAGATACCTGACCAGCGCCGCTTAATTTCCAGCCGCTTCAAACGACTGACAAGGGGAAAGATCAAGGCGAGGATCGACAATCCGATCAATACCCAGGACAAAGCCACAGTGGCTCTCAAGGCAAAGCGAAACACTTTCAAACAGATCGTTCCCAAACAATGTCTCCGCGCAGCACAGTCGTCTGAACGCGACCGGGCAACTCTCTGCCCAAAAATGGCGTGTGTGTACCCTGACTCAACAACGACTCGCGACACACGATCCAATAGTCCTGCGGATCGACGATACACAGATCAGCTGAGGCACCCACGCTGAGCGTACCGACTGGCGCACCCAACACAGCGCCGGGTGTGTACGTCACAAGCTTGAGGGCCTCTGTCAAGGGCACCCTTGCCTCCTGCGCCCACTTCAGAATGAGCGACAAAAGTAGCTCCACACCGATCGAGCCAGATGCCGCCCGCGCAAAGGGCCGCAGCTTCGCCTCTTCAGGCAGCGGCGTATGGTCCGAACACACCGCATCAATCGTGCCATCCAGCAGTCCCTGTCGAAGCGCATCCCGATCGCGTTGCCCCCGCACGGGAGGATCCAGTCGCAAATTGGTGTCGTAAAAACCAATGTCGATATCAGTCAGATGCACGTTGTTGGCTGCCACATCACAGGTGAGCGCCAGGCCTTCTTTTTTGGCAGCTCTGACAAGCGCGACCCCCTGTGCGCTCGACAAACGACACACATGCAAACGTACACCCGTCGCACGCTGCAATGATAGGAGTGCTTGTAGCGCAATCGTTTCTGCCTCGACCGCAATGCCTTCGAGCCCCAGACGCGTAGCATAGGCGCCACTGGCCACCACACCGGCTCGAGATAGCCAAGGGTCCTGTGGCCGCACCCACAGCGCGTAGCCAAAGCTTGCTGCGTATTGCATCGCGCGCAATAACACTGCGGTATCCTGAATAGGCGTATCTCCCTGAGACAATGCCACACAGCCTGCCTCAGTCAGTCCAACCATTTCTGTGAGGTGCTTTCCAGCCAACCGTGTTGTCATCGCACCCAAAGGATAGACCTTGAGGCCTTGCTGATCCAGGGCAACAGACTGCGCATCCATGTGTGTTCTAAAGGCTTGTACACGCTCGGGTGTATCAAGTACCGGATGAGCCTCTGGAGGGACCGCCACGCTTGTCACACCACCGGAGATTGCCGCGCGTATTTCAGGGTTGATTTGTCCAGCTACTGAATACTCGACAGATTCCCGTTCAGGCGCAGTCAACCGCACGGCAAGATCAACCAAGCCTGGTAGCACCAGTTTGTCCTTCGCATTCAATACACGCTCTGCAACAAATCCTTGTGCGGCGACACCGACTGATACGATCTTTCCATCCGCGATACAGACATCACCTACAGCATCGATTCCATTTGCTGGGTCGATGATACGTCCTTGCCGAATCAAGAGCTTCATACCGAGGCCGCCGTGATCATTTGCACAACCGCCGCCTGAACGGCCCGGGCGATCGCCTCACGAGCATCCGTCATCTCCTCTGTCATCACCAAACAATCAGATTGAGCACAGGCGAGAATTTCTTCATTCAAGCCAAAGCACTTTTTATATTCCCTAAGTGACGGAATACAAGCACTTTCAATACAGGCAGGGGATGGGTCATACGAGAGAATGACATCCGCACCCATCAAACCTTCAGCCAAACTTGTATACGCACGCACACCTAATTGAGCCAACCCTTCAGGAAGAAGCGTCAAAGGTCCCACCGCACGCACTTCGGCGACCGCAAGGGTTGTAAGAGCATGAATATTCGAACGCGCCACGCGCGAGCGCACAAGATCCCCGACCAGCACAACAGTGAGATGGGAGAAATCTTTTTTGACCTGCCGGATGATGTACATATCGACTAATGCACGCAAAGGCTCGGCATGACAACCATCTCCCGCGTTGATCAAATGCACCAACGCATCAAGCCCTTTTGCGTGCAACAGTCCGGCCTGCTGCACCTCCAAATACGGCGCGCCACTGTCTTGATAAGATCGGAGCTCGATAGCCTTCGGGAGGGCAGTCGAAAGAGGCTGAGTGGATGCGCTCAAAAGTTCAGCCGTATCAAGAATACGCGTCAACAAGGCTCGGGAGAGCCCCTCTGTCGTGATGAGATGCTTGAGTTCGCCGCGCGGATTGAGTTGAGGATGGCGCATGTAGGCATCAAACTGGTTTGAACTTAATTGAACTTAATTGAACCTAAGCCAGCGCATCAAAATAACGCTGCAAAATAATAGCCGCTGCGACCGCATCATCAGGATCATTCCCGGTAATTTTTTGGGCCTGCACACTGGAGCCCCGCTCATCGACCAACACGACTGGCAAACCAAAGCGCCCCTCGAGCTGTCTGGCAAAACGCCGACAGTGCTGGCTCGCGTATTGTTCACTCCCGTCTGTCGAGAGGGCCAAGCCTACCACCAGCCGCTGGGGTTCCCAACGCTTGAGCAAGGCCTCGATACGGGCAAACCGTCCCACGCGCGTCGCTTCCAGAATTATCTCGAGCGGGCGCGCTTGCCTGAGCAAGGTATTACCGAGCGCCACGCCAAGTTTTTTAGCGCCGTAATCAAACGCAAGGAGTGTTTCTTCAGGCATGCCCTGCCGTACCCGTCAGCATGACAGGATCGATCCCGAGCAGCTTCAAGGCGGCAGGATATCGGTCCTTGGGCGGGGTATCGAAAATAATGTTCTCCTGCGCGGGTACACTCAGCCAGGCGTTCTGAGCCAACTCGTTTTCAAGCTGACCCGCCCCCCAACCTGCGTAACCGAGTGTCACCAGCATCTGTTCAGGGCCCTGCCCTTGCGCAACGGCTTCCAAAACGTCTCGAGAGGTGGTCAGCGCCATTCGGCCCAGCTTGATGCTCGAGCTGTAATTCCCTGCAGGAGCGTGCAACACAAAACCGCGGTCAGTCTGAACCGGGCCGCCGAAAAACACCGCGGGGAGATGGGCCGGATGTTGCTCGGCCGTCTGTCCAGGGGCGATTTCGAGTTTGAGATCAATTTTTTCAAGTAAGCCAGCCAGACTCAGGTCGGTTGGCCGATTGATCACAAGACCCAAGGCTCCCTTGGGGCCATGTTCACACAAATAAATGACCGTACCAGCCAAATCTCCAGACACCAACCCGGGCATCGCCATCAAAAACTGATTGGAGAGGTCCGTCACGGTTTCAGGAGTGCGTTGCGTATCATCCATCATGTGTGTCGATCAGATCTCCATAAGCTCAAAGTCTTCTTTACGCGCACCGCACTCGGGGCAAACCCAGTTAGGGGGGACATCTTCCCAGCGAGTTCCAGCTGGAATCCCTTCTTCAGGCAAGCCAGTTTCTTCGTCATAAATCCAGCCGCAAATCAAACACATCCAAGTACGCATCATTCTCTCTTTTTAGTGGAACCCGTCTGCCCTAAAGGAAAAGGACGAGTAAAACGGGTCATCTCTTACAATGGGGTCAATCTTACCGAAACCAACCCATGCGTGCCTACACATCGCTTGTCGTTTTGACATGAATCAACCGAATTCAACACCTGTCACACTGATTTTTGGCCCGTTTGACCCGACAGGTTCAGACGGCTTGCCTGCGGACGTTATCACTTGCGCAGCACTGGGGGGTCATGCCCTTTCAACCTTAACGGCTATTACCATTCAGGACAGCGCCAAAAGTGAGTCAGTACTCCCTTGCTCGGCCGATCAAATCGATGATCAAGCCCGCTGCGTTCTGGAGGACATCCCTGTCCAGGCGATCAAGGTTGGCGCACTTTCCTCGATCGAAGCCGTGAGCGCAGTGGCGCAAATCGCCGCGGATTACAGCCAGATCCCTCTGGTTTTACACCTTGGCGCCCCGGAAATCGACACGGAAACCCCTGCCGAGGAAGAGGACGAGGTCGAAGATCTCGTCGGTGCCATCATCGAGTTACTGGTACCCCAGGCGCATGTCGTGGTGATCGAAGCGCGTCGCCTGACACAGTGGATCACAGAAGAGGTCATGGAAGCCTCCGGCCATGCCGGTGGCGCTCAAGCGCTGCAGGCAATCGGAGCGCAGTGGGTTCTGGTGACTGGCGTCAAGCAACGCCCCGGACATATGGCCAATGTGCTGACTGGACCGGAAAATGAAACCATCTCCTGGCCGTGCCCCCTTTTGCCGGAGCGCACGCGCGACTCTGGTGGTTTAGTGGCCACGGCACTCGCGAGTCTGTTGGCAAGGGGCCTGAGTGTCCCCAAGGCCGCTGAGCAGGCCTGCGCGCATGCGAGCCAGGCCCTGCTACAGTCCTTCCAGCCCGGGATGGGTCACCTGATCGCGCGTCGCATTCCGATTGCGCCCTAACTTAAAGATCCAGAGTCGCCTATGCCAAACCCACTCAAATTTCCGACCGGTCTGTACGGCGTGACGCCGGACTGGGATGATGCCAAGCGTCTGGAGCAAGCGGTGCGAGCCGCGGCGCGTGGTGGTATGAAGGCGTTGCAATTGCGTCATAAAACCGCCACACCTGACCTGCGTCGCCACCTCGCAACAGGCTTGCTAAATGTCTGCCGGGAACTCGATATTGTGTTTTTAATAAACGATGACTGGCGACTCGCGCTCGAGCTTGGCGCGCATGGTGTGCATGTCGGTCAACATGACGATGATCCGGCACTGGTGCGCCGCGAGATCGGACCAGAGATGCTGTTGGGTGTCTCGTGTTACGCAGACCCCGCGCGTGCGCAACACTTGCTTCAGCATCAAGTCGCCTACATTGCATTTGGCGCGATGTACGCCTCATCAACCAAGCCACACGCCCCGACCGCGCCACTCGAGGTGTTGCGCGCAGGACAAGCCCTTTGTCAGGCTCTACCCTCGCCCAGACCTGCAGTGGTGGCGATCGGAGGGATCGGCATTGCTCAGTCCGCCACGCTGGCTGCGGCCGGGGCTGACAGCATCGCCGTCGTTGGCAGTCTGTTTCTTGCCCCCGATATCGAAGCCGCCGCACGGGCGCTCAGTGCGCCCTTTAAGCATGGGTACCCCTCCTCCCCTCATTCCACATTCACCTCTCCCGTCTGAACGGAGTATTTTTTATGTCACGCAACGTTGAACTTTTCGAACGCGCCTGTCGCAGCATTCCTGGTGGCGTCAATTCGCCCGTTCGAGCTTTTCGCTCCGTCGGGGGCACGCCACGTTTTGTCGCGCGCGCACAAGGTCCTTACTTCTGGGATGCCGATGACAAGCGTTATATCGACTACATCGGCTCCTGGGGCCCGGCTATTCTTGGCCACGCACATCCTGAGGTTGTTCGCGCCGTTCAGGACGCGGCCGTGCATGGTTTGTCCTACGGTGCACCGACCGAAACAGAGGTGGTCATCGCTGAAATGCTGATCGAACGCATGCCCTCAATCGAACAGGTCCGTCTGGTGAGCTCAGGCACCGAAGCCACTATGACCGCCATTCGTCTGGCGCGCGGTGCAACCGGCCGAAACAAAATCATCAAGTTCGAAGGCTGCTATCACGGTCATGCGGACAGCTTGTTGGTCAAAGCAGGCTCAGGCTTGCTGACATTCGGTAACCCGACCTCGGCAGGCGTACCGCCAGAGTTTGTCGCGCATACGATCGTCCTCGACTACAACGATATCGCAGGCGTTCAAGCGGCTTTTGCGCAACATGGCAAAGAAATCGCCTGTGTCATCGTCGAGCCGATCGCTGGCAACATGAATATGGTCAAACCCGTTGCAGGGTTTCTTGAAACACTGCGCACCGAATGTACAGCGCATGGCGCCCTGTTGATTTTCGATGAAGTCATGACAGGCTTTCGCGTAGGTCCTCAAGGCGTACAAGGTCTGACAGGCATCAAGCCCGACATCACCACACTGGCAAAGGTCATCGGTGGCGGCATGCCGATTGGCGCTTTTGGCGGGAGCACCGAGGTGATGAAAAACATCGCCCCTCTGGGCGGCGTCTATCAGGCTGGCACACTGTCAGGCAATCCTGTCGCTGTCGCCGCGGGCATCACGACACTCAAACTTTTGTCCAAACCAGGTTTTTACGAAGCCTTGGACAAACAAACGCGCGCATTGACCAAAGGCCTCACCGAACGCGCCCATGCGCACGGCATCCCTTTTAGTGCGGACAGCGAAGGCGGCATGTTCGGCTTGTATTTTTCCAATAAAGTCCCGACCACACTGGCAGAAGTATCGGCCAGCAATATCGAGATGTTCAAAGTGTTTTTCCATGCCATGCTCGACGAAGGCGTGTACTTCGCACCTTCAGCTTACGAAGCGGGCTTTGTGTCGGCGACACATGATGAAAGTGTGATCAACGCCACCATCGCCGCGGCGGATAAAGTGTTCGCTCGCTTGGCAAAAGGCTAAACACCCAGAAAGCGTGTCCAGAGGGAGCGGTCCGCATCAAGCTGTGCGGAGCTCCCTTGCCAGACAACCGAGCCTCGCTCCAAAATCACATGACGATCAGCAAGTGTCAATAAACGCTCGACATACTTGTCGATCACAAGGATAGTCTGACCACTCTCGCGCAAGCGTGCGAGGCATTGCCAAATTTCTTCGCGAACGAGCGGGGCCAAGCCTTCCGTTGCCTCATCCAAGACTAGCAGCTTGGGATTCGTTACTAAAGCGCGTCCAATCGCCAGCATCTGCTGCTCGCCACCCGACAACTGATTGCCCATGTTACGTGCACGCTCGCGCAAACGCGGGAACATCTCAAAGACCCGTTCGACATCCCAGGGCTCGCGACTGTCAGGGTTACGTTGCGCGGCAAATGCGGTGAGATGCTCTCTCACAGTCAAATTTGGAAAACACTGTCGTCCTTCGGGCACAATCGCCAAGCCGAGTCGCGCAATCCGATCGGAGTCCCAGCCAGCAATATTTTGCCCCTCAAAGCTCAGCGTGCCCGCTGACAAGGGAAGCTGACCAAACAGGGTGCGTACAAGCGTGCTTTTACCCATGCCATTGCGACCGAGCAAGGCGACGACTTCGCCGCGCGCGATGTCGAGTGAAACATCGAACAACACCTTACTCAGACCATAACCACTCTGAATGCGATGAGCGTGCAACATCAGGCGTGCTCCTCACCCAGGTAGGCTTCGCGGACAGCGGCATGATTTCTGATTTCCTCTGGCGTACCCGTCGCGATCATACGACCATACACCAGCACAGAGATACGATCCGCCAGTCGGAACACAGCCTGCATATCGTGCTCAACCAGCAACATGGTTGTGCGTCCGCGCATCGACGCAATCAGCTCTGTCAATTTAAGTGTTTCATCCGGACCCATTCCTGCCATGGGCTCATCAAGCAGCAATACTGATGGTTGACAGGCCAGAGCCAACGCGAACTCGAGCTTGCGTTGCTCGCCGTGAGGCAATGTACCCGCTGTCACACCCCATATTTCTGGCGATAACGCACATTCATGCGCCAAACGCTCGGCAGTTTGATAGAGCGCTTGATCCTCGCGACGGGGCCGCCAGAAACTAAAGCTGCTCCCGGCGCTGGCTTGTACCGCCAACAACAAGTTCTCAAAGACAGTGAACTGTTTAAAAATATTGGTGATTTGATATGAACGCGACAACCCCGCCGCGACACGCTGGTGCAGACTGAGACGGGTAACGTCAAGACCCTTGAGGGCCAATCGACCACTATCGGCCGCCACAGAGCCAGAAAGCAAATGGATCAATGTCGATTTGCCTGCGCCATTTGGACCAATCAGCGCATGAATTTCACCCGGGTTCAGTGACAGTGACACCTGATCGCAGGCTACCAACGCCCCGTAGCGTTTAGTGAGTTGCTCTGCCAAAAGAATAGGTGTGTGGGTAGACTGGCTCATGCCGATCGCCCCTTTTGCACCAGACCCGCGAGGCCGCGTGGTGCAAACAACACAATCACAAGCAACAACACACCAAGAGGCAAGTGCCAATAATCGGTATAGAGGCGCAGAACCTCCTCCAGCCACAGCATCACCGCTGCGCCGACAAGCCCACCGTAACGCAAACCAATCCCTCCGACAATCACCATGATGATCAGGTTGGCCGAAGCCGTCCAATGCATCAGACTTGGCGAAACAAACTGGTTATGACTCGCGAGTAAAGCACCCGCGAGACCCGCCATCACACCCGCGATGACAAAGGCCAACAACTTGATTCGAAAAACTGGATAGCCCAAGGCCTCCATCCGCGCCTCATTCTCGCGAATGCCTTGCAAAGCCTGTCCAAAACGCGCCTGAATCAAACGATTCAACCCCCACAGGCAAATCAGCACAAGCACCAGCACCACATAATAAAACGTCCGGTCATCCGCGAGATTGAGACCGGGAAAAACTGTGGGACCACTCAAATTTATACCGTCCTCGCCGCCGTACTGACGCAAAGAGATAAAGAGATAAAACACCATCTGCGCGAAAGCGAGCGTGATCATGATGAAATACACGCCACGCGTGCGCAGCGAGATCGCACCAATCACGAAGGCCAGCACGCCCGCCACGATCATTGCAACGGGCCACGCGATCAGCGCCTGAGCGATCCCTTGCACCGAGAGCATCGCCACCACATAGGCGCCCGCACCAAAAAAAGCGGCATGCCCGAGCGCAACCATCCCGCCATAACCCAAAATAAAATTCAAACTCGTTGCCGCCAACGCAAAAATCAATACCCGGCGCACAAACGAAATATAAAAATCAAGATTGAGTGAGGGTGCGACGAGTGGAAACACCAGCAGCAGCACCAGGCCCAGGACAGACAAACTGTTCGAAGTCAAAAGCTTGCGCATGCTCAACCACGCGCAGGAAAAAGACCCGAGGGTCGAAATACCAACACAACTGCCATCAGGATATAGATGGACAGCGCCGCCAAAGTCGGTCCGACGCTGGATGCGACTGCTGGCGAAAAAAACGCTTTCAGCAAGGCAGGTAAAAAAGCGCGGCCGGCAGTATCGACAAAGCCCACCAATAAAGCACCGACAAAAGCCCCGCGCATGGATCCAATCCCGCCGATGACGATGCAGACAAGCACCAAAATCAAGATCTGCTCGCCCATCCCGGTTTGAATGGCCGTCACCGGGCCCAGCAAAGCACCGGCAAGTGCCGCCAACATGGCTCCAAGCACAAAGACACCCAGAAACAAAAGCGGAACGCGCACGCCCATCAAGGTTGCCATCTGACGGTTGGATGCTCCGGCTCGCACCAATACGCCTGCTCTCGTGCGCGTGACAAAGAGGTACAGCCCGAGGGCGGCGGCCAGCCCCACCGCGATGATCAGCAGCCGGTACGCCGGATACAACAAGTCCGGTAACAACTGAACAGGCCCGGACAAGGACTGGGGCATACTCATCATCATGGGTGCGGGTCCCCAGATCATTTTGATCACATCATTGGCAATCAAAATGACCGCGAAGGTCCCAAGAACCTGGGCCAGATGATCACGTATCACCAGTTTACGAATGAGGACCAGTTCAAGCACCAGCCCCACCAAACCGGTCACGACTGCGGCAACCACGACAGCCGCCACAAAAGATTGTGTGACCTGCATGGTCTGGGCCGCGACATAAGCGCCCGCCATATAAAGCGAGCCATGCGCGACATTCAGGATATCGAGAATCCCAAACACCAGCGTCAGGCCCGCCGCGATCAAAAACAACATCAAGCCGAATTGCAGTCCATTAAGCAGCTGCTCGGCGATCAGTGTTGAACTCATTCGATCCAGTCGTCTATGAGGAGGTGCTTATTTCTTGCATTGACCGACATAAACGTCCTGATAGGAGTCAAAGACTTTGCCCACCAGCTTATTGGTGATTTGACCATCGGGAGCTTTTTCAATCACGCGCACGTAGTAAGGCTGAATGGGGAAATTATTCACGCCATACGTAAAAGGCCCACGCACGGATGAGAAGTCTGCTTTCTTGAGAGCCGCCAAGACCGCAGCGCGATCAGCCACATTTCCGTTTGTCGCTTTAACCGCGGCATCGATGGCCATGATCACATCGTAAGCCTGCGCGGCATACACAGAGGGCATGCGATTTTTATACTCTTTGCGGAAGGCCTCAACAAATTTTTTGTTCTGTGGATTGTCCAGATCATGTGCCCACTGCGCGGTATTGAACATGCCAAGCATTGGATCGCCGACCGCGCGGATCACATCCTCGTCCGCTGAAAAACCAGGCCCCACCAGCTTGACCGTCTTATTCAACCCTGCAGAGACAAACTGCTTGATGAAGTTGATCCCCATGCCGCCTGGCAAAAAGATGTAGACAGCATCGGGCTTGGCATCACGCAACTGGGCCAGTTCAGCGGCATAGTCAATCTGACCAAGCTTTGTGTACACCTCTTGGCCCACTGCGGCTTTATAGCCCCGCTTGAAACCATTGAGTGCGTCCTTGCCGGCTGGATAATCGGGCGCAATGATGACCATGTTTTTAAAACCACGGTCCGCGGCAACCTTGCCAGCTGCCTCATGGAACGCATCATTCTGATAGGACACGCCAAACCAGTAGTCATTACACTGGGCGCCTGCAAATTGACTGGGGCCTGGGTTATTCGAAAGATAGGGAATCTTGGCAGCGAATAGCGCAGGGCCCACTGCCAAGGCGACGTTTGAGCCAATCGGACCGGTAAAAAAGTCGATTTTGTCACGCTGAATATAGCGATTGACTAATTGGCGCGCCTGATCTGGATTTCCGCCCATATCAGTCTGTAAAAATTCGGCAGGTTTGCCGCCAAGCTTGCCTCCCAACTGTTTGATCGCCAGATTGAATCCATCACGCGCTTCTGCGCCCAAGGCGGCAAAAGGACCGGATAAATCATTGGCAATACCGACCTTGATTGGTGCCTGGGCAAATGCCAATCCAGGCACAAGTGCGGCCAGAGCAAGAAGTTGCTTTACTAAACGCATAAAAAGTCTCCTGAACGATCAATCGCCCGAATCAGGGCAAAAGGGGGCAGCTACTACAGCGCAAATAGTAGCAGGTGAACAGGCGTGGGAAAGCATTCAAGCTACGCCCAGAACCACTCAAGGCAAGCTCATGGGGGGTCAAAACAGGTAATAATGGCATCTTGCTCAACCTTTTTAGCAGAACAGACATGGCCGTTAATTTGCACATCCCCTCCGATGACTTGGTCTATCCCGTTGCAGGCGTTGAAATCGGCGTCACAGAAGCCGGTATCCGCAAGGCAAACCGCCGCGACTTGACGGTTTTCCGTCTTAGCCCCGGCGCCACCGTAGCAGGTGTGTTTACCCGCAACAGATTTTGCGCGGCACCTGTGCTGGTTTGCCAACAACATCTGGCCAGCGCAAGCGAGATCCGCGCGCTTGTCATCAACACGGGAAACGCCAATGCCGGGACCGGCGAACCCGGCATGCAAGCCGCCTACGAGACTTGCCAGGCACTTGCCGCCCTGATGCGAATCGATAGCAAGCAAATTCTGCCGTTTTCCACAGGCGTGATTCTCGAGCCCCTGCCAGTCGACCGCATCAAAGCCGGTTTGCCTGGCGCGCTCGGCAATCTCAGTGAGAACAACTGGGTTTCGGCCGCGCATGGCATCATGACGACCGACACCCTACCCAAGATTCACTCTCAACGTCTCAAGCTTGGTGGTCAAACCATCACGATTACCGGTATCAGCAAAGGCGCTGGCATGATTCGCCCAAATATGGCGACCATGCTGAGTTATCTGGCGACCGACGCCGGGATTGCCCAGCCGCTACTCAACCAACTCGCCAGAGAACTCGCCGATGTATCCTTCAATCGCATCACGATCGACGGCGACACGTCAACAAACGATTCTTTCATTGTGATTGCGACGGGCAAAAGCGGTCTGACGATTGACAGCACCTCGCATCCGCAATACGCAGCGCTCAAATCCGCGCTTGCCGCAGCCGCAACGGATCTCGCACAGAAAATCGTGCGCGATGGCGAAGGCGCCACCAAATTCATGACCATCCAGGTTCAGGAAGCCAAGACCACCGAAGAAGCACTGCAAGTTGCTTACGCAGTCGCGCACTCGCCACTGGTCAAGACGGCTTTTTTTGCCAGCGATCCAAACCTCGGACGGATTCTGGCGGCCATTGGCTACGCCGGCATCACGGACCTCGATGTCAGTGGCGTCAAACTCTGGCTGGGCGATGTGTTGGTCGCTACCAAGGGTGGACGCAACCCTGACTACCAAGAAGCAGATGGTCAGCGCATCATGAAAGAGCCGGAAATCCTTGTGCGCATCGCGCTTGGACGCGGCAATGTCTCAGACACCGTTTACACCTGCGACTTTTCGCACGAGTACGTCAGCATCAACGCAGATTACAGATCCTAATCATGACAGCCTCTACACCGACTACCGGCCAAGATATGGCCGACCTGCTTGCGCGTGCCACACGCGTGCTCACGCAACTCGAAGCCTGGCTGCCGCCGGCTCCGCCCGCGACCAACTGGGACGCGCGCGCCTTTCGGTGGCGCAAGCGTGGCACGTCACACGGCTGGCTCGATGCGATCGCCAATGTCTCATTGATCCACACCGAAGACCTCCAGCACATTGAACGTCAAAAAGACATTATCGATCGTAATACGCGCCATTTCATCGAAGGCAAGCCAGCCAATAATGTGCTCATGACAGGCGCGCGCGGCACTGGTAAGAGCTCACTCGTCAAAGCCATGCTCGCCGCATACGGTGATCGCGGCCTGCGATTGATAGAGGTGGATAAATCCGACCTCGGCGATTTAGCCGACATCGTCGATCTGGTTGCCAAGCGTCCAGAAAAATTCATTGTTTTTTGCGACGACCTGTCTTTCGAGGAAGGTGAGTCCGGCTATAAAGCACTCAAATCGGTCCTCGATGGCTCAGCCGCCTCGACGGGTAACAACGTCTTGATTTATGCCACTTCAAACCGCCGCCATCTCATGCCCGAGTACATGAGCGAAAATCTTCAGGCCAAACACGGTGCAGACGGAGAGTTGCATCCAGGTGAAACAGTCGAAGAAAAAATCTCGCTGTCAGAGCGATTCGGCTTGTGGTTATCCTTCTACCCCTTCCGCCAAGACGACTATCTGGATATTGTTTATCACTGGTTGCGCACGCTGGGTTGCTCGGAAACAAGCGTGCTAGCCTCCCGCACCGAGGCGTTGCAATGGGCACTCGAACGCGGTTCGCGCTCGGGGCGAGTCGCTTGGCACTTTGCGCGCGACTGGGCTGCTCGCAATGCCTGACAAAATCATTGACGTCGCAGTGGGCGTTTTACTGCGACCCGATGACACCGTGCTATTGGGCAATCGGCCAGCTGATAAGCCCTGGCCGGGTTGGTGGGAGCTTCCCGGCGGCAAGCTTGAACCCGGCGAAACCGTCCTACAGGCCCTGACCCGTGAACTACGCGAGGAACTTGGCATCACCGTGACCCAGGCAACGCCCTGGGTCACCTATGTACATACTTATCCCACCACGACCGTTCGCCTCGCCTTTTGCCGCGTCACCGGTTGGACTGGGGAGCCACAGGGTCTCGAAGGGCAGTCACTGCGCTGGGTACCGATCGACTCTGCGCAGGACGTTCCCCAACTCCTGCCTGCGACCTATCCACCTCTGCGCTGGCTGCAATTGCCAACCATCTATGCCATCTCCTCAGCGGGTTCGCCTCAACTGTTGCCTCAGTTTTTAACGAAGCTCGATCAAGGCTTGAAGGCAGGCATTCGATTATTTCAATGGCGTGAACCGGGGTGGCCGGGTGGACCCGACAGCGAGGACCTGCATCAGGCCCTCAGGCTTGTCATGGCGCGTTGCCATGCTGCCGGCGCACGCGTTCTAGTCAACAGTATTCATCCCGAGGCCTGGTGGCACGAGGCCGATGGCGTGCATTTGCGCACGCAAGATGCCGCGCGCCTGTCTGCCAGACCCACACTACAAGAGGGTCAACGCGTCGGTGTGTCTACCCACACGCTTGCCGAACTTGAGCATGCCCGTGCACTGGACGCAGATTTTGCAGTACTCGGTCCTGTCTTGCCCACTGCATCTCATCCCGGACACCCAGGCATCGGCTGGGAAGCCTTTGCTCAACTCAACTCGCAGGCCGGCCTACCTGTTTTTGCACTAGGTGGTCAATCTGCCGCCACGCTTGCCAAGGCACAATCAGTTGGTGGGCACGGATTTGCTGGGATTCGTGGTTGGATTGCCTGAGTCGTCGAGACTCTTGAGGTCTTCTGCGGACCATCCACCACCCAGCGCCGCAACCAGGCGCACACTGGCGGCAAAACGATTGCCCACCAAAGTAATATAGGTACGCTCGTTATTTAGTGCCGTAGTTTCAAGCACCGCCACGCTTAAATAATCGATCAGTCCCTGATCGTACTGGTTGCGTGCGAGACGTAAAGATTGCTGCGCAGACTGAACCGCCAGTTTTTGCACAATCTCTTCTTGCTCAAAGACCCGCATCTGCACCATCGCATTTTCAACCTCCTGCAATGCAGTCAATACCGTTTGTCTGTAGATGGCCGCCTGCGCATCGAACTGCGCGCGAGCCTGGCTGATTTGAGCTTGTCGGGCGCCCCCATCAAAAATCAAAGCGGCCAATTGAGGTCCAAGCGCCCAGATTTGAGCGGGGGCGCTGAACCATTGCGTGAAATCATTGCTGCGAAATCCTCCGCTGGCGTTCAGCGTCAAACTGGGAAACCAGGCCGCGGTTGCCACACCAATTTGCGCATTCGCCGCTGCCGTCCGGCGCTCGGCTGCAGCAATGTCCGGACGACGCTCCAACAGCTCCGAAGGGAGGCCGACAGGGACGGCGGGCGGTATCAACGGCACCTTGGCCGGCGCAATCGCAAACGTGGAAGGCGGACGTCCCAGCAAGACAGCCACCGCATTTTCAAATACCGCGCGTTGCTGTTCTAAATCGATCAGCTGCGCACGCGCGCTGTTCAACTGCGTACTCGCCACCGCGACATCGCCTTGACCCGAGATACCGGCGTTATAGCGATTCTGCGTCAGCTTCAGCGCACGCTCATAGGCTTCTACTGTGGCAGACAACAGCCGACGCTGCTCATCAAGGACACGCACTTGCAAATACGCAAGCGTCATCGCGGTCTGGGCAGTCAGCCTGGCGCCCGAGACATCTGCCGCCAGGGCGAGCTCGGTGGCATCAGTCGACTCGATATTGCGACGAATACTTCCCCAAATGTCCAGCTGCCAGTTGGCTTGAGCATTCAAGCCGTAACCGGTCACGGCACCGCTCGTGACCCCTGACACTCCGCCCCCGCTTCGCGTGGTGTTGGCTGTCGCAGAAAGAGAGGGCAGCAAAGGCGCACGCGCACCCTGTGTCACCGCCACAGCCTGTCTGAATCGCGCCTCGGCCAGCGCGATATTCTGGTTTGTAGCGTTAAGCTCCGTGATCAGCTCGCTCAACACCGGATCTCGATACATGGACCACCAGGGGCCCCGCGGCACATCCGCAGCAGGACGCGCAACCTTCCACCCGGGCGTTTCCTTGAATTGTGTGCCGACATCGATGGTGGGACGAACATAATCCGGCCCCACCATACAGCCAGCCATCATCCAGACCATGCCCCCCGCGCTCGCAACACGACAGATCCGCTTCAAGATATTGACTCGCTTGCTCAACAGATCAGACCTCATCGTGGCGTTGAAGGTGGATGGGAGGAAGAAATATCTAAACGGGCGTCATTTGCAGCGGATCGGGAGGCTTCACGGGCGAGTGACCTCGCACTCAGCCACAAGCGCAAACGATCCAGATACAAATACACGACAGGTGTAGTGTAGAGGGTTAAGAGCTGACTCACCAATAATCCACCAAGAATCGTAATGCCAAGCGGTTGGCGCAACTCCACCCCCGCACCCGTTGCGAACACCAACGGCATCGCACCAAAAATAGCTGCGCAGGTTGTCATCAGAATCGGCCTAAACCTTGTTAAACAAGCCTGGTGGATGGCTTCGCGCGAGGTCATTCCCAGTCGCCGCTGGGCATCCAGCGCAAAATCGACCATCATGATGGCATTTTTCTTGACAATACCGATCAGTAAAAATACGCCAATCAGCGCAATCAAACTGAATTCGGTTTTGAGCATCAACAATGCAAGCAGCGCGCCCACACCCGCGGAAGGTAAAGTCGATAAGATTGTGAGCGGATGAATCGTACTTTCATACAGCATGCCCAGCACGAGATACATCGTGATGATTGCCGCCAAAATCAGCCATGGCTGATTGGATAAAGCACTTTGCAGCGCAGCCGCTGTGCCTTGGAACCCGGCTTGAATTCTGTCGCTGGGTAAATTGATTGCCGCAACTGCCTGATCAATCGCCGCATTCGCCTGGCCCAGCGAAACGCCCGGCGCCAAATCAAAAGAAATCGTGTCTGCGGCAAGCAGACCTTGATGACGCACACTCAACGGTGCGTTGGTCGTTTCGAATTTGGCGAACGCGGAAAGCGGCACACGCTGGCCGGCCTTGCTTAAAACATACACATCACTCAATGACTCCATGCCTTGTGCATGACGAGGTGCAACACCCATCACGACACGATACTGATTCCGGGCGCCATACATCACGGAGATTTGCCGTTGACTAAAGGAATTGTTCAACACGGCGGCAACGCTTTCCATCGGAACGCCCAGGCGTTGCGCAGCATCCCGATCCACGACAATCGAGACCTGCCTGCCACGGTCCTCCACATCCGTATCGACATCGACAAGCTCCGGAAGCCTGGCAATCGCTTGCTGGACTTTCGGCAACCATTCCTTGAGATCGGATAACTCGCTCGCCATCAATGTGTATTGATATTGAGAACTTGTTTGTCGTCCGCCCACTCGGATATCTTGCTGTGGAACTAAAAACAATCGCGCGCCGGGTATGCTTGCGAGCTGCGGTCGCAAACGATTGATGACTTGACGCACGGGTACTTTGCGCTCACTGACAGGTTTGAGCTGCACAGCCAGAAAGCTCGAATTACTCCCACCCCGTCCACTCGCATAAGCCGTCACAGTATTGATGGCCGGATCCTTCATCAAGACCTGTCGGAACTGATCAAGCTTGGGTTTCATCGCTTCGAAGGATGTGCCGTCATCAGTTGAAAAGAAACCGAGCATCATGCCGGTGTCCTGTTGCGGAAAAAATCCTTTTGGCACCACCCCATACAAATAAAAATTCAACCCAACTGTCGCGGCGAGCAGCAGCATCATGAAACGGCTGTGGGCCAAGGCCCAATTCAGCGAGCGCGAGTAAGCATTGATCGTGGCATTCATACCACGCACGAGGAGGCGCTCAAACCAACCTGCCGACTTGGCCCGGTGGTTCTCGGGGGGAGTACGTTTCAGAAGTCGCGCCGCCATCATCGGTGTCAACGTGAGCGACACAAACATTGAAATCAGAATGGCCACTGACAACGTGACGGCAAACTCACGGAACAACCGGCCCGGCAACCCGCCCATCAACAAAATCGGAATGAACACAGCGATCAAAGAAATACTCATCGACAGAACGGTAAACCCCACCTCTCGCGTTCCGCGCAAAGTGGCGCGCTTGACGGGCTCGCCGCGTTCAAGATGACGCATGATGTTTTCCATCACCACAATCGCGTCATCCACCACAAAGCCCGTCGCCACAATCAAGGCCATTAAAGACATCGTATTGAGCGAATACTCGAGCAGATACATCGCACCAAAGGTGCCGATCAGGGAAACGGGGACTGCGACCGTCGGGATCAGAGCCGCCCGCCAATTCCGCAAAAAGACCAATACGACCAGCATCACCAGAGCAATCGCAATAATGAGCGTATGCTCGGCCTCTTTAACCGAGGCACGGATACTGGGCGTGCGATCCTGTGCCACGCTCAAGGTCACATCCGCCGGTAGCATCGCGCGCAATATCGGCAGATCCGCGCGTATTTCATCGACTGTCCGAATGATATTGGCCTTGGCCTCACTACGCACCAGCACCAGGATTGCTTGCTGATTATTAAAGTAACCAATGTTGTTCGTATCCTCGACCGAGTCCTCGACCTTGGCAATGTCAGAAAGACGAACTGGCGCATCATTTCGCCAGGCCACAATCAAGGGTCGATATTCAGCAGCTTTCCAGAGCTGATCATTGGCGGTGATGAGCCAACGATTCACATCGTTTTCCAGCAAGCCTTTCGGTTTGGTTGAGTTCGCAGCGGCAATCGCAGCCCGCACCGCGTCAAGGGACACACCATATTGCGCCAGCGCATCAGGGTTTAACTCAATGCGCACCGCGGGCAAAGAGCTCCCGCCGATCTGCACCTCGCCCACACCTTGCACTTGAGACAACTTTTGCTGGACGGTCGTCGACGCAATATCGTAGAGTTGGCCCTGCGAGAGAGTAGCGGACGTCAAGGCCAGCGTCATGATTGGCGCGGCTGAAGGATTGGCCTTCCGATATGAAGGGTTGCCTTGCAAGCCACTGGGCATCATCGCGCGCGCGGCATTAATCGCGCCTTGCACGTCTGTTGCCGCACTATCAATATCGCGACTGAGATCGAATTGTAGTGTGATGCGCGTCTGACCGGTTGTGCTGCGAGAAGTCATCTCGGTCACACCAGCAATCGTTCCGAGTGAACGCTCAAGCGGCGTCGCGACCGTTGCAGCCATGACTTCCGGACTCGCACCAGGCATACTGGCACGCACAGAAATCACAGGCAATTCAATTTGGGGCAAAGGTGCGATCGGCAATAAACCATGCGCCAACCAGCCAGCCAAGACAACGCCCAGCCAGATCAACGTCGTCGCGACCGGACGTACGATGAAAGGACCGGAAATATTCATGGCGTCACGTGATCGGTATGCGTACGCTTGGAGGGCCCACGCAATCGATCGAAAAACAAATAAATGACCGGTGTTGTAAACAAGGTCAACACCTGGCTCACCAGCAAGCCCCCCACCATCACCAAACCGAGAGGCTGGCGCAACTCCGCACCCGTACCCGTGGACAGCATAAGAGGAATCGCTCCGAACAACGCAGCAAGCGTCGTCATCAAAATCGGACGAAAACGTAACAAGGCAGCCTGCTCGATCGCCTCTCTTGGCGACAAACCAGACTTGCGCTCTGCATCGAGCGCAAAATCAATCATCATGATCGCGTTTTTCTTGACGATACCAATCAACAAAATGATGCCGATAATGCCAATCATGTCCAGATCCCTGCCAGTCAACAGGAGTGCGAGCAAGGCACCGATCGCAGCCGAAGGCAGCGTGGACAGAATCGTGACTGGGTGGATGAAGCTTTCATACAATACGCCCAAGACGATATACATCGTGATCACGGCGGCAAGAATCAAGAGCAAAGTACTCGATAGCGATGCCTCGAACGCGCGCGCGGCACCCTGGAAACGTGTTTGAATACTCGCTGGCAAGCCGATTTCCTGCGTTGCGCGAGAGACCGCCTCAACCGCGCTTGAAAGTGAAGTTCGCGGAGTCAAATTAAAGGAAATCGTGACGGAGGGAAACTGATCCAGACGATTGATCACCAAAGGAGTGCGCCCTTCCGTTATTTTGACAATCGCACTCAGAGGGATCGGTTTACCCATGTTGTTTTTGACATAGACAGATCCAAGCGAAGAAGGATCGCGCCTGAATTGCGCAGGCACTTCAATGACGACACGATACTGGTTGGATTGCGTAAAAATAGTCGATATCTGTCTCTGACCAAACGCATCATAGAGCGCATCATCGATGGCGGCCGACGTGACACCCAGGCGCGCTGCCGCGTCCCGATCGATATTGACAAAGGTATTCAGGCCTTCCTCTTGCAAGTCATCCACCACGCCAGTCAGCTCGGGCTGCAGCTTTAACTGATCGACCAGTTTGGGAACCCACTGCGCCAACAAGTCTGCATTCGCGCTTTCCAGAGTCAATTGGTATTGTGTTCGACTCACGCGGTCTTCTACTGTCAAGTCCTGAACAGGCTGAAAATAAAAATCCAGCCCCGCCACTTCACTGAGCTCGCCCTGCAAGCGTTTCATCACTTGCGTCACGCCTTCATCACGTTCGTTTTGAGAACGCAAGGAGATTTGAATCCGACCCGTGTTGACGGTTTCATTGACACCATCAATGCCTATGAATGAGGCGACGCTTGCCACGCTTGGATCCCGCAGAATCACGCCAACTGCATCCTGCTGACGCTGAGACATCGCGTTGAAAGAAAGATTTTGAGGGGCCTGCGTCACAACTTGTATCAGACCGGTATCCTGCGCGGGAAAAAAACCTTTTGGAATCGTGAGATACAAAAGCGCTGTGAGAACAAATGTTCCCAAGGCAACGAACAAGGTCAAGGGCTGGTGTCTCAGGACAACTTTTAATCCACGACTATAACTAGCGATTAAAGCCTCGATCCAGGCGTGCGTTTTACGAGCCACCCAGCCGTACTGTTCCTCATTTCCTGCCCGCAACAACCGCGCGCACATCATCGGCGTGAGTGTGAGCGAAATAATCAAAGACAGAAAAATGGCAACGGCCAGTGTGACGGCAAACTCCCTGAACAAACGGCCAACCACTTCGGTCATGAAGAGCAAAGGAATCAATACCGCAATCAGAGACAAGGTCAGTGACACCAGTGTGAAACCGATTTGCGATGCGCCCTTTAGTGCGGCCTGCATGGGTTTTTCGCCGCGCTCAAGATAGCGTGCGATATTTTCAATCATAACGATCGCATCGTCCACGACAAAACCTGTCGCAATCGTCAGCGCCATCAAGGTCAGGTTATTAATGCTGAAACCCACCAGATACATGATGCCAAACGTGCCGATCAAAGACAGCGGAACAACGATGCTGGGGATCAGGGTAGCTGTCAGCGTGCGCAAGAAGACAAACGTCACCAAGACAACGAGACCAATCGCAATCAACATTTCGATCTGAACATCCTTGACCGATGCGCGAATCGTTTGCGTCCGATCCGACATCACAATCACATCGAGATTACCAGGTAAAGCCGCCCTCAATTGAGGAAGCAATTTCTGGATACGATCCACCACTTCGATGACGTTCGCGCCTGGCTGACGCTGCACGTTCAATAAAATCGCTGGTTGCTGGTTTGCCCAGGCCGCCAGACGTGAGTCTTCGGCATCCATCACAACCTCGGCCACATCTCCGAGACGCAAAGGCGCCTCGTTACGATAGGCCACAATTAGATCGCGATAGTCAGTAGGATTTCTCAGCTGGTCGTTCGCATCGATCGTGGTCGAACGAACAGGACCATCAAGCGTCCCTTTAGGTTGATTCACATTGGCCGAGACAACTGCCGCGCGGATATCCGCAAGCGCCAAACCATGAGCGGCTAGCGCCTGTGGATTAGCCTGTATGCGCATAGCAGGTTTTTGTCCCCCGGCGATCGTGACAAGCCCAACGCCGGTGACTTGCGAGATCTTTTGTGCCATCCGTGTATCCACCAGATCTCTGACTTGGGGGAGAGGAACCGTCGGTGATGTGATCGCGAGGGTGATGACAGCCGCATCGGCGGGATTGACTTTGTTATAGATGGGCGGCGCAGGCAAATCCCTGGGAAGCAGATTGGACGCAGCATTGATCGCAGCCTGGACTTGCTGCTCGGCCACATCAAGCGGCAGCGACAATGCAAACTGCAACGTAATGGATGAGGCGCCTGTTGTACTGTTTGAGGTCATCTGCCTCAAGCCCGGCATTTGACCAAACTGCCGCTCTAAAGGTGATGTCACCAACGCCGCCATGACTTCTGGACTTGCACCAGGATAAAAAGTTGTCGTCTGTATGGTCGGGTAATCGACCTCTGGCAAAGAAGAGACTGGCAACCACTTATACGCAATCAGCCCGCACAGGAACATGGCGATCATCGCGAGCGTTGTCGCAACCGGTCGCAAGATAAAAGGGCGGGAGATGTTCATCGATGAGATGTCCGCTACGGTCTCGTCGAGCCTGTCGCACCACTTCGCGGCGCGGCGCCAGCAGGTGTTGCCGCGGCATCGATCACACGCACCTTGGCGCCCTCGCGCAGCCGATCCGTTCCCTCGAGCACGACACGTTCCCCCGCTTTGATACCGTCAAGAATCACCAGGGCCTCCGCGGTGCGATCACCGACTTTCACCACACGTACCGAGGCCGTTCCGTCAGGTTCGACCACATAGACAAATGCACCACGATTGCCCTGCTGAATCGCACCCGCAGGAATCGTGAGCGCATCCTTCACCGTGCGAACCTTCATCCTGACGTTGACGAATTGATTAGGAAACAAAGCATCGTCTTCATTCTTAAACTCCGCTTTTAACTTGACTGTGCCAGTGGAGATATCGATCTGATTATCGATCGACATCAATGTGCCGCGAGCCAGTTGCTTGGTATCAGAGCGATCATAGGCATTGACTTCTAATTTCTCACCGGCGAGCATCGGCTGACGCACGGCAGGCAGATCATTTTCAGGCAAGGTAAAGACGACTGATATGGGCTGCGTTTCAGTGATCACAACCAGACCAAGCGGATCATTCGCATTCACCAGATTGCCCGCATCGACGCGCCGTAAACCCAGTTTGCCGGAGATCGGAGCCGTGATCCGGGTGTAACTTAATTGCAATTTTGCGTTGTCGACCGCGGCTTGATCACTTTTGATTTGTCCTTCAAATTTTCTGACAAGTGCCGCTTGCGTATCAAGCAATTGCGGAGCAATCGAATCCTGCTTGCGAAGCGTTTGATAGCGCTGTAAATCACGCTTTGCATTCTCATATTGCGATTCATTTTGTTGTTGCGTCCCAATGGCCTGATTGAGCGCAACCTCATACGGACGCGGATCAATCAGCGCAAGAAGCGTCCCGGCCTTGACCTGTTGACCTTCTTTGAACAGCACCTCGAGCAACTCTCCCTGAACGCGGCTTCTAACCGTCACAGTATTGAGCGCCGTGACCGTACCCAACCCCCGCAAATAAATATCGAGATCCTGTACGCGGGCGGCGACAACTCTGACAGGCGTACCAGCGCTCATTCCGGCAGGAGGGCCTTTAGGTGCGGGCTTTTGTGTCGTACCAAACCACCACCAACTCGCACCCGCCAGCGCCAAGGCAATAACCAGCCACATCAAGGGCGAGCGAAAAGCCGACCTTGCCACATTGCTTTCAGACATATGAGTTCCAGCAGGCCCTACAGGGCACAAAGGGTCATTTTGAAGGGCACGTCATAAGTGACGGCCTGCGGCCGTTGTTCGCCATCCTGTGAGGAATAGCGGATCCAGACCATATATTTATTGGCGCTGATTTCAGGGAATACGCCGGCTTTCCCGTCCACCCACACGCGTAACAACTGATAGGTTTTACCCGCAAGCATTTGCTGATAGGCGCCTTGCGGTGCAATCGCATCCGTTGGTTGACCGGTCTCGCGCAACAAACGCATCACCATGCTGATCCCTTCTTGCAAAGGCATGAGCGATGACATCCAGCGCTTCAAATCCGCACAACGCTGCGCTTCGGTTCTGTATTGCCACGCGTGGAAAGAAGGCATGTCAACCTGCGTGCCGCCACCCGGCACCGCCAAGCGGCCTCGTAAACTGCTTAGCCACTCATTGGCGCGCAATTCCTGTCCTGTTTTACCCGCAGCGTTCAAATTGCTAATCACACGCTCGATTTCAATGAGCATGGCTGTCAAGTTTTTAGGGTCGACACTCGGGTGGTCCTTGAGGGACTGCAAGACACCGCGCTGACGATCAAGATCCTGCAACACAGTGCCCTTCATATCCGTTCGCTCAGTTGCATCGAGCAAATCAAATAATGCCGCCAGCGCAACCTGATGATGTCTTGCATCACCAGGCTGGGCGAAGAACATCATTCGATCGAGCAGAGACTCCAGGCGCATCAGCGCACGGACTCGCTCATTAAACGGGTATTCAAAAAGAATCACTGGTTTTCGTCATCCAAGCCAACTCTCGGCATCAGCGTTTGATTTAACGCTTTTAGCCTCACTTCGCTAGGTTACACCACGCTTTATGCAAGACCAATACTTGTTTTTCAAGTTCAATCAGTGTTGTCGTTGCCATATTGGAAATTATATCGTCTGCGGCCGCGAGGCGCTCGGCTCGGGTGACCTGTGCAGCCATAATCCTTCGTATGGTCTCGACAGGAATGGCGCTTCTGGCATGCACGCGCGCGATCTGCGTCTCCTCTTCACAGTCCACCACGCAGAGGCGGTCGATGCGGTCCCGCCAGCGTCCAGACTCTATCAACAGAGGCACGACAAACACAGCATAAATTCCCGTTGCTTCCCGGGCTTGTTTCAGCACCTCATCAGCGATCCGGGGATGCAAAATGCCTTCGAGCTCTTTGCGCCGGGCGACATCTGCAAAAACGAGCTCTCTCATCCGGCCACGGTCGAGGGCGCCAGACGCATCAATCAGCTCAGATCCAAAGCGCTCGCGAATCGCCTCGATCGCTCCGCCCGCCGGTGCGGTCAGCTGATGAGCAATCAAGTCCGTATCGATCACTGTTGCCCCCCAGCTGGCCAAAAGGTTGGCAACGTGGGTTTTGCCTGAGCCAATTCCGCCGGTCAGACCTAACTTGAACATCCCGCTTCTCCTAGAAACTAGACCATAGCCAATCAAAAAACAGCATCAGGATACCGCCAAGTGCAAGACTTGGTCCAAAAGCCATCGGTTCCCGCAGGCGTCTGCCCGCTAAAAATTTAGCCAATACGGCGACCAGCAAGCTGGTGCACGAAGCGATCAGCCACACAAAAGGCATGGACAGGCACCCCAGCCAAGCGCCAATTGCAGCGGAAAACTTGAAATCTCCGTGTCCCATCAGGTCTCTGCCCCGCCATTTACCCATGACCATGCAGGGAAACCATAAAACAATATAGCCCGCCGCTGCACCCCAGACCGATTGCTCAAGCGACTGTTCGCCCATGTCTGCCGCATGCCAAAGTAACCCGATCCACAGTAAGGGCAATGTCAACATATCGGGCAGCAACCGCGTGCGGGCATCGATTCGGGCAAGCAACAGCGAAACCGAACAATATAAAAATGCCGCCACTGCCCCAAGCTCCCAGCCCTTGTGGGTCGAGATGACAGCCCCGCAGAGACAAAGGAACAAGACCAGTAGGGCATCCTGCCACTGCAGCGCCCTGATCGCCGGCTCGTCATGCAACTGGCCACTATACACAAGCGTACCTGCCAAGATTTGCTGAGGGATTTGCCAGGATAGCCAGATGAGCGGCAACGATACGAGTAATCCCGCGAGTATCCCCAGGAAAGGTGCCAATCCGTCATCAGTCACTTTAATATTTCCTTTGCCAGTGACGTGCAGCGACGATGCCAAGTGCGTAAAATGCGTTCATTCTATGTAAGCTCCATTAGTCTTAAATTGGGAAGACCAACATGTCAGGACAAACCGCAGGGCACTCCATACTCCCCGCCACGATTTACCGTTTTATCGCGATCGGTCTTCCCGTTTTGCTTGCTGGTTGCGCTCAAATGCAACAACAGATGCAGCAGCCAGGCTATTACAACCCTCCTGCTGCCAGCTCCACGACGGACGCCATTGAGCAGGCCGAATCGCCTTATGGCTCGCAAACTTTGCGTGCGCCAAGTCAGATCCAGATCGGCTTGAAAGGTCGAGGTAGCGATGCAGCGCCCGTACAGGGCACCAGTGCTTCAGCCAATCAAATGAGCCAATCAGGCCAGGTCGCTCAGTCAGGGCAAGGGCAGCAGCCTGTCACAACTGGTGCGACAGCAGCGCCTGCCGCTGCGGCAGATACACTCCAAGCAACGCTTTTCCCGGAGCCTTTGACTTTTGCCGGGACACTGCCTTGTTTTCATCCTGAAATGAAATGCTCCGCCCAGCGCATTACGATCACGCTCGCGCCTAATGGCCGGTGGCGTGCTCGGGCAACCTACCTTGAGCAAGCCGCCCAAAGCGGCGCAGCCCTCACAGATCAGGGTTGCTGGCGCGCAATCCCGCAAGCTGTGCCGCGTATCGTCTTGCTCAATCCCTCAGGCAACGTGCGCGCCGAGCTCGCACAAACCTCTTCGAATGTCCTGCGCCTGATCTCGATCAATGGCGACTCTCCAAACTTGACATATACGCTCACGCGCCAGCCCGATCTGGATCCAATCGACGAGCTCAACAAAACAAAAGCGCCAACTTGTCCATGACACGCCGCACCCAACGTTCTCACTCGGACTCTGGATTGGTACATAACTCTGGATTGGTACACACTTCTCGCGCGAGCTGAACTGCGTTGCGCACGCCCATTTTGTGAAAAATGCGTGCGCGATGCGCCTCTACCGTACGCATTGAAATACCCAATTCGATTGCAATGTATTTATTTGACCGCCCCTCAGCCACAGGGTGGATCACGTCACGCTCGCGTGCGGTCAACGCTCGCCAACCCGCCCCGCGGGTGTCATCTTGATGCTTCATCTTCCCTCCGTATCAACACGCTACGAAGTCTGGCAGAACAAAACCTCAAGGGTAAGCTGTCAAATCTGACAGGCGGATTTACCCTAGGTACCTCTTGACACTTTCAACAAGAGCATGATCAGAGTTAATTGCTCTGGCATGAAGCGAACGACGCGACACGCAAGAGATGCGCGCTAAAGTTCGAGATTATCGATTAAGCGTGTTGCGCCAAGTTTGGCCGCGGCCAACACCACAAGAGGCTCGCCCGCAGCCACCTGCTCGAAGCTGGGCTTGTGCAGATCACGGCGACGTCGAACAGCAATGTAATCAACCTGCCAGCCGCGCGTGGTCAAAGCCTCGACAGCCTCTCGTTCGAGCTGATCGACATGATGCTGACCAGCATGGAGTTTGCTTTGCATGGACTGCAACAAAGCAAAAAGCTGTGGCGCTTCTTGACGCTCGCTTGCTTGCAGGTAAACGTTGCGCGAGGAAAGTGCCAACCCATCGTCGGCACGCACCGTTTCATGCGCAAGAATCTCAACAGGGAGTTGAAACTGTCGACACATGTTTCGGATGACCATTAACTGCTGATAGTCTTTTTTGCCAAAGACCGCCACACGAGGCTGTACGCACGAAAAAAGTTTGAGAACAACTGTGCTGACGCCGCCAAAAAATCCTGGGCGATGCTCACCCTCAAGAATATCGCCCAGCTCTTGTGGAGGCTGCACGCGGTAGCTTTGGGGCTCCGGATACAGTTCGCGTTCATCTGGCGCAAATAAAACATAAACATTGCGATCGCGTTCAAGCTTGGCGATGTCATCCTTCAAGGTACGTGGATAGCGATCAAAATCCTCATTGGGTCCAAACTGCAACCGATTGACAAAAATACTCGCGACAACTGGGTCTCCGTGTTGCCTGGCAAGTTTCATCAGGGCCAAATGGCCTTCATGCAAGTTGCCCATCGTGGGCACAAAAGATACGCGCAGCTGGCCTCGCAACTGGTCACGCAACTCTTCAATAGTGTGTACAACCTTCAAAACATTCTCCGAATGCGGCGTGTCGAGCGATCAAACCGCCGCGCTGGTGTAAGCCAGGCGCACATAAATAGGTGCGTAGGGTTCAGCCTGTGTGATTTCAAGCAATGATTCTCGGGAGAGTTCGAGTAGCGCAAGAAAGTGAACCACCACCACCGCAACCGCGGCGCCCTCTGAGATGCGCTCCATGAACAGCTCGCCGAACTCGATGAACCGCACATCCGACAGCCTGCGCAAAATGTGTGTCATATGATCACGCACCGATAACTGCTCGCGCGTGATGTGATGATGGGCGTTCAGTTTGGCGCGTTTAAGAATATCGATCCAGGCTTGTCGCAAATCCTCGACACTGACTTCTGGCAAGGCGCGCTCAACCCGTAAGTCTGCAAACGCCTGCGCACGTTGAAAATCTCGGCCAAGCTGAGGAAGCGCATCGAGCCGCTGCGCGGCAAGCTTCATCTGCTCATATTCAAGCAAGCGTCGCACCAACTCAGCGCGGGGGTCTTCTGGTTCTTCGCCGGAATCTGTTTTCTTGACGGGCAACAACATGCGCGCTTTGATCTCGATCAGCATTGCGGCCATCAGGAGATACTCGGCGGCAAGCTCGAGGTTGTGCATCCGGATCTGATCGACATACGACAAATACTGCCGTGTCACTTCAGCCATGGGAATATCCAGAACGTTGAAGTTCTGTTTACGAATCAGATAAAGCAATAAATCAAGAGGTCCCTGGAACGTTTCCAGAAAGACCTCGAGCGCGTCAGGCGGAATGTACAGATCATTCGGGAGCGCAAATAATGGCTCGCCATACAGCCGAGCAAGAGCAACCGCATCAATCACATCCGGCGTGGTGTCGATTGACGGATCAACGAGCGCGCTCAGTCGCTCGCCCGAAACTGGATTCGAGGCCATCCGCGTTTAGTCGTTCTGATAGACGTAAGGATTTTGCCGCACACGCGCTTGCTTGAAGCCTTCGATCAACTCCGGATCCTGTGGTCGATCCCACAAGCGTGCGCGTCCATCACGCTGACGTTGCTCGATATCGGGGTGTTCCGTCTTGAGTTTTTGAAGGAACTGTGTGATTTCGGAGGTGTATTGGTCTGCCATAACTCGTCAACAAAAGGTTAGACTGCCTGCTAGTGTACTGTAGAGCCACCCATGTCTAGCGACCCCCTCGAGCCACCCACCCCCGCTGAGCGTATCTTGCCGTTTATTGTCGGCTGCGCGCTCCTCATGCAGATGCTGGATTCAACAATCGTCATGACCGCCCTGCCGGCCATGGCACGCGATTTGAACTCTGATCCGATCAGCATGAACATCACGATTACGTCTTATCTAATCGCTGTCGCGATGTTCGTGCCGGTAAGCGGTTGGGCGGCTGACCGCTACGGCGCGCGCAGGGTATTTATCGCGGCCATTGCGCTCTTTTCCCTCAGCTCACTGACCTGCGCCCTGTCGAGTTCGCTTACTCAACTGGTGATATCCCGGGTCGTGCAGGGCCTGGGGGGGGCCATGATGGTTCCCGTAGGGAGGATCATTCTTCTCAGAACCATCCCTAAGCATAATTTATTAAAGGCGATGGCGTTCCTGTCGATGCCCGCCTTGATAGGCCCTATGGCCGGTCCCCCGCTGGGCGGCCTGTTGGTGACCTACGCCTCCTGGCACTGTATCTTTCTCATCAACATTCCCATCGGCATCCTGGGCATTTGGCTGATCATGCGTTTCGTCAAAAAACTGCCTTCCGATGCACAGTCTCCCCGGCTCGATGTCGTGGGCTTTTTACTCAGCGCAATCAGCATGGCCGCCCTGGTAAGTGGTTTTGAATCTCTTGGACAGGGTGGGACCTCAGCCCTGATTTCCCTGGTCATCATCGGAACGGGTCTACTCACAGGCTATCTGTACGTGCTGCATGCACGCCGGCACCCCAATCCTATTCTGGATTTGAACCTGCTGCGGATTCCGACTTTTCGCACAGCGGTTCTCGCAGGAAACCTCTGCCGTTTTGGTGTCGGTGCTACACCCTATCTGCTCGCGCTCCTGCTGCAGATAGGATTTGGCATGAGCGCGCTTTCAGCAGGCCTCATCACCTTTGTCGGGGCTGTCGGCTCATTGATGATGAAAATGGCTGCGCCGCGCATTCTCAACCGCTGGGGCTACCGACATGTATTAACAGTCAATGCCATCCTGACAGGAGCCAGTCTAGCTGCCTGTGCAAGCTTCACAGCCGATATGCCTGCAATCATCATGTTGGGCATACTGTTGATCGGAGGGTTTTTCCGCTCCCTGCAGTTCACAGCAGTCAACACGCTTGCCTATGCAGACATCGCGCATGCTGGCATGAGCCGTGCGAGTAGTTTCGCCGCCATGGCACAGCAGCTGGGCATCAGCCTCGGCGTGGGTATCGCAGCCGAAGCGCTCAGTCTAAGTATGGCCTGGCGGGGCAGCGACACACTCATCGCTGCCGATGTGATGGTCGGTTTTATTGTCATTGGAACGTTATGCGCGCTTGCCAGCCTGTCTTTCTGGAGACTCTCCCCTGCTGCAGGAGAGTCTCTCAGACAATCACGCGAGTAAGACTGCTCATCCATCAGCAGTCTCGCCCAAGAGTCGACTTTCTTATCAGTCGACTTTCGCACCAGATAGTTTGACGAGCTCTTGATACTTTTGACGCTCTTGAGCCACCATCTCGGCAAACTGAGCGGGCGTTAAAGTCGTTGCGTTCGATCCCATCTGCTTGAGTCGGGTCTGCACAGCGGGATCCGCAAGCGCCTTGGTATAGGCTTGATACAGCTTGTCGACCACTGCGGGCGGCGTACCACCTGTCGTAAACACGCCAAACCAGGTGCCAATATCAAAAGGCTTGATACCGGTTTCCTGAACAGTGGGCACCTCGGGCAACACATCCGAGCGCTTGTCGGTTGTAACAGCCAACGCAACAACCTTGCCCTCTTTAATCAGGCTGGCGGCCGAAGCCAGATTATCAAACATAAACTCGGACTGTCCGGACAACAAAGCCAGCTTAGCTGGTGCAGCGCCCTGATACGGGATATGCACTGCCTTCATCTGAGTGCGCGCGGCCAACAACTCGCCAGCCAGATGCCCGGCACTACCTGAACCACCCGATCCATAATTCAACTTGCCTGGATGCGCCAGCGCGTATCGGACAAGATCCTGCATCGTGCGGATACCTTGCTTGTCAGCGAACTCTTTGTTGACGATCAGGACATTCGGTACAGAAGCCACCAATGCAACCGGTGCAAAATCACGTACAGCATCGTAGGGAATTTTGCTGTAGAGCGAAGGATTGATTGCATGTGTGGCCACAGCGCCCATTACCAATGAATATCCATCAGGCTGAGCCTTGGCGATCAGATCGGCCCCGATGTTGCCACCCGCACCGGGTCTATTTTCAACGATAACGGGCTGGCCAAGCGTTGGTTTAACCTGTTCGGCCAATACGCGCGCGATCGTATCGAGCGGCCCGCCGGGTGGGTAAGGCACGACAAAACGCAAGGGTTTGGTCGGCCATTCGCTGGAAACTTGAGCGTGCGTCGCCCAGCCAAATGAAATGGCGCCGAAACCGAGAGTCAACAATAAAAGTCTGCGAAATTTGCTGGGTGCAGCCGTCATGATCGTTCCAATTAGTGGAGGATTTGACTCAAAAAGAGTTTGGTACGCTCGTTCTGAGGGTTGTCAAAGAAAGCATCGGGCGTATTCTGCTCAATGATCTCACCCTGATCCATGAAAATCACACGGTCTGCGACTTTGCGTGCAAACCCCATCTCATGCGTGACGCACAACATCGTCATGCCAGACTCTTCGGCAAGACCGATCATCACATCCAGCACTTCTTTAACCATTTCGGGGTCAAGCGCCGAGGTTGGCTCATCAAAAAGCATAATTTTAGGATCCATGCAGAGCGAACGCGCGATCGCCACCCGCTGCTGCTGGCCACCAGACAACTGGCCGGGAAACTTCAATGCCTGCTCGCTGATGCGCACGCGCTCCAGATACTTCATGGCACGCGCTTCCGCTTCGGCTTTCGGGGTTTTAAGTACCCAGATCGGGCCAAGCGTCAGATTTTCCAAAACCGTCAAATGGGGAAACAAATTGAAGTGCTGAAACACCATGCCGACTTCACGACGAATCGCCTCGACATCACGCAAGTCGTTGGTGATCTCGGTGCCATCGACAACGATCTGGCCCTTCTGATGCTCTTCCAGACGGTTGATACAACGAATCAGCGTTGACTTGCCGGAGCCAGATGGTCCGCAAACCACAATGCGCTCACCTTGTGCAACGTCAAGGTTGATGTTGCGCAGCACGTGGAACTTGCCGTACCACTTATTGACATCTTTCATGCGAATGATGGCGTCAGCCATACATATTCTCCAGAGATCGGGCGCGCCCAGAAAGTGGCGCGCAGCCCCTAACGCTCGTGACCGGTGGCCAGACGCTTTTCGAGCGACTGACTGTATTTGGACATCGAGTAGCAAAATACGAAATAAATCGCGGAAATAAAGATATAGACCTCAACGCTGAAGCCACGCCACGCCTGATCCGTCAGCGCAACCTTTGCCGCCTGTGTCAAGTCGAAAATACCGATAATCACCACCAGAGAGGTATCTTTGAACAGTGCAATGAACAAGCCCACCAGAGGCGGAATCACGATCTTCAGTGCCTGGGGCAAAACAATCAGGCGCATTTGCTGCCAATAACTCAATCCGAGTGATTCGGCGCCCTCGAACTGCCCCTTGGGTATCGCCTGCAGGCCCCCGCGAATCGTCTCAGCCATGTACGCAGCGGCGAACAAAATAATCGCAAGCTGGGCGCGCAATAACTTGTCAATACTCATGCCTTCGGGCAAAAACAATGGCAACATCACAGCGGACATGAAAAGCAAGCTGATCAGTGGAACGCCCCGGATGAGCTCGATGTACACCACGCATATCGACTTGATGGCGGGCATGTTTGAGCGACGCCCCAAGGCCAGCACAATCCCCAACGGAAAGGCCAGCGCGATACCGAAGGTAGACAAAATCAAAGTCAGTGGCAGACCGCCCCACTGACTGTTTTCGACGTAGGTCAGCCCAAAAACACCGCCCCACATCAAAATTCCCACAGAGACCAGAGAAACGGTCCATATGGCGAGCAACCACATGTTCCAGAGTTTTCTCCAGCCACTCAGGATGATGGTTCCGACCAAAATACCTGTCGCGATCAACGGCCGCCACTGTTCATCGTAAGGATACAAACCAAACAAGATGATGCGATGCTTTTCGACAATCATGGCCCAGCATGCGCCTGACGATTCTCGGCACTGATCCGCCGTCGTTGCGGTGGCGTTGGCATTGATGAAAAACCAATCCACCATCGCAGGAATGGTCGCCAGCAACAGCCAGACTGAAAGAATCGTCAACAGGCTATTGATGGGGGAAGAAAATAACTGAGACCGCATCCAGGAAAATACGCTCACGCCCCCGGTGGGTGCTTTTTCTGTCGAAACAGTCGAAGTTGGTGTGCTCATCTCAACGCTCCACCAACGCAATGCGTTTGTTATACCAGTTCATGAATACCGAAATGGACAGGCTCACCGTCAAGTAGGCCGCCATGATCATCATGATGCCCTCGATCGCTTGACCCGTTTGGTTCAAGGTCGTATTGATGACCGAGACGATATCGGGATAGCCGATCGCGACAGCAAGCGAGCTATTCTTGGTGATGTTCAGATACTGGCTGGTCATGGGAGGAATGATGACCCGCAAGGCCTGAGGCAAAACTATCAAACGCAGCACCTGCCCACGCTTGAGTCCAAGCGCCTCGGCCGCCTCCCACTGACCACGTCCCACCGACTGAATGCCGGAACGAACCACCTCGGCAATAAACGCCGCGGTGTAGATCACCAACCCAATCAGCAAAGCCGCAAACTCTGGCGAGAGCGTCATGCCACCCGCAAAGTTGAAACCTTTGAGTTCGGGGACATCAAGCGTCATCGAGGTGCCGCTAAAAAGCCAGACAAGCACCGGGACGAAGATTAACAATCCGAAAGACCAGCGACCCGTCGGGAAAATCTGACCTGTTTTTTCCTGATTTTTGCGCGCCCATTTATACATCGCAAAGATCAAGACCAAGGCCAATAATAGGCCCGCGAACAACCAGAACAAACCATCGCCATGCACCGAAGGCATTTGCACGCCTCGATTGGAAACAAAAACGCCTGGCAAGGGATGGATGGCCTGACGCGGACCAGGCAGCGTTTCAGAAATAATGGCGTACCAGAAAAACAATTGCAGCAACAAAGGGACATTGCGCATGACTTCAACATAAATGCTTGAAATCTTGCGGATTAACCAATTACTGGACAAACGGGCAATCCCGATGATGGTACCCAGAATCGTGGCCAGCACAATCCCGATCAGCGCGACACGTAAGGTATTAAGCAGACCAACAGTAATGGCCCGTCCATACGTACTTGCAGGACTGTAGGCGATAGGTGTCTCGCCAATGGCAAAGCCAGCCTCTTTACTTAGAAAATCGAAGCCGGTTGAAATATTTCGTGCTGAAAGATTACTCAGCGTGTTGTGCACCAAAAACCACGCAACACCGCCCACAGCGAGCAGCGCAAGGATTTGATAAATGATTGAGCGCGTGCCAGGATCATTCCAAGACAGACGTCTTCGAGGAGGGGGCGCGACTTGTGATTCTTTAAGCTTCGTCATAACTTAGGGCGACCGCAATGCGGTCGCCCCTATGTATCAAGAAAAATTAGCGGATGGGCCAGGCGTACATCAGGCCGCCTTTGGTCCATTGTGCATTGAGGCCACGCTCAAGTTTGAGCGGTGTGTTCACACCGACGTTGCGCTCAAAACTCTCACCGTAGTTGCCCACTTGCTTGATGATGTCATAGGCCCACTTTTCAGATACACCCAGGTTCTTGCCCATTCCTGGTGTGACACCCAAAATACGCTGCACGTTAGGATTGGTGCTCTTGAGCATTTCATCGACATTCTTTTGTGTGATGCCATACTCTTCTGCTTCAATCATTGCGTAGAGTGCCCAGCGAACAACGTTCAGCCACTGCTCGTCACCTTGGCGAACCTGTGGACCGAGGGGCTCTTTCGAAAGATCCTCAGGCAAGATGATGTTGTTTGCAGGATTCTTCAGTGTGGTGCGCGAAGCAGCCAAGCCTGACTTGTCAGTCGTGTAGGCGTCGCAACGACCGGAGTCATAGGCGCGGACCACCTCGTCGACTTTCTCGATCACCACTGGCTTGAAAGTCAGCTTGTTCGCACGGAACCAGTCCGCGAGGTTGAGTTCAGTGGTCGTGCCGGGCTGAACGCAAATCGTGGCGCCGTTGAGTTCCTTGGCGCTTTTGATGTTCAAGTCTTTACGAACCATCAAACCTTGGCTGTCGTAAAAGTTGACGCCCGCACCGAGCAGACCCAACGAGGTGTCGCGAGTCATCGTCTGGGTGGTGTTACGGGTCAGCACATCGATTTCACCAGACTGCAGGGCTGTGAAGCGCTGCTGGGCAGTCAGCGGAGTGAATTTGACTTTCGAAGCGTCGCCGAACATCACCGCGGCAATGGCACGGCACATGTCGATATCCAGACCGGCCCAAACGCCTTTGCTATCTGGGGCCGAAAAGCCTGCGAGGCCTGTGTTCGTGCCGCACTGTACAAAGCCTTTCTTTTTGACGTTGTCGAACGTTGGACCTGCTTGCGCGACGGTGTTAGCCGCGAGCATCGCTGCGCCGACTACTGCTAATTTTAAGAATTTCATCACTCGATCTCCGAAATACTGAAAGGTACGGCTGCCAACCGGGCTCACCGCAGGTCTGATTGTGCAAGGCACCAATGGTAGCCCTATACACACTCGGAATGTATGGGGGAAATCCCTCGCAGTCAATGATTCTTGACTCATATGCTTATTAAATTCTCTGCGAGCAGGGTTATTATTAGGGAATAACCTATGTGATGTCATGATCGAATTCCAGCATGTTTTTAAATCTTACGGTCAAGGACGCAATATCCTTGCCGACATTACTTTTCGCGTCGCCGCTGGAGAGTTTGTCTATGTCGCCGGTCCGTCCGGGGCTGGCAAATCCACTCTCCTGAAGCTCATTGGGGGCTTGGAAGCACCGAGCCGCGGCTCCATTCAAGTCAATGGCCAGCGCCTGGAGCAACTTTCCGCGCGGGCCAGACCCTATTTAAGGCGTTCGGTAGGCGTCATTTTGCAAGACACCCATCTGCTTTATGACCGAAGCGCGATAGAAAATGTACTGCTCCCCCTCACAGTGACAGGTCTAGCAACAGAGGTGGCTAGAGCCCGCGCGCGGGCCGCGCTAGATAAAGTTGGTTTGAGCAGCAAGGAAAACACACCTCCCATCGAGCTCTCTGGCGGCGAGCAACAAAGACTCGCGATCGCGCGCGCAATCGTCAATCGGCCCGCCATTTTGATCGCTGACGAGCCAACCGCAAGTCTCGATCGTGACACCGCGCGTCGCATCATGTCTGTTTTTAAAGATTTCAATCGAGTGGGGGTCACCACGTTGATTGCCTCACATGATGACGGGTTGATGGCCGAGTACGCCACGCGCGCCTTCAAGATCGAACCCGGCAAGTTTGCAGACTCGGCCGCTTTCCGCACGGCCCAGTCCCACATGCCAGCGGCTGCCTCGGGAAATATTGAACCGCATATCGGTGACGCACATCCGGGCGGAGCGACACGATGAAAAGCCTGCTCAGACAACATCGTTACGCCCTGACTGTTACGGTCAGGAGGCTTCTTGCTCAACCGATCTCCTCGCTCACCAATCTCTTGGTCATTGCACTGGCGCTGGCCCTCCCCCTGCTTGGCGCCTCATTTCTTCTATCGATCGAGCCTGTCGCCAAACAAGTTTCCGTCACTCCTGAGCTCACCCTCTTTCTCAATACCGATGCGGCGCCTGGCCTTGCCGACAAGTTGGCAAAACGCATTCGCGATGAACACTCTGATCAAATCGTCAACGTCCGCGTCATTCCCAAACAGCGCGCCCTCGAAGACCTACGCGCCAATCCCGCTTGGGAGCAGGCGCTCAAAGTGCTCCCCGTCAACCCCCTGCCCGACGCAATTGTGGTCGAGCTTGCCTCGACCGAGGACCTTTCCAAACGCGCCGATCTCATGGCTGCAAGCTGGCGTAAATGGCAAGGGGTCGATCTTGTTCAACTTGACAGCGCCTGGGTTCAGAGACTCGAAGCGCTTTTGCGCTTCGGACGTATTGGCTTATTGCTCCTTGCACTCAGTGTGATGCTGGTTGTACTCGCTACTGTATTCAACACTGTGCGCATGCAAGCGCTGTCCCAACGCGAAGAAATCGGTGTGGCACGACTCGTTGGCGCGACCGAGTCCTTTGTCAGGCGTCCATTTTTGTATCTCGGCGCGCTCACCTGCACCTTGGCGGCACTCGTCAGCCTGGGCATCGCACGACTCACCCTCACCCTGCTCAATGATGCGCTCGCAACACTGGCCCGCACTTACGATGCAGAGTTCGCGCTGACCTTACCCTCGCCTGCGATACTGGGGCTTTGCGTATTAATCGTGGCAGCACTTGGCGCGCTATCAGCGAGATGGTCTGTCCAGCGCAACACGCGGTTCTGACACGCAACGGTCACAAGATGAGACTGGCCAACCGGATTATCGCGTGGCAACGAACCCACGGACGCCACGACTTGCCTTGGCAAAACACGCGCGATCCTTATCGCGTCTGGCTCTCTGAAATCATGTTGCAACAGACACAAGTCAGCGCCGTGATCGAGTACTACCAGCGCTTTCTGGAAAAATTCCCTGACGTGGCACACCTTGCGCGCGCCTCCTCAGAGTCAGTGATGGCGCAGTGGGCGGGACTTGGTTATTACGCGCGCGCACGCAACCTGCATGCCTGTGCCAAACGGGTCATGCAAGACTGGCATGGCGTCTTTCCAAAAGATGCCGCCGGTCTGGCCACCCTACCCGGCATTGGTCCTTCAACTGCGGCGGCGATTGCCGCATTTTGTTATGGCGAGCGCGCCGCCATATTAGATGGCAATGTAAAAAGAGTATTGACCCGGTATTTCGCTGTGGAGGGTGATCCCACTCACCGAGCCATTGAATCGCAACTATGGCAACTGGCCCGAGCAGAACTACCCTCGCTTAAAACCTGCTCCAACGACCCGGAGTCAATGGCGCGATATACACAAGGTCAAATGGATCTTGGTGCCACACTTTGCACACGCAGCCGTCCACGATGTCACGATTGTCCCTTGAAAAAGGACTGCCAAGCTCGGCTGACAGGGCGTACAGAGGAGTTGCCCTGGCCGCGTCAACGCAAGGTCTTGCCGGAACGCACCACCGGCATGTTGGTTGCGTATTGCGACCAACATATCTTGCTTGAGCAACGACCCGAGTCAGGTATTTGGGGAGGCCTCTGGAGCTTGCCGGAATTTGATGCATCTCATTCACCAGAACAAGCTTGCGGAAAACTCGGCATCATCCCTAAACATGTTCAAACACTTACACCTTTTTTACATGTTTTTACACACTATCGACTCACAATTTCGCCTTTACTTGCGCAAGCCTTAGTCGACGTGTCCGAACCCCGCCCTTTAACCCATCAACGCTGGATTGATTACAGCCGGCTCTCTTCTTTGGGACTACCCGCCCCTGTTCGCAAACTGCTCGACGGCTTGATGGCTGATCAGCTGTTGAAGTGATCGGCTATTGAAATAAAGATTGATGGTAAATCCCGTCACGTTTCGCTAGTTGGCTGATAGTGGCTGATACTCATCATAATCCCGCACGCGATCCCTATCGTCACGAGCGCAGTACCTCCGTAACTCAGTAGAGGCAAGGGTACGCCGACCACAGGCAGCATCCCTGTGACCATGCCAATATTGACAAACACATAGATGAATAACACCATCGTGAGCGCGCCCGCCAACAGCCGGCTTGCATGTGTCGGCGCTCGAATCGCGATTGATAAGCCTCTGAAAACCAAAAGCAGGTAAAGAATCAGCAAAGTAACTCCGCCGTAGAGACCGAACTCCTCGGCGAATACGGCGAAAATAAAGTCAGTCGTGCGCTCAGGGATAAAGTCCAGATGCGATTGGGTGCCGCTCATATAACCCTTGCCATACACGCCACCCGATCCCACTGCGATCGTTGACTGGATCGTGTGAAAGCCCTTACCAAGGGGATCATTATTTGGATCAAGTAAGGTGCAAACGCGATTTTTTTGATACGTATGTAAAACCACCCAGTCCGTTTCTTCTTTGCACAAATCCTCTTGATAGACGATGATGCCGCCGATTCCGATCACTGCGGCAAGCACGATAGGCACCAGTAATTTAAAAGACAATCCTGCGAAGTAAATCACACAAAAGCCGGCGCCAAACACCAGCAAGGCTGTGCCGAGATCCGGCTGCTTCACAATCAACAAAAAGGGTACAGCCAGCAACGCGCCCGCGACAAAGAAGTCATAGAATTTTAACGAGCTCTCCCGCTTGTTAAAGTACCAGGCAAGCATGAGAGGCACGGCGATTTTCAACATTTCGGAAGGTTGAATCCGTATAAAACCCAGATTGAGCCAGCGCGTCGCGCCTTTGCTCGTGTGGCCGAAAAACTCCACGCCCAACAACAGCAACACGCCAACAACATAAAAAGGCACGGCGAATTTCAATATGTATTGAAACGGCACCATGGCCACAACCCACATGACAGCGAGTCCGATCAGCAGATTGCGTAAATGGTCCGCATATCGCCAATCCGTGCCACCCACGGCTGAATGCATCACCAAAAGACCGGTCGCTCCGAGCAACAACAGAACAATCATCAGCGGCCAATCAAAGGCTGTCACGACACGCGCGAGAAACTTGAAAAACATTTTCATCGCGTCACGACCTTGCTTGGCTTGGGTTGCCGCAGCAGCCACTCATCGAAAACTTTACGTGCGATCGGCGCCGCGACACTTCCGCCCCATCCGGCATTTTCAACCAGTACCGCAATCGCGATTTTGGGGTCTTTCACAGGAGCGAACGCCATGAACAAGGCATGATCCCGCAGGCGCTCATCAATCGCACTACTTTGATATTTACCACCTTTCAAACTAAACACTTGCGCAGTGCCTGTCTTGCCTGCGGTTTGATAAGGCGCGCCTGCAAAAGCCTGACGCGCAGTGCCTGACACCGTCACATCAGCGAGCGCACGTTTAACCGCCTGAATATTTTCAGTTTTTAACGGAATACGATGAGAAGCGGAAGCGACAGTCAAGCGCTCCTCTCCAGTCGTCGGATTTTTGACCGCACGCACAAGGTGCGGCTTCATATAAGTGCCATCATTCGCTAAGACGGCCGTCGCCTGGGCAAGCTGCATGAGCGTGAAAGAGTTATAGCCTTGTCCGACAGCGACAGAAATCGTTTCGCCTGCATACCAACGCTGTTGTTCGCGTTTTTTATAAGCTTGTCTTTTCCATTCCGTCGAGGGCAGAACGCCCTTGCGCTCTCCATCAATATCCACACCCGTGATCTGTCCGAAACCAAAGGGTTTCATAAAATCATGCAGGGCGTTGACGCCTATTTCCGGCGCCAATGAGTAAAAGTACGTATCCGAGGAAACCACTAACGCCTGATGCATATCAATCGAACCAAAATACGCAGATCCGGCATTACGGAAACGCTGACCACCAAATTCGAAATAACCAGGATCGTTGATGCGATCGGCTGCACGCCGCTTATTGAGCTCCAGAGCCGCCAATGCGACAAACGGTTTGTACGTGGAACCGATCGGATACGTGCCGTAGACAGGTCGATTGATCAAGGGATGATCAGGCGACTCGTTCAGGCGACGCCAACTTTCCACATCAATTCCATCGATAAAGAGGTTGGGGTCATAAGAGGGCTGCGACACAAACGCCAACACGTCACCGGTTGCAGGCTCGATCGCAACCAGCGCTCCCCGCTGATCTTTGAACGCGGCTTCTGCAATACGCTGCAGGTCCATATCAATCGACAAGACGAGATTTGAACCTGGGGTGGGATCCACCTTGCGCAACCGTCTGACCGGTTTGCCGCGCGCTGTGACCTCAACCTCTTCGAAACCAGTTTTGCCGTGCAAAATACTCTCGTAGCTTTTTTCTATACCTTTTTTGCCAATGATGTCGGTGCCGCGATAATTGCCGAGCTCCTCTTTTTCCTCGAGCATCGCAACGTCGGCTTCAGCAATGCGACCCACGTAGCCCACTACGTGCCCAGCGGATTTGCCCTGGGGGTATTCACGGACCCAGCGCGCGCGCAACTCAACCCCTGGAAAACGCAAGGAATGCGCGGAAAACCAGGCAGCTTCCGTTTCGTTGAGGTTGTTACGCAATACGATGCTGGCATATCGACCCGACTCATTGACTCTGCGTTTAAAGCGTCGCTGATCAGCGCTGCTGACATACACGACAGGCGTCAGTCGGCTGAGCATGTCATCGATATTTCCTGCGCGACCCGGAACAACTTCGAGGGTGTAACTTAAATAATTGCGAGCAAGTACCTCGCCGTTGCGATCAAAAATATCTCCTCGCCTCGGAGGAATCGGCAAAACCGCGATACGGTTGCTGTCTGCGCGAGCAGCCAGACTTTCATGCCGTTCGACTTGCAACACCCAAAAGCGCCAGCCCAGCAAGCCGAAGCACGCGATGGCAAAAACGCCCGCCACCACCACCCTTAGCAAAAAGCGTCTTTTTTGTTGTTGATCTGTTTGCTTGAAATCAAACATGGCGTGTCAAGCTCAAGCTGAGCCACCTTCAGCATCTTCCAAACGATGCTGAGGCAACATAAGCAACCAACTCACTAAAGGCCATAGCGCAGTGGTCAGCAGTGCGCTGACTAACCACGCCCAGCCCGGCCAGGCACTCACCAAGAAGGATCCGATAAGTACGGCGATCAACTTGGCGCCTACAAATACGGGTAACAAATGAAAACTTTGCTGGAACAAATCAAAACGCAAGACCCTGCGTTGCATTGCTTGTGCACCGTACACCGTGAGGGTGAACATTAGTGCTTGCAAGCCCAACGGCCCCACATCATGCACATCAAGTGTCAAACCAAACAAAAACGCGACAACCATCCCGACACGTCGTGAGTCATGTAACGACCAGAAGGTAATCACCAGCAATAAGACCTCAGGTGCGAAATGCCAGACGCGCCAGGGCAACAAGGACAAAATCCAGACCAGCAACATGGTAGACCACACATAGCCAGCCCCCGATGTCGTTTCAACTGACTCCGGGCCGACGGCATGCGCCATCGGCATGGGCGGTCGTTTACTTGGTTTTATCTGTCGCACCTGCAAGCTCCGTGGGTGAAATGGCAGCCGCTGAAGGCATGGGGTTTAGTCCATCGCCAACCGGTACTTGTAAGACCAGAAAATGTCTGTGACGTTCCGGATGCGATGCAGGTTGTGCTTCGGCTCGCGCAAAACCGGAGGCGGGATTACGCTCGACATGATCGACCCGTCCCACCGACAGTCCCGCCGGAAACACCCCGCCCACTCCACTTGTGACCAGTTGATCACCCTCGCGGATATCAGCATCAGAGGAAAAATAACGGACCTCCACCTTACCCGGGGTACTTGAGCCAAAAGCAATCAGCCTCAGACCATTACGTAATACTTGAACAGGAATAGACACAATTTCATCGGTCAACATGGCGGCTTCGGATGACATCGGCGTGACACGCGTGATTTGACCCACCACACCACTTTCATCGATCACGGGCATACCCTGTGCGATCCCTGCGCGACTGCCTTTGTTAAACACGATACGTCTGGTAAAAGCATTGACAGGCTCGTAGAGCACCTCAACCACCACGGTCGGTCGATCAACAGCAGACTCCAGCACGCCCAACAGGCGACGCAACTGCGTATTTTCAGCAGACAATAGAGCAGCGTTGGTTGATACCTGAGCCAAAGCGATCCGCTGTCGCTGCAATGCCTCGTTTTCCGACTTAATCGTTGCAGCCGCATTGATCCACTCGTTGGCCATGGTCAGCATGTCGCGTGGGAAAAGCACCGCGCGCTGGAAGGGATAGAGTGCCGTCGCAATTGCCTGACGCACAGGATTAGTCCTGTTCCACGTCGCATCGGTAAACAGCAGAACGATCGCGAGAAGAACCAGAAATGTCAGCGTGACCTCGGCGGCGGGGCCACGCCGAAATAGACGAAGGGTGACGTGTCGTTGCATCTGAGCTCAGTACCAAGCCACCCGAACCTCAAAAAGGCCAGGCGGATCAGTCGTTAATGAAAATGGCGCCTAACTTTTCGAGATGCTCCAATGCATCGCCACAACCGCGCACCACGCAGGTCAAGGGGTCTTCTGCAACAATCACAGGCAGTCCCGTTTCCTCTTGTAGCAAACGATCGAGGTCGCGCAGCAAGGCACCACCACCCGTCAAGGCAATACCCTTGTCGGTAATGTCCGCGCCCAACTCGGGGGGCGTATTTTCCAGCGCGATTTTGACCGCAGAGACGATTTGATTCAGGGGATCCGTCAGCGACTCAAGTATCTCATTGGAAGACACTGTAAAACTGCGCGGCACGCCCTCGGCTAAATTTCGGCCTTTCACTTCGATTTCACGGACTTCGGAACCCGGGAAAGCCGAACCAATCTCTTTCTTAATGAGTTCCGCAGTGGGTTCACCAATCAGCATGCCGTAATTGCGACGAATATAGTTGACGATCGCCTCGTCAAACTTGTCACCGCCCACACGAACAGAGCCTTTATAGACCATACCGCCAAGGGAGATGACAGCAACTTCGGTTGTACCGCCACCGATATCCACCACCATCGAACCGCTTGCATCGGATACGTTCAAACCTGCACCAATCGCGGCAGCCATCGGCTCCTCGATCAGATAGACGCGACTCGCGCCCGCACCCAAGGCAGACTCGCGAATCGCACGGCGCTCAACCTGAGTGGAGCCGCAGGGTACGCAAACAATGATCCGGGGACTGGGCGCCAGCATGTTACGCGGGTGCACCATGCGAATAAATTGCTTGAGCATTTGCTCGGTGACGGTAAAGTCGGCAATCACACCGTCTTTCATCGGGCGAATCGCTTCGATGTTGCCAGGTACGCGTCCAAGCATCTGCTTGGCCTCGCGACCAACAGCCTGAATGATTTTTTTACCTCCGGGACCGCCATCGTGGCGAATCGCGACAACAGAGGGTTCGTCAAGAACGATCCCTTTGCCTCGGACGTAAATGAGTGTGTTGGCGGTACCGAGGTCGATCGCCATGTCACTGGAAAAATAACTACGCAGGAATCCGAACATGAGAGCCCAGCCAGAGGGAAAATTGACGCACGCAGTATGCGGCGATTAGCCCGTAATCATAACTTATAATTCTTCAACACAATCGCAAGATTTGCGCTCGTCAAGCCCGGAAAGTCACGGGCCGACCTCCTGAATGGATTAAATCTGTCTTATGGCCCTTACCGACCAAGAAGTCGCCCGTATCGCCCGCCTGGCAAGGCTTCACCTCAGCCCGGAACAACAGGCTCAGGCTCAGACCGATCTAAACAAAATCCTAGGCATCATCGAAACGCTCCAGTCCGTCGACACGCAAGGCGTGGAACCTTTGGCCCACCCCCTTGCCTCAGTCACGGACGTCCACTTGCGCCTGAGAGACGATGTCGTCACCGAAGTCTCATCGACCGAACGGCGGGATGCCCTGATGGCTAACGCCCCCGGGGCCTCCAAAGGCCTGTTTCTGGTTCCTAAGGTCATTGAATAAGATGTCAAACGCACTCCAGCTCTATCCAACCATCGCCGCGCTCAGCAAGGCGCTCGCGAATCGACAACTCAGCGCGACAGAGCTTGCCCAAGATTGTCTAAGAAAAATTGAGGAAACGGCAACTCTCAATGCCTTTGTTCATGTCGACGCCGAATTGACACTTGCCCAGGCACGCGCTGCCGATGCCACGTTAGCTGAAGGACGGGGCGGTATCCTGACAGGCCTGCCCATCGCACATAAGGATGTCTTTGTGACACAAGGCTGGCGCAGCACGGCTGGTAGCAATATGCTCAAGCATTACACCAGCCCGTTTGACGCCACGGTGGTTCATCAATTGCGGGCAGCTGGTTGCGTGACGCTTGGCAAACTAAACTGCGACGAATTCGCAATGGGTTCAGGCAACAAACACTCCGCCTTTGGGCCGACCCACAACCCCTGGGATCCCTCCGCGGTGCCAGGCGGATCCTCTGGCGGCTCCGCTGCGGCAGTCGCGGCCAGACTGGTCATTGCGGCAACAGGCACGGATACTGGCGGGTCTGTTCGACAACCTGCCGCGCTGTGTGGCGTGAGCGGCATCAAACCCACTTATGGCGCAGTATCCCGCTATGGAATGATTGCTTACGGCTCCAGTCTTGATCAAGCTGGTCCTCTAGCCAACAGTGCATTGGATCTCGTGGATTTACTCGACGTAATGAGCGGCTTCGACAGCAAAGACTCCACGAGTGCCGAGCACTGCAAAGGGGTTGCCAATGCACCGGGACGGATTCGCAGCGAATTCAACCATGCAGAATCCAGCTTCGCTGGCAACGCTTCCCAACCTTTAAAGGGTTTACGGATTGGCGTACCCAAGGAGTTTTTTGGTGCGGGCCTTTCAAACGATGTCGCCCAAGCCATCGAAAACGCTCTCAAACAGTTTGAAAAACTCGGCGCGCAACGCGTGGATATTTCACTGCCACGTACCGAGTTATCCATACCCGCCTACTATGTCATTGCGCCTGCCGAAGCATCGAGCAACCTCTCCCGCTACGATGGTGTGCGCTACGGTCACCGCAGCGAATCCTACAATGACCTGGCTGACATGACGGCACGGTCGCGTGCCGAAGGCTTTGGCACAGAGGTCAAACGCCGTATCCTGATCGGGACGTACGTGCTTTCTCACGGTTATTACGATGCATATTATCTCCAGGCACAGCGCTTGCGCAGAATGATCGTTGACGACTTTCAAGCAGCACTCACTCAGCATTGCGATGTCATCATGGGCCCGGTGACCCCCACTGTCGCACAACCCATCAATCAAAATCAAAACGATCCAACCGCCGACTGGCTGGCAGATATCTACACGCTTGGTCTAAACCTCGCTGGCTTGCCGGGCATGTCGATTCCTTGCGGTTTCGGTGCCGGCGTCTCGGGCAAACAATTGCCAATCGGCTTGCAGATCATCGGCAATTATTTTGACGAAGGCAGACTTCTGGCGGTCGCGCATCAATATCAGCAAGTCACTGACTGGCATCAACGCATTGCGGGGCAAGCATAATGGCATGGGAAATTGTGATCGGGCTGGAAACACACACCCAGCTCTCGACTCAAACCAAAATTTTTTCAGGAAGCTCGACGCGTTACGGCGCACTGCCCAACACGCAAGCCAATGAAGTAGACCTGGCGCTGCCCGGCTCGCTGCCCGTGATGAACAGAGCGGCTGTTGACCGGGCGATCCGCTTCGGACTGGCTGTCGGCGCAACCATCGCCCCCCGCTCCATCTTCGCCCGTAAAAATTATTTTTATCCAGACTCACCTAAAAACTACCAAATCAGCCAATTCGAAATCCCGGTCGTTCAGGGCGGCTCCATTAGCTTTTTTGTGGGTGATCAAGAAAAAACCGTCAACCTCACGCGCGCTCACCTCGAAGAAGACGCGGGCAAATCTCTGCACGACGACTTTGTGGGACCGCATGGAGAAGCTTCCTCCGGGATTGATTTAAATCGAGCCGGCACACCCTTATTGGAGATCGTCTCCGAGCCCGAAATGCGCTCTGCCGCCGAAGCGGTTGCTTATGCAAAAGCCCTGCACAGTCTCGTCATGTGGCTAGGTATCTGCGATGGCAACATGCAAGAAGGCTCTTTCCGCGTCGACGCCAACGTTTCGGTTCGTCCCGTCGGTCAAGCGGAGTTCGGTACGCGTTGCGAAATCAAAAACGTCAACTCCTTCAGATTTCTAGAGCGCGCCATTCAATACGAAGTCAGGCGCCAGATCGAACTCATCGAGGATGGCGGTCGGGTTGTGCAGGAAACCCGTCTCTATGACTCTGAACGAGATGAAACCCGCAGCATGCGCAGCAAAGAAGACGCGCATGACTATCGCTATTTCCCTGATCCTGACCTCCCTCCTCTCGTCATTGCACAAGACTGGATCGAGTCTGTACGCCAAACAATGCCGGAACTCCCTGCGGCGCTGCGCGCACGGTTTGTCGCTGAGTGTGGTCTTGCTCCTGTGGACGCTGCTCAACTCTCAAGCAGCCGTGATCTTGCCGCCTATTTCGAGAGTGTGAACGCCTCGTTGCCGACTGGGCAAGCCAAGCTTGCCGCAAACTGGATCATGGGTGAAGTGTCTGCAACTCTCAATCGCGAAGAAAAAGACATCACTGAATGCCCTGTTTCGGCAACCGCGCTTGCTGCCCTACTCTCGCGCATCATTGATGGCACCGTTTCAAACAAAATTGCAAGAGATGTTTTTGCAGCGATGTGGGCAGGCGAGCATGGTGGAAATCCGGACGCCATTATTCAAGCGAAGGGTCTGACTCAAATCAGCGATACAGGTGCGATTGCAGCCATGGTCGATACAGTCTTGGCTGACAATCCGGCCATCGTGGCTGAATACCGCTCAGGTAAACAAAAAGCCTTCAACTCCCTAGTCGGTCAGATCATGAAGGCAGCCAAGGGCAAGGCTAATCCCCAACAAGTCAATGACTTGCTGAAAGCCAAGCTCGATGGTTAATTCAAATCCCGTAACGCTTGCGATAAGCAAGCACTGACTCGCGGTAGGACGCGAACTCTGCGTTATTTTCAAGCAGCCCGAGGATATCAGTCAGGGAGGCGATACTGACGACCGGTAAACCATAGCGCTGTTGCACCTCCTGAACAGCGGAATGTTGTGACAGTGCGCCGTCAGGTCCCGCGCGCTCCATCCGATCCATTGCGATCAGGACGGCACAAGGCTCGGCTCCTGCGGCCCGGATGATCTCAACCGACTCCTTGACCGAGGTGCCAGCCGTGATCACATCATCAATGATGACAACCTTGCCCTTGAGTGGCGCACCGACCAACACGCCTCCCTCGCCATGATCTTTTGCTTCCTTGCGGTTGTAAGCAAAAGGCACATCCCGGCCCTGCATCCCTGCATGAGTGGCCAAGGCGACCGAAGTAGCCGTCGCCAGAGGAATGCCTTTGTAGGCAGGCCCAAACAACATGTCAAAGGGCAACTTTGAATCGATCAACGCCTGCGCATAAAATTGAGCGAGCTTGCCAACAGAAGCGCCCGTATTGAAGAGTCCGGCGTTAAAGAAATAAGGACTCGTACGACCGGACTTTGTCACGAAGCTGCCAAAACGCAGCACACCTTCTTTTAAGGCAAACTGTACAAATTCTCGACGATCAGCACCCTGCGACATAGTATTCCTCTCAGTTTCAACTCAGCTTTCAATACTCGACATTATCTCACCGACCAGGAGTCCCGCCTTGCTGCGCATCACCTCACTGAATTTGAATGGTATTCGCTCTGCCTACAACAAAGGTCTCCTCGAATGGCTTAAAACACATCAGGCTGACATTCTTTGTCTGCAAGAGCTCAAAGCGCATCTTACGGATATTCACAAGGACTACCAGCACCCGCTGGACTACAAGGGCCATTTCTGTCCGGCAGAAAAGAAAGGCTATAGCGGGGTCGGGATCTATCTGAAACAACAGCCTGAGCGCGTGCTAACCGGGATTAACTGTCCTGAATTTGATCAAGAAGGTCGGGTGATCCGTGCGGACTGGCCTCGTCTCACGGTTGTCAGTGCGTACCTGCCCTCCGGGTCAAGCGGTCCAGAGCGTCAAGAAGCGAAATTCCGTTTTCTGGACAAATTCGGTCCATGGCTGCAGGAGCTGATGGACGATCACAAAAAAACCAAGCGCGAATATGTGATCTGCGCAGATTGGAACATCGCCCACAAAGAAATCGATCTGAAAAACTGGAAGTCAAACCAAAAAAATTCCGGCTTTACGCCCGAAGAACGCGCCTGGATGACCCATACGATCGAGAAGATTGGTTTTATCGATGTGTTTCGGCAGCTTGATCCACGGCCAGACCAGTACACCTGGTGGAGCAACAGGGGCCAGGCCTGGGCAAAGAACGTCGGCTGGCGCCTGGACTATCAACTCGCCACACCGGGGATTGCCGCCACAGCCCGCTCAACCAGTATTTACAAAGATGAGCGCTTTTCCGATCACGCTCCGTTCACAATCGATTACGACTTCACTCTCGGTGCTTAAAAGTCAGGGCAATCATTCAGGCGCTTACGTTTCAAACACCCGCAGCATCTATGCGTTCGATATCACGACGACGCCACCACAACAGCAGCAAACCAGGCACTGCGATCGCGACAGTCATCAAAAAGAAACTGGGCCAACCCGCAAACTCCACCAGTGGTGGGGTGAGCGGTCCCGCCAGATAGGTTCGGCCGACCGCAGACAGCGCCGAGAGCAAAGCAAACTGGGTCGCTGAAAACTCTCTGTTACAGAGGCCCATCAACAAGGCGACGAAAGCTGCCGTCCCCATACCACCACACAAATTCTCAAGCCCGACGCCGGCTGCCATTAACCAGACACTATGCGGCCCCACCGAAATCACCCAGAATCCCAGATTGGAAACCGCCTGCAACAAACCAAACAGCATCAAAGAGCGATAGAGACCTAGTTTGGCCATCAACGCACCACCCGTTAGCGCCCCGACAATTGTCGCAGTCAACCCGAGCAGTTTGTTGACCGTACCCACCTCTGTCGCCGTGTATTGCGCCGCGCGCAATAAAAAGGTTGTCGAGAGCGCCCCTGCAAAGGCGTCGCCAAGTTTGTACAGCACAATCAACACCAATACAGTCAGGGCTTCGGGGCGACCAAAAAACTCTTTAAACGGTTCAAAGACAGCGCGCGAAAGTGAATGCGGGGTCTGCGCAGGCACTTCAGGCTCAGGAGCCCAGAGCGTTGCGAGGGCGACAATCAGCATCAGTGCGCCCATCAGCATGTAAGTATGTCCCCAACCCAACCACTGATCCGCCAAAATCAATGCCAACCCACCCGAAGTCAGCATCGCCAGGCGATACCCGAGAACGGATAAGGCCGCCCCCGCGCCCCGCTCTTCCTTGCGCAACACATCACTACGATAGGCATCAAAGGCAATATCTTGCGTGGCAGAACAAAATGCCACAGCGACAGCGAGCAAAGCGAGCGGCAACAGACGTTGACCGGGCGACATCAGTCCCATCAGCATGATGCCCAGCGCGAGCAACAATTGCATCACAAGCATCCAACCGCGTCGGCGACCCAAAAAAGGAGGCGCATAGCGATCAATCAGGGGCGCCCACAAAAATTTCAGCGTGTACGCAGTCCCAACGAGTGTGAGAAAACCGATTTCCTGCAAGGACACTTGTTCGAGCGTCGCCCAGGCCTGCAAGGTCCCACCTGTCAGCGCAAGAGGCAAGCCACTGGCAAAGCCCAACGCAAGCAATGGAGCGACGCGCCTGCTGGTATAAAGCTTTGAGGCAGGAATGGTCTGCGCCTCAGTTCCAGTCGGCTGAGCGCTCTGGGTGCTCATGTCACGCGACTCGCGCTAAAACGATATGCCGCCAGTGTGCTGCGCCAACCGGCCAATACTTTGACCTCGCGCTCATCGTTAAACGTTGCACGCTCCAAAATAGTAAATCGGAGTGTGGCCGCCAAACGTTCAAAGTCTTTTAACGTGCACAGATGGATATTCGGTGTGTTGTACCAGTCATAAGGCATCTGACCCGTTACAGGCATACGCCCCCGCAAAATCGACCATCCATGCGGCCAATAACCAAAATTGGGAAATGACACGATGCCCTCACGCGCCACTCGCGCCATTTCACGCAAAATATGTTCCGTATTGTGCATCGACTGCAGAGTTTGAGAAAGTACGACCGTATCGAACTGCTGATCATCAAACATCGCCAAACCGTCCTCGAGGTTTTGCTGTATCACATGCACACCCCGTTTGACACAGCTCAACACACGGTCATCACTGATCTCAACTCCGACACCCTGGACATGTTTAGACTGTTTTAAATGCGCAAGCAGCGCACCATCTCCACAGCCCAAATCCAGCACCCGACTGTTTGGACGGACCCACTGGGCGATCCGAGCCAAGTCACCGCGCAAATGACCTTCAAGTGTTTGACCGCTCAATTTGAGTTGCTCGCTCATGGACGCACCTCGTCTGAAGGATTGGCCGATGCGCCAGACGCCTGCAGAGTCGAAGCAATACGCAGGAAATACGCGCGCATCAGGCTGTGATAGCGCGCGTCATCCAGCAAAAATGCGTCATGGCCGTGCGGTGCGTCAATCTCGGCATAGGTCGCCGGCTGCCCGTTCTTGAGCAAGGCCTGTACGATCTCCCTGGAACGCTCCGGGGGAAATCGCCAATCCGTCGTAAAAGAAACCAATAGGAAATCGGCTTGTGCGGGAGCAATCGCTCGCGCAAAATCGCCCCCCGTCCGCTTGGCAGGATCGAAATAATCCAACGCCCGTGTAATGAGCAAATAAGTATTTGCGTCGAAATACTTTGAAAATTTCTCGCCCTGATAGCGTAGGTAGGACTCAACCTCGAACTCCACACCGTAGCCATAGTGATACGCACCGTTGGCGGCAGGCTCGCGCTGTGTGCGTCCAAATTTTTCAGCCATATCGTCATCGGACAAATACGTAATGTGACCGATCATTCGGGCAACAGACAAACCATGTCGAGGCACAGTGTTGTGTGCGTAATAGTCGCCTCCGTGAAAATCCGGGTCGGTGATGATGGCACGGCGAGCGACTTCGTTAAAACCAATGTTTTGCGCGGACAAACGGGGCGTACTTGCCACGACAACACAATGGGCCACACGCTCGGGCAGGGTAATGGCCCAGCTCAGCGCTTGCATCCCGCCAAGCGATCCGCCCATGACCGCGGCAAAACGTTGAATCCCTAGTCGATCGGCAACACGCGCTTGTGCGAGCACCCAATCCTCGACAGTTAATACTGGAAATGCAGCCCCCCAAGGCTTGCCCGTTTCAGGTCGAATACTGGCGGGACCTGTCGAACCAAAACAAGAACCGAGATTATTGACACCAATTACAAAAAACACATTGGTATCCACAGGCTTGCCTGGGCCCACCATGTTGTCCCACCAGCCAATGTCATCTGGATTTTCTGCCGAAATGCCCGCCACGTGATGCGAAGCATTTAGCGCGTGACAAATCAACACAGCATTGCTTGCTTCTGCGTTCAATGTGCCATACGTTTCAATCGCCAAATCATAAGACTGCAAAGTGTGACCACTTGCTAACGACAGGGGTTCATCAAAATGCAAAAACTGTGTGTGGACGACACCCACCGAGCCAACAGGCGTTGGATGGGTATTTTGTGCGGAGTTCGCGTCCTTGTGGCTGGACGAATCAGGCATACGGACCTTCTTTAGCGGGATTTATGAGGCGCCCGCAAGCGGATCGAGCAAATCGGCGCCAACTGTTTGTGAAGTTTAACATCGACAGGGCGACTTGGCAGCCCTGCGCATAGTCGACTTTGTGGCCTGATTGCTCTACTTGTTTGGTTACAACCTTGCATCAATATAAACAACTACTTACAAATGAACGCACCATCACAGGGGTTCTGCGCATTCTAATTAGAGTCATGAACGCTCAAACTAACAAATTATCATTTGCGTCCACTGGGGATCTTTACTCATGACACATCCACGTCTATCCGGACGAGAGTTGCAATGCCTGGAATGGGTCTCAGCAGGCAAGACCAGCTGGGAAATCGGGCTGATTCTTGGTCTCTCCGAGCGAACTGTCAACTTTCACCTTCTCAATGCCTGCCGCAAACTGACAGTTTTTGGCAGACAAGCGGGCGTGGCACGCGCCATGCGGCTTGGCTTGTTATCCGGCAATCCTCACCTCAACCGGAGCGAACGCACGAACTCCAGCGCATTTTCATTTGAAAGAGATTGTTTCGGACCAGAGACCACGACCTGAATCAGCATGCCACGATGCACTACCACTCTGGCCATCATGAACGAAGGCTTATTGGCAACGACTGTATCCAGCGTGAAGATCTCACCTTTCAGCGCTGCCTCAGGCGCTTGCTTGCCAGCGCGGGCTGACAATGCGGAAACGACGGTTTTGACCAACGCCTGGCTTTTTTCCTGCGTAATTGATTCCGGCAAGGCAATAAACCCCACCGAGAAGACCGACTCGCCCACTGCGGCAGAGGTCAAGGAAAAACTGGCTTTCAGCCCGTCAATTTCAATGGGGCGCTGCTCGGTTTGGGTGCGGGAAGGAAACATGATGACGCCCCGCTCTTCGGCCACCGTCGACTCACGCCAGTTGTACTCGGGTGTGCAAGCGCTCAGCCACAGCGCTGATAGGCATATAAGGGTGAGGGTCAGGAATGTACGCACAACTTGCCTTTATGAATACTGTTTGAAGACGACCAGTCAAACAAACGTAAATTGTCCTCTATTTTTGCCCCAGAGGGGTAAAGTGCGACTTCCCTTAAAATGAACTGATTCGCTTCAGCAATAGGTTTTCCCGTGTCCATACTGACTCAACGTCTTGCCACCCTCCAATCCCATCCCGAGATCCTCGGGAAGTCGCTGCGCGGCATTGAAAAAGAGGGTCTTCGCGTGGATCTGCGCGGCGCGCTTTCAATGCGTCCGCACCCCGTCGCTTTAGGCTCGGCGCTGACACACCCGCGCATCACCACGGACTACTCAGAGGCCCTGCTTGAGCTGATTACCGGTACACACACGAACGTCGACAGCCTGATGGCAGAGCTTGACGAGGTGCACCGCATCGTCGCCAACACACTGACCGACGAGATCATGTGGAACCACTCCATGCCTGCGCGCCTGCCGGCAGACAACGAAATACCGATTGGCTGGTACGGCACCTCGAACACCGGCATGATCAAACACCTCTACCGTAAAGGCTTGGCTGAGCGCTACGGGCGCACCATGCAATGCATCGCAGGACTGCATTACAACTTTTCTTTCGATGAGTCGCTCTGGGAGCTCCTCGAGCTGCCCCAACCCACTCTCCAAGACCGACGTTCTGCGGGCTATATCTCCCTGATTCGCAACTTCACGCGATACAGTTGGCTCCTAATGTATTTGTTTGGCGCCTCACCGGCTCTCTCGAAGGACTTTTTGCGCGGTCAAACGGCTAATTTGCTCTCCCTTGACGAGCAAACGATGTATTTGCCTCATGCCACGAGCTTACGCATGAGCGACTTGGGATATCAAAACAAAGCGCAATCCGGCCTCAAACTTTGCTACAACGACCTCAAGACATTCTTAGAGCGCCTATATGACGCCGTGACAACACCCTGGCCCGATTATCAGGCGATTGGCACACACCGCAACGGGGAATGGATTCAGCTCAATACGAATGTCTTGCAAATTGAAAACGAGTTTTACTCGAGCATCCGTCCCAAGCGCACGACGGGCCCCTGTGAGCGTCCGATCACCGCACTGGCTGAGCGCGGGATTCAATACATTGAAGTCCGTTGTCTTGATATCGACCCAAGCCAGCCAACAGGCATTTCGCCACTCACCGCTCGCTTTGTTGATGCATTCCTGCTGTTTTGCGCTCTTCAGGAAAGTCCGCCTTTTGCCGATAGCGGCTGGTGTTCCGAAAGTGCTGCAAACTTTTCAACAGTCGTCAAAAAGGGGCGTCAACCCAATCTCCACCTCTCCAGACTGGGTCAAGAGGTGTCTCTTGAGTCTTGGGCCAGCGAACTGCTGGACCAGATTGCACGATGCGCGGAAACACTCGACGGAGCGCTAGGCGCACAAAGTTATCAACAGGCCGTGCTTGCCCAGCGCGAAAAGGTCGCGAACCCCGCCAACACCCCATCCGCAAAGTTTTTGGAGCAGCTTGTCGCAAGCAAGACTTCTTTTCATGACTTTACCCTTGCCCAAAGCGCCGCGCATGCCCGCGCACTCAAGCAGGCGGGTCTGAGCCCAGCGGAACGCGCGGCCACACAGGCACAAGCCACCCAGTCGCTCATGGAGCAACAGGCAATTGAAGCCAGTAACACAGAGAGTTTTGATGAGTACGTGGCGCGCTTTCACGCTGCACTGAAAAAACCGGGCTGAAAGACCTGTTTTGGCGCGCCCGACAGGAATCGAACCTGTATCGAGAGCTTCGGAAACTCTTATTCTATCCATTGAACTACGGGCGCCAGAGGGCGAATTATAGCGGCAGAAGTACAACGACTCCCCCGTCAAAACGTAATTGCTTCTGTCTTTCCCACCTAGGTTGCCCGATGCCGCTATAATCCTTGGGTTTGTAAGAAAACCGCCTAACTACTATGGCTGGTTTCCTGCGCCACAAGAGTGATTCGTTACTCCGTGCGTTCAGGCTTCCGGTCGAAGACTCGCAGGATTTGGTCATGAGCAATACGCAGCCACACGAAGAGCATCAATCGCCTATCAAGACACCGAAGCAACTGATCGTCACGATCTTGTTGTCTTTTATCGTGCCAATCATCATCATCATTCTGCTGGTCAAGCTCGTCACCGCCGGTGACCAGGTAGGCGCAGGCTCTAACACACTCGGCCCGGAAGCCACCCAAAAACGCATTGCACCCATAGCCAGACTAGACCTCGTCGATGCAAGCGGTCCAAAAGTATTCAAGACTGGCGAGCAAGTCTACAAGGCGGTCTGTGCCGGCTGTCACGACTCTGGTGCCGCCGGCGCCCCCAAGTTTGCTGATGCAGCCGCTTGGGCAGGTCCGAACGCTACAGGTCTTCAGTCCATGGTTGCCAGTGTGATCAAAGGCAAAGGCGCCATGCCTGCAAAGGGCGGCAACCCGGCGCTTGATGACTTTGAAATCGCGCGTGCTGTGGTGTATATGGCAAACAGCGCAGGTGGTAAATTTGCTGAGCCTGCTGAGCCCAAGCCAGCCGATGCTGCTGCAGCGCCTGCTGCGGCACCCGCAACTGCAACTGCTGCTGCACCCGCCCCAGTAGCTGCTGTCGCCGCAGCACCTGCGATGGCAGCCGCAGCACCCGCTGCTCCTGCGGCCGCGGCAGCTACTAACGGTGTCGGTGAAAAACTCTACAAACAGGCTTGCGCAGCCTGCCATAACGCAGGTGTCGCCGGTGCCCCCAAGTTTGCTGACAAAGCCGCATGGGCTCCGCGCATTGCAACAGGCATGGATGCAATGGTTGCTTCTGTCATCGCAGGCAAAGGCATCATGCCAGCCAAGGGTGGCGCTGCTGGTGCAAGCGACGCTGATTTACGCGCGGCTACACAGTACATGGTGGATGCGGCCAAGTAAGCTTGACGCCCCACACATTAAAACGCCCTCTTTTAAGAGGGCGTTTTACTTTATAACCGCTACTTTATAACCACTACTTTCTGATCACCGTTTCACGTCTCTTCAAACTTTCAATAAAGAGATGCCAAGCTGGACGCGGCGTTGCAGCCACAAGCTTGGACGATACCGCGGGTCGCCCGTTACGTCTTGCATATTGCGCAAGATTTCCAGAATATTCTCTGCGCCCAGCGCATCTCCCAGACCCAGAGGTCCCTTTGGATAACCCAAACCAAGATTCACCGCTCGGTCAATATCTTGCGGAGTGGCGATATCTTGCTGTGCAATGTCGCAGGCAACATTGACAATCATGGCGACGATTCTCTGCGCCACAAAACCTGCTGAATCCCTTACGACACTGACTCGCACGTTGTCGCTACCGAAGATGGCATGGGCCATCTCTCGATAATTTGCATGGGTGGCGGGTGAAACCATCAGGGTGCGTCGACGCGTCTGTTCAAAATCATGCAAAGTATCCAGACCGACTGTGCGGGCGGCATCCAGTTTTTGTTTAAAAACCGAGGTGGATACGTCCTCGCCATAGGGCGTCACAACGATGAGACTATCCACGTCCGGCTGGTGCCCCCCCTGAACCTTGATACCCAGTCTTTTAAGTAATGCTTCCGCTCTCTCGTGGCCCTGAGGATGTGCCCGGCTGACCCAGACCTTGACCGGTCCCGTTATAGCCGGGGCAGCAGGCTCAATGACGGATTGCTTTTGACCATCTTCGTATGAGTAAAACCCACCCTGACTCTTGCGACCATACAAACCGCCTGCCACACGAACCGTACCGATTGGTGAAGGCTTAAAGCGTGGTTCCTCATAAAACTGACGATAAATGGACTCCATCACAGCATGTGACACATCCAGTCCAGTTAAATCCATCAACTCAAAGGGTCCCATTTTGAATCCGGCCTGCTCACGCATGATGCTATCAACCGTCACAAAATCTGTGACATTTTCCTGAACCACGCGCAAACCTTCGGTGTTCATCCCGCGACCCGCGTGATTGACAATGAATCCGGGCATGTCTTTGGCTCGAACAGGCGTATGTCCCATCCGCGTTGACAAGCTCATCAAGGCATCACCGACTGCGGGGTCGGTTCGTAAACCGTCAATCACCTCAACCACTTTCATCAGAGGAACAGGATTAAAAAAGTGATAGCCCGCTACGCGCGCGGGATGTGCGCAACCGGCCGCGATCGAAGTGATGGATAACGAGGAAGTATTTGAAACAAGAATGCAATCCGCGGAAACGACCGACTCTAATTGTTTAAAAAAGGTTTGTTTAATATCGAGCCGCTCAATAATGGCCTCGATCACCAAATCACAATCCGACAAATCTTCAAGCTCATCAATCAAATAGAGCTTTCCCAAGGCTTCATGCGCCTGCTCGAGGGTCATTTTCCCTTTATTGGCCAACATGGTCCAAGTCTGAGTCAGGGTATCGCGTGCGGAATTGAGCGCCGCAGGATTCGTATCAAACAACTTCACTCGCAGGCCTGCCTGAGCCGCGATTTGCGCGATCCCTCTTCCCATTGCACCCGCACCGGCGACACCCACTGTCTGAATCGGTTTCATATGATTTCCTGAAATCAAGTTAAGTCAAACTCTAGCTATTGCATAATAGTCATAATCAAAGCTCTCGTCATTTCGGTCTCCAGCCAAACGACGCTTAACCCTCAAACACGGCTTGCCTCTATGACACAAAGCGACTCGAGTGGAAGTCCAATCACGGAGCAACAGTTTCCGCGCATATTCGCCGCCCGCGATCCACAAGGGCACAAAGGGAGCTTTGGCTCTGTGGCCATACTCGGCGGTTCGAGCGGGATGACGGGCGCCATCATTCTAGCGGGACGGGCTGCACTCAAAAGTGGCGTTGGCAAAACCTATCTCGCCGTGACACAGACGCCGTCACCTGTTGCCTATGACCCTCTCAATCCCGAGTTGATGCTGCATGACGCGCACACACTCATCGAGCAGGCTGCAACCATGGATGCCTGGGTCGCAGGCTGCGGTCTCGGTCAGACACCTGCAGCACTTGACCTGCTCAAACAGCTACTGCGCACTCGTGCCGCGCGACCTCTGGTCCTGGATGCTGATGCGCTCAACGCTCTCGCACGGGGCGACATCACTGCTTCGTGGGGACCGGGCGTTGTCGTGCTGACCCCCCATCCCACCGAAGCGTCGAGACTACTTCAAACTGATACCCACTCAGTTCAGGCAGACCGATCCAATGCCGCGCAGACACTTGCTCGCCGCTATAACGCCTGGGTTGTTCTCAAAGGTGCGGGGACGATTGTCTGCGCGCCTGACGGACACTGGCAGGTCAACACCACTGGTAACGTCGGACTGGCAACCGGAGGGACAGGTGATGTGCTGAGTGGCTTGCTAGGCAGCCTTCTTGCGCAAGGGATCCCTGCCGAACAAGCCATTACCGGTAGCGTTTGGCTGCACGGCGCCGCGGCCGATATGCTCGTATCTGAAGGTTGTGGTCCGATTGGATTAACAGCCGGGGAGCTTCCAGACGCCATCAGAAAACTCAGAAATCGAGTATCTTTTCAACAGAATCAAAAATAACTGCCCTTGACAAGGAACATCATGAATACCGCCACAGCACCAGGTCTCGACCGTCCAGCCATCACACCTGAAGCACAAGCCCTAGCTGCAGGGACCAAGACCTGGATCGAGTGTGAGTCACCTTCAAGCGATCCTGCTGCGGTCCACAAGATGGCGAAAATTATTGTCGCACAAGCCAAAGATGCAGGCCTGACCGTCACACTCAGCGAAATCGGACCGACCAAACTGCCCCTTATTCACGCTACCAACCGCGCGAACGGAGATACACGGCCCGGCTTGCTACTACTGGCCCACATTGACACCGTGCATCCACATGGCACGCTTCAGACGAACCCATGTCGCATCGAGGATGACAAGCTTTACGGGCCAGGCAGCTTTGACATGAAGGGTGGGACGTTTTTAGCGCTGACCGCTCTTGGCGAGTTTTCCAAACCAGGCTCAACGCCCATGCCAGTCGACTTTCTACTCGTCCCCGACGAAGAAGTCGGAAGTCATGCTTCACGCGAACACATTGAAGCCTTTGCCAAGCGCGCGGTCTACACATTAGTGCCGGAACCTGCTCGTCCGAATGGCGGTCGCTGCGTGACGGGCCGCAAAGGTACGGGCATGCTCAAACTCTCCATCACAGGCAGACCCTCTCATGCGGGGATGGCCCATGAAAAAGGCCGCAGTGCGATTCGCGAAATGGCGCATCAAATACTCGCTCTTGAATCCATGACCGATTACAGCCGTGGCATCACCGTCAGTGTTGGAACGATCCGTGGCGGCAGCGTCACGAACACCGTCCCTGCCCATTGCGAAATCATGGTGGACTTCCGCATCCCTGACGAAGCAACGGGACTAGAGGTCTTGGCCCGGATGCAAGCGCTCAAACCCGTCGATCCGGATGTCACCCTCCAAATAGAGGTCGAGCTCAATCGACCTGCAATGGTCAAATCACCCGCCGCTGAACAACTCCTGGAGAAGCTCAAGCCCTTCGCTGACGCAGCGGGCTTTACGCTCGAAGAGGCCCCTGTATCGGGAGGGGGAAGCGATGCGAACTTTACTGCGGCGATCGGCTGTCCCTCCATTGACGGCCTGGGCGCTGAAGGGGACGGCGCACATACTCTGCGCGAACATATCTTTGTATCCACGCTTCCCAGAAGGCTGCAATTCTGGCGCAATACACTCGCCAGCCTCTCTTAATTTTTTTTGTTCAGCATCGCCTTGAGCATATCGAGGCGATTTTTGGGGCTCATCGTATCCGGTTGAAGCTGGAGCGATGCATTGGACAATCCCATCTCTTCAATAAAGCGCGAAGGCTCGCGCACAAGATCTTCGCGCGCACGCCTGCGCTTTTGGCACCAGCTCAAATGCAGGCTACGCTGCGCACGCGTAATACCCACGTACATCAAACGCCGCTCCTCCTGAATGCGTGAAGCCAATGCATCGGCGGCCTTGGCAGGATCGACATCCTCATCATCTCGCCCCATATGCGGTAACAAACCTTCCTCGACACCAAGCAAATACACATGCGGATATTCCAGGCCCTTGGAAGCGTGTAACGTGGAGAGCTTGACCGCATCAGGTTCCTCCTCTTCACTGCGCTCGAGCATTGTGACTAGCGCCACATGCTGAACGAGATCAAGCAGGCCCATGCTATCGGCCTCAGCTTTACGTTTGAGCCAACCAACAAGCTCAAGCACATTTTGCCAACGAGACTGCGCAGGCTTTTCATCCAGAATGTCATAGAGATAACGCTCATACTGAATGGCACTGAGCAGATCATCCAGGATCACACCTGCGGGCTCTGCCGGATGCACTGTCTGACCTGATTCGACTCGACCGGCGCGATATTGAATCCGGCTAATGAACTCTCCAAACGTTCGGAGCGGCTCAAGCTGCCGTGCGTTCAGACGCGGCTCAATGCCTTGTTCAAACAAAGCCTCAAAAAGGGAAATATGCCTTTCCCCTGCGTATTGTCCGAGCGTCTGAAGTGTCGCCTGCCCAATCCCCCGCTTAGGGGTAGTTGCGGCACGAATAAAGGCAGGATCATCATCTTCATTAGCGATCAGTCGAAGATAGGCCAGCACATCGCGCACTTCCGCTTTATCAAAAAAACTCTGGCCACCCGAAATCGTATAGGGAATGTGAAGGTTTCTCATCGCCTGTTCGACAATACGTGACTGATGATTACTGCGATACAAAATCGCAAAATCCTTCCACGCAGCCTGTTTTTCAAAACGCGCGGCTGAAATTTTCATGGCGACGTTCTCAGCCTCCACCTCTTCACTCGTCATTGCCGTCACACTAATCGCATCACCCATCCCATGCTCAGACCATAGCTTCTTTTCAAACAGTTTGGGGTTTTTAGTGATCACATGGTTGGCTGCCGCAAGAATACTTTGACTCGAACGATAGTTTTGCTCGAGCTTGATCAGTTTGATCTGCGGATAGTCAGTCGTGAGCTTGGCAAGATTTTCAATCGTCGCGCCACGCCAGGCATAGATCGCCTGATCATCGTCCCCAACCGCGGTAAACATCGCACGCGCACCTGTTAGCCATTGCACGAGGCGATACTGGCAAACATTTGTATCCTGGTATTCGTCCACCAAAAGGTAGCGTACCTTTTTTTGCCATTTCTCACGGGCCTCGGCACTGCGCTCAAAGATTTGAGCGGGTATGGCAATCAAGTCATCGAAATCCACAGCCTGATAGGCAGCCAAGGTTGCTTGATAGCTTCGATAAATCCGCGCGGCTTCGATCTCGCTGGGCGACGAGGCAATATTTGCCGCCGTATCAGGATCCAGCATGGCGTTTTTCCAGAGTGAAATAGTTTGCTGCACAGCACGCAAACGGCCTCGGTCAGTCGTCGCCAACAGGTCCTGAATAATGGCCAAGGCATCATCCGAATCAAAGATCGAAAACTGGGGCTTGAGGCCTGCGTGCCGGGCCTCTTCGCGCAAAATTTTCACGCCAAGAGAGTGAAACGTGCTGATTGTCAGACCTTTCGCAATAGATGGATCCACGAGTCGTTTCACGCGATCCTCCATCTCACGCGCAGCTTTATTCGTGAAGGTCAGTGCCAGTACGTTTCGGGCAGGGTAACCGCAGTCACACAATAGATAAGCGATTTTTTGAGTGATCACACGCGTCTTGCCCGAACCTGCTCCTGCAAGCACAAGACATGGTCCATCCAGATACAGCACCGCTTCGCGCTGCACTTGGTTCAGACCATGAGTAAAAGACGTCGACATAAAGACCAATCAAATTTCTAGCGGATCAACTTCAAGCTGCCATCGTACTCGACGCAGATCAGGATGATGTTCAAGCTGTGTGAGCCAGTTTCTCAACAGTGCCTGTAGCGCAGGACGGTGCGTTGCCTCGACTAATAACTGCGCACGACACATATTGTCGACCCGGACAATGCGAAGCGGAACAGGGTCATACAAACTCACGACCGCTTCTGTTTGCTGCGTTTCCAACAAACTTTGCGCGGCATCCCGTGCCGCTTGTAAAAATCCGAGCGCAACATTCAAGTCACGCGCCTCGGCGCTCAGCAAAGCCTGATAAGAAAATGGCGGCAGCATCGCCGCCTCTCGCTCACGCATCGTATGTCGCGCAAAACCCGAGTAATCATGTTTAAGCAAAGCCTGATACACCGACTGTTCAGGATATCCGGTCTGTACGATGACCTCACCATGCCCAGTGTGCCGACCCGCACGCCCAGCGACCTGCATCAATTGGGCAAACAACCTTTCCGGCGCACGAAAATCTTGCGAGAACAGCATCGCATCGGCATTGAGGACGCCAACCAAGCCAAGATTTGCAAAATCGTGGCCTTTGGCCACCATCTGCGTACCCACTAAAATATCAACTTCACCGGCATGCACGCTTGCAAAGAGCGCCTGGGCGCTACCCTTTTTGCGCGTGCTGTCCGCATCGATACGCGCCACACGCGCCTCTGGAAACAACAAACCTAAATGTTCTTCTATGCGTTGTGTACCACGACCGATCGGCTGCATATCCTGATCGCCACAATCCGGGCACGACTGCGGAACGCGTTGCTGAAAACCACAGTGATGACAATGCAGTTGATGACGCACTGCTGTCGTTCGATGCAAGACGGTAAAGGTCGTACAGCGCGGACACTGACTCACCCATCCACAAGAGGTACAGTGCAAAGCCGGTGCATAGCCCCGACGATTTAAAAAAATCAGTACCTGTTCACCCTTTGCGAGTCGCGCACGCATGGCATCCAAAAGCTGAACAGACAGACCATGCTCCATCTTCAGGCGTCGCGTGTCGACCAGCCGAACACTAGGCAAGGTCACCTCGCGTGCGCGCCCAGGTAAATCCAGCCTTTTGTAGTTTCCTTTCTCAGCGTGCACCCAGCTTTCAAGTGAAGGTGTGGCGGAGCCCAGTACAACCGGTATTTTCAGGTCATGCCCCCTCCAGACAGCCAGATCCCGCGCGGAATAACGCAAACCATCCTGTTGCTTGTAGGAAGGATCGTGCTCTTCATCGACCACAATCAAGCCAATGTCGTCCATCGGTGCAAAGATCGACAGGCGCGTGCCTAAAACGACTTTCGCCTCACCACGCTGGACGCGCAACCACGCCCTTAAACGCTCGCCATCGGACAGCGCGCTGTGCAAGACGGCAACACCCCCAACGCCCGCCACAGGTTCAAGACGCGCCCTCAATGACTGCTCAAACTGAGGGGTCAAGTTGATCTCCGGGACCAATAACAAGACCCGTTTACCTTGGGCTAATGTTTGAGCAGCAGCATGAAGATAAACCTCTGTCTTGCCACTACCCGTCACGCCATATAAAAGAAATGTCTGAAATTGTTGGGCGGCTGCAATCGCCTCGACCGCAGATTGCTGTGCATCATTGAGCTGTGGCGCTTGTGTGGACTCCGTCGGCTTGGATTTTGGTGCGCGTTTTTGATCCAGACGCACGACCGGACCTCCTGCAGAGCGCTTGCCCTGATAGGCGCTCAGGCTACGCAGTGCGACCGGCAGGGCAGGCATCACCACTTCACCCAAAGGACGCTGATAATAGTCTGCGGCAAACTTGGCAAACTTCAGCCAACTTGCCGATAAAGGCGCAATATCTCTAAGAACTGCTTCCGCGGCTTTCACAACACTCGGATCACAGCCAGGTTCTTGTGGAAGATCCACGACCAAACCGATCATCTTTCTACGCCCAAAAGAAACGATGACCCGGTCACCGATCATCACCTCCGCCGTGCAGCGATAGTCAAAGGGACCTTCTAGCGGAACATCCAACGCCACGCGGATCCAGACCTCAAAAGAGGCCTCTTCGTCCGACGATGAATGACACGAATCTGACATGTACTTAATGTTGTTTCTTGATTTTGAAGCTAAAAGACTGACACATCATGTCTTCGAAAAAATGATGACACAGCTTGTGGATAACTTTGGGGAAAACCGTAGCACTTCAGTACATCGTTTAGGCTAGTTATCACAATCTCTATGCCTAACAAAGCCTAATCAACAATATTTTTATATATATATCAATTAGTTACATATCTATCATAGAATTGACTTTCTAATTCTAGGGCTTTCCCGCAGATTTTTACCGCTGTGCACAACTGACTCAGTATGGTGCAGGATTGCAGCGGTTTTTCCTTGAAAAGGCGCATGATTGTTCACTTTTAGGTCGCGAATCAGTGCATCTTCTTGCTATATCCACGAACCTCGTCGAGCAGAACGCCAACAGCCTCTGGAGGAGTGAACTGGGAGATACCGTGGCCCAGATTAAACACATGCCCACCCTTGCCTACAGGGCCGAAATTATCAAGTACCCGCCTGACCTCCTGGCGGATAGCAGGCTCACCACCAAACAAGGCGATTGGATCAAGGTTTCCTTGAAAGGCGACCGAATCTGAAACACGTCGTCTTGCGGCCGCCAGATCGACTGTCCAATCCAGACCCACCGCATCCGCACCACACGCGGCGATCGATTCAAGCCACTGACCGCCACCTTTGGTGAAAACAATCACAGGTACCTGACGACCCTCATTTTGACGCTTGAGGGCTTTCACGACCTGTGTGGTGTAGTGCAAGGAGAATTGTTGAAACAATCCATCAGCCAAGACACCACCCCAACTATCAAAAATCATCACCGCCTGCGCACCGGCATCAATCTGAGCATTGAGATACTGGGCGGTTGTCTCGGCGTTAATTTGAAGAATACGATGAAGCAGATCCGGTCTTGCGTACAACATGCTCTTGATCAAGCGATAGTCGTCACTCCCCTTGCCTTCGACCATGTAGCATGCCACGGTAAATGGGCTGCCGGCAAAACCAATCAAAGGCACACGTCCATCCAACTGTCGCCGTATGACTCGTACCGCATCAAATACATATTGCAGTTTCGACATGTCCGGAACGGCTAATTTCGCGACGTCCTCCTCGTGACGGATCGGATGTGCAAATCTCGGGCCTTCACCTTGCGCAAAGGATAAGCCTAAACCCATCGCATCCGGCACAGTCAAAATGTCGGAGAATAAAATTGCCGCGTCCAAAGGAAAACGCTCTAGCGGCTGCAGCGTGACCTCTGCTGCATAATCAGGATTTTGAGCCAAACCCATAAAGGATCCCGCACGGGCGCGTGTCGCGTTGTACTCAGGCAAATAACGGCCCGCCTGTCTCATGAGCCAAGTTGGCGTGTAGGGCACAGACTCGCGCATGAGCGCACGCAACAGCAAATCGTTTTTTAACGGGGATACAGACACGTTATTCCTTTGTTCGGGCAATTGGCAACCCATGACAGGCGCACACCTTGGATCAATGGGTGCATTTTACCCTTCCCTTCTTGCCGTTCCACCTGAGGCGCGTTTCTTTTGACGGAAATCAGCGGCATCAATTTCATATTTGATCATGAGTGCCCAAAATGCGCGTCTATGTTTACCCGCATGCGTAGCCGCCAGACCAATGTTCCCTTTATTTTGAATGAGCGCTTCAATGATGTACTCACGTTCAAACTCTTCGATAATTTTGGCCTTCATCACCTTCATTGAGCCGCGATGCGTAATCGGTATCGATTCAGAGTTTCGATTGTGCTCAACTTGTTCAGTTTGACCGGGTCCTTCCTGTGACCCTCTTTCATCTTGGATGTTGATGACATACTCTGGCCTATCCTCTTGGTCTGCAGGATCTGGTGGAAGAATACCTGCCAAAGCATTTTTGACATGTTTTTCAGGGTAAGTTTGACGCTGAGATCTTTTAAACTGAGTTTTCTTGAGCCACTCGAGTAATGAATGTTCATTCATTACTGGCAAAACGCCACGCGCAAGTGCAATGGACTGCCGATAATTCAAACTGGGTTCACGCAAACCGCCTGGTCTGGGATCGAAAGATACCGCGTTCAACAATCTCGCTCTGAACTCATCCGGGCACACTGGTAACCGGATGAAATCCGACATTCCAATCTCCATCAAATCTTGAATTGCAGGCGAGCGCATATCTCGTAACACTCCAATAAGAGGAATGAAAGGCCCTCTAGGAATGGCTGCAAACGCTTGCCTCGTCCAGCTCAAGGTTTCCATTGTGACCGGGATCAACAAAGCGTCGTAGCGTCTAAGACCGATTCTCGCTTGTGCAAGAGTTTCAATAGGCAGACTGACGCTCGAATCGAGCCCGGGGTCTTGTTCAAGATCAAGATCGTGCCCTGCTTCCCACTCAAGCAAGTGAAGTTTGACTCTGCCAAGTGCTGGCTCAAGGTCTTTTAAGACCTGTGACATCCAGGACTGATGTGCTGCAAGTACCAAAGCAGCGCAATCGATTTGCTGTCGCATTGATTTTCACTCCGACAAAACTCTTTAGAGTAAATATGGCCGAAGTTTTGCAATAGTCGGAATCAACGCATTGGGATAAATACGCATGAACAAGGCGTCAAAGAGACAAAAAAATACACGCCCGAGAGCGTGTATTTTTTTGATTCTCTAGCTGCTTTGCACTAGCTGATTTGCAAAGCATCAAGATCGAAGTCACATAGCGATTACTGCTTGTTGATCAACTCGCGTATGCGACGTGCAGCATTTGCCTGCGCAGCCAACATGTCGAGTTCGGCTTGCATGACATCCATGCTTGCTTTGTCTTTTGCATTGGCAAGCGCTTCCTGGGCAGCGATGCGAGCGGCTTCGGCCTTTTCAGCATCCAGATCTCCGCCACGAATGGCGGTATCCGATAACACAGTCACATGACCGGGTTGAATTTCAAGCAGGCCACCCGCCACGAAAATCGTCTCTTCAGAGTCGTCTTCGAGGACAATGCGAACCAGTCCGGGACGGATGCGTGAAATCAGTGGGGTGTGACCGGGCAGAATACCCAGTTCACCCGACTCACCAGGCAGAACTACAAATTTTGCGACACCAGAGTAGAGAGATTTCTCTGCACTGACGACGTCAACTTTGACGGTAGCCATGACGGATCCTTATTGGAGTTTCTTGGCTTTTTCGAATGCTTCGTCGATGCCGCCAACCATGTAAAACGCCTGCTCAGGCAAAGCGTCACACTCGCCGTTCACAATCATCTTGAAGCCACGGAGTGTTTCTGACAAAGGAACGTACTTACCAGGCGATCCGGTAAAGACCTCAGCAACGTGGAAAGGCTGCGACAGGAAACGCTGAATCTTACGTGCGCGGGCAACGGCTTGCTTGTCCTCGGGTGACAATTCGTCCATACCCAAAATAGCGATAATGTCACGCAACTCTTTGTAACGCTGGAGCGTCTGCTGAACGCCGCGGGCAACGTTGTAATGCTCTTCGCCAACCACGTTTGGATCAAGCTGACGGCTGGTGGAGTCCAGAGGATCAACAGCTGGATAAATACCAAGTGAAGCAATGTCACGCGACAACACAACCGTTGAATCCAAGTGCTGGAAAGTTGTAGCGGGCGATGGGTCAGTCAAGTCATCAGCTGGCACGTAAACGGCTTGAATCGAAGTAATCGAACCAGTCTTCGTTGAAGTAATGCGCTCTTGGAGCACGCCCATTTCCTCGGCGAGGGTTGGCTGATAACCCACAGCCGAAGGCATACGGCCCAACAGAGCGGACACTTCAGTTCCGGCCAGTGTGTAGCGGTAGATGTTATCAACGAAGAACAGAATGTCACGGCCTTCGTCACGGAATTTCTCAGCCATTGTCAGGCCGGTCAATGCCACGCGCAGACGGTTGCCTGGAGGCTCGTTCATCTGACCGAACACCATCGCAACCTTGTCCAGCACCTTGGACTCTTCCATCTCGTGATAGAAGTCGTTACCTTCACGGGTACGCTCACCCACTCCGGCGAATACGGACAAACCGCTGTGCTGCTTAGCGATGTTGTTGATGAGTTCCATCATGTTCACGGTCTTACCGACACCAGCACCGCCGAACAGACCAACCTTACCGCCTTTAGCAAAAGGACACACCAGGTCAATCACCTTGATGCCAGTCTCGAGCAGCTCAACCGATGGCGAAAGTTCGTCGAACTTTGGCGCTGGCTGGTGAATCGCGCGCAATTCGTTGCTGGCGATTGGGCCTGCATCGTCAATTGGGCGACCCAGCACATCCATAATGCGGCCGAGAGTACCAGTACCAACTGGCACCGAAATTGGGGCGCCTGTTTTAGCAACAGCCATGCCACGACGCAAACCGTCGCTTGAACCCAGCGCAATGGTGCGAACCACACCGTCGCCAAGCTGCTGCTGCACTTCAAAGGTCAAGCCTTTTTCAGCGAATGCCGAAGAGTCGTCCGCAAGGCGGAGTGCCTCATAAATATGGGGCATGTTATCGCGGGGAAACTGAATATCCACCACGGCGCCGATGCACTGAACGATGGTTCCGTTGCTCATGTCTGATCCTTACTTGATAAAGTCTGATGGGATACCGATTGCAGTCTAAGAATTAGACGGCCGCGGCGCCCCCCACGATTTCCGAAATTTCCTTAGTGATAGCGGCTTGACGCGTCTTGTTATAAACAAGTTGCAAGTCACCAATCACCTTCTTAGCGTTGTCCGAGGCCGCCTTCATGGCAACCATACGGGCAGACTGCTCTGACGCCATACTTTCTGCTACGCACTGGTACACAAGACCTTCGACATAACGCTGCAACAGCTCGTCTATCACAGTCTGAGCATCAGGCTCATACAAGTAATCCCAACCGTGGTCAGCCGTAACAGCTTCGCCGTCTTGCGCGGAAGCTGATGCGGCGTGGTAAGGATCCACCAATTTTCCAGGCAGAGGCAAGAGACGCGTAAAAGTCGGCTCTTGCTTCATGGTATTCACAAACCGGTTGGTCGCGATGTAGATGGCATCAATGCGACCAGCCAAGAAATCATCCAGCTGTACCTTGATTGCACCAATCAGACGATCGAGCTCGGGCTTGTCACCCAAACCGATTTCCTGAGAAACAACATCTGCGCCAATACGGGTCAACACACCTAAGCCCTTGTTACCAAAAGCGGTGAATTGTGTGCGTACGTTTTTGCCATTGAACTCGCGCATGCGGTTCAACACCAAACGCATGATGTTGGTGTTCAATCCACCGCACAAGCCTTTGTCCGTTGAAACCACGACAATGCCGACAGCCTTGAGTTCGCCGCGTTCAACCAAGTACGGGTGGGTGTACTCAGGGTTCGCTTCCATCAAATGGCTAGCAATGTCATACACTTTTGTGGCGTATGGACGACCCGCACGCATCCTCTCCTGCGCTTTGCGCATTTTGGAGGCGGCTACCATTTCCATCGCCTTGGTGATCTTGCGCGTGTTTTGCACGCTCTTGATCTTTGTTCGAATTTCCTTGATTCCTGCCATTTCGCTTCCTGTGTCAGACCTGTTCTCAGGTTTCAGACCATCTGCTTTGCGCACAATCCATTTTTAATCATGGATCGGCGCTATAGCGGGTTACTTAGTAGGTACCGTTCTTTTTGAAGTCGGTCAACGCGGCAACCAGTTCAGCCTCGTCATCCTTCGACAATTCTTTGGTCGCTTCAATGCGCTCGATCATCGCAACGTTTTTCGCCTTGAGATAGTCTTTTAGACCCTTCTCAAAAGGCAACACGCTGGAAACCTCGACATCATCCAAATAACCGTTGTTGACGGCGAAAAGAATCACACCCAGCTCCCAAACCTGAAGCGGCTGGTACTGAGGCTGCTTGAGCAGCTCAACCACGCGCTTGCCTCGCTCGAGCTGACGGCGTGTGGCATCGTCAAGATCAGACGCAAACTGCGCAAACGCAGCCAATTCGCGGTACTGTGCCAAGTCGGTACGAATACCACCTGAAAGCTTCTTGATGATCTTTGTCTGAGCAGCACCACCAACTCGCGACACCGAAATACCAGCGTTAATCGCAGGACGAACACCGGCATTGAACAAGTCAGTCTCAAGGAAGATCTGACCGTCGGTAATCGAAATCACGTTTGTAGGAACGAAAGCGGACACGTCGCCAGCTTGCGTCTCGATAATTGGCAAGGCTGTGAGCGAACCGGTTTTACCTTTGACCGCGCCGTTGGTGAACTTTTCAACGTAGGCTTCGTTGACTCGTGCTGCACGCTCGAGCAAACGTGAGTGGAGATAAAACACGTCACCTGGATAGGCTTCACGGCCTGGTGGACGACGCAATAGCAAAGAAACCTGACGGTAGGCAATCGCCTGTTTGGTCAGATCGTCATACACAATCAGCGCATCTTCACCGCGATCGCGGAAGTATTCGCCCATCGTGCAACCAGCATAAGCCGAAAGGTACTGCATCGCAGCGGAGTCAGAAGCAGCAGCTGCGACGATGATGGTGTAATCGAGCGCTCCAAACTCTTCGAGTTTGCGCAGAACGTTGTTGATCGTTGAAGCTTTCTGACCAATCGCAACATAGACGCACTTTACGCCTTTGCCTTTCTGGTTGATGATGGCGTCTACGGCTACAGCTGTTTTACCTGTTTGACGGTCACCAATGATCAGCTCTCGCTGGCCACGGCCAATTGGCACCATGGAGTCAATAGACTTCAAACCTGTCTGCATAGGCTGTGACACGGATTGACGTGCGATCACACCTGGTGCGACTTTTTCGATAATGTCTGTTTCTTTGGCGTTGATCGGGCCTTTGCCGTCAATTGGCACACCGAGTGCGTTCACTACACGGCCAAGCAGCTCAGGGCCCACGGGCACTTCGAGAATACGACCGGTTGCCTTGACAGCGTCACCCTCGGAAACGCCTGTGTAATCGCCCAAAATAACGGCGCCTACCGAGTCACGCTCAAGGTTCAGCGCAAGGCCGAAAATATTATTGGGAAACTCAAGCATTTCACCTTGCATCACGTCTGACAGACCGTGGATGCGGGTAATGCCGTCGGTCACGGAAACAACCGTGCCTTGCGTACGAATATCGGACGATGTGCCCAGACCCTCGATACGGCTCTTGAGTAGTTCGCTAATCTCTGAAGGATTGAGTTGCATGTTCAGACTCCTGGAATCTTTAGGGCGGATTAAACCGCCATCGTGTCGCGCATGCGTACTAACTGAGCTTGCACGGATGTATCGAGTACGTGGTCACCCACCTGAACACGCACGCCACCAATCAGGGAGGCATCAACGTTCACGTGGGGCTTGAGCTTGAGGCCAAACTTCGGCTCAAGCAGCTTAATAAGATCAGAGACTTGCTGCTCGGTCATAGGAAAAGCGCTGGTGATGTCAGCTTGTGCAACACCCTCGGCTTCGTCACGCAAAGCATGGAACTGCTCAGCGATGTGACCCAACAGGGAAAGACGGTCATTTGCGACCAACAGCGTGACAAAATTCTGTAACGTGGTGGTGGGCGCTGGCTTGACCAAGCTTAAAAATACGCTCGCGCGCTGTGCGTCTTCGAGGCGCGGATCGGCCATAGCGACACGCACGTCTTCGACCGCTGCGATATCAGCAAGCTGCTGGACCTGCTCGGCCCATGCAGCCAAACCGGCAGCGTCTTGACGCGCTACGGCGAAGAGCGCCTCAGCGTAAGGACGAGCAACGGTGGAAAGTTCTGCCATGTCGACCCCGAGTATTAAAGCTGTGTCTTAAGTTGCGCAAGCAACTCAGCATGAGCATTGGCATCCACTTCGCGCTTAAGAATCTGCTCGGCACCTTTCACCGCGAGATTCGCAACATCGTTACGCAAAGCGTCGCGTGCACGCTGGACTTCTTGAGCGGCGTCTTGTTTCGCCTGCGCAAGAATTCGGGCGCGTTCACTTTCAGCTTCAGCACGGGCTTGCTCGATAATTTGAGCGCCCTGCTTTTCGGCTTCAATCATACGGGTGTGCAGCTCAGCTTTCGCAGATGCCTCGATCGAACCAATACGCGCCTTAGCTTCTGCGAGGTCTGTTTTGCCTTTTTCGGCAGCAGCCAAGCCTTCAGCGATTTTTTGGCGTCGCTCGTCGATAGCCTTTGTCAAAGGAGGCCACACGAATTTCATCGTGACCCAACCCAGGACAAAGAACACGATCATCTGGAAAAAGATCGTCGCGTTCAGATTCACGGTCGTTTCCCTATTACATCTTGTGCCCTTCAGGCAACATTACCTGAACGGGCTGAATCAATAAGCCGGGAGCAGAAATCCACCCTCGGCACGTGCCGCTCACTCCCAAAGGGCGTGAGCATCCAATCGATTTAGACGAAAGGATTTGCGAAGGCGAACAACATGGCGATACCCACACCGATCAGGAACGCGGCGTCGATCAGACCAGCCAGCAAGAACATCTTGGTTTGCAGGGCGTTCATCAGCTCAGGCTGACGTGCCGAAGCTTCGAGGTACTTGCCACCCATCATGCCGATACCGATGCAGGCACCAAAAGCACCCAAACCGATAATGAAAGCGCAAGCGAGAGCAACGAAAGCGACGTTAGTCATGAAAACTCCTTGATTAGTATCTAAGTATCAAAAATTAAAGTATCGAAAATTCAAACTACAAAACCGCCAAGTAAAACTTTTTAGTGTTCTGCTTGACGCAAAACACTCACTACTCTTTAGTGGCCTTCGTGTGCTTGTCCGATGTAAACCAAAGTCAACATCATGAAGATGAAAGCCTGCAACAGAACGATCAGGATGTGAAAGATCGCCCAGATTGAACCTGCCAGAATGTGACCGACACCCAATCCAATGCTCATGGCATTGAAACCTGACCAGGCGCCACCGAGCAAAGCAATCAACATGAATACGAGCTCACCGGCAAACATGTTGCCGAACAGTCGCATGCCGAGAGAAACGGATTTAGCGGCGTATTCAACCAGATTCAGGAGGAAGTTGGCAGGCGCCAACAGCACAGCCGAAAAGCCATGGCCATGAAACGGCGCAGTAAACAACTCTTTGACAAAACCACCGGGGCTCTTAATTTTCAGACCGTAGTAAAGCATCAATAACAACACGCCCATCGACATACCCATTGGGACATTCAGATCAGCGGTAGGAAGAATACGGTGATAGTGCAATGGGTCTGTGACTTCGATACCAATACCCATCAAACGGAAAACGTAATGGGCAAGATCGACAGGAATCAAGTCCAGCGCGTTCATCAGCACGATCCACATAAACACAGTCATCGCCAATGGGGCAACGAACTTGCGTGTTTCCTCGCTAGGAACAATGCTGCGAGCCTGCTGGTCAACCATGTCAACCAACATTTCAACAAAACCCTGGAATCGTCCAGGAACGCCTGCTGTCGCACGTCGTGCTGCCAACAGCATGACACCAACAACAATCAGACCCATCAACGAGGACCAGAACATCGAGTCAAAGTTGACGACGCTAAAGTCAGCAATAGCGGTTTGCTTTTCACCGATATTGTTGAAGTGCACCAAGTGGTGCTGAATATATGCGGCTTGGGGCGATACGTCAGCTGCAGCAGCCATGAGAGATCTCTAAAAAATTCGTCAAACTAACTGTTTGTTGGGCGTGACACAGCACGCTTTCCGAACATCAGCACCAGCATGTAGCCTTTGAGCGCGGCAATCAGACCGGCAATTACCGCCAGCCACACCACACGCTCACCGCCCACATGAGCCAACAACCACAACAATCCGACTGCAGCGCCAACCTTAAGGAACTCGCCCACTAAAAATACCAGTGCGCTCGAACCGCCAGGACGAAAAGTCGCCAAAAACAGTCGCAATGCAAATAAAACATTCGGTACAAAGTACGCAGCAGAGCCAGCCAATGCAGACCAACCTGCATCAAAACCACCTACCAGCCACGCAATCAAGGCAACCACTAGCGCCGCCAGAGCCTGAGCAAAAACAACTTGAATCAGCTCTGATCGCGCACGAGCATTGATTTGGGCCAGATCCGCCTCAGTTAACACATACTGCGCCGCGAGATCCGCAGGCGCCGCATCAACAGACGCTTTATCTACCGACACCGAAAACCGCCCCTGTACTCGTTCCGCCGAGGGAATTCCTGACAAAGGGTTTGGTACGCTCGTCACAATTTCCCCTTTTCGGCAAACCCAATGAGTATAACTGTTTTTTGGACCCTGATGCAAACCCTAATCGGGCTTTTACTGAGTCGGCTTTAAGAGCTTTACCGACTCATAGCTTTAGAGAATGAGGGCAAATCCCCCCTCCAATAAAAAATCACTTGTTTTTGAAAACCGGCTTACGTTTTTCAACAAAAGCAGCCATTCCTTCTTTCTGGTCCTCTGTCGCAAAACAAGCATGAAACACGCGTCGCTCGAACAAAATCCCTTCATGCAACGAAGACTCAAAAGCACGATTGACAGACTCTTTCGCCATGATCGCTGTTGGAATGGACATCCCGGCAATCACCGCTCCTGTTTCAATCGCATCCTCTAGCAATCGCTCTGCCGGCACGATACGAGACACCAAACCGGCACGCTCTGCCTCGGCGGCATCCATCATCCGACCTGTTAAAACCATCTCCATGGCCTTGGCTTTACCAACAGCCCTAGGCAAACGCTGCGTACCGCCCGCACCAGGAATTACGCCCAACTTAATCTCCGGCTGTCCAAACTTGGCGGTGTCAGCGGCGAGAATAAAGTCACACATCATTGCGAGCTCGCAACCACCCCCAAGCGCGTAACCCGCTACCGCGGCGATGACTGGCTTTCGAATCGAGCGCAGCGTTTCCCAGTTGCGGCCGATATATTCCGTTCGGTAGACATCCATGTAGGACCAGTCTTTCATGGCGCCGATGTCGGCTCCGGCAGCAAAAGCTTTCTCACTCCCAGTGATCACGATGCAGCCAATCTCATCATTTGCATCGAAAGACAGCAGCGCGGCACCAAGCTCATCCATGAGCTGATCGTTGAGCGCGTTCAGCGCTTTAGGGCGATTCAAGGTCAACAGGCCAACCCGGCCACGCGTCTCGATCAACACAAAATTTTCGCTCATGGGTGTCTCCCTGAAAATGTGAAATAAGATATAGGCTATGAACCGCAAAAATAACCGCAAACCTCTACTTTACAGCCTCGAACCCTTGGATTTGTCGGGTCATCGACTACGCGCGACGCTTCGCATCGCCGAACCGGATCCAAAAGGACAAATCGTCTCGCTCCCGGCCTGGATTCCTGGCAGTTATTTGATACGCGATTTTTCCCGACATATTGAACAGCTTGAAGCGCGTGCTGGCAAAAAACCTGTCAAACTGACCAAGCTGGACAACCACCGGTGGCGCCTCGCCCCCTGCAATGGCCCGGTGACCCTCACTGCGGTCATTTACGCCTGGGATCTTTCTGTTCGCGGCGCCCATGTAGACGAAACACATTGTTTTTTCAACGGTACCAGCGTTTTTCTTCAGGCGCATGGACAAGAAAACCACCCCTGCCGACTCACCCTGCTACCGCCCCCAAACCCGGCTCGCTGGAGTGTTTTTACCAGCATGCCGCAGGATACCCGCAGCAATGCGAAGATCTCGCGCAAGGGTTTCGGCACATATGTGGTGGAGAACTACGACGCGCTGATCGATCACCCAGTGGAAATGGGCAATCCATGCGTCATCACGTTCGAGGCGTGCGGTGCGAAACACGAAATGGTGTTTACCGGGATCATCCCTAATCTTGATCTCAAACGTATTGCTCAAGACGTCAAAAAAATCTGTGAAGAACAAATTCGCTTCTTTGAACCCGAAACTGCACGCGCGCCTTTTTTAGACTCCGCAAAAAAATACGTATTCATGACAATGGTGACAGGCGATGCGTACGGTGGTCTAGAGCACCGGGCATCGACTGCGCTGATGGCTTCGCGCAAAGATCTGCCCACTATCGGTCACGATAAAGCGCCTGATGGTTATCAAACCTTTTTAGGCCTGGTCAGTCACGAATACTTTCACACCTGGCATGTTAAACGCATTAAACCCGATGTATTTGCCCCCTACACGCTTTCCAAAGAATCCCACACGCGTCTGCTCTGGATTTTTGAAGGCTTCACTTCGTATTACGACGATTTGTTTTTGCTGCGAAGCGGTGTCATTGATCGTGAAACCTATTTTCGCACACTGGGTAAAAATATCGCATCGGTATGGGGCATGCCTGGTCGCCGCAAACAATCTGTTGCAGAGAGCTCTTTCGATGCATGGACACGTTATTACAAGCAAGATGAAAACGCGGCCAACGCCATCATCAGTTACTACACAAAGGGCTCACTCGTCGCGCTTGCCTTGGACCTGACAATTCGCCACAGGACGAACAATCAACGTAGTCTTGATGATGTGATGCGTTTGATGTGGGAACGCTACGGTCGTGAGTTTTACCAGGGCAAACCAATCGGATTGCCTGAAAAAGGATTCCCTTCTTTGGTTCGCGAGGCAACGGGGATCGACTTGACTCAGGAGATCAACCATTGGGCCTACGGACGTGAAGACCTGCCTCTGAAACAACTCCTGGCGACTCAAGGTATCCGTCTGAGTTGGAAATCTCCCCATGTGAAACCTTCCTTAGACGTTCGAACGCGCAAACAAGGCGAACATCTTGTGATCACGACAGTTCTTGAGGGCGGAGCCGCTCATCAAGCCGGCATTTCGGCGCATGACGTTCTAGTGGCAATAGATGGCATACGCGTAGACAACGGGACTCACTCACTGGACACCATTCTGGCTCGATATAAAGCCGGACAGAAGATTCACGTGCATGTCTTTAGGCGTGACGAACTGCGCGCCTTTGACCTCGTACTCTCCGCCCCCCCACTTTCAGAATGTCAGTTGCAAGAGACCACTCAGCCATGAGTATCCGGCCAGATACTGAAGACTTTGCCTCAGTCCTCTTAAGCGGTGCGCCCTTGCTCGATGTTCGTGCGCCAGTGGAGTTTTCTCAAGGAGCCTTTCCGACTTCTGTCAATCTACCTTTGATGAACGACGAAGAACGTCACCGCGTTGGACTGCAATACAAACTTGCAGGACAAGACGAGGCAATTATTTTGGGACACGAGTTGGTTTCAGGCGATGTCAAAGCGCAGCGTGTCGCACAGTGGGTCAAGTTCGCCCAAGCGCATCCCGAAGGCTATTTGTATTGTTTCAGGGGCGGCCTGCGCTCTCGCATCTCGCAGCAATGGCTCGCTGAGGCTGGGCACCCCTACCCTCGTATCCTTGGTGGCTACAAGGCGATGCGTAGCTTTTTGATTGAACAACTCAACGAGGCCATCGCCACATCAAAATTTATACTGGTCGCAGGATTTACCGGATGTGGAAAAACAGAAGTGATACAAAGTCTGCAGGCCGCGATCGATCTGGAAAAACTTGCCCACCATCGCGGATCAAGCTTTGGCAAACATGCCACCGATCAACCGGTACAAATTGACTTTGATAACAGTTTGGCCATTGCGTTCATGCGCTTGCATGCCGGGGGCAAGCGCAACATCGCGCTTGAAGACGAGTCCCGACTCATTGGGAAATGTGCCTTACCCATTGCCCTGCGTGACATCATGCAAAGCAGTCCCGTCATATGGGTAGAAGAACCCATCGAATCGCGGGTAGATCGTATCCTGCATGACTATGTCGAAGATCTCGGTGGACAGTTCGCACGCAAATTTGGCCCTGAAGTCGGCTTTGACGCCTTTTCACAAAGACTGCTGGAAAGTCTTCAAAATCTTTACAAACGGCTAGGGGGAGAGCGACACGCTCGGCTCAATCAACTGATGCTTGACGCACTGCGTGCTCAACAAGCAACCGGCGCTCTTGACAGCCATCGTCTCTGGATTAGACCGCTGCTAACTGAATACTACGACCCAATGTATGCGCACCAGCGAGCTGGCAAAGCCTCTCGCATTATTTTCTCGGGTGACCGTGAGGCTGTAACCAGTCACCTCATCCAACAGGGTTATTGAACATGCAGGCAGACCTTGAACGACAGCGTCTCGAACAAAACAAACTGTCTAAACGCCTCATGCGTGAGACCGGTCGGGCCATCTCAGACTTTAATATGATCGAAACCGGCGATCGGGTGATGGTATGTGTCTCAGGTGGCAAAGACTCCTATAGCATGCTGGATATTCTCATGACGCTGCGCAATCGTGCGCCGATCGACTTTGAAATTGTCGCGGTGAATCTCGATCAGAAACAGCCAGGTTTTCCCGCCGAAATCTTGCCTGAATACCTCTCGAAAGTTGGTGTGCCTTTTCATATTGAAACGCGCGACACTTATTCGATCGTGAAGCGCCTGATTCCTGAAGGGAAAACAACGTGCTCATTATGCTCTCGGCTGCGACGCGGCATTTTGTATCGCGTCGCAAATGAACTCAAAGCGACCAAGATTGCATTGGGTCATCATCGGGATGACATTCTTGGCACATTTTTTTTGAATATGTTTTATGGTGCAAAGCTCAAAGCCATGCCACCTAAACTCGTCTCCGACGACGGACGACACACAGTCATTCGACCTCTCGCCTATGTGCCCGAAGCAGACCTCATCGACTATGCCAACTGGAAACAGTTTCCAATCATTCCGTGCGACTTATGCGGCTCTCAGGAAAATCTTAAACGCAAAGAAGTTTCGAGAATGCTGCAGGAATGGGATAAAAAATATCCAGGACGTGCCTGGAATGTTTTTAAAGCGTTAGCCAATGTGACGCCTTCACACCTCATGGACAACCGACTGTTTGATTTTGTCGGCCTCAGACCTGATGGCCGGGACAATCCTCAGGGGGATACTGCCTTTGATCCTGTCTCGATTGAATCGAATTCTGATACGGAACAATCAAGCGCCCGTACCTTCCCATCTTGGCCCCTTCACATCGATACCCACTAATTCGAGGATTCGAGATACGGTGTGATCAATCATTTCTTCAATAGATTTAGGGCGGTGATAAAAAGCCGGTAGCGGTGGAAAAATAATCCCGCCCATTTCCGTCACAGACGTCATATTGCGTAAATGCGCCAAGTTAAATGGCGTTTCACGCACAACCATGACCAGACGTCTACGCTCCTTGAGCGTCACATCCGCGGCACGCGTAATAAGATTGTCGGACAAGCCCATCGCAACAGCAGCCAGTGTGCGCATCGAGCAAGGCACGACAACCATCCCCGCTGTTTCAAAAGCTCCGCTAGCAAGGGTCGCCCCCACGTCACGGATGCTATGCACCTTATCAGCGAGGGCATACACCTCCTGCCGCCCGATATCGAGCTCGTGCTTGATATTTAATACGCCCGATGCGGAGACCACCAGGTGGGTTTCCACATCAGGAGCATTTTCACGCAGCGTTTGAAGCATACGCACGGCATAAAGGGAGCCTGTTGCTCCCGTGATACCAATCACTAAGCGCCGCTTGCTCACGCGGTCGCGCCAGCCTGAGTCAACACGGTCTTGAGCTCACCACTGGCGTTCATTTCACCCATGATGTCAGAACCACCAATAAACTCGCCGCCCACATACAGCTGGGGGATAGTGGGCCACTGAGAATATGTTTTGATTCCGCTGCGGACTTCCTCGTCCTCGAGCACATTGACCGTGACAAGTTTAGTCACGCCATTGCTTTTGAGGATCTCAATCGCTCGGCCTGAAAAACCGCACTGGGGAAACTGGGCTGTGCCTTTCATAAACAACACAACGGGATTGTTTGTGACCGTGTCACGAATAAATTGCTGAACGTCGCTCATGATGTTCCTGATCGATTAGAAGGATATAGTTAACACGCATCGTTAACACTCAAACACCATTATAAGTGGCAGAAGAGTGATAAAAGCTTATGCCCACACGCCACCCGTCACGCGCGGCAAACCTGCTAAATCCTTATGGGTTTGTATGGACTCAAAGCCAGCCAGTGCCAACAACTCGCTCACGGCCTCTGCCTGATCATATCCATGCTCAAGCCATAAACTGCCGGATGGCAATAATCTGTCACCCGCCCCTTGGATAATTTGAGCGAGTGCAGTCAAACCATCCGAGCCATCCGTCAGAGCCTGTATCGGCTCAAACCTGAGATCGCCGCGTGACAAATGCTCGTCTTTTGAGGAAATATAAGGGGGATTGGAGACAATCAGATCAAACATCCCTTCTGACGGGAGGGCTAAAAACCAGCTGCCTTGCCACCATTGCACTCTGGCACCCAAGGCCTGGGCATTTCGCTGAGCGACCACGAGCGCCTCCGCACTCATGTCAGTGGCGGTGACGCGCGCATCGACCCGGGCAAGCGCCAAACTAATTGCGACCACGCCACTGCCGGTTCCCATGTCCAACACTGCAGGATCTTGACGATCCGCAATCGCTGCCAAACCGACCTCCACCAACATTTCAGTTTCTGGTCGCGGGATCAACACCGAGGGAGTCACCTCAAAACGGTGCCCCATAAATTCACGCCAGCCGAGAAGATGCGCCATGGGAGACCCTTGGCGGCGTTGCGCCGCTAGCGTTAAAAATTTCGCTGCATCTTCTGGAGACAGAGGGTCTGTATCGTGCGCAAGCAACCACTCACGTGGCTTTTGCAACACATGCTCCAGCAACATCCGCCCCTCCAGACGTGGCAAACCGCACAACTGCAACAAGGATTGCCCGGTTTGCATCAGACGTCGTCACCCAGCGCAGCAAGCAACTCAGCTTGATGTTCGGCAATCAAAGCACCGGTAACCTCACTGAGATCCCCTTCCATGATGGCGCCAAGCTTGTATAAGGTCAGGTTGATCCGATGATCCGTCAAGCGACCCTGTGGGAAGTTATATGTCCGAATACGTTCAGAGCGATCGCCTGACCCCACGAGGCTTTTACGCTGCGCGGCCTCCTTGTCGTGCTGCTCGCGCTGCACTTTATCCTTCAAGCGCGCGGCCAGTACCTGCATGGCTTTATCTTTATTTCTGTGCTGTGACCGATCGTCCTGACACTCCACGACCAAGCCAGTAGGCAAGTGGGTAATACGGACAGCCGAATCTGTTTTATTAATATGCTGGCCTCCAGCGCCGCTCGCACGAAACGTATCGATGCGCAGATCACTTGGATTGATGACAATATCGGTCGCGGCATCTGCCTCCGGCATGACGGCGACCGTACAAGCCGAAGTATGAATCCGACCTTGTGCCTCGGTCGCGGGCACCCGCTGGACGCGATGCGCACCGGATTCGAATTTCAGACGTCCATACGCACCGTCCCCATCGATTCGAACAATGACTTCCTTATAGCCACCCAACTCGGAAGGACTTTCAGACATGAGTTCAACTCGCCAACCTTGCTGCTCAGCATAACGGGTATACATTCTTAGCAAGTCGCCTGAAAATAACGCGCTCTCGTCACCACCTGTACCCGCACGGATTTCAAGAAAAACACTCCGTCCGTCATCCGGATCTTTTGGCAATAGCTGAAGTTGAAGTTCAGCGCCCAATGTCTCAATCCGCTCTTTACAGGCTTCGATTTCCTCAAGCGCCATGGACTTCATCTCAGGATCGTCAAGCATTTCCTTGGCACCGGCCAAATCTGCCTGGGCACCTTCAAACGCCTCAAACGCTTTGACCACTGGTTCGAGTTCAGCGCGCTCTCGCGAAAGCTTGCGAAACTGATTCATATCATTGGCGGCATCAGGTTCAGCGAGCAAAGCATCAACCTCAACTAAGCGTCGGGATAAGTGCTCAAGGCGAGCGCGCATTGAAGGTTTCATGGGAGACTGACTTGAAATTAAAATTGATGGGAGCAACGGCTAAACACTCGCCAAGGCGAGCCTCGCAAGCAAGGTCGCTAACGCCGTTCGGATCCGGAGGGAAATATACGCGGCAGCCAGCCGAGCAGCTGCTGACGTTCTGCTTCTTCGCTGTGATTCAGCGCTGACAAAGTGCCATGCAAATACTTTTGTGTCAGGCCATGCGCGAGCTGCTCTAAAACAGCCTCAGGCGATTCACCTTTAGCCAGCATCCGGCGCGCACGCTCAAGCTCTTGTGCCTGTACGGCCTGAGCAGTTGTCTGCAAGTCCCGGATGACAGGTACATTGGCCCTGACTTGCATCCAATGCATAAAGTTTCTGACGCGGGCATCGATAATCGCCTCGGCCTGTACGACGGCTGAACGTCTGGCTTCAGTGCCACTTTGCACCACCGCGCCCAAATCATCGACGGAATAAAGATAAACGTCATCTAGCTGGGCGACTTCTGGCTCTATATCTCGCGGCACTGCCAGATCCACCATCACGATCGGCTTGCGCTTGCGCTGCTTGGTTGCGCGCTCGACCATGCCAAGGCCCAATAGGGGCAAAGTACTAGCAGTACAGGACACAACCACATCAAACTCAGCCAAGCGATCCGGCAAATCAGCCAAGCGCATCGTCGTGGCAGAGAAGCGATTTGCAAGAGACTCCGCGCGCTCAAGTGTGCGATTCGCTACGACGATAGCGCCCGGTTGACGGGCCGCGAAATGCGTGGCGCATAACTCGATCATCTCGCCAGCACCAATGAAAAGCACTTTGGATGTAGAGAGCTCACCAAACACACGCTCTGCAAGGCGAACCGCTGCAGCAGCCATGGAAACCGACTGGGCGCCGATCGCAGTCGTTGAGCGCACTTCTTTTGCGACCGAAAAAGTTCTTTGAAAGAGCTGATGCAATAGAGTACCCAACGCACCTGCGTCACTGGCCGCTCTGACAGCGTCTTTCATCTGTCCCAATATCTGGGGCTCTCCCAGCACCATCGAGTCCAGACCGCTGGCTACACGAAAAGCATGGCGCACGGCATCATCTCGTCCATGCAAATACACATGCGGCGCAAGCTCGCCTGCCTCAATCCGATTAAAGTCAGCAAGCCAGGCGGGCAACTGCTGCGCCACCTGCGGCTCAGCCGCACAGTAAAGCTCGGTGCGATTACAGGTCGAGAGGATCGCGGCTTCTTTTACAGCCCCCCCAAAGGCCTGACGCAAGGCATTCAACGCCGGCTGAACCAAATCCTCAGGCATGGAGACGCGCTCGCGCACTGAAACAGGCGCAGAGACGTGGTTCAACCCAAGAGCGAGGACGCTAACCGACATAGATTAAGGAATTTTTTGTTGGATCTACGTAACAACCCTTATTATAAGGGCGCAAAATGAGTTGTAGACGCAATGCCCTTATCTCGACTGGAAGTCTCCACTTTCCGTACAATTCCCCGCACAGGAGACTCATATGAACATTCAAAAAATAATCACCCGTGCAGCCTTGGCATTTTTGCCTCTTTGGGCCACCCAGCCAGCATCCGCAAGCTCCGACTATCCCAACAAACCCATTCGCATTGTCGTGGCCTACGCACCCGGAGGCTCTACAGATATCGTTGCCCGGCTGTTCGCACAGGAGCTTGGGACAAAACTTGGCCAGCCCGTTTTGGTCGAAAACCGCGCAGGTGCAGGCACATTAATAGGTACGGATTCGGTCATTAAAGCAGCACCCGATGGATACACACTCTTTTGGGGGACTCCAGCCACGGTCATCACCCCACTTCTCCACAAAAAACCGACGTACGACGTGCTTAAAGATCTCCAGCCCGTCACCCTCGCAACCACACAATCGATGGGCGTGCTGGTGTCTGCAAATATTGGCGTCAATTCCATCGCCGACCTCGTCAAATATGCCAAAGCCAACCCCGGCAAAGTGAATTTTGCCTCCTCAGGAAACGGTTCAGCCCAGCATTTGGCTGCCGAGGCACTCAATAATGCCGCGAACATCAATATGCTTCATATCCCATACAAGGGTGCCGGCGTCGCGCTCAATGATCTGGTTGCAGGCCGAGTCGACGTCATGATCACTTCGCTCGTGGGAAACATGATGGAGCAAGTCAAAGAGGGGCGCATCAAGCTCATTGCCACAACGGGGCCTGAGCGCAGCAGTACCATGTCCGACATCCCCACCGTGGCAGAAGGTGGCGTGCCTAATTTTGGAATCCGCACCTGGACTGCAATGTTTGCCCCGGCCAATACTTCGCCTGATGTCATCGCAAAACTCAATCGCGCCATGGCGGACATCCAAAAGGATGGCACTATCCAAAAGAAGATTGAAAATCAGGCGATGGACGTCACGGTCGTTTCTCCCAAAGAGCTTAGCAACATGCTCGCCAAAGAAAGTGCGTTTTATTCCGCCATCCTGCAAAGAACCAGCACAAAGCTCGATTAAGCATGCTTGCCTGAATTGGTGTAATATTTCGACCTTCAGTTGGCCCGGTAGCTCAGTCGGTAGAGCAGAGGATTGAAAATCCTTGTGTCGGTGGTTCGATTCCGCCCCGGGCCACCACTGAAACTATAGAAACCCCTGCGTTCGCGCTGGGGTTTTTGCTTTTCTGGGGGTGTAACTAGATGTTTCGGCTCTACTCCATTATCGGGGGATGAGCAGTATTCATTAAATATCAGTACTCATTAAACACGGCTAAATACGCCGTTCCAACCGCAGTGGGCCAAGACCCTGAGCCGGTAATTCTCAAAGTTCCTAA
>NZ_JAUHHE010000020.1 GCF_030410375.1 Zwartia vadi
CCTACAGGTTAAAGACCTGATTGTTGTAGAGTTAAAGTGCCGTTCAAATAATTATGTACATATTAAGATATGTAAGGTAGTCAAAACATCCAACCCGTGTTCAAACGAAAACACGTCATGCTTCTTCTCAGATTGGAATGCGCAAAGCGCACGCGAGCAGACCCTTGAGGTCGGCGCTGTGCCTCTGAGCATTCAACAAGCTACGCTTGACGACCATAGCGAGGTGGTCCCACCCCTTCCCATCCCGAACAGGACCGTGAAACACCTTAGCGCCGATGATAGTGGACGTACGTCTGTGAAAGTAGGTCATCGTCAAGCTCTTACCCTCAAAACCCCTCAGGTCCGCCTGAGGGGTTTTGTCTTTGTGGATTTCGAATATTTTTACATGCAGGTCGTCATTCATTCAGTTCAGTTTGTCATTCATTCAGGTAAGATTATTAGCGTGTCCAGTTGAGCCAGTTCACCTCATGGACGAATTAACCAAGGAGTGCTGCATATGTCGAACGAACAAAATTCTGAGGGCAAGTCGCCTATTGATTTGCGCACGCTCACGCATGTCGCCTATGGACTTTTCGCAATTGGATTATTAAGTGGCGGAATGTTTGGCGTCGCGACGATTGCAGCGATGGTCTTGCTTTACGTCAAGCGACCCGATGCAGCAGGCACATTCTATGCTGCGCATTTTGACTGGCTCATGCAGACTTTCTGGTGGGGACTTCTTGCCTTGATTATCAGCGGTATCGCGACGTATATCTACATTGGTTGGATAGGTGTTGTTGCTACAGGTATCTGGATTTTGTACCGGTTAATCAAGGGGTGGCTTGCGCTGCTCGAATCAAGCGCACCCAATTGATGATTTGATCATTGCGTGGCGGGAGCGGTTAAACAAAAAGGGCGCTGAAAGCGCCCTTTTGACATGCAAGACAGTCTGATCAGAAAGCTTATTTCAGATGGCCGCTGACGATTTTGGTCAGTTCGAACATTGAGACTTGAGCTTTGCCAAACAGAGGCTTGAGTTTTTCGTCAGCATTGATGTTGCGACGATTCTTTGGGTCCTGGAGGTCGTGCTTTTTAATGTAGTCCCAGATTTTCTTGGTGACTTCCGTGCGTGGCACAGCGGCAGCGCCGATCACAGCAGCCAGAACAGCGCTTGGCGTCAATGCCTTCATGAAAGCGGCATTAGGTGTGCGCGCAACTTTCTTGGCAGCTGGTTTTGCTGCAGCAGTTTTCTTTACCGCAACTTTTTTCGCTGCAGGTGCCTTGGCAGCGACTTTTTTTGCAGCAACTTTTTTGACAGCGACTTTCTTTGCAGCTGGTTTCTTGGCGGTGGCCATATGGGCTCTCCTAGTGGAACAGATTAATGTGCACAACGGGCGCAGCATAACGCTTCTTAGGATGAAAGACAAAGAATTTATAGAGAACGTAGCGAAATTGTCTCAATTCATTCGTTTTTGTGCGGGAAAGGTAAACTCTTAAAACTAATCAACCCTAATTTCGACATCCTCAAAACTATGCAACCAAGATCCCCACTTGCTGCAATTCAACAGTTTCACCAAGAATTGGTGGCAGTTCGCCGAGATTTACATGCCAATCCCGAGATCGGCTTTCAGGAAATCAGGACATCCGGAATTGTGGCTGGAGCGCTGACTGCGCTTGGCGTTGAGGTGCATCGCGGTATTGGTAAAACTGGTGTAGTGGGAGTGATCCGGGGACAACGGACTGACTCTGGAAAGATGATTGGACTGCGGGCGGACATGGACGCACTTCCAATGAATGAAGAGAGTTCCGCAGAATATTGTTCGACCGTTCCGGGCATGATGCATGCTTGTGGTCACGATGGCCATACCACTATCCTGCTCGGTACTGCTAAGTACCTGATGCAGAATAGAAACTTCAATGGCACTGCGGTGTTGATCTTTCAGCCGGCTGAAGAAGGCTTGGGTGGTGCCAAGGCAATGGTCGATGATGGGCTGTTTGAGCGGTTCCCTTGCGACGCAATTTATGCCTTGCACAATTGGCCAGGATTGCCCGCTGGTGTGGTTGGTATCAATCCAGGACCGATGATGGCTGCCTCTGACAAGTTTGAAATCAACATTCAAGGTCGGGGAGGCCATGGTGCGCACCCTTATCAGACCATCGATCCGATTGTAGTGGCTGCAAATATGGTGACAGCGTTGCAGACCGTCGTGTCTCGCAATGTGCATCCTCTTGAAGCTGCCGTGTTGTCCTTTGGACACATCCATGCAGGGGCAGCAACAGCGGCGAGTGTCATTCCCGGTCAGGCCAAGTTAGTGGGAACGGTTAGAACCTTTAGCGATACTGTTCAACAACTTGTTCAAGCACGTATGCAGGTGATTATCGACTCGATCGCGCAGGCGTATGGCGCTTCGGTCGAATTCAACTACCTGCGCAACTACCCCGCAACGGTCAACACCGCAGCGAATGCGCATTTTGTGGCTGATGTTGCAACTGAGTTATTCGGTGCAGATAAAGTTGTAAGAGATATGACGCCCTCGATGGGCTCCGAGGATTTTTCTTTTATGCTTAAAAAAATCCCTGGCGCTTATTTCCGACTCGGACAGGGTGGAGCAGAGCAGGGCAGATTTTTACACAATCCGAAATTTGATTTCAATGACGAGGTGATTCCGGTAGGGAGCGCAACCTTTGCAGCCCTTGTAGAGCGGAGCATGCCACTCTAACGCCGCATCGTTTTATTCCAGTTCGTTCTTTGAGTTCTTTCAACCACAAACTATTAGCATCCATCAGGCAAGCATGACACAGACTACGCTCACGATTACCCGTCCAGACGACTGGCACTTGCATTTGCGCGACGCCGAAGCACTCAAGGCAGTCGTGGGTGACACTGCTCGGCAGTTTGCCCGTGCGATTGTGATGCCCAACTTGAAACCTCCCGTGACGACCGCGGCGTTGGCTAATGCGTATCGAGAGCGGATCGAGCAAGCGCTGGCCTTTGCTGGTGTGCCTGCAGGAAGTTTCAAGCCTTTGATGACCTTGTATCTGACTGACAATACACAACCAGCAGATGCCGTGCATGCGTATGAGTCTGGCGCAGCCGTGGCATACAAACTCTATCCAGCGGGCGCTACGACCAACTCTGATGCGGGCGTTACGGATCTATTGGCTCGTTGTAGTGCAGTGCTTGAAGCAATGCAGCGCATCGGGATGCCATTGTTAGTGCATGGCGAGGTGACGGATCCAGCGGTTGATGTGTTTGATCGTGAGGCGCTGTTTATCGATCGCGTGATGATTCCTTTGCGCAAAGCGTTTCCGGCTCTGAAAGTTGTCTTCGAACACATCACCACCAAGCAGGGCGCTGAGTATGTGCGTGACGCAGAGGGTCCGATCGCAGCGACCATTACCGCGCAACACCTGCTGTACAACCGGAATGCAATTTTTCAGGGTGGCGTGCGGCCACATTACTATTGTTTGCCGATACTGAAACGTGAAACGCATCGACTGGCACTCGTTGAGGCGGCCACGAGCGATAGTCCGCGCTTCTTTTTGGGGACCGACAGTGCGCCACACTCAAAAGGTCTCAAAGAGCATGCTTGTGGTTGTGCAGGGTGCTATACGGCGCTTCACGCGTTAGAGCTGTATGCCACCGCTTTTGATGGTGTTGGCAAGATCCATCAGCTCGAGGCATTTGCCAGCTTCCGTGGCCCGGATTTTTATGGTTTGCCGCGTAATACCGGAACCTTGACGCTGGAACGCGGAGACTTTGCGATCCCCGCGGAGCTGCCGTTTGGTAAAGAGACGATTGTGCCCTTGGCTGCAGGTGAAACGCTCAAGTGGCGTGTACGCTATTAACGCCCTCTGATCCCGATAGGCATCAAAGGGCTGTTGCGTATTAGGACTGTCTTGCCTCGAGTGCTTCCCAGCGTGCAAAGTGCTTGAGCAATAGTCCATCGATTTCGGTGAGTCTGGCCTGAATCGTCGTGAGTTTGGCTGGATCATTTTTGTAAAGCTCGCCATTACCCATTTCCGCAACAAGTGTCTCCTGCTCTTGCTCGAGTTTTTGAATGTCGAGCGGGAGTTGTTCAAGCTCTTTTATTTCCCAGGGTGCGAGCTTGGCAGCGCGAGGCTTTGTGGTGGTTTGTGCTTGAACGCCAGAGACAGTCGAGCTCGATGTCTGGGTGCTGGGCTTGAGTTGATCGATTGCGGATGGGCCCTTGGTTGCTTTGCGTTGTCTTTCCCAGTCTGCATAGCCACCCACATAGTCTTTCCAGTGTCCATTGCCTTCGCTTGCGATGGTCTGTGTCACAACATTATCCAGAAATGTCCGGTCGTGACTGACGAGCAAAACGGTGCCTGGATAGTCTTGTAATAGCTCTTCGAGTAGTTCGAGCGTTTCGATGTCGAGATCGTTGGTGGGTTCGTCGAGCACCAGAATGTTGGCGGGGCGAGCAAACAAGCGTGCCAAAAGCAATCGCGCCCGTTCGCCGCCCGATAGGCTTTTGACAGGAGAGTGCGCACGGGCGGGTGCGAATAAAAAATCTCCCAGATAACTCATGACATGTTTGCGCGTCCCGCCTATCTCAATCCATTCACTGCCGGGGTTGATGACATCCGCGAGCGTGGCATTTTCATCGAGCTGGCTACGCATCTGATCAAAATAAGCCACGCTTAAATTCGTGCCTAATTTAACGGTGCCCGTATCAGGAGCTAGAGTGCCGAGGATCAGCTTGAGGAGAGTGGATTTTCCGGCACCGTTCGGGCCGATCAAGCCGATGCGATCACCGCGCATGATGGTGGTGGAATAGTCTTTGACGACACAGCGATCACCGAAGGACTTGCTGACCTGTTCGAGCTCGGCAACGAGTTTGCCTGAACGCTGCCCTGAGTCGATTGCGAGATTGACATTGCCTTGGCGATCACGTCTGTCCGCGCGTTCGCGGCGCAGTTGTTCAAGCCTGCGCACGCGACCTTCGTTGCGTGTGCGGCGCGCTTCGACACCTTTGCGTATCCATATTTCCTCTTGGGCGAGCAACTTGTCAAAGCGCGCGTTTTCAAGTCGCTGTGACTCAAGCCATTGCGCCTTTCGTACCTGCCACTCAGAGAAGTTTCCTGGAAAGCTCAGTAATGCACCGCGATCGAGTTCGACAATGCGCGTGGCGATTGCATCGAGAAAGCGGCGATCGTGCGTGATGACAATCGCGCTGCCAGGCCATTGCTTCAAGGTGCTTTCCAGCCAGGCAATGCCATCGAGATCCAGATGGTTGGTAGGCTCATCCAGCAAAAGCAAGCTGGGCTCATTGGCCATGGCACTAATAAGGGCGACACGCTTGCGCATTCCGCCCGAGAGTGTGCCGACAATGGCATCTGGCGGCAGGCCGAGTTTGTCGATCAGGGCACGCACACGAGAGGCTCTGTTCCAGTCTTCGCTATCTGGGTCGTACTCGCCAAACACTGCTTGTTCGATGGTGAGCGTCTCGTCGATCTGAGGCTCTTGCTCGACGGTCGCTACCTTGACGTGTCCTGCAATGTTGATTGCGCCATCATCGGGTTGCGTGCGTCCGTCCAACAAACGTAGCAAGGAGGATTTGCCTGCGCCGTTGCGTCCAATCAAGCCTATGCGTTCGTGGGCATGAATGGTCAGGTCTGCGCCATCAAGAAGGGGGTGATGTCCATATGCGAGGTGAACGTCGTTGAGGGTGATCAGGGCTTGACTGGACATGTTGGATGTTTGATGCGGAAGCAATAAGAAGTTAAGTCCGCTATTGTCGCAGGAGTTGGCTTTGCCCGTATGGCTTTACAATGCGTATGCAAGGCAGATTGGGCAATCGCGGTGCGTCAGGCATCGAGGAAGGTCCGGACTCCATCGGGCAGGATAACGGTTAACGACCGTCCGTCGTCTCGCGTGCAAGCGCGAAGGCGGCGAGGACTAGGGCCACAGAGACGAGTCTGCAGTGAGGGTGTGCCGCAAGGCGCACTCCGCCACGGTATAGCCGTGGTGCAGGGTCCGCGTGCGGATCGGGCACTGCAGGGTGAAACGCGGCAACCTCTATCCGGAGCAACACCAAATAGGCATGCGTGTGGTTTCGGCCATGACGGGCGGCTCCGTCCAAGTATGCGGGTAGGTGGCTAGAGCATTTCAGCAATGAAATGCCCAGAGGAATGATTGCCAACCCATGCGAATGGGTTTACAGAATCCGGCCTATAGATCTGTCTTGCACTTCATGCTCACGGTACACGTCGTTCGATACTAGGGTTATCCCTGTATTAAGTGTTGATATTCAACATTTACTAGCTGTGCCAATCCCCTGATTTATTTGATTATTTCGTTTTTGTAACATATGCAAAAACGCTTCTAAGTCCTTGTCTCCATTGAAAAAAATCCAATTTCCAGCTTGACCAGATTTAATCCTTCACTTAGAGTGGTGAAAAGTGCATATTTGTGCAACTAAGTGGGGTAAATCGGTGTTTCAAGGAAGTAGTGCGCTCACGCTGGATGCAAAGGGACGGATCAACATTCCGACTCGGCATCGCGACGCTCTGATTGAGCAGGCGCAAGGCTGTCTGACGATTACGCGACACCCCGATGGCTGCCTGCTGGTTTATCCCCGTCCGGAATGGGAGCAAAAGCGCGAGCAGATCGCTGCTTTTCCAATGCAGGCGCGAGCACTCCAGCGCTTGTTATTGGGCAATGCCCAGGATGTTGAGATAGATGGCTCGGGTCGTGTGCTTGTCGCGCCGGAACTGAGGCTGGCGGCGGGTATGACCCGGGATTTGATGCTTTTAGGAATGGGTGCGCACTTCGAATTATGGGATGCCGCAGCATTGACGCGCCGAGAGGCTGCCGATTTGTCGCAAGGCATGGGTGATGTTTTAAATCAATTTTCGTTTTAGTCCGTGACAGTGTTCAGCCATCGGCCCGTGTTGCTCGAGCCGACTGTCGAAGCGTTGGTACAGCCAGACTATGGCAAGCGTGCCTCCAAGACATCGGCTAACACTGATGTCCAGACGGCCCGGCTATCCGGTGTCTTTGTTGATGCAACGTTTGGACGGGGCGGACATTCGAGATTGTTGTTGGAAAAGTTGTCATCAGACGCAAAGTTATTTGTGTTTGACAAGGATCCGCAGGCCATTGAGGTGGCGCAAGAGTTAGCTCGAGAGGACAGCCGAGTAATGGTGATCCACGCGGGTTTTGGCGACATGTTGGGTGCGTTGTCGGATCTGGGTGTCAGTGAAGTGGATGGCGTGATGTTGGATCTTGGGGTGTCATCACCACAGATTGACGATGCCGCCAGAGGTTTTTCTTTTATGCGTGAAGGTCCTCTCGATATGAGAATGGATACGACACGCGGTGAGACAGTGGCGCAATGGTTGGCGCTGGCTAGTATTGATGAGATGCGGGAGGTCATAGTTAGATATGGCGAAGAACGGTTTGCTTTTCAGATTGCAAAGGCGATTGCTGCTCGCCGCGCAACAAGTCCGCTGCTTACCACGCTCGACCTCGCCGAGCTCGTGTCAAGCACCGTCCGCACGCGCGAAAAGGGCCAGCATCCGGCTACACGCACCTTTCAAGCTTTACGGATTTACATCAATCGTGAGCTCCAAGAGCTCGAGAGCGCCCTCCAGGCAACTCTGACTTTATTAAAAACAGGCGGACGTATGGCCGTGATTAGCTTCCACTCGTTGGAAGATCGCGTTGTCAAGCAGTTCATTACCGCAGCATCCCGTCCGGAAGCTGCGTATGCCCGCCTCCCTCTGCGTGAAAGCGAAATGCCCCAGCCCGTTTTATTGGCGTTGGCGCGTGTACTCCCCTCGGATCATGAAATCAGTGAGAATCCGCGCGCGCGCTCGGCTGTCCTGCGCGTGGCGGAGCGTACGGCAACGCGCTTGCCCGCTGACGGTGCAGCTTCTTATATGCCTGCACCCGTCGCATCCTCCTCCCGGCATAAAAAAGGGAGTCGCTGATGGGTCGAGTCTGCGTCTTCGTTGCGATGATTTTGATGATGTCCGCGCTTTCGCTTGTGACAGCGCGTTATCAGGCACGGCAACTTTACGACCAGCTTGATCGTTATAAAGCAAAATCGCATGAACTCGAAATAGATTGGAGAAGGCTTCAGCTTGAGCGGGCTGCTGAGTCCAGCAACGCAAAGGTCGATCGCCTAGCTCGCGATGAGCTCAAGATGACAGGGATCGTGCCTGATCGCACGGTTTACATCACTCAGCAGGAAGGTGCGCGATGAAACGCATGCCTTTCTTTAAAAACCCAGTGCTGCACATGAGCTATCCGATGTGGCGTGGTCGCTTGTTGCTGATCTTGTTTGGCTTGGGGTTTTTGGTGTTGGCTGGGCGCGCAATTTATTTGCAAGGCATCACGACTGAATTTTTGCAGCAACAGGGTGTAAAACGATATGAGCACACGCTGACGCTGCATGCCAGTCGCGGGAAAATCCTCGACCGCCATGGTGTTGTATTGGCCGCGAGTATTCCGGCTAATGCGATTGCGTTTCAACCTCGTCAGCATCGTGAAACGTCTGCAGCGAAAATGCAGAGCCTGGCAGAGTTGCTCGATATGCCGATTGGTGAATTACGCAAGAGGATGGCAGATGAAAAAAGAAATTTCATCTATCTCAAACGCCAGGTTCCAATTGATGTTGCCAAGAAAATTGACAAACTTCGTATCTCCGGCATTAGCTTGCATCCGGACAATCGTCGTTTTTACCCCGAAGGTGAAGTAACCGGAAATATTGTCGGGCTCAATAACCTCGATGATAAAGGGCAAGAGGGTGTCGAGCTTGCCTTCAATGATCAGCTTGCCGGCCGCGCAGGCAGTCGCCGCGTGATGAAAGACCGGATGGGTCGTAATATCGATGACGTGCGTGAGATTGATACGCCTGAGGATGGTCGCGACATCAAGCTTTCCATCGATACCCGGATTCAGTTTCAAGTCTATCGCGCACTTCAAGAGGCGATGATCACGACGAAAGCGAAAGGCGCTGCGGCGGTCGTGATTGATGTCAAAACTGGAGAAATTCTCGCGCTTGGCAATATGCCTACCTATGATCCAAATAAGCGGGAGTCCTTTCGAAGCGGAAACATGAGAAATCAGGCGTTGACGGATACGTTCGAGCCTGGATCGATCATGAAACCGTTCACGGTCGCGCTGGCACTGGATCTCAAGCGCATTACCCCTACTACGCAATTCAAAACAGGAAACGGGAAGTTTTACTACCAGGGTTCAACCATTAGTGATGTCAAACCTAATGGTGTGCTCGATACCGGCGGCATCTTGCTCAAGTCGAGCAATATCGGGATGACCTTGATTTCAGAAAAGCTTGAGTCACGTGAAATGTGGGCGCGCTTTAATGAACTGGGTTTAGGCCAGGTCCCGCAAACGGGTTTTCCCGGAGCGGCAGCCGGTCGCCTGAGACCCTGGGAACGTTGGCGTTTGATTGAAAAGGCCACGATGTCATACGGCTATGGCTTGTCTGTTTCTTTGTTGCAGATGGCACGGGCTTATACGGCTTTTGCGCGCGATGGTGACATGGTCGGATTGTCATTGCTTAAACGCGATCACGCCTTGGCCTCGACTCAGATATATTCACCTGATGTCGCGAGACGGGTTCGTTTGATGCTCGAAGCATCCGCAGGACCCGATGGCTCCAAAGCGGCTGCCGTGCAGGGGTATCGTGTAGCCGGCAAGAGCGGCACCGCGCGAAAAATTGTAGACGGCAAATACAGCACGAGTCGTTATCGTGGCTCGTTCGTAGGTTTTGCCCCGGTCTCTGATCCACGGATTGTCGTAGCCGTCACAATTGATGAGCCCGGTGCGGGAGCCTATTATGGTGGCTTGGTTGCGGCACCAGTATTTTCCTCGATTGTTGGAAGCACTCTCAGAATCATGGGTGTGAAGCCTGATGCCCCGTTTGCTTCATCGGTCGTCGCTGCGAGTCCGGGAGGTGCACGATGACGCGCTCAGTGCTGATCGATGACCGTACCTCCGACGAAAATCTGATCGCTCTTTTGCGAAGCGCCATCGAATGTGGCGCGCATTGGTTCGCCGATTCGCGGGTGATATCGCAAGGCGATGTGTTCGTTGCCTATCCGGGTAAACAAGGCGACGGTCGTGATTTTGTCGACTCAGCGATTGCACGCGGCGCTAGCGCAGTGTTGCTGCATGTGGATGACGCGCAAAGTTGGCAGGCTGTTGACTACCCCGTACCAGTTTTTTCTGTGCTGGGACTCAAATCGCGATTGGGTGCGCTGGCCGATCTCTGGTACGACACGCCGTCAGCTTATCTGACCGTCATTGCGGTGACAGGTACAAACGGTAAAACAAGTTGTGTGGACTGGTTGTCGCAAGCTTTGAAAGGTGATGGTCAGAAAGTGGGTGTGATTGGCACCTTGGGCGTGACGTATCCGGATGGTCGTCTGGTGCCCGGACAACTGACAACGCCTGATGTGATTTCCGTTCATCGCCTCTTGGCAATGTTGCGCGAAGCAGGTGCTGTATACGTCGCGATGGAGGCCTCTTCTATCGGTATTGATCAGGGGCGCCTCGAGGGTGTGCGCATCCGTATGGCAGGTTTCACGAATTTGTCGCGAGATCATCTTGATTATCATCAGACGATGCAAGCCTATGAGGCTGCAAAGTCAAAGTTGTTCGCCTGGCCGGGTTTGAAATGCGCGGTGTTGAACCTCGATGATCCTGTGGGTGTTCGACTGTCTCACAGCGTGACAGTCCAGCGCTTGACCTACAGCATCTCCAATCAAGCGGATAGTGCGACACTCATTGCCAGCGATGTCCTCGCTACACCCGCTGGCAAGGCCTTTATCCTGAAAGCCGAGGGTAAGCAGGTGCAGGTGCAGAGCCGTGCGCTGGGCAGACATAATGTGTCCAATCTTTTGTGTGTTGCCGGTCTGCTTTGCTCGCTTGGTTGGGATCTTTCCAAAATCAGTCGGGCGATCGCGCAACTGGAGCCTGTAGATGGCAGGCTCGAGCGCGTGTCGCCGCTGTTGATGGATGTTGCCGTACCTGCCGTGGTTGTTGATTATGCGCATACCCCCGACGCACTGGAGCGCGTGCTCAGAACCTTGCGTACGATGGCACAGTCTCGCGCGGGACGTCTTTGGTGCGTATTCGGATGTGGCGGCAACAGAGATGCGGGAAAACGTCCCATCATGGGCGCTGTGGCGCAACGTCTCGCTGACCAAGTGATTGTGACGAGTGATAATCCGCGCGATGAAGATCCTGCGACGATCATGGCTGCAATCATCGGTGGTATCCCGGGTCAAGTAAACAACGTCCAAATGATTCAGTCGCGTGCTCAGGCGATCCTTCATGCAGTGCTTGGCGCAGAGACCAAGGATGTGATCTTGATCGCAGGCAAAGGCCACGAGACCTATCAGGAAGTTCGCGGAGTTAGACAAGACTTTGATGACCGTCATTGGGCGCAGGCAGCATATATGCTGCTGCAAGAGCGACCCGTGCAAACGGACTCGCGCAAACTGGATGTTGGCGCAGTGTTTGTCGCTTTGCGTGGTGAAAATTTTGATGGACATGCTTATTTAAAGCAAGTCGCCGAGCTTGGCGCTTGCGCGGCCTTGGTGGAAAAGGCCGATCCGACAGTCGCTTTGCCGCAGATTGAGCTGGGTGATACCCGCGTGGCGCTTGGCGCATTGGGGCATGCATGGCGGCAGCGATTCGCAATCCCCATGATCGCTGTCACTGGCAGCAATGGCAAAACCACAACCAAGGAAATGATTGCTGCAATTCTGGCTGCTTGGCTGGGTGCCGAGCGCCGACTGGCAACAATTGGTAATTTAAATAATGAGCTGGGCGTGCCGCTGACCTTGATGAGATTGCGTGCAGTCCATCAGGCGGCTGTGATCGAGCTGGGCATGAATCATCCCGGTGAGATCGAGGTGCTGGCTGAAATGGTTGAGCCAACTGTGGCGCTTGTGAATAACGCACAGAGAGAGCACCAGGAATTTATGGCAAGTGTTGAGGCCGTTGCGCGCGAGAATGCGGCGGTTTTTTCATGCCTGCGCGCGGATGGCGTCAAGGTCTTTCCGGCGGACGAAGAGTTTACTGCGCTTTGGGCAAGCTTGGCTGTTGAGCATCCTTCGCTGCGTTTCGGTATGACCGAGCACGCAGATGTTTGGTCGAGCAATATCGAATCGGATGCTTTGGGCTCACGCTTTACGCTCAATCTTCCAGCGGGTCGGACGTGTCAAATCGCCTTGCCCGTACCTGGTATGCATAACGTGCGCAATGCCCTGGCCGCGGCCGCATGCGCCTGGTCGGCAGGTGCGCCGGTGGATGCGATCATCGAGGGCTTGAATGGTTTTCAAGCCGTGTCTGGTCGTATGCAAACGCACCGCCTGGAGGGGCAGCGGGTACTGATCGACGATACATACAACGCCAATCCAGACTCTGTACGTGCCGCGATTGATGTGTTGGCAAGCTTGCCTGCTCCGCGCGTGCTTGTTTTAGGTGATATGGGAGAGGTTGGCGATAACGGTCCTGCCATGCATCGTGAAGTCGGCGAGTATGCCCGCGCGCGCGGCGTGGAATATCTGCTGACCTTAGGAGAGGCGACACGCGAGAGTGCGCAGGCCTTTGGTACGCAGGCCGTGATTGGCGCATCGGCCGAGGAGTTGTGCGAGTATTTACTCGCATTACCGGTCAGGAGCGTGCTGGTAAAGGGGTCACGATTCATGCGCATGGAGCGCATCGTGAAAGAATATCTAAAAGCAACAGGGGTCAATCCCGGGGAAGTGGTGAAGCATGCTGTATGAACTGTTCGGCTGGATAGCAGACAATCACATACGCAGCTTTGCGGTGTTTGAATACATCACCTTGCGAGCTGTGCTTGCGTGTGCGACCTCATTGCTGATCGGTTTGATCGCGGGCCCTTATGTGATCGGACGCTTAACCTCGCTGAAGATCGGACAGGCTGTGCGTGCCAATGGACCGCAAACACACCTCATCAAGACAGGGACTCCCACGATGGGAGGCGCGTTGATTCTGATTTCGATCGGCGTCAGTACCTTGCTTTGGGCCGACTGGACAAATCGTTTTGTTTGGGTCGTTTTGCTTGTGACCTTTGGTTATGGTTGGATCGGCTGGGTGGATGATTACCGTAAAGTGGTGTATCGCGATCCTGAGGGAATGCCCGCCCGCAAGAAATTCTTCTGGCAAGCCTTGATTGGTCTGATCGCGGCGGTTTATCTCACTTTCGCCGTTTCTGCGCCTGCTACCGCAAACATCTGGCCGCTGATGCGTGATTGGGTGATGAGCGGCTTCACGATCGATTTGCCCACACGCACGGATTTGATGGTGCCTTTTTTCAAAACGATTACGTACCCCTTGGGCGTATTTGGATTTGTCGCACTGAGCTGGTTTGTGATTGTTGGAACAAGTAACGCGGTCAATCTGACAGATGGCTTAGATGGCTTGGCGATTATGCCGACAGTCATGGTGGGTTCCGCACTTGGAATATTTGCCTATGTCGTGGGTCGTGTCGACTATTCAAAATATCTGTTGTTCCCTTATGTGCCGGGTGCTGGTGAGTTGATGGTGCTTTGCGCGGCTCTGGCAGGTGCTGGCCTTGCGTTTTTATGGTTCAACGCGCATCCCGCCCAGGTGTTCATGGGGGATGTCGGCGCGCTTGCTTTGGGCGGCATGCTCGGGACGATCGCCATCATTGTGCGCCAGGAAATTGTGCTCTTCATTATGGGTGGAGTTTTTGTCGCCGAGACTGTGTCGGTGATGGTTCAGGTGTTTTGGTTCAAGTACACCAAACGAAAATATGGAGAGGGTAGACGGGTCCTGCGTATGGCGCCCCTGCATCACCATTTCGAAGTTGGTGGCTGGAAAGAAACCCAGGTCGTGATCAGGTTTTGGATCATCAGCATGATGCTGGTGTTAATTGGTTTGTCTTCCTTGAAGATTCGATGAGCGAAACAGCTTTAGCCTCTAACTTTCCCGCGCGAGTCCTGATTCTGGGGCTTGGCGAGACAGGCATTGCCGCAGCACGATGGTGCGCGCGCAATGGGGCATTGCTGCGCGTTGCAGACACACGCGCCCATCCCGCCGGGCTCAATGAACTGAAAGAAATGCTGGCGCCTGAAAGCGTGGCATGGCATCTGGGCTGCGAAGTCTTTGACGAGTCGTTGCTTGATGGAATCGATCAGCTTATCCTGAGCCCTGGTTTAGTGCCCGGTCTGTCACCTGTGCGTGAGTTACTTGAGGCCGCAACGACTCGTCAAATTGAAATTATTGGTGAGATCGAGCTGTTTGCCCGTGCGTTGACTGACTTGAAAACCTCGCGCGACTACACACCCAAGGTGTTGGGCGTCACAGGTACGAATGGCAAAACAACGGTCACTGCGTTGACCCGCCGCATGCTTGAGTCTGCCGGGCTGCGGGCCCGTGCCGCCGGTAACATCAGTCCTGCCGCGTTGCATGCATTGATGGATGCGCTGGATCAAAATGATCTGCCTGATGTCTGGGTGCTCGAGCTATCGAGCTTTCAGCTGGAGACTACGCGCAGTTTGCACATGACGGCCGCGACCGTTCTGAATTTGACCCAGGACCATCTTGACTGGCATGTCACGATGCAAGCTTATAGCGCGGCCAAGGCGCGTATTTTCAGCATGGCCGACCAATGGATCTTGAATCGCGATGATCCGAACGTGATGGCATTGGTCGAGTCAGTGAGCGCCATGCAAGCAAGAAGCTTCGGTCGCGATACGCCGATGTTGACGGGTGATGTGGGGATTGAAACCAGCCACGATGTCATGTGGTTATGTTCATCCGAGGCGACGGAGTTTGAGGACGATTTGCCCGTACCCGTCCGTCGTAAGAAAAATGCCCCAGCACCCACTCGCTCCGCAGGTCGTATGGTGCGCTTGATGCCGGTCGATGCGCTTGGCATCAAGGGTTTGCATAACGCCCTGAATTGTCAGGCCGCGCTGCTCCTGGGTCGTGCCTGCGGTGCGACATGGGCGCCAATGTTGCGTGCGGCCTCCGAGTATGTTGGCGAACCCCATCGTATGGAGTTTGTCCGTAGTGTCCGCGGCATAGACTTTTTTAATGACAGCAAGGGTACGAACGTTGGCGCCACGGCTGCCGGACTTGAGGGGCTGGGACGCAGGATTGTGTTGATCGCCGGTGGTGTGGGTAAAGGTCAAGATTTTGAACCGTTGATTCCGGTAGTGAAACGGCATGTTTCTGCGATGGTACTGATTGGACAGGATGCGACGATCATGTCTCAAGTACTTGCTCCGTCCGGTGTGACCTCAGTGTTTGCAAAAGATATGAAAGAGGCTGTCGAGTTAGCCTTTGAGCATGCCCAAGAAGGCGATGCCATTGTGCTGTCTCCGGCTTGCGCGAGCTTTGACATGTTCAAGAACTACCCCCATCGCGGTCAGGTATTTATGGGAGCAGTGACGGATCTTGCACTTGACCAGGGGGAGATCGTATGAGTCTCTTCGCCGAACTCACTGGTAGCGTCAATGCGGTTTCGCCTGGTCGCACGACCATGCGTAACTACGATTTGCCGCTTGTGATCGCGACAAGCATCCTGGTGGGGCTGGGTATTTTGATGGTGTATTCGGCTGCGATTGCTTTGGCCGATGGTCCCCGCGCGAATTACGGACGATTCTCTTTTGTGTTGCGACAAGCGGCTTTTTTTGGCGTGGGAATGTTCGTCGGGACGATGGTCCTGACCGTACCTATGCAGGCATGGCGACGCATGACGATCGGCTTGTTTTTGTTCGCCATCTTATTGCTCGTGTTGGTGATCATTCCCGGGATTGGCAGAAAAGTAAACAATGCGATGCGTTGGTTGCCGATCGGACCTGTCACGTTCCAGCCTTCTGAATTAATGAAATTTGCAGTGATTCTTTTCACAGCTGATTACGTCATACGTAAAAAAGAATATTTGCAAAGCTTTATTAGAGGCTTTCTGCCGATTGCATTGATTTTGGCTGTTGTCGCCTATTTGCTCCTCAAAGAGCCAGATTTGGGCGCACTGATGGTGATCGTTGCGATTTCCATGGGCATTCTATTCTTAGGCGGAATTAACGCGAGGATTTTTTCCTCTCTCGCTGGTGTTTTATTAGCAGGCTTTTCACTCATCATCTGGCTTTCACCCTGGCGACGTGAGCGTGTATTTGCTTACTTGGATCCCTGGAATCCTGAATACGCACAGTCAACTGCATATCAATTGTCACATTCCTTGATGGCAGTCGGACGCGGAGAGTGGACCGGGGTGGGTCTGGGAGGGAGTGTAGAAAAACTTAACTATTTGCCAGAAGCGCATACTGACTTTATTGTGGCCGTGATCGGGGAAGAGTTGGGTTTTGTCGGGATTATGCTGGTCCTGGTTCTCTTTGCGATTGTGGTTCAGCGTTGTTTTGAAATCGGTCGGCAAGCGATCGCCATGGAACGCGTCTTTGGCGGCTTGGTTGCCCAAGGTGTCGGTCTGTGGTTTGGCGTCCAGTCGTTCATCAATATTGGCGTGTGTCTGGGTGTACTGCCGACCAAAGGCCTTACACTCCCTCTCGTCAGCTATGGTGGTTCGGGACTGTTGATGAACATGGTTGCGATCGCGATCGTCTTGCGCGTGGACTTCGAAAATCGAAACTTGATGAGAGGGGTCCGCACATGACGCTGACCTCTCCAACAATCTTGATTATGGCTGGCGGCACAGGTGGGCATATCATGCCGGGGCTCGCTGTTGCAGATGTTTTGCGTGCCCGTGGATGGACAGTGCGCTGGTTGGGTCATCCCGAAAAAATGGAAGGCCAAATCGTTCCTGCCCGCGGCTATGAATTGGCTCCGCTTCGCTTCGCGGGACTGAGAGGGCGAGGTTTGCGTGCAAAGCTCGTTGCGCCGTTCTTGTTGATACGCGCCTGCTGGCAAGCGTGGCAACACTTTTCCACTATTCGCCCAAGCGTCGTCTTGGGTATGGGTGGTTATGTTTCTTTCCCGGGCGGATTGGTCAGCGTTCTGCGGGCGCGCCCCTTGGTTCTGCATGAACAGAATGCAGTGGCCGGCATGGCGAATAAGGTGCTTGCTCGCATGGCCAAGCGAACGCTGGCAGGGTTCCCAGGTGCTTTGCCTCAGGCCGAAGTTGTGGGTAATCCAGTGCGTCAGGATGTTGCCGCGCTTCCCGAGCCAGCAAAGCGGTATGCGATGCGCACGGGACCTCTGCGCGTATTGGTTGTGGGGGGTAGTCTTGGCGCCACGGCTCTGAATACTTTGATGCCGCAGGCACTCGCACTGATTCCTGAACAGGATCGCCCCGTGGTGGTCCACCAGTCGGGTGCCCAGAATCTTGACACTCTCAAGGCTGACTATCAGAAGGCGGGTGTGCGGGCGGACTGTGTCGCTTTTGTTGATGATATGGCGGGCGCACTTGGGCAGGCGGATGTGCTGATTTGTCGCGCTGGCGCGATGACAGTCGCCGAGGTCGCCGCTGCTGGAGTGGCTGCGATGTTTGTGCCGTATCCGTATGCCGTGGATGATCATCAGACAGCCAACGCCAAGTTTTTGAGCGCGGATGGTTCTGCCTGGTTGATGCAGCAAGACAGTCTGACTGCGGCGGATTTATCAGCGTGGCTGTTATCTCATTCGAGAGAATCGCTTGGGGTTGTGGCGCAACGCGCGCGTGCCCATGCACGTCCTTTGGCTGCCCAGCGGATCGCCGATATTTGTGAAGAGTTAGCCGGAGTGGTGAAATGAAGCATCGTATTGAACACATCCACTTCGTGGGCATTGGCGGATCCGGGATGAGCGGCATCGCCGAGGTCTTGCTTAATCTGGGATACAAGATTTCAGGTTCAGATCTTTCACAATCCGCTGTGACGCAACGCCTGAAAGAGTTGGGCGCAACGATCTCCGTCGGGCATGAGGCCAGCCACGTAAAAGGTGCGGATGCCATCGTGACCTCGACAGCAGTCGCAAATAATAATCCCGAAGTCATTGCGGCCCGCGAAGCGCGCATCCCTGTGGTGCCTCGTGCGGTCATGCTGGCCGAATTGATGCGTTTAAAGCGCGGTATCGCAGTGGCTGGCACGCATGGTAAGACTACCACCACCAGCTTGGTGGCGAGCGTTTTGGCGGCAGGCGGACTCGACCCAACATTTGTCATCGGTGGTCGACTGAACTCCGCAGGAGCCAATGCAGGCCTGGGTCAGGGTGACTTCATCGTAGTTGAAGCAGACGAATCAGACGCTTCATTTTTGAATTTGCTACCGGTGATGGCGATCATCACCAACATCGATGCTGATCATATGGATACATATGGCCACGATGTTGCAAAACTCAAGAGCGCTTTTGTCGAGTTCACACAGAGATTGCCTTTTTACGGCAGTGCGATCGTGTGCGCTGATGATGCGAATGTGCGAGAGATTTTGCCCTTTGTGTCGCGTCCTGTGACAACCTATGGCATCAACAGCGATGCGCAAGTGCGTGCGAAGAATGTCCGCGCGACAGGTACGCGCATGTTGTTCGATGTGGAGCGACACACCCGTGATGGTCAATTACCTTTGATTTCGGTCGAATTGAACTTGCCTGGCCTGCACAATGTGTTGAATGCGTTAGCAGCGATTGCGGTTGCGACGGAGCTTGGTGTAAAAGACGCCGATATTGTGGCTGCGCTCTCTAAGTTTGGCGGTGTGGGCAGACGATTTACGCAGGTCGGAGATTTCAAGGCGAAGGCTGGTGGCGTGTTTAGCGTCATCGATGATTACGGTCATCATCCTGTCGAGATGGCAGCGACCTTGGCTGCGGCCCGGGGTGCATGGCCGGAAAGACGTATTGTGCTCGCGTTTCAGCCCCATCGATATACGCGCACAAGAGATTGTTTCGAAGACTTTGTCAAAGTGCTGAGTTCTGCCGACGCCGTCCTGCTCACAGAGGTCTATGCAGCTGGTGAGCCTGCCCTGGTGGCCGCCGATGGTCGCGCCCTGGCGCGAGGCGTTCGGGTGGCGGGCAAAGTCGAGCCGATATTTGTCGAGGATGTTGCCGCAATGCCTGAGGCGATTAAAAATTTCGCTCAGGCTGGAGATGTTGTGATTGTCATGGGTGCAGGTTCGATCAGCAAAGTCCCTGAGCAATTGGGAGGTGTGCGATGACTCGTCAAGACTTTGGCAAAGTTGGCGTGCTGTTCGGTGGCAAGTCTGCTGAGCGCGAGGTATCGATCATGTCCGGTACAGGCGTTCACGCGGCGCTACGTAGTCAAGGTGTGGATGCCCATCTCTTTGATACGGGCAAGCACAGCTTGTCAGAGCTTGCCCAACAAGGCTTTGATCGGGTGTTTATCGCCTTGCATGGACGTTATGGCGAAGACGGGACCTTGCAAGGTGCGCTGGAGTTGTTAGGCATTCCTTACACAGGAAGTGGTCCCATGGCGTCGAGTCTCGCGATGGACAAAATCATGACCAAGCGAATCTGGCTGGAGGCTGGTTTACCGACGCCGGGTTATGCGGAGTTGTTGAACGAAGGCGAGGTGGCGGCCGCCGCTGGCAAATTAGGCCTGCCTCTCATGATGAAACCTCCGCACGAGGGTTCGACGCTGGGGATTGTGAAAGTGAGTGAAGCTTCTGCATTGTCAGAGGGATATCGTCATGCCGCGCGTTACGACGAAGTGGTGTTGGCCGAGCAGTTCATCAAAGGGCGCGAGTTAACCGTGGCGTTGCTCGGGCGAGGCGCACAGGCTCGCGCGCTGCCGCTAATAGAGATTGTGGCGCCAGGTGGTAATTACGACTATCAGAACAAATATTTTTCAGACGATACGCAGTACTTGTGTCCCGCACCGGTTGCGCCAGAGTTGGCCAGTCACATTGCCGAGCTGAGCGTACGCGCCTTTCGCGCACTCGGTTGCGAAGGGTGGGGACGAGCCGATGTGATTCTCGACGCGCAGGATCGCCCTTGGTTGATTGAAATGAATACGTCGCCGGGCATGACAGGACACTCGTTAGTCCCAATGGCAGCCAAAGCGATTGGAATGGATTATCCCGAGTTGTGTATGCACATTTTGAAAGACGCCCGTTGCAAAGTTGGGCATCTCAGTCAGGTTCAAGGATAAGCGGAGTTATACGTGTGGAACGAAGCCCGTACGATCAACCGACTCGCCAACACCCTTGCGGTGCTGGCAGTGCTGGCCATGCTGGCCGGGGGGATCTATTGGCTGATTCAACGACCACAGTTCGAATTGCAGGCGATCGAAATCGAACCTGCACCCAACACCACCTTGCACTATGTGACACCCGCCAGCGTTCAAAACGCGATTGCTGGTCATCTGACGGGCAATTTCTTTACGATCAATCTGGCCGACGCTCAGAGCGTCTTCGAAGACGTGCCTTGGGTACGCTCGGCCTCGGTGCGACGGATTTGGCCCAACGCCATCCGGGTCACGATCGAGGAGCAGCAACCTCTCGCGCTCTGGAACGACAGCCAGATGATCAATACCTGGGGTCAAGTATTCACGGCGAACCAGGGCGAACTCGACGACGATGTGAGCTTGCCGCAATTCGACGGACCGGAAGGCAAGGAAGGTTTGGTGGTCAATCGCTATGCCGAGCTCGAGCGCTGGTTTGCTCCCTTGGGCGTGACTGTTCGCAAACTTTCCCTCAGCGATCGCCTGGCTTGGCAAGTCACTCTTTCAAACGGGATGACGCTTGCGCTTGGACGCGATCCTGGTGCAGAGGCGCCGGATCCTCAAGGCGGCATTCCCGGTGCGTTGCCTTTTGCGGCACGCATCCAGCGTTTTGTCCAAGCTTTACCTCAGGCCACACAGAAAATTGGAGATCGGGTGGTGACGCACGCCGATCTGCGCTATCCCAATGGCTTTGCGTTAACGCTTGCCGCCCTACCCGAAAACCCTCAACTCAAAAAGAAACGATAACGCTATGACCCGTGACATCAAGGATCTGATCGTCGCCCTCGATATCGGCACCAGTAAAGTGGTTGCTGTTGTTGCCGAGATCTTGCCCGAGGGACGTTTTGAAGTGCTTGGTCTTGGCCAGCATGAGTCCAGAGGCATGCGCAAAGGCGTTGTGGTCAATATCGAGACCACCGTCAATTCTATCCAGCGCGCCCTCGAAGAAGCTGAACTCATGGCGGACTGCAAAATCCGCGATGTCTATACAGGTATCGCGGGCAGCCATATTCGCAGCTTTAACTCCAGTGGTATGGTCGCGGTGAAAGACAAAGAGGTGACCGCAACCGATGTCGCACGCGTGATTGAAACTGCGAAAGCAGTCAATATCCCGACCGATCAACAAGTGTTGCACGTACTGACGCAAGAGTTCATCGTGGATGGTCAGGAAGATATTCGCGAGCCGATTGGCATGAGCGGTCTGCGCCTTGAAGTCAAGGTTCACATCGTGACGGGCGCCGTGAGTGCGGCACAGAATATTGTGAAATGCGTGCGTCGCTGCGGACTGGAAGTTCAGGACTTGATTTTGCAGCCTCTCGCTTCGAGTCTGGCATGTCTGACCGCTGACGAAAAAGAACTGGGCGTTGTGCTGATTGATATCGGTGGCGGAACAACCGACGTGGCAATTTACACCGGTGGAGCGATTCGTCACACCGCCGTGCTGCCGATTGCCGGCGATCAAATCACCAGCGATATCGCAGCGATGTTGCGCACGCCGACCCCTGATGCAGAAGATATCAAGTTGCGTTTTGGTGTCGCTAAACAAGTTCTTGCCAGCCCCGATGAGGTGGTTGAAGTCCCAGGTCTGGGCGACCGTGGTCCCCGTCAGGTCAAGCGCCAGGCTCTTGGCGCCGTGATCGAACCGCGTGTGGAAGAACTGTTTGGTTTGGTGCAGCAAGTGATTCGCGAATCCGGCTACGAGGACTTGTTGTCTTCGGGTGTGGTGCTGACAGGTGGCGCGTCGATGATGCCAGGCATGGTCGAGTTGGCCGAAGATGTGTTTTTAAAACCCGTGCGTGTGGCAGTGCCTGATTACGATGGTAGTTTGGCCGATGTGATGCGCAGTCCGAGATTCTCGACTGTCATGGGTTTGTTGGGCGAGGCGCGCATGCAGCGCTTGCGCGGTCGCAAATTCACACAGCAGTCAGGAAGTTTCAAGGCCATTTTGGCGAGAATGAAAGAGTGGTTTATGCAATGAATTTGGGGTCTTCGGACGCCAAACAAGTCGCCAGCATGTTGCGAAGCGGCTTGAGGTAGAGACGTTTCAAGCCCGGTGCGGACACCGTCGGCGCCGAGTTTGAAACGGTTTCTAAAAGTAGTTTGGGGAATTTAGAAACTTTTTAGTTTAAGACTTGAGGGAGTCAATCATGATGTTTGAAATGTTAGATAACGCAAATAAAGGCACAGTGATCAAGGTCGTTGGTGTCGGTGGAGCGGGCGGCAATGCCGTCTCGCATATGATTCGTTCCGGTGTGCAGGGCGTGGATTTCATTTGTTGCAATACTGATGCGCAAGCATTGGCTGCCACAAATGCGCCTGTTCAGATTCGTCTGGGCCGCACCGGTTTGGGCGCGGGCGCCAAGCCTGACCAGGGACGTGCAGCTGCCGAGTTGGCACGCGAAGAAATTCGTTCGGCACTCAGTGGCGCGAACATGGTGTTCATTACCGCGGGTATGGGTGGTGGCACCGGTACAGGAGCAGGTCCGGTTGTGGCCGAAGTGGCCAAGGAACTGGGTATTTTGACCGTCGGCGTCGTCACCAAGCCTTTTTCTTTCGAAGGCGCCAAGCGCATGAAGATGTCGGAAGACGGCATCAACGAATTGTCAAAGTACGTGCATTCGCTGATCGTGGTGTTGAATGAAAACCTGTATGAGTTAATGGACGAAGACGCTACGCAGGCAGATTGCTTTAAAGCCGCGGACGATGTCTTGCACAATGCCTGCGCAGGCATTGCTGAAATCATCAACGTAGAGGGTAACGTCAACGTTGACTTTGAAGACGTCAAGACCATCATGGGTGAGCAAGGCCAGGCAATGCTCGGCACAGCGATGGCCTCCGGTCCGGATCGTGCCAAGATTGCCGCAGAGCAAGCTGTCGCATGTCCGTTGCTTGAGGGCGTGAATCTGAATGGCGCGCGCGGCGTGCTGGTCAACATCACAGCGAGCAGCTCGCTGAAGATGAAAGAGACACGCGCCATCATGGATCACATCAGTGGTTTTGCCTCCCCTGAAGCCACAGTGATCTTTGGTACGGCTTATGACGACTCGATGGGCGACAATCTGCGTGTGACTGTTGTGGCAACCGGTTTGGGACGTGCGCAGAGCCGCCCACAAATCGTACCTGAGCCCTTGGAGCTGCAGCGCACAGGCACTGACAACATGCCAGTTGGCAACGGTCAGGACCTTGGCGTGCCTTCGGTGTTGCGCAATCCGCGTACGCAGGCGAGCGCACAAGTCCGTGCACTCGAAACGGCCGGAATGGAGCACTACGACATTCCCGCATTTTTGCGCCGCCAGGCAGATTAATCAGTCAAAGAGGCTGGAAAGCCTCGTTCAAACGGGCAACTGAGTTGCCTGCGAAGAGCACTGACTGACTCCCTGTCCGGAAGCCTTCCATGAGGTTTCCGGGTTCGCATCCGGGCTTCCCCAGTCCGGGTGCGTTGTCGTCTCTAATTACCAGTGCAATAAACACTAAAAGCGGTACAATAGCCTAAGATTTCAAGGAATTAGCTCCGATATATGTTTCGTCAACGTACCCTTAAAAGCCTCGTCAAGACCACTGGTGTCGGCCTGCATTCTGGCCGGCGCGTGGAGTTGACGCTGCGTCCCGCAGCACCGGATACAGGCATCGTATTTCACCGGGTGGATTTGCCCGAGGTGGTCGATATCCCTGCGCAAGCGGCGATGGTCAGAGACACGCGTATGGCTTCCGTGCTCGGAGAGGGTGTGGGTCGCGTTTCAACCGTCGAGCACTTGATGTCTGCATTGGCCGGTTTGGGTATCGATAACCTGCATATTGACCTGACGGCCGAAGAAGTGCCGATCATGGACGGCAGCGCAGCGACCTTTATTTATTTGCTGCGCTCGGCTGGTATCGAGGAGCAGAATGCGCCCAAAAAGTTCTTGCGTGTGCTGAAAACTGTCGAGGTCAGCGAAGGTGAGGGAGATCAGGCCAAATGGGCTCGACTCGAGCCTCATGACGGTTTCGCCCTCGCGTTTTCGATTGATTTTCGCCATCCGGCGATCAACTCGACTGCAAGTTTTGCTGAAATAGATTTCGCGACACAGTCCTACGTCAAAGAAATCGCGCGTGCCCGTACATTTGGTTTTGTTAACGAAGTAGAAGCCTTGCGCTCCATGGGGTTAGCCCGGGGCGGAAGTCTGGATAACGCAATCGTGATGGATGAATACCGTGTGTTGAACACAGACGGTTTGCGTTACGACGACGAGTTTGTGAAACACAAAATACTCGATGCCGTTGGCGATTTGTACCTGATTGGCAAGCCTTTGGTTGCGCGCTATGTGGCGTGCAAATCAGGCCATGCACTCAATAATCAACTCGCTCTGAGCTTGCTGGCCCAACCAGACGCTTGGGAAATTGTCACGTATGGTTCTCAGTCTGAGGCCCCTGCTGCGTTTCGTCAGGAGTGGAAGCTGGCGTAGTTGTGTTGCCTTGATGGTGTCTGAGCAGTTTGGCCACGGCATCTGCAAGCGGCCCCGGACGCAATGATGTCTGCAGCTTTTCAAACGCTTTCAGGTCGTTTTGATCAAGTGTTCGCGCCTCTCTTGGCGGTTTGACCACCTCTGGCAGTCCAAGTCCACCTTGGACCTTTAGTTTGATCTCTGCGATGTTCCAGCCAGCTGTTTGCATGTGTGTTGTCACACGCGGGGCTAATTGACGGAACTTTGCAGCAAATGCAGCACTCGAAACCATGAGCGTCAGGACTTGGTTTTCGAGCTTAACGACTTCGAAAGCACTGCGCATATTGATTGGTAGCGCACTGACTACGGCACTACGCATTTTTAGATGCATTTGAGCAGTCGCCAGTACATTGGCTGACTGCGAGTCGTGACCCAGCCACCCAATTAAATGGGTGCTGCCAGATTGCCCAGATGTGCGCGATCGGCGAGGAGGGGGAGCGACCATAGGTAAAGGATTGTCAGATGAAGTTAGTGATTATGCCTTCGAGGCAGGGGAAGTATGCGCCCATCACGGTAAGTGTAAGCCGACTGATCCTGATCGTTGGTCTTTTACTCGTGGGGGCACTCGTTGCGGGTGCGGCACTCCAGAGGCTGGTATGGACAGTGCAGCCCCACAATCAACCGTTGCAAGCTTTGGCGCCTACTACCACGGCGTCTTCAGTGTCAGATGCACAGGCTATGCGTGCGCTCGCCGCCAAGGTGGGTGAGCTACAAGCAACAGTAGCGCGACTCGATGGCTTGGGTCAGCGTGTCGCCAAAGTCGCCGGACTACCCGATAAAGATGTCACCATCGTGCCTGAGTTGCCCGAGGCTACCGTTGTGCTCGACGACCTCTGGGTGCCCGCAACAGACTCAAACACACCGCCTTTGGCGCAACTCGAGGGTGAGCTGGGCTGGCTGCAAAAAAATCTCTCCAGGCAGGGAGATTACTTGTCCTTGCTGGATATGGCTGTCACGCAACAGAAAGCGACAGTTGCGCGTTTACCTACCGCGATGCCGATCGAGTCCTACCCATATCTCAGTTCCTCTTACGGCTGGCGTCGCAATCCCTTTAACGGCCAGATGAGCATGCATGAGGGGCTGGACTTTAGCGCCCCGGATGGCACGCCGATCCGTTCGGCAGCTGGCGGGGTGGTCAGAACGGTTACTGTGCACCGTGGCTACGGGAATATGGTGGAAATTGATCATGGCGAAGGCTTGATGACCCGTTATGCGCACGCAAAAAGTATTTTGGTGAAGGAGGGTGAGGTGGTCACGCGGGGGCAGCTGATTGCCCGCGTAGGTTCAACAGGCCTATCGACCGGACCCCATCTGCATTTTGAGGTCAGGCAGGACGACAAACCCCTCGATCCGCGCGCATTTTTGGCTGGACAGCCAATTCCCACCCCTGTTGCGAGTGCAAGACCCGTTACAGGGTCATCCTCGATTACATGGCGGCCACGCGTGCGTTAAACTCAATGGCTTATTCGGCAAATATTGCCCTAACAATTTCTTAGCTGGACGCGCGTTCTGACGCGTCGGTCCGAACAGGTTCTAAACGCATGTTTTCTTTGCTTAAAAAAATCTTCGGTAGCCGTAACGATCGCACGCTCAAACAGTTGAAACGACAGGTTGAGCAAATCAATGCGCTAGAGCCTCAGATGCAGGCTTTGTCAGACGCTGAGTTGCGTGCCAAAACTGATGCTTTCCGCGAGCGCATCAAGTCCGGTACTTCCCTTGATGCGTTGTTACCCGAAGCTTTTGCAGTGGTTCGCGAGGCTAGCGTGCGCGTATTCGGGATGCGACACTTCGATGTCCAGTTGATCGGTGGCATGGTCTTGCACAGCGGCAAAATCGCCGAGATGCGTACCGGTGAAGGCAAGACCTTGATGGCGACTTTGCCTGTCTATTTGAATGCGTTGACCGAGCGCGGCGTGCACGTGGTGACAGTGAACGATTACCTCGCACGTCGCGATGCGGGCTGGATGGGGCGTCTCTATAACTTCCTCGGATTGTCCGTCGGTGTGGTGGTGCCACAGCAAAGCAACGAAGAGAAAATTTCAGCCTATCGTGCCGATATTACTTACGGTACGAACAATGAATTTGGCTTTGATTATCTGCGTGACAACATGGAACATCGCGCCGAAGATCGTCGACAGCGTGGCTTGGTCTTTGCCATCGTTGACGAAGTGGACTCGATCTTGATCGACGAGGCTCGGACGCCTTTGATTATTTCCGGTCAGGCCGAAGACCACACTGAAATGTACATGCGCGTCAACGTCGTTCCCGCGATGTTGCAACGTATGGCCTCAGAGCCTAAACCTCAAGAGCCCGAACCGGAAGGTCATTTCTGGGTCGATGAAAAAAATCATCAAGTTTATTTATCAGAGTCTGGACACGAGCGCTCAGAGGAAATCCTGACGGAGCTCGGACTGTTGCCGGCTGGCCAGTCTCTCTATGAGGCGCGCAATATCACACTGATGCATCACCTGATGGCGGCTTTGCGCGCGCACAATCTTTTTCATCGTGATCAGCACTATGTGGTGCAAGAAGGTGAGGTGGTCATTGTTGATGAGTTCACCGGACGCTTGATGTCAGGTCGCCGTTGGTCCGATGGCTTGCATCAGGCGGTTGAGGCCAAAGAAGGCGTGGCGATTCAAAACGAAAATCAGACCATGGCGTCGATTACGTTTCAAAACTATTTCCGGATGTATGAAAAGCTTGGCGGTATGACGGGTACGGCCGATACAGAAGCCTACGAGTTTCAAGAAATCTATGGTCTTGAAACGGTGATCGTTCCAACCAATCGGCCGATGATACGCGCCGACCAGAACGATCAGATTTTCAAAACAGCCACTGAAAAATTCAATGCCATTCTTGCGGATATCCGCGATTGCCAAGAGCGTGGACAGCCTGTGCTGGTCGGCACAACCAGCATTGAAAACTCGGAGTTGTTGTCTGGTTTACTGACCAAAGCAGGTTTGCGTCACGAGGTGTTGAACGCTAAACAACATGCTCGCGAAGCGGAGATCGTGGCTCAGGCAGGTAAGCCTGGCCATATTACGATTGCGACCAACATGGCAGGTCGGGGTACCGACATTGTGCTCGGTGGCAGCATCGAGAAACTCATCGAGAACGTTCGTGAAAACGAAGCATTAAGCGAAACGGAGAAAACAGCGCAGATTGAAGCGATTCGTGCCCAGTGGCTGCCGCTGAACGCGCAGGTCAAAGCGGCTGGAGGCTTGCGCATTATTGGTACTGAGCGTCATGAGTCCCGACGGATTGATAACCAACTGCGTGGTCGTGCCGGCCGCCAGGGCGATCCTGGCTCCTCGCGTTTCTATTTGTCTCTTGAAGACCCCTTGATGCGTATTTTTGCGGGCGATCGCGTGCGCGCCATCATGGAGCGCCTGAAACTTCCTGAGGGCGAGCCCATTGAGGCAGGTATGGTGTCGCGTTCGATTGAGACGGCTCAGCGCAAAGTCGAGGGCCGGAATTTTGACGTGCGTAAACAGTTGCTTGAGTACGATGATGTCTCCAACGATCAGCGCAAGGTTCTTTACGCGCAGCGTAACGAGGTGCTCGAGTCACCATCGATTGCGGAAACGATTAACAATCTTCGCAACGGCACCTTTACGGATTTAGTGGCTAAATATGTTCCTGCAGGCTCTGTCGAAGAGCAGTGGGACATTGATGCCTTGCAAATGGCTCTTGAGTCTGACTGGCAAATTCAGGTGCCACTCAAGGATATGTTGCGGGAATCAAAAAGCATTTCCGAAGAAGACATTCTCGAAGCCGTCCTGCAGGCAGCGCAAGCCTCATATCAGCAGAAAGTCGAAGCGGTGGGCGCGGAGTCCTGGTCAGGGTTTGAGCGCTCGATCATGTTGCAAGTCATCGATACGCAATGGCGCGAACATCTCTCCGCCTTGGATCACTTGCGTCAGGGAATTCATTTGCGTGGTTACGCACAAAAGAATCCCAAGCAGGAATACAAACGCGAAGCCTTCGAGCTGTTTTCAGGCATGCTCGATCGTGTGCGTGATGATGTGATGAAAGTGTTGATGACTGTTCGCATTCAGACACAAGAGGAAGTCGAACAGGCTGAGCTCGAAGCCGCGCGTGCTGCGCAGATGCAAAATGTCCAATATCAGCACACTGATTACGATGAAAGTGTTCCTGAGGAAAATCAACCCTCGCGCAAAGCCGTTGCCGAAGAACATCCCGGAACGCTGCGTAACGCTGCACCCAAAATTGGTCGTAACGATCCATGCCCATGCGGGAGCGGTAAAAAGTACAAGCACTGCCACGGTCAGTTGACCTGATTCCTACACGATTTCCACCGACAGATTTCAATCCCAGGGTGAGTATTGATGCAGCATGATCTGACACGCAACACTCTGGCGGCCATTTTGGTTGTGGGTCTGATCGCACTCTGCTTTTGGGTGCTGAGGCCTTTCTTGGCCGCATCCGTCTGGGCCACGATGATCGTGGTGGCGACCTGGCCCTGGTTGAAAGGGCTCGAGCGTGCCTTTGGTAATCGTCGAGCCCCTGCGGTGTTTGTGATGACGCTTGGGATGCTGCTGCTTCTGGTGTTGCCCTTGTGGTGGGCGATCAGCACGATTGCAGAACGCTCTCACGATCTGATGAGCTTCGGGCAGGGCTTGGTCAGCAAAGGAGTCCCTGCGCCGCCAGACTGGGTCAAGAGCATCCCTTTGATTGGTGAAAAAATTTCTGATTTCTGGTTAAAGCTGAGCTCGGGCGGTTTTAATAGTTTTGTGGAGTATCTGACGCCATACGCCAGCTCTACGGGTAAATGGCTACTCTCGCAGTTTGGTGGCATTGGCGGAATGCTATTGCAATTTTTCCTGGTCGTCTTGATAGCCGCGATTTTTTATAGTTCCGGTGAAGAGGCCGCAAAGATGGTGCGTCGTCTGGGGCGCCGCTTGGCGGGTGATCGCGGCGAGGGATCGATCGTGCTGGCGGGACAGGCGATTCGTGCGGTTGCGCTGGGAGTCGGCGTGACAGCTGTTTTGCAGACGAGCTTGGGTGGTTTGGGTCTGGTGATTGCTGGCGTTCCGTTTGCTGCGGTGTTGTCCGCGCTCATGCTGATGTTGTGTATTGCGCAGGCAGGCCCAAGTCTGGTGATGTTTCCCGCTGTTGCGTGGATGTATTGGCAAGGTGACAACAGCTGGGCGACCTTTTTGTTGGTCTGGAGCATCGTCGTCAGCACGATGGATAATTTCGTGCGACCCATGTTGATTAAGCGGGGGGCGGATTTGCCGCTTTTATTGATCTTTGTGGGCGTGATTGGCGGTTTGCTCAGTTTTGGGCTGATTGGGATCTTTGTTGGTCCCGTCGCGTTGGCCGTGACCTACACCCTTGCGCAGGCCTGGGTCTCCGAGATTCCTGAAGACCAGTCCTCTTAACACGCCATGCGAGCGGCAGGGTTTGCGCTGGTTGGGGATTTACTGCGCGTAGTCCAAGGGCAGTGCCGTCGTGCACTTGATGGTCTCCATCGCAAACGCGGAACTCACGTCGAGTAGTTCTACCGAGCGGATCAGTCGCTTGTAAACGCTGTCATAGCGATCGATATCCGGCACAACAATTTTGAGCAGATAGTCCGCATCGCCGCTCAGGCGGTAGATCTCCACGATTTCCGGGATGCTTGTGGCGCCATCCACAAAGCGCTTCATCCACTTTTCATTGTGCTGACTGGTGCGAATGGTCACAAAGGTGGTCAAGCCCAGGTTTAGCTTGCGCGCATCGCAGAGCGCGACTTGCTTTTTGATGATGCCATCTTCTCGCAGTTTTTGTAAACGCCTCCAGCAAGGTGTCGGAGTCAGGTTCACAGCACTTGCGAGCTCGGCCAGAGACAGGCTGGCATCTTCTTGCATCAGCCTGAGTATTTCGCGGTCTTTTTTATCTATTTGCATGAAAAATCTATATTTCTTTTGATTATTAGAAAATATTACTATTTTTTAATGGATGAACAGATAAATTGCAAATACTTTCTATATGTAGGGTTTTATGATGAGGGATCTTTCGCGCCGGGTGTTCATCTATGCAGACCTTGTCTTCGGTTCAGTCATCATCTATCCAGCCATCAATGGCTTCTGCAACACTTGGACACACAGATTCGCCTGAGTCGCTGCTCGATCGAGAAGTCACAGGTTTGTCCGCAAGCATCCGTCAGGCTTGTTTAGGTGAGGCGGATTTGGTCCCCTACCGTGTGCGCCAGGCCTTGAATCAGGCTTTTGATCCTGTGTCGACAGAGCGACTGGTCAAACAGGTGATGTCCATGCCTTATTCCGAGCAAACCTACACCCGCCATATTTTGTATGCGGATCCTGCCGGAATGTTTACCGTCGTGGCGCTGCGCTGGGATCCACGCCAAGGTAGCCCTGTGCATGCACACTACACGTGGTGTGCCTATCGCGTGTTGACTGGCGACTTGACTGAAAGCCACTTTGAGTGGGATCGCTCAGTCGAACAAGCGTATTTGTTCAATCGTGTTCCGCGTGCGGCCGGTCAAAGTGTCTGTGGGCATGGCGGCATGGATTTTATTCACCGCTTGAGTAACGAAGGTGATCGCACCGCGGTTTCAATTCATGTCTATGGCATTGATTCAACGCGCATCAGCAGCCACGTCAACCGCATACTGGCAGTGACGCACGTTAGAGCAGAAAAAGCGTAGCCAGTCCCAAAAAGATAAAGAATCCCAGGGAGTCCGTTGCGAACGTCAGCAACACGGAGGATCCCATGGCGGGATCTTTTCCAAAGCGATTGCGTACGATCGGGACAAGCACGCCAATCATCGCGCCAACCAGCATATTGCAGATCATGGCAGCCATCATGACCAGTGCAATGGCAATGGAACTCGAAATCGCCCAAGCAAATACTGCGGCAATCGCACTGCCGACAAAGCCCACCATAAAGGTCACCAGCAACTCACGCTGAAAAAGCTGCCACACGTTTTTGTTGGTAATGCGACCGACTGCCAAGGCACGAATAATCAGCGTCATGGTCTGATTGCCAGAGTTGCCACCAATGCCCGCGACAATCGACATGAGGAAAGCCAATACGACGATCGTGCTGACGGTGTCCTCGAAACGCGAAGCGATAAAAGAGGCGGTTGCGGCAGTGCAGAGGTTTAAAAGCAACCAGGGCGCACGGTTACGCAGTGCGCGGGTGACAGGCGCAAAAATATCCTCGTCTTGCATACCGGCACGGGACAGCGCCTGCTCATCCGAGTCTTCGCGGATCACGTCCACCACCTCGGCGATTGTGACGCGTCCAATCAGACGACCCAGATCATCCACTACGGGCGCAGACACCAAATCGTAGCGCTCGAATGCGCCCGCAGCCTCAGCGTCAGCATCCAGCGGGCTGAGCGAGAGGTAGTCAGTTTTCATGACATCGCTCACTTGCGCGTCTGGCTCGTTGACCAATAACGAGGACAGGCTGAGCGTGCCGAGAAGTTTTTCTTGACGGTTGACGACAAAAATCTGATCCGTATGATCCGGGAGTTCGGGCAAACGTCTCAGGTAACGCAAGACCACTTCAAGGGACACGTCCTCTCGAACGCGCACCATCTCGAAGTCCATGATGCCGCCCACGCTGTCTTCGGGGTAGCCCATTGCCTCGATAAGTCGGGCGCGCTCTTCGACAGTGAGTCCCTTTTGCACCTCGGCCACCACATCCGGAGGCAAGTCGGGCGCCAAGTCCGCGAGCTCGTCTGCATCCATGTTCTCCGTCGCGGCCACGAGATCTTCGCGATCCATGGTCTTGATGAGTGATTCACGGACCCAGTCATCGACCTCAAGCAGTACATCGGCATCGTGTTCGGCACTCACCAGACGCCAGATCATCTGGCGTTCGATATTGGGAACCGATCCCAGGATGAACGCGATATCAGCCGGATGCAGATCATTGACCAGTTCGGTCAATTCGGCTTCGTGTTGGCGGTGTAAGAGGTTTTCGACTAACTCGGCGCGTTGATCGCCATCCTCTTGACGGTGCACGAGGTTTTCAACTAACTCATGACGATGCAGCAACTCCTGAACTCTGGCGAGCGCGAGCTGGGCGTCCTCGGGATCAAGGCGCCTGACAGATGCTTTGGGCTCGACAGGTGTTTGCGTCATGTGAGTACGCCATGGTTGTTCAGGTGACAAGCTTCACTAATGCGTAGCCGCCGAATGCAAGCAGTATAAACAGGATCACGCCTAAAGCTACGACACGGGGGCCGGCCTGACGAATTTGTGTGAAGCGTGTTTCGATTCCCAAGGCAGTCATCGCCATGGTTAAGACGAAAATATCCAGAGTTCTCAAGGCCTGCAGCACATTGGGCGGAATGACGTTTGCAGAGTTGATCAGCGCAAGGACTAAAAAGCCGATCGCAAACCAGGGGATCGGTAGTTTTGGACGGGGAGCGCCAGCCTCGGCTTTGGCGATGGCAGTGTGTCGTAGCCAGATACCCAGAATGATCAGTACAGGCACGAGTAGGGCGACGCGTGTCATTTTCACGATCGTGGCGACTTCTGTGGTTGCGGCATCGATGTTGCTAGCGGAAGCGACAACCTGCGCGACCTCGTGGACAGAGCCACCCAGAAAAATACCGAAGGCGCGTGGATCCATCCCAAACCAGCCTGCCTGATAAAGGATAGGATAGAGGAACATTGAAATCGTGCCAAAAAGAACAACCGTTGCCACGGCGACTGCCGCTTTATGAGGCGCGGCTTTCAGTGTGGATTCAAACGCCAGCACAGCGGCTGCACCACATACGGCGCTGCCAGCTGAGGTCAGCATTGCTGTATCGCGATCGAGCTTGAGAAGTTTGGTTCCGATCAAGGTGCCCAGGATCAACACGCCCAGAACGATGCCAACCGAGACAACCAGGCCGGGTAGTCCGACTTCGATGATTTGCTGGATGCTGATGTTCAGCCCATAGAAGGCCACGGCGACGCGCAACATGCGTCTGGCGGTAAAGTGCACGCCCACGCCCCATTCCGCCGGCATCGTTCCGCGCAGGAAGTTGCCATACAGCATCCCGCAAACAATACCGACGACCAGAGGACTGAACCCGAGTGTCTTAACAAAAGCCACTCCTGCGAGTTGTGTGACTGCAGCGGCGAGCAGACCGACAAAAAGAACGCCATTGATCCTGTCACGCCAGGGAGAAACAACAGCACTTGCGGGGTGAGACATATCTATTCGGTCAGCTGGTTGAAAGTGACCGAGATACTAACCCGAAACATCCACCCAATCCAAGTGATCGTTTTGCTACGTCAATTTTCAAAATAGTGGTTTAGGTGCGTTTAAACCAGTTTTCAGCGAGTTTGACCCAGTACGTGGCACCAAGGGGGAGCAGATCATCGTTAAAGTCGTAAGAGCCGTTGTGCAGCATGCATGGCCCCAACCCATGTCCAGACTCACGATGTTCTCCCGAACCGTTGCCAATCCACACATAGCAACCTGGCACTTCTTCGAGCATGAAGGCAAAGTCCTCGGCGCCCATGGTGGGAGTGACGTGGTCGTTGACGTGTTTGTCCCCCACGATTTCACGCATGACCTCCGCACAAAAGGCCGATTCTTTAGGATGATTGATTGTTGGTGGGTATTTGCGCGCAAACGTAAAATCCGCTTCGGCACCCATGGCGGCTGCAGAGTGCTGGATGATTTCGCGCATGCGCTGTTCAATCATGTCCAGCGTTTCGACCGTAAACGTTCTGACCGTACCGCGCATCTCGGCTTCGGTAGGAATGACGTTGTCCGCGCTGCCAGTATGAATCTGCGTAATACTCAACACCGCTGCCTCGAGGGGATGGCGGTTGCGGGTCACGATGCTTTGTAAGGCCTGGGCGATGTGCACGGCTGTCATCACTGGATCCACGCCCAGATGAGGCATGCCGCCGTGCGCGCCTTTGCCGCGCACCGTGATGTGAAACTGGTTGCTTGAGGCCATGATCGGTCCGGCAGTCAGACCAAAATGACCAACGGGCAGACCTGGCCAGTTGTGCATGCCAAACACCGCTTGCATGGGAAACTTGGCAAATAGGCCGTCTTCCATCATGCGCTTGGCGCCTGCGCCACCTTCCTCGGCGGGTTGAAAAATGGCATAAACCGTACCGTCGAAGTTTTTATGCTCGGCAAGATAACGCGCGGCGCTCAACAACATCGCGGTGTGGCCGTCATGTCCGCAACCGTGCATTTTGCCGGGATGCCGGCTGGCGTGCTCAAAATTATTGAGCTCCTGCATGGGGAGCGCATCCAGATCCGCGCGCAAACCAATTGCTCGGCTGCCTGGTGTGCGTCCTTCAATAATTCCCACCACGCCTGTTCCGCCTAAACCCCGGTGGATCGGGATACCCCACTTTTGGAGGGCATTGGCGACAACATCCGCGGTGCGTAGTTCTTCGTAACACAGTTCCGGATGGGCGTGCAGATCTCGGCGAATTGCTTGAATTTCGGACTGCCAATTGAGAAAGGGCTCTAGAAGTTTCATGCAAATCACTCTAAAAGATAATGTCTAACGGTATTATGGATCTAAATAGTTGCCACTAAAGAATAACCCTCACCAGCAACCCGATTATGCAATATCCTTGGACCAATCAATACCCGGCGGGCGTTCCAGCCGATATTCCGGCCCACGACTACGTATCGCTTGTGGATTTGCTCGACCGCGCATGCGAAAAGTATACACAGCGCACTGTTGCAAGTTCGTTCGGGGAAGCCTTGAGTTTTCAGGCTCTCGATCGAAATGCGCAGGCGTTTGCGGGCTGGCTGCAGTCGCTTGTTCTACCAAAAGGGTCGCGGGTGGCCTTGATGATGCCCAATGTCTTGCCTTATTTGGTGGCGTTACTTGGCACGCTTCGTGCCGGACATGTCATTGTCAATGTCAACCCTCTTTGCACGCCCAGAGAGCTGTCTGTACAGTTGCGTGATAGCGGAGCATGCACCATCGTGGTGCTTGAAAGTGTCGCACATACCCTTGAGCAAGTGACGGACTGTCCTGAGCTCAGGCATCGCGTGGTGGTCGCGCCGGGAGAGATGTTAGGTGCAATAAAGGGTTGCTTAGTCAATATGGGGGCGCGTTACGTCCGCAAGCTTGGGCCTAAAAAACCCATTCCCGATGCTTGGTCGTGGGGTGCAGTCCTTAAACAAGGGCATCACCATCCTTGGGTGGCTCCGAAGCTTTCTTTGGAAGATCTGGCTGTTTTGCAATACACCGGCGGCACAACAGGTCAGCCAAAAGGGGCGATGTTGACGCATGGCAATTTGGTGGCCAATGTCTTGCAGGTGGAAGCCGTCGCCAGACCTGCTCTGGAAGATCTGCTTGCACAACCGCTGACGATGCTCACGGCGCTTCCGCTTTATCACGTGTTTGCCATGACAGTCTGCGGTTTTTACGCCATGCATGCGGGCATGAAAAGCGTGTTGGTCATTAACCCCAGAGACCGTGCGTCCTTGATTTATGCAATACGTAAAGAGCCGCCACACGTATTCCCGGGTATCAACACGTTGTTTAATGCGTTGGCCCACGATGAGCGTTTTGCGAAGCTTGATTTTTCGGACTTGCGCTTAGCCTTTGGTGGGGGCATGGCGATCCAGCGCGCAGTGGCTGAACAATGGCTGCGTGTCACGGGCCGACCCTTGATCGAAGGGTATGGATTGTCTGAAACCTCGCCCGTAGTCGCCGCCAACCCAACCAATGCCAGCCAGTACTCTGGGAGCGTTGGACTGCCTTTGCCTTCTACTGAAGTGTGTATTGTGGATGACCAAGGACAGCCGGTGAGTCAGGGTCAGGAGGGCGAGGTTGCAGTGCGCGGGCCGCAGGTTATGAAAGGATATTGGCATGCACCGGCAGAGACTGCCGCAGTGATGACCGCCGAGCGGTTTTTAAAGACGGGTGATATCGGCCGTATGGATGAGCGAGGCTATATCTTTATTGTTGACCGCAAAAAAGACATGATTCTGGTCTCTGGCTTTAATGTTTACCCCAACGAAATCGAGGCTGTTGTGAGTGAGCTCCCCGGCGTGCTTGAGTGTGCCGCAGTGGGGGTGCCTGACGCCCAGTCTGGCGAAGTGGTGAAATTATTTGTTGTACGACGAGACCCGCAATTGGATGAGGTGGCAATCCATGCATGGTGTCAGACGCACTTGAGCCGCTACAAGTGTCCGAAACTCATTGAGTTTAAAGAAGAGCTCCCCAAAAGCACTGTCGGGAAAATTTTAAGACGTGCGTTGAGGGATGCTTGACCATGCTTTTTGCCAGTTTGGGGCTGCCAGAGCAATGGCGAGGCCTGAATCAGTACACCTTGCTGGAGGCTGACTTTGGCGAGGGCCTAAACTTTGTCAAGCTCTGGGAGTGCTGGAGGAAAGATGCGGCGCGCCCCAAGCGTCTGCACGTTGTGGCCTTAATGACTGCGGTGGTTGAGTCGCAGACGATCAGCACTCGGTTGCGTGCGCAAACGCCAGCAGCTCTGCATGGACTGGTCGACCAATTGGCGTCTCAATGGCCACTCAACTTGCCAGGGACACACCGGCTGGATTTTGAAGCGCTCGCCCTGACGCTGACTCTAGTGGTTGGTCCAGTTGAAGTGACTATTCCCCGTCTCGCTGTAGCGTTGGATGCTGTGTTGTTTAGCGGATCGCAAGCACAATCCCAACACGAGCTTACCAACCTGTGGCAAGAGTCGCTTCCCCGCCTCGCGCGTGATCCGGCTGGTATACGTTTAGCTTTTAAAGAAGGGCTGTACATAAAAGGCTGTTTGCCCTCTACTGCGGGCACAGCGGCTCTCAATAATCGGGACGTACTGGATCCCACAAGTCGGATGGTCCGTTACGCACTCGGTGAGTCAGTCACCAAGCGGGCTCTGGTGATTGGTGCGGGGATTGCGGGGGCGGGGGTTGCGCATGCGCTTGCTTTGCGCGGTTGGCAGGTGCGGGTGCTGGATGTGCAACAACGTCGCCAGCAAGCCCATGGTGATCACCTTGCTGCGGCACTGACACCGATGGTGACACGTGACGATGATATCCGCGCGCGACTGTCTCGAGCGGGAAGCTTGCGCGCCCAAAGCCGTTGGTCACAGGTGAGTCGAGATATTGTTTGGCGTTGCGGAGCGCTCCAGCTTCAGCGGGTGAGTGGCCGAATTGTGGATCTCAAAGGGGTGCTCGAGGGGCTTCGTTTTCCGCAAGAGTGGGTCCGCTATGTCACTGAAGTCGAAGCGAGCGAGATCGCAGGTATGCCGTTGACGCGAGGGGGGTTGTATTTTCCCGGTGCGGCGCGCATTCAGCCTGAAAGACTGATTGACACGCTACTGACCGTGCCTGGCATTGAGCGAGTGGATGCGCATGTTGAACGCGTGAGAAAGACTGGAGGACAGTGGGAGGTCATCGATGCGACTGGAGAGGTCATTGGCGAAGCCCCCCAGTTAATTTTGGCGGCTGCCCAAGGCACTCAGGAGCTCTTACTTCGCAGTGCGCTACTGGATCCTTGCGAAAGAATATCTTTGATGCACCAGCTGGGAGGAGAAATTTCGTTGTTGCCCTCGCAGACCTTGGCAGGCGGGCCCCGCTGCATAGTCTCTGGTGATGGCTATGTTTTACCGTCAGTTGGGGGGCTGTGTGTGGTGGGTAGCAGCTATATTCATGGCGCCCAGCAGGTTGAACCCAGTTTGGCGGGACTTTCGGGGAACTTGAGCCGTGCAGCCAATTTGCTGGGACAGGCTGATCTACCGGAGCGGTTTGACAATTTTCGGTCGGGTGACTTGAAGGGTTGGGCAGGCTGGCGCGCCGTATTGCCTGGACGCCTGCCCGGTATTGGGCCCGTCACCTCTCAGGAGGGGCTTTGGATAGCCGCCGGCTTTGCTTCGAGAGGCCTGACTTGGTCCAGTTTGGCCGGGGATCTGATCGCTGCAGCCTTGAATGCCGAGCCCTTGCCTTTGGAACGGGATATAATGGACAAAATTAGTCAAACCTAGACAAAATCCAAAATAGCGCCCTTAGTCGCTTTTTCCCTTCGCGCTGAACATGCACCTAGAATCGCTAAAACTTGTCGACACGTTACCTTCGAGGATCGTATTCGACGCGGGTGCGGGCATGAAATTGGTCGTCGAGCCTCATGCCCCCGGTGTATTCCGAATCCGTTGTGGTCTGCCCGAGGCCGTTGCTGCTGATATCTTGCCCGGCGTTCGCGCGCGTGCGCATGCAGAGGTCTTGCTGGCGCGACCTGAGGCGATTGGTGAGGCGATTCTTGAGCCTCTATCTGGACCTGCAAAAGGTTGGCGTTTAGTGCAGGGTGATACCGCCCTCGACATTACGATCAACCCCTTCAGACTCCAGTTGCATCGCTTAGGTAAAAAAGCCCTGTCCCTTTGTGAGGGTGGCATTGCGCTGGTGGATGCTTTGTGGACGGTTGGTTTTGATCTGGCCCAAGAGGAACAGATTTTTGGTTTGGGCGAGACCTCTGGCGATCTGGATCGCCGGAAAGAAACGATTATTTCCGATGCCCCTGATCACAGGGCGTTGCCCTTAGCCTGGGGACCGTCGGGCTGGGGCGTTTACGTCAACACGCTCGCACGCGTCGAGCACGATCTGGGTGCAGAGTCCGCCTCTCAGTATTTGATTGCCATAGAAGACAAGACGCTCGATCTGTTCCTGTTTGCAGCCGAGCCCGCGGAAATACTCAATCAGTACACGCAGCTGACGGGTCGTGCGGGACAGCCATCGCTCTGGTCGATGGGGGTTTGGGTGGAGCAGCACGATACGCATAGTGCCGCACAAACAGCTGAGTTGATCGCTGAGTTTCGTAAACAAAATATCGCAGTCGATGGCGTCCTGTTGTTGCCACCGTCTGCATGGTCTTACCAGGATTCCAAACTTCTACCCGAGTGGGATGCCGAGCGCTTCCCCAGTCCAAAGCAGGCCATCGATTCTTTCGTGAAACATGCGACGCATCTTGGGATGCATACCCTACCTGCTGTTGCGATTGACACGACGACTTTTTCCGAGCTTGAGGATCGCGGCTGGCTGTTATGCAACGAAACGGGCGAAGCCCATGTGTTTCCAGGCGTTCCAGCAACTGCCGGTAAGCCGTTCGCTTTGCTCGACCTGACGCATCGTGATGTGCTCAATACCTGGTCTGAACGACATCGCCATCTTGCAGAAGAAGGAGTAGGCGCCACAGCCTGTGACGTTCAGTTCGACATTCCCGACAACGTCGTGGCGCGTGGCGGCGAAAGTGGCGCCGTGTTGCGCGCGCTTTATCCCGCCTTGGCACGTCGTGCGCTCTTTGAGGCTGCGGCAGGCCATAAAGTCCCCCCAGAAGGTGTTGTATTCAGTTCGGACTTGTTTCCAGGCGCTCAGCGCCTACTTTGGCAAAGCGCGCCACGCGTACCCAATACCTGGGCCGGTTTACAGCAGACATTACGTAGTGCGCTAGCGATTGGTGCAAGTGGCCTGCCTGTTCAGATGCATGCGCTGGGCAACGCACTGGCTCCCGTTGAAACAATGACGCCGGAGTTGTATCTGCGTTGGCTGGGTATGGCTGTTTTTTCGGGCAACTTCGCATTTCAGGCGCATCCACAATTGGTCCCCACCGCGTTTGATGAACAAACGCGAGCGCATGTCCAGACATGGCTGCAGTGGCGTTATCGTTTGATTCCCTATGTGCTCGGCGCCATTGAAGACGCCGCGCGCACAGGACTTCCTGTTCAGCGTTCCATGGCGCTGTCTTTTCCGGCTGATCGCCAAGCGCATCGCTGGGATACACAATACTTGCTCGGTCCCGCTTTACTTGTCGCACCTGCGATGCAGCCTGGCGAGGATATCCAGGTCTACCTCCCTGAGGGTGAGGCATGGTGGGATCTCAATACTGGCTGGCGCTACGAAGGTGGTTCGGTATTGACCGTCACCTGTGGCTTGGGCACCCTTCCAGTATTTGGGCGTGAGGGTCACATGCTTTGTCTGGGACCGACCGCCAACCACACGGGTGAGTTCAACTCCGCCAGAATTTTGGACGAAGTCTGGATGTTTGGGATGCCTGTCCACAACCCTGTCGTGATGCGCAACAAGATACGCGTGATGCAAATGCAGGGTTCGAGCTACATCAAAGGCCTAGAAGGTTTGCGGATTTCGCCCTCCGAAGGTCTTGAGGTCAAGCGTCGAGGCGCCGAAGTTCGAATCTCCCGCGCACGCTAATCTCTTGCCATAACCGCTTTCTTGGTGTCTGATGGGTTTCAATATTTTTCATTGGAGCCTAACGACATGTCGACTATTCCCAGCGCAGATCCACACGCACTGTACGCACAAACCGTGACAGAGACTTCGGCACGCATCGCGCGTGGCGAGGTAACACACGAGCAGGTGCTAGAGTCGCAACTCGGTCGAATCGCTGCGCGCGAGCCCTCAGTCCACGCTTTCAAATGGCATGATGCGGACAACGTCAGGGCACAGTTGGCTGCCGTATCCGCTCGTCCCGGAAAATTACCACTTGCGGGTATCGCGATTGGTATTAAAGACATTATCGATACAGCAGACATGCCAACAGAATATGGCTCGGCTGCTTTCGTGGGCAATCGTCCTGCCAAGGATGCCGCGATCGTCACGCAACTCAAGGCCGCTGGCGCACTGATGATGGGCAAGACAGTCACAACCGAGTTTGCCAGTCAGTTTGCCGGCCCGACAGTCAATCCCCATAATTTTGCACACACACCAGGCGGATCATCGAGTGGATCGGCTGCAGCCGTGGCCGATGGCATGGTCGGCCTGGCCTTGGGCACGCAGACAGCGGGATCGACGATTCGGCCTGCGGCGTATTGCGGCATTGTGGGTTTTAAAGCCACACGCGGAAAAATCTCTCTTGAAGGTGTCAATCCTCTAGCGTCCACGCTGGATACGATGGGCTGGTTTGGCCGTTCGGTGGAGGATGTGAAGCTGTTGGCCTCGGTACTGCTTGGACCAACGCCTGCGGGTGAAAGGGCAGGTCTGATTCGCCTGGGCTGGTATCCAGGTCCAGAGGCGCAGCTGGCGGATGCAGATGCGCGCGAAGCACTTGAGCGAGCCAAAGAAGTGCTGCGGCGTAACGGCGTCGAGCTCGTAGACCTTGAGCTGCCAGCCAAAGACATCATTGCTTTGGGAGAGTCCAACCGTATCATCATGAATTACGAAGCGGGACATTTTTACGAAAAACTCTATCGCAATAAGGCACCACTGGGTAATCTGACGGTCGCAATGATTGAGTCCGGGCTCCAAATCACTGCCGCGCAATTCAATGCCGAACGCGAACATGCCGAGCGTTGCCGTCAAATGTTTGCTCAGGCAGCCAAAGGCCTGGATGCAGTCTTGACCCTAGCCTCTCCAGGTGAAGCGCCTTTGACGGAGCAGGGAACAGGCTCGCCCATGTTTAACCGTATCTGGACAACAATTGGCGTGCCTTGCCTGGGCTTGCCTTTTGGCAAAGGCGATCAGGGACTCCCGCTTGCTGTGCAGCTCGTTGCGGCCGAGGGCCAAGACCATCAGTTGCTTGCTTTGGGCGGAAAAATCGAGGCCTTGTTGGCGAAGGGCTAGTCCGTTTGACAGCCGATACTGAAAAAGTCATAATGTCGGGCTTGGGGGTCGGTAGCTCAGTTGGTTAGAGCAGCGGACTTTTAATCCGTTGGTCGCGAGTTCGAGTCTCGCCCGACCCACCAGTTTAGATAGTAAAATCAAGGACTTACGAAAAAGTAAGTCCTTTTTTTTGCCTCGAATTCTACCTACACACCGCTTACACACTGATTGTGCTTTTTTAGCCCATATAGGCTATTTAAAACAACACGAAAAAATCAGTCATATCTGACCCAGCGTTTAACCGCGACGCACAACATTTGTGCTTATTGGCATGAGAAAGTTTGAAAATCTAAATGATGGTTTACGAAATTGTATGTACTTATTGACAAGTACATACGAAAACGTAAAATAAACACATGCAATCTAAAGCTCAGCACCTAGCACTCGAACTTGCAAATAAGCGGGGGCTTGTACGCGCACGTGAGCTGGCGCTAATCGGTGCCGCAGGCGGTACGCTTCAACAACTGCTCAAAACTGGTGGTTTGGTCAGAGTCGGGCGTGGGGTCTACGTCCCAGCAGATCGAAAGCAAACAGAACTAGACGACCTAGGTTCAATCGCAATTAAGTATCCGCGTTTAGTTTTTTGTTTGATGACCGCTTTGCAGCTACACGGGCTGACAACCCAGTTGCCACATGAGGTGTGGGTTGCTGTAGGCCAGAAAGCGCGTGCACCAAGTATGGAATACCCGCCCCTGCGTGTCGTGCGTATGAGCGATATTTACTACGGTGTAACCACGGTATCAGTCGATGGCGTAGTCAACATACCTGTCACTGATGCCGCAAAGACAATTGCAGACTGCTTTAAGTTTAGAAACAAGATCGGACTCGACGTTGCACTTGATGCACTGAGAGATGCTTGGCTGCAGAAGAAGGTCACAATGGATGAGCTTTGGCAAGCCGCGGAGCATTGCCGAGTTGCAAACGTCATGCGTCCCTATTTGGAGAGCCTTGTATGGCGTTGAAGAATATTGGCGCATCCGTTCGAGCAAGGATCAGCAATAAATCCAAAGTAGATAACGTCAACACACAGTTCTTGTTAACGCGTTACGCATTGGAACGGATTTTGTATCGATTGGCTGTGTCTGAGCATCGTGACAGCTTCTTGCTCAAGGGTGCTCTGCTATTTGATCTCTGGTATGACGTGCCACTTCGACCAACACGCGATATCGACTTGTTGGGATTTGGAATGGCAGAGATTCCACACTTGGTCAACGTGTTTGAGGACTTATGCGCCATAAATGTCGAAGACGGAATCAACTTTGACCCGGCAAGCATCAAAGCAGCAGAAATCCGCAAAGACGCAAATTACTCAGGCACACGAGTGACTCTTATTGGCTCGATTGACGGTGCCAAATGTACCGTTCAGGTTGATGTTGGGTATGGCTAACAGTCGTATGAAAGATTATTTTGATTTGTGGGTGTTGCTGCGTAATGCAGCTTTAGAAGCTGCAATTCTTGATCAGGCAGTTCGAGCTACTTTTAAAAGAAGAGGTACCAAGATGCCTACCGATGTTCCATCGGGATTGAGTAATCAGTTCGCGCAAGACAAAACTCGTATTGCGTTGTGGGATGCATTCGTGCGGCGAAATAAATTGAAAGCGGAATCACTTGCGGACACTGTGATCTATCTTCGCGAAAGATTTGCTTTTACGTTCAATTAAAGATGCTTTGAATTGAGTGGACGATATGCGAAAAGTAATCCCACGCAAAAATCTCCACGAAACATCCACTCGCTATAAATATCCCGCTTTTCCATTTTTTTCTTGTCCATTTCCAATAGATCACGTAACCTAAATGATGATATTTTTCTCAAACGAGATGAATATGTTAAATTTTTCTTAATGGAGATGGGCAATGTTGGGTTTTCGTAAAGTTTTATCAAGTTTTATTCTTGGACTGTGTTTGGTGACAGTCGGCTCAGTCTCTGCGCAAACTAATAAGGCGCCATCTGGTACGGTCACCATTGACGAGACACAGTTTGGCTTCATTATTGGCGGTAGCATCGGTGGCGGTGTGTTGAGCTATCAAGGCAAAACCCACAAATTCAAGATTGGCGGGCTTAGCGTAGGCGCCAACATTGGCGTATCAAAAGTCTCTGCAAGCGGTGAAGTGTACGACCTCCCCAATCTCTCTAAATTCCCAGGTACTTACGTCAAGCTTGATGGCAATGCCACGATCGGTGGTGGCGTGGGCGGCACTGTGCTGAAAAACGAACATGGTGTTTTGATGAAACTCAATACGACTCAAGAGGGTCTTCAATTCAATCTGAGCGCCAACGGTGTTCAGGTCAAGCTTGAGAATTAATTCGATCGCTATTGCGTTTCACTAAGCTAGATTGAAAAAAGGACTTACATCAGTAAGTCCTTTTTTTCGTCAATCAGAATGCGCCATGCAAACCCGATTGCGGCCTGTGTGTTTTGCTTTGTATAGCGCATCATCGGCTCGGGCAATCAGTTTTTCAGCGGACTCTGTCTGGTCCCACTGGGCGACACCAAAGGACATTGTGATCTGGCCTACTTGCTCAAGATCAAGCTTTGTCAGGTCGTTGCGTATACGCTCCGCCAAAATCGCTGCGGTCTCACCTGAGCAGTTTGGCAGGACAATCAAGAACTCTTCTCCTCCCCAGCGCACGCAATAATCACTCCCGCGCACTGTTTTCTTTAGGAGAGCTGAAACTGCAATTAAAACTTTATCTCCAGTCAAATGACCATATTGATCGTTTATTTTTTTAAAGTGATCGATATCGCCCATCACCATACTAAATAAAACGTGATTAGCCTTCGATTCAGATAGAACATGCTCGATCAGTGTATCGCCCGCATGACGATTCAGTAGACCCGTCAGTGGATCCGTTTGAGCAAGTGATTCGAGTTTTTTTCTGTTTAAGACTCGCTCGGTGATGTCTTTGCCAATGCAAATATCAGAGGTCAATAGCCCATCTTGTGACTGGACGGTCGTGACGTCTTTAATGAGGTAGGCCAGCTCACCATCGCTCTTTCTGACAATCACCTCATTCTGTTTAAAGGAGGTGTTTTCAAGATTGAAAGTTGTTTTTTCTGAATCGACGTCCTGAGAGGTGTCCGAGCATATGAAAAACGGTTTTTTACCAATAATCTCTGAGGAGTTATAGCAAGTCAGTTTTTCAAAACCGTGGTTGACAAAAATAACATCGCCCGAAGTGTTAGTGACCATGACACAATCGCTTGTTTCCTGTAAAGCTTTGGCCAAAATGTCCCGCTCTCTTTCTGCTATGAGGAGTGAAGAAAGATTTGTTTGTACCGAAACGAAGTAGCAGATTTTTCCACGCTCGTTTTTGATGGGGGTGATGTTCCATTCAACGACGTAAGGCTTACCATCTTTGCGATAGTTGGTCGCGCGACCATGAAAAAAATCACCATCAATGAGACATTGTCTGAGCCGATCAATGACCTTCCTATCCGTTAAGGGTCCCTGCAATATCTTTGGATTTTGACCGATCAGCTCATGTCTGTCATAGCCTGTCATCTTGCAAAAAGAGTCATTGCATAAAATGATATGCGGACCTCCCTGTTCAAAATCAGCATCTGTAATGACGATAGAGCTGAAGCTTTGAGTAAACGAAGCTTCCAATATTTGTAATTTTTGTTGATCAGTTAACAACACATTTCACCTAGTCAGTCCTGAAAAAATATCAACTTGAAATAGGATTGCAATTTTTGATGTTGATGGTCATGCGTGAGTGTGTGAATGCGCGCAAACTCGGTTACGGCCTGTCTGCTTGGCCTCATAAAGCGCCTCGTCTGCCCTGGCAATGAGCTGCTCAACGGACTCGGTCTTGTCCCATTGCGCTACACCAAAGGACATCGTGATTTGGCCGATCTCGCCATGATCCTGGCTTTCAATGTCCATCCGTGTGCGTTCTGCTAATTTCACGGCAATGGCGATCGTGCAGCCTGGCAGCACGATCATGAACTCTTCTCCACCCCAGCGGATACAGTAGTCTCCTGCTCGCACGGCAGCCTTCATCGCAGCTGCGACATTTTTCAGCACCACATCACCCGCAGCATGACCGAACTGATCATTAACCCGTTTGAAATGATCAAGATCGCACATGATGACTGAAAAAGTAGTGTCGGTGCTCAAGGACTCTCTGACAGGTTGGTTGAGCACATACTCCGCTGCATTCCTGTTCAACAGTCCGGTTAGTTTGTCTGTATTAGCCTCTTGACGTAATTGTTCTTGGGTCAGTTTGAGTGTTGTGACATCCACGACGGTTTCTATAAAGTAATCTACTTTGTTGTCGCTATCAGGAAGCGCGGCAATGGATTTCAAGGCAGTGAAAGTTGTCCCGTCCGGACGTGAAAAAATATTTTCACGAATCAGCGAGCTATCCCTTGAACTATTTAGAAGATCCACAGGGGTCGTATGATTTTCTGAGTTCGCATTCAGGTGGTCTGCTTTCTGACCAATCATGGAATGATTGCCCATACCAAACAACTGAATGGCAGCTGGATTCGCATTCAAAATCGTATTGTTTTTATCCAGCATGAACATCGCGACAGGTGAGGCGGCCAATACCCTGTTGGCATAATTATTGAGTTGATCATTGAGCCGGGCTTTCATTTGTCTGTAAATTAGCCAAGTACCTATCGTGGTTAACAGAATCATCAAACTAGCGAGGATCAGAACTAGTTTGTTATTGGTACTGGACAGTAAACCCGTACCAGCAACTTTGCCAACCAAGACATAAAAAGGGTAGTGAGGAAGTTTGCTGTATGAAAATACTCGGTCAGTATGATCATGAGGAGATACTGTGCGGTAAGTGCCTTCTATTGGGGACTGCTCAAGCGTTTGCTCAAAAGCTTCCGAAACGTTACGTGAACCAATCCCTGCATCAATCGTTCTTGAGCTTGGATATCGACTCACTAACACCTGATTATCCGTTAGAAGCGCGATGCTCTTGTCACTCGGGAGGTGAATGTTTTTAAGAATTTCAGTGAGTTGAGAGACATCCCAGCGCAGAAACAAAACACCCGCAAAGCTTCCGTCAGGATTTTCCACTCTGCTAGCCAAGACAATTGCCCATCGATTGCTGAGCGCGGTAAAGATTGGATCTGAAAAATAAGTCTGACCGCTGCCTGACCACTCTGGTCGATCGCGTAACACCTTAAAGAAGTCACGCTCCGCTAAGCTGACGGGTTTTAAATGGTCAACACCATAGCGATAGATGCCTCGGCTATCCAGGAAACCGATATTGCTGAAGGCACCAGTCCAAGAGAGGGCTTGTTTTAAATAAGCATTAAAGGATGAAGGATCAAACACCCCTCGATTGAAGTCTTCTCTGTAGCGGGAGTCAACAGCTTTGAGCAAAGTCTCTGCTTCATCGAAAATGCCACTTAGTTGATATGAAAGTAGAGAGGCGGTTTTTTGGGTGGTTGCCTTCGCTTCGTTTTCGCTGTGTTTTTTTTCTTGCCAAAGTATCGCTGTTGCAAATGAGACGATCATCAGCACGACTGCCACGTTCGCAAAGGCATAGAAAAACGAAAGATTTTTTTGATGGGTAAGAGGTACAGTATTCACACTATGTACAGATGAAAAAGGATGGTTCGGGAATCCCCCAAACGTGTAATTTATAGCCTTTGGTTTTACTGAACTCTGATCAATATACAGACGTTTTTTTTTGAATAACAGAAGTAAATAAGTAGCTTTTTTCTAGTTAGTTTTGTGTAACTACTGGAGTTAATTCTAATGAACTAAGGTGTCTAGTTTTTAAGAGTGGGGTTTTGAGAAAATAATTGCTCAATGGCTTATTTCAAAAGCGATAAGCACAGCTGTAAGGTCTCGCCGAGGGTCTGAGACTGAGGAAATATGTTGTATTTATGTGTTTGGTGTAGCGGAACCAACATGAAGAGTAGGCTTCATGCATTACTTTGCTACCGGACGAAATAGTCATCACTATTGTCGATAACTGACAAGATTCACGATCTATAAAATGAGTCTCGCACCGATTTCGATCACTCTGTCTGGCGGCATTTCGAACATGCGTGATTGAGGAGTAGCGTTACGTACGAGCAGAGCGAAGAACCTTTTTCTCCAAACAGCCCATCCATTGCCACGTGCAACTTCAAGTGACCAGCGGTTGATGATATAGCCATAGCGGTCAATGGTCGTTTCGGTTGGAAAAAGTTTAGCAAGCTCATTGGGTAAATTGATTTGATCTCTGTAGCCATACTTCAGGACAACAAGGTGGACGCCATGCCCCAGGTCTTGTATCCGCTGTCGTTGGTCTTCAGGAACGCTTGGGACTTCTTCGATTTTGATATTCAGACAAATGACTGTTGATTGCAGCGCGTGCAGACGTTCAGCCATTAATACAATCGCCATCGGGGCGATCTGTTCATCACTTGTCAGGCAAACGGCTGTGCCTTTTCCGCGATAGGGTTTGAGAGTGTCCAGACTTTGAACGAAATCAGTTAGTAGCTTGCTGTGCGTGATTTCATGCGACTGTATGCTGCGCGCCCCGCGCAACCATGTCATGATGATGAACAGGACTAGCAGCGAAAAACCGACTGTGAACCAGCCACCGTGGAAAAACTTTAGCGTGTTGGCCGCCAGGAAAAGTCCGTCAATCAGCACGAAGGGAAGAATCAGGAGCGAGGCGATTAGCCAGGGCCAGCGACGGACATGCATGACGACGGCTAGCGCAAAAAAGTCTGTAATCAGCATGGTGCCAGTGACCGCAATGCCATAGGCTGCGCCCATTGCATTAGAGGACTGAAAGTACAGTACGAGCGTAATCACCAGCGCAAGCATTAGCCAGTTGACGGCTGGCAAATAGATCTGACCCGACTTTTGTTCTGAGGTGTGAATCACTCGCATGCGCGGGATGACCCGTAGTTGCATGAGTTGTTGTGTCATCGAGTAAACGCCTGAAATCACAGCTTGGGAGGCTACGACCGTCGCAAACGTGGCAAGAATAACAAGTGCATGTAGCGCCCATTCAGGGGCCATCCGGAAAAAAATATTATGCGTATTTTCAGGTGACTGCAGAACCAGAGCACCCTGCCCGAGATAATTCAGTACTAGCGCTGGAAAGGCGAGACGGATCCAGGCGCGTCTGATGGGACTCGCCCCAAAGTGTCCCATATCAGCGTAAAGTGCCTCGGCGCCCGTCATGCACAACACAACAGCCCCGAGAACAAAAAAACTCAGCAGTGATTCTGTTTGAATGAACTTTACGGCATAGACGGGATTGAGGGCATTGAGAATGTCCGCATGCTGAAAGATCGCATGCACACCCATGAGCCCAATGACTAAAAACCAGATCAGCATAGTGGGACCAAACAGTTTGGCGATGCGGTCGGTTCCTTGTCTTTGAAACAGGAATAAAGAAATCAATACGACCAGAGAGACTGGGACGACGTAGGGACTAAGCTTTGGAGAAATGGTTTCGAGCCCTTCGACAGCCGACACCACGGAAATGGCTGGAGTGATGATGCCATCGCCATAAAAAAGTGCCGCACCCAGTAATCCAAGAGGCATGAACCAGCGACGCAGGCCGCTATTTTTGGCGGTCTTGTTCAAGAGCAGGGTCATCAACGCGACAATGCCACCCTCACCGCCATTGTCAAAACGCATAATAAAGAGTACGTATTTGAGCGTGACAATAAGAATCAGCGACCAGATAAACATCGAAAGGACGCCATAAATATTTGCTGGCGTGATGGCAACTGGATGCAGGGTATCTACAAAGACCGCCTCAAAGGCGTAAAGGGGGCTGGTGCCGATGTCACCAAAAACGACACCCAAGGCACCAAGCACGAGTCCGAGGCCCGCAGATTTTTTTTGGGTATCCAACAATCGCTCCCTTTGGCAATCCTGTGAACGAAAACTTATGTGTTGACTAACGAAATAGAACTATAGACTGTATCAAATTGAAAATGATGTAATCTAGGTAAATTAGACTCTATGGTTAAGTGCTTCAGTACTAATATTTAACGAAGATAAATGGTAGAAGGATTGCTCAATATGTTCCCATCAGACTTTGTGTATGAGTTTTTTACCTTGTTGGTGAT
>NZ_JAUHHE010000021.1 GCF_030410375.1 Zwartia vadi
TTTGTCCGTTTCCCGCAGAATCCGAACAATCTGTTCATCGCTGTATCGCGTCTTCTTCATTTGCCTCTCACTCTCGAAGAGGCCATTGTCTCAAGTTATCTTGGATCGAAAAAGTTGGGACAGGTCACTCAAGTGTTGTACGAAATTTTTGTTCATGACTATCACAAGCTTAAGATTAGCTAATGAGATCTAGTGTGTTTTGACGGACAGTCTATCCACAACGACTATCGTAATCGCTGTCGCCATCAATACAATTTGAATGGCCATTTGCATGAGAATTGTTTCCATTTCGATTTGTGCAGCGTTAACAAATGTAGCCAATAGATGTACCGCACCGATTGTTACGATGGAGATTGCTAATTTAATTTTTAGAGAGCCTGGATTGACATGAGCGAGCCATTCTGGCTGATCGGGGTGATCGTCAAGATTCAATCTAGAAACAAAGCTTTCATAACCTCCAACGATCACCATGACAAGAAGATTGGCTACCATCACAATATCGATCAGGTCCAGAACCTCAAGAATGACATGTCTTTCGGGAGAACGCTTAAATACAATCAACTCAACCACTTCCCACAAATGGATAAAGAATTCGTAGGTATAGGCTCCAAGCGCAACGATCAGTCCAAAATACAAAGGAAGTTGCAACCATCGCGCTGCAAACATTAGAGACTCCAGGGAGTTTCTTGGATTGACAGGGGGGGTATTTTTCATGGTTGCACTTCCTGTTCAATGGAGGATTTAATCTCGACGAATTGAGTAGACAAGAGTGGAGCGGTTTTTTGATTTTCCTTTGAATGCATAGCGCGCATCAGGATTAGGATTGGGATGAGGTAAATCAATTGAGCTCAATACCACTTCATCACCAAAACATCCGCAGATGTTAATCGAACAATGTTGATAAATTTCCATGAAGGTGGATCCATCGTCCACTTCAAAATCGAAAATATCTCGATCCGCTCGTTGATCCTTGGTCGCATCAATAATCAAACTTTTATGTACTTCCACACGACTACTACTAAAGTTCAGTGCGTCTTCCATTGGATTTTTAATTTCAATACGATCAAACGAGATATGAGAATTCGTGATGTCGAGACCATCGTCACCTGAATAAAAAGTTCGAACAGTACGGACATTCCATTCTTTTTTACCTACTCCCAATATTGAAAATCCGTCAATGTCATCTCGCGCAGCGATGGCCTTTTGTTTTTTTGTTTCACTTAGTGGGTCATGGCGCCCTAGGTAATATGTTGCGATCATCTCCGCATTGAAAGACGACAAGGGCTTTTTACGATTTTCGACAACTGAAATTGAGTCTTTCGTCGCATCCTGAAAGTTTCCTAAAAACCAGATTCCGCCGTTATCACTTTGTTTGACAGGTTTATGCTTATCACTTGCTGCTTTGACATACAAGCGCTTGGCTGAAAGAGTAGATCCCTGATCAAAGATCAAGCATGAGCGGCGCAGTCTTGATTTTGGTTTTAATCCGTTGGTGATCAACAGTATCGTGCGATCTTCGATCGTAAGTGTGACACCGCTCTTTACATGGATCTCGGCGTCAATCACATAGGTAGTATGCGCTTTGAGGGTTGTATTATTTTTTATATCACGCGAGATTAATTCGATACGTTGATTCATATTGATCACCTTTATTTGCTCATTTTCTTGCGGGTCGATTTTTTGGTAGCGGCAGACTGTTTGACAGGCTCGGCATGCTCAGTGGCATTTAGTTCAAGCGCTCCTTTCTTAAAGCTGACTGAGCGTGAGGTCTTTTTATTATCAGTCTGTTCGCTTGAGACATTTTCCTTCTGACGTCGTTTGCCATTTGAGGTTGGAGCACCGATTATTTCAGTATTATTTTCTCTCATACCCCATTCTTCGGCATCAATTGCCTCGTCAAAACCAATCAAAATGATGTCTCCAACATGAATATGCACATTGACTTTTCCGTCTGAATGATTGAGCGAACCAGATCGACTGATTGCTTCAGTGATTGAAGCTGCAGTTTTGGTCGCAAAATCAGTCATACGTACAGTGTGAACATTTTTTGCAGGATTTTTACTCATTACTCTTGTTGAGTTCAAAACTGAAGTGCAACACTAACCTTGAGGTACTGTGTTGCGATGAATACCAAATACAAACATCTTAATTGTGAAGAGCGGACGTTGATTCAATTGAGCCTTGAGCGAGGTTGCACCATGAGGGCTATCGCTTTGAGCCTGGATCGCAGCGCCAGCTCTATTAGTCGTGAGCTTGCGCGTAACGGATGGTGTGATCCAAGATCTCAGCCCGCTCAAGCCGGTCGCCCCGCTTTGGCAGGTGGATATCGTGCGGCAAGTGCCCACCAGCGTGCGGCTTTGACTCGCTCCAGAGGCCGCAAGCCTTCTCGCTTGGCGATGGACGGCTTTTTGTGGTTTCAAGTTCAAAAACTGCTTAGGCAACGATACTCTCCGGAACAGATTGCGGGCATACTTCCACGCATGTTCCCCGATGATTCCTCGATGCGTGCCAGTCACGAAACCATTTATACGGCGCTCTACGCAATGCCGCGCGGTGAGCTGCGTACCGAGCTGCTTGCAACCCTGAGGCAAGGACGCAAAGTTCGTCGTCCTCGCGCACGCGGTGAGGATCGCCGTGGCGAGATTCCTAATATGGTCAGTATTCACCAACGACCACCAGAGGTCGATGAGCGGGTGATCCCTGGTCACTGGGAGGGCGACCTGATCAAAGGGCGCGGAAATGCTTCGGCTGTCGGCACGCTCGTTGAACGAACAAGTTTGTTTGTGACCTTGGCCAAGGTTGCAGATGGTGGTGCTCAAGCAGCGGTCGAGGGCTTTAGTATGGTTCTCAACCGGATCGAAGTACAGCGTCGCTTGTCGATGACCTACGACCAAGGCCGCGAGATGTCTCAGCATGAGAAGCTCTCCGAACGCACAGGCGTAAAGGTGTACTTCGCAGACCCCCACAGCCCTTGGCAGCGTGGCATCAACGAGAACACAAACGGATTACTGAGACAATATTTACCCAAGGGAATCGACCTGTCCGTGTTTAGCCAAGAAGAACTGGATAGTGTTGCTTGGGCATTAAATACTAGACCTCGAAAAAGTCTCGGCTTTAAATGCCCTGCAGAACTCTTTTTACCTGATACATTTAATGCCGACGAGTATTACCGCCGGCTTGTTGCACTTCAAACTTGAAACCACCCTTTTTACAGTTTTCATGTTGATATGCCTTTCTCTTTAATCGTTCAGATTAACTAAGGATTGGGAAAAAGAGTTTTCCACCAATCACAATGGTGAGCTAGCCCCCCATCAAAGGGACCTACGACTCCAGGAGTGAATTTAAAAATATCCTGACTGTTTTTATAGCTAGGCCAGACTGGAGCACCCGAGATCTTAGGCTGACCAGTTGTTGCAAAAGCAGAAAAATATTGAACAATTTGATTGGCAAGCGCTTGTGATGCGAGAGTCAAATTGGGTGCGTTGATTTTTATATTATTTGAGAAATGAGGAAACAAATAATTGAGTATGGAAGAGTGTACGGGCCCAAGTGGAAAATCCGGATAGGGAGGTAAGATTGCAACGCCCTTGACCAGAGCATTTGGATCGGCAAATTCAAAAACATAGGTCAGTCGTGCATCGGGATAAGCAATAATTTTGTCAGCAGTCTTATAGTAGATGCAACTATTGAGGGCCAATTTAGGATTAAAGTCTGATAAAGCCTCTCCCAATCGATGTGCGCCGACTTTCGGATTTTCAAATCCGTATTTTTTTGCCACTGCTTTTGAGTGTATTCCATAAAAATTTTCCAACCAAAGACGATTGATTGTTTGATTGTCTAAGGCGGGACCTTTCCCAGCTAGTGCATCCTGCCACCAGTATCCGACATAAATAAGAAGTTCTTTCTCCATACCACCAATGACGAGAGGAACCGTCGCAAAACTACCGCCGTTTTCGCGATTGAGTGCGTCGGTAATCGAAGTTGGAACGGTTGAGTTCGGATGAGAAGGTGTCCCATGCGTTGGGGCATACATAGCGAGATCTGTTGGATGATCATCTGCTAACTTAGTTTGTACTTTTAGAATCTCAGCAACCGATTGACGACGTAAACATTTCAAGTCATCATCTTCAGGACATCCGAGTTTTTTTGTGATGACTTTTCCGATCTTATTGATTGCTTCAAAGGTAGTCTTGACTTGCGATAAACAGCCTGCACTGACGATCATGGCTTTATGAAAAAGTCCTTTAACCTGATCAGGACTGCTCAGATGTAAGCAGATAGATGCGCCTCCTGCCGACTCGCCAGCTAAAGTGACGTTATTTGGATCCCCACCAAAAGCTGAAATATTACGTTGTATCCAACGTAAAGCTTCCATTTGATCTTCAATGCCAAAGTTACCGTTTACTTTTTCTTTAGCTAATCCGGGGAGGGGAACGAAACCAAGAACGCCAAGTCTGTAGTTCGCACTGACGACGATCATCCGACCTTCTGAGGCAAGTTTATCCAATCTGTATAAACTGGAAGCGCCTCCCACAAAGGCTCCCCCATGTATCCAGAAGAAAACAGGCAATTTTTCTCCTGGCTTGAGATCTGCAGGGGCAGAGACGTTGATGCTCAGGCAATCTTCTTCGATACTGCTATCGGTTAAGTTAAATCTTGATACTTGAGGGCAAGCAGGTCCAAATTCCCTGGCGTCAAAAATACCGTTCCAAGGGATTGCAGGCTGAGGCAAACTCCAGCGTAATTCTCCAGTTGGATTTTGCGCAAAAGGTACACCACGATATTCAATGACGCTTTTACCCGATCCTGCTTTGCGGATATGCCCTTGTAAAAGGCCAGAGTCTATTTTTATGGGATGATGAGTTTGTGACGCAAAAACGGCCGTCGAGCATAGTAAGTAAAGTGCGATTAAAGCAATCTGGGTCGTTGTTAAACGCATCTTGTTTGATATTATTTTCAGTGGATTTTTAGAACGTTTGTCTTCATAAAAATGTATCACTTAAGGTGCATATCAATAGCGACCAATTGCGACATATTTTGTCAAAGCCATTGACCTGTATTCCAAAATTTCTCTAGTCGCAATAAAGGTACTTGGTACTGTAGGCCAGATTTTTCAATCCACGCAGAATTGTAGTAATTGTCTGCATACCTTAGGCCCCCATCGCAAATAATAGAGACGATAGCGCCGGATTGACCGGATTGATGCATTTGGCTGGCGATACTCAGTGCTCCGCAAAAGTTAGTGCCTGATGAGGGCCCCACTTCGAATCCGACAAGTTTGGTTAAAAGATGCATGGCTGCGATTGAGTCTGCATCGGGTACCTTGATGATTTTGTCAACACCTTCGCGCAGCAGACTGAAGGTGTTTCCCATTTTGATTGGACCTCGAGAGCCAATACCCTCAATTCTTGAGCCAGTCGATATTGAAAGCTCGCTTTGACCCGTTTGAAACCAATCCATTAATACGGAGTCTTCGGGATCAACGACCAGAAGTCTAGCGGGACATGCTTTGTCGTAGTCAGCCCATTTTCTTAAATATCTTGCAATGCTTGTGGCGGTTCCTCCCGAGCCCGCTCCCGTTATAAACCACTGTGGACATGCATGGTCGCTATGCTGGAGTTGCAGATAGATTTCGTTTGCCATATTCATCGTAGCTGCCGGATGACCTTTGTAGTAATCCAGGGCTTTTTCAGCATTGGCGAACTGATCGATGTTGTATGCGTGTGGCTGTTTTTCTAAAGCAAGCCGAATAAATTCGGCAGGACTTGTATTCTGAGTCAAAATTTCAGTGTTTCCACCAAAGCCTCGAATCGCACGCAATTTTCCTTCGCTTACTCCGGCACGCATGACCGCGGTAAATTTCAAATTAAGAAGCTTTGCAAAGTAGGCCTCTCCAATGGCCGTATTTCCGCTCGATGCCTCGTAGAGGTGCGTGTGCGGACCAATTTTTCCCTCAATCAATGCATGCATCAACAGCGCCCAAGCAACGCGATGTTTTAAGCTTCCCGTCCTGGATTTAGATTCGTCTTTTAGATAGATGCTGATTCTTTGATCAAACGGGCAATCCAGTTTGATCAATGGCGTGATGCCTGACTGCTCACGATCTCGCCACATTTTTTTAATTGCGTCACGTATCCAGAGCGAATGCGTTCCCGAAGCATTGTGGTTGGCGTCAACAAATTTATAGCGTGGATCTGAAAGTGCAAACGGCATACCCAATGTGAGCCCGCCTATGCCGATCAGTCCATTTTTTAAGAACTTTCTTAATGAGGTATTCGGAATTTTAGTATTCATTGATCGATGCCTAAGATTTGGCTGGAGTGCAGTGTTTCGTAAATTTTATCGCCACTGAAGTTGAACGTATTTATATCGTCAGAATTTGTCGGAATTCATATCACTGATTTTTTATATACGAATGTATATTTCTAATTGTGATTTTCCGTGCAGAACTTAATTTATTGAAGGTGCAAGCACTTATTCATGAACGCACAGTCATTGTCTGAACAGTATCGCAATTGGGTCTATCCCCGTCCGGTCATGGATATGCAACAGGCGATTTCAACAGGTGCCTATCTCGAAATCGGCGATCCCACATTCTATTGGCCCTTAATGTTGTCAGATAGAAATCTTGTCGAGACTAGGCTGGATATTTTGTGCGCGGGATGCGGGAGTAATCAAGCCGCTTATTACGCTTGTCAGAATCCAAACTGGAATGTACTGGGAATCGATCTATCAGAATCGAGTTTATCGCATCAGAAGTTTCTCAAAGAGCGCCATGGATTGAGTAATCTAGAAATCCTTGAAATGGATCTCACGAAAATTTCGCAGCTCGGTCGAAGTTTTGATTTCATCACATGCACAGGAGTATTGCATCACTTAGAAGATCCGGATGCTGGTCTCAAGGCGCTTGCCTCTGTTTTGCGCCCAGATGGCATACTGAACATCATGGTTTATGGAAAACATTTGCGCATGGGAGTCTATCCCCTCCAAGAAGCATTCCGACTGATTCGACTAGAGCAAACAACAGAAGATGTCTCTCTCATTAAAGACGTTCTGTACTCGTTACCTCAAGATCATCCGGTCAAGCGCTACATCCATCACTCTGGAGATTTACATTATGACGCAGGGATTGTTGATACTTTTCTCAATCCTATTGATCAGGCTTACTCAGTCAAGGAGATCTTTTCTTTCACCAGACGTGCAGGTTTAGAGTTTTTAAATTGGTGTGAACCTGCGGAGTACAGTTTGCGAGCGCAAGTTACTGAGGATCATCCTCTTTGGTCGAGATTGGGTGATCTCTCAATTGAACAATCCGCTCATGTTTGCGATTTATTGTTGCAGTCTCGCGGAACCCACCGCTGGTTCGCCGCACATCCTGATTATGTATCTCGGGTGTCTATTCCATTTGAGAATGATTCTTTATTTGATTTCACCTTTCGTTTATCTCCCGGTGCGAATATCAATCACGATCATGAGTCTGCTGACTTTTCAGTATTGCAGGGCACCAGAGGTAATCTTCACTTCACTATGCCGAAATATTTACATCAACTTCTTGAGGCCATGGAAGCACGTAGATCAATCCGATCCGTTATTGATTTAAAACCTGATAAAACTTTTATCGATGAATCCTACAAAGTCTTCGTGGCCCGTACGTTGAGGGAGCTTTATGAAATGGGACACGTTCAAATTTTTATGCCAATTCAAACTCAAGCTTGATACTTAAAGGAGAGTAAGTTGAAAAAATTTTCTATCGCTTTAACAGTTGCGGCACTTAGCAGTGCTGCTTTCGCACAAAATGTGGGAGGGGTCGGTGGGAATGGTGGTGCGATTGTTGAAGACCCCGCAAGAGGTGGTATTGCCCCGGATATAAGGTCGGGTGCATATGCTGGTACCGGAGGCAAAGGATCGGCAGGTGGTAACGGCGGGGCTGGTTCACCATTCGACGAATGGGATTTGGATAGAAATGGCTTTTTAAGCACTGCTGAAGCGAATCAGGCAGGTTTTACAGAGGCACAGTTCATTGCTATGGATACAGATCGAGATGGACGAGTGACTCTTAAAGAGTTTACGGTTGCCAGCATCATGCCTATCCGAAGTCGTTAATTCGAATGATCATTTACCTCACAATCACGGCGGGAGAAGCAGGTATTGCACCTGGTATCTTGGCAATTGTGACAAGCGTCGCCATAAACTCCATCACGTCCTTTGTGTAGGACTCGTCATTGTCCGCTACGGAGTACGTGATGCCTTTGTATTTGACAGAGGCGGCAGGATCAATATTGATGGCGTTTCTATACACCTTGAATAAAGGCAAGGGTTTCTTGTATCTCTGGTTGTAGCTGTCAAACACGGATTTAGAAGGTTGCAACATGACTTCCTTGGAGCCATCGCCTTCGAATTGCGCATTCAGAACAGCCCCCAGAAAATCGAATACGTTTCCGGGTGAACGCACACCGATGACGAATTCTAGGTTTTTGGCATCCGGAAAATGGGAGACAAATGCCTTGATCGCTTTGGCATACTCCAGGTCAGGTTTGGCAAATCGGGGCGAGTCTTGGCAATAAGACTGTGGACTCAACATATCTCCGAGCAACTCCTGAGTTCTATATTTGTTGACGCAGACACGAGATTGCTGATCGTTTTTTACAAGCTGATAAAGCTCTCTGCCATTTTTGTTGACTTTTTCAAAGGAAATTAAACCCTTGGCCATATTATCGACTGTTGAGCCACCCCAGGCTTCCATTGATCTGCTCAAGGCCGCAGGTTCAATCGGTGGTCCAAGCGGAGTCTTAACCTGCACATTTTCGATCGTCAATCCAGACTCGATTAATAAATATAAAAGGTTTTGAAAATCTTTATATTTGGGATCAAGCGGATCATTATTGAATCGGTGAATTGAGTGATTGTTTTTTCTTAATTCTATGCTTTCAATTAAAAGCGTATATGACACTGCGCGAGGTAATAAACGTTCGGTACCTTTGACCCCTAGAACGCCCAGCGGAATTTCCTTAAGAAACGACTGCATGAACTGTGCGTTATCTAAAGAAGCCTGCGTAAAAGTAAATCCGTTATTGACTGAAAGACCGAGTGAGCCCGAGGTGATGGAGGGGGGGGTGACTTGAGTGCCTGCGCTTTGCGTTGTATTCGCTCCTGCGTTTGCCATCACATTTCCCGTGCCAATAACGGATGGAATATCCAAAAAGCTCAGAGGCATATTCTTTGACGAACGCACAATGTTCAACAAAATATTTTCATTACTATAGTTTTCAACGACTTGTCGATATGCAGTTGACATATCGCTGAAACTACTTGAATTGATGCCAGTGCAACCGGTCAGCACTGTAGTCAATGTAATGGTCAACATACTTATAACTTTCATTCTGCGACCCACGAAGATGAGGATGAATTTCTCGAAGGAGTTTATGCCGCGAGATTCATCGGACACACTTTTTATATACTTTTGTCGTTATTTGTCGGTTTTGCGCGTTAAACCTCACTCAATGGTGTCTTGTGAATCAGAAAACTTAGACCTAAGATCATTTCACAAATCAAACTTATATGAGGATTTTAAAATGCGGTTGTTACCTGTTTATGTCTGCTGCTCAGCGCTCACAATTGCTGCGTCATCAGTCCATGCACAGTCATCAGTCACGCTTTACGGTACGGTTGATGCAGGCTTCGCATATCAAAATCACTCTGCCAATGACGCCGGCACGTATCGTAGTGCCTCGCGTTTTGCAATGATTAGCGGAGGCCAATCAGGCAATCGCTTCGGTCTTAGGGGTAAGGAGAGAGTTGCGGCCGAAACAGATATCAATTTTGTGTTGGAAAATGGTTTTGATATCGGTAATGGAACAATGGGCCAGAGCGGCCGCATCTTTGGCAGACAAGCCTGGTTTGGAGCCAGTCGTAAGGGACTTGGGAATTTTCGTTTAGGACGTCAATATGACTTTGCTAACGACTACATTTCAGATTTAACGCCTTTCGGACCTGGTGAGTTTGCTTCTGCATCGCTTGGCCTTTCTTTTGGTTCTGCGAACGCTGAGCGATTCAGCAACATGATTCGACTTGAGACAGACAGCATTGAAGGCTTCAAAGCGGGAGTCGGCTATACCTTTTCGTCTCAAATTCCCTCCGCCTACGTCATTGATGGTAAGTATCCCGTAGTGCCAGGTGACTCCAGAGATTACAACTTTGCCAGTCAAGATAACCTGCGTGCAATCACTTCAGGTATCCAATATAAAAAAGGTCCTCTCTACATGACTGCGACCTATGATGCTTATTATCCAAATGCTGCGACGGCCAAAGGCCAGGTGCCGAATGCCTCGGCCTGGATATTGGGCGCAGCATATGATGTAGGTCAATTTAAATTGTCGGGCGCCTACGGTCAGACACGGAATGCCTGGTTAAATCCCGCTCAGCTCATACAAAGCTTTGAGCGTCCAAGCGATCTTGGTACGACAAACAACAGTATTGTTTTCGATCAAAATATTGCGGTCGACTCCTATTTGCTAGGTCTCACTTATACACCGAACAAATCCACCAATGTATTTTTATCGTGGCAAATGGCCAAGCCGTCGAGTGGTATGCAGTCGAGTCTTTTCTTTCCAATTGATACACAAACGGTCTATAGCTTTGCCTACACATATAACTTCACTCCGAGAACAAATATCTATGCGATGGGCGCATACGCAACAAACTACAGCATGAGTCAAGGGCTGACTTATTCGTTGGTAGGCGTTGGTATTCGCCACAAATTCTGATTGAAATACAACGCGTTACTTAAATGTCAGAATTTGTCAGATTGTTATTTGGGAAGTTCAGGTGTGAGCCGTGCGCAATAATTTTTTGTCTATTTTCCCAGCAGCTGTGAGTGGCAGACTCTCTCTGATTTCAAAAGACTTGGGAGATTTAAATCGACTGAGTGATTGGCGGCAGTACGCGAGTAGTGTCTCCTCAGTGATTGTCAGTCCTTGATGAAGCACAATCACTGCATGAACGGCTTCTCCCCATCGCTCATGGGGCACACCAATCACGGCGCACGCACTGACACTAGGGTGGCTACAGATGACGGTTTCGACTTCTGCCGGGTAAATATTCTCCCCTCCGGAAATAATCATGTCTTTCATTCGATCCGTGACAAAAAGATAGCCTTCTTCGTCGAGGTAACCAACATCACCTGATTTCAACCAGCCGTCAATAAACGTTTCAGCTGTTTCGACAGGCTTGTGCCAGTAGCCCTTCATGATTCCGGGGCCTCTTAATAAAATTTCTCCTGTCGTGCCGGAAGGTAACGATTTTCCCTGCGCGTCGGCGATTCGGATTTCAGAGGATAAGGTGCCTCGACCCACAGAGCGTAATCGATTGCTCTTAAGAAAAGACGGATTGTTTAACACTGTCAATGCCGAAATAGAGGCCGCCGTCTCAGTCATTGCATAGGAGTGGACGAACTCCACCTTTGGAAATCTCTCTAAGGCTTGTTGTAAAAGTGGCATCGTAATGGGCGCCGCACCCCAGAAAATCTTATTCAGTGTAGGCAGGTATTCGGGATCAAAATTTGCAGTACTCATCAGCATTTGCAGCATGCTGGGCACCAGCATCAAATCATGCACACCTTCTTGTCTGATCAGCTCGATAACTGATTGAGGTTGAAATCCAGGAAGTGCGACAGAAGTTCCGCCCAGCAGGACTTGCAAAATCATTCTTGAGAGTCCGGCCACGTGAAACATTGGAGAGGTCAAGAGTGTGACGGATTGTGGTGAGCTCGGTACTTCGACCATTCTTCCGACCAGAGATGACCAGAAGTTGCCATGGGAGAGCATCACGCCCTTCGGTTTGCCTGTTGTGCCTCCAGTGTAGACAATGGCCGCCAAATCATCAGTCGCGCAGCGCACATCCTCAATTGTCGGGCTGGTGATGATCTGAGTGCTTAGTTTGATATAGCCAACGGGCTCTTGATCATCGTCCATATAGAACCGACAAACTAGCTCCGGCAGTTCGGACTCAATCGCTTGGACAGTGCTGAGCAAGTTTGAGCAAGTCGCTAGCGCGCGTGCTCTAGAGTCCGTCATGGCATAGGCCATTTCTGCTGGTGACCAACGTGTATTGACGGGTTGTACAACCAAGCCAGACCACCATGCTGCCAAAAGCAGTTCGATCATCCGGTCTGAGTTTTGAGAAATGATTGCCAGCCGATCTCCTGCTTTTAATCCGTTTGCCTTCAGTAATGAAGCTGTGCGTGCGACACGTTCGATTAGTTCCGCGTACGTTTGACGACGTCCACCGCTCACTGTTGCGACTTTTTCTGGATGTCGTTGTATGGAGCGATGGAGTCCGGCAGTAAGGTACATAGCTGATCTAAATGCTCTTTTCTGGTGGATTAAATATGCTGGTAGGCGGCTGTGCCCTCGATTTGGCTACAAATTGAATCCATCTGCTTTGTTGATCGTTCAATGACGGTCTGTCTAAAGGTGGCATCCTGTCTGATTTTTTGCATGTGATAAAGGTTGGAGTCAACATAAGTTGGGATCAGAGCAGAAACTGATGTATCTGTAGCACCAATTGCATCGGCCAGAGCATCCCCATGAATATGTCGGGCGAATCCATGCATGAGTGCGATTGCGATATCTTTTGGTAGCTTCATGACCATGGACATGCGCTGACCGATTGCCTCAAGCATCGAGAGCGTGAGCACTCTCGCATTGTCGTCTGGCTGAGGCATCTCCTGATTGAAGTGGTTTAACCATTCCGTTGCGCAGCCTGGCTTGGCAAGCTCCGACATGACTCTGGTTGGTATGCCTAGCAGTAGCCCGACGATATGCCAGAGCGCCGCGACATGAGATTTTTCTTCGCCGGTCCATTCAAGGCCAAGTCGCTCAAGTGCCCGAGGTGAGACCACTGCAAAATCTAGCCATGTTCGCAGCATTAGCCGTTGAGGAATCGGTTGAAAGTCTATCGATCCTCCGCGCGCTTTTCGAATGCTCGCTCGAACTTTGGCATGAATCAATCGAACTTGCAGACAGTGGATAAACCCTGAGCCTCCCGTCTGCCACGCATTGTGTTGTAGAAGTTTTAGGAGCCAGTATTGCGTTTCTGATAAGCGTTTGGACGCGGCTTCACTCATCAGTTTTCCGGTGTGGATGAGGACTTTTGCAATTTGAGGGTCTGTATAGGTATGCAGAAGTGCACCCGGTCCCATGGAGATGCTCATCCAAGTGGGCCCGACATACTTATAAGGTAACTGGGCTAAATCTAGTGGTGGAGCAGACAGTAAAAACTCTTCAGCTTCAAATAGAAAGTTTCGATATGAAGCTGGAGCGTGTGGAATAGAACGCGCACCTTCTTTCATGCCTAGCATGAGTAGTGCTTTTTCCTGGGGTGTTGCGTTTAACCAGTCATTTATGACAGCATCGGCGAGCGGGTCGCCTTCGTCAAGTTCGGGCCATTGGTTTTCTTTGATTAAATTATTCATGTACTGAATCATTGTGATCCATCACGAACTTTGGCCCCTGATGGCGTAGCGATTGTGATTTCGATATGCTAGCGTGTCTTTGAATTTATTGGTGCTTGATGTCAGTATTGGTCAGATTCATTTTTAGTTCTCGTATACCGCATGAGTGAATTTTTCATAAAAAAAGACCACCCTCGGAAGGATGGTCTTGTGCGGTATTTGGTGGAGCCGGGGGGAATTGAACCCCCGTCCGCGAGCCCTCTGCAGGCAGTTCTACATGCGTAGTCGATTTACTTTTTGTTTAACCTTGGACTTAGCCAACCGACAGGCCGGACCTTGGCGATTCACTTGGATTTAAGAATTTGACGAGTGACCCGGCAAACCCCGATTCTTTGTAAATGACGCTGCTGTGGATTTCTCCACTTGACCCAAAGACAAATCAGTGCAGCGGCTCACCGCTTAAGCGGCCAGAGCGAAACGCTCGTCGTTGGCGTTTATAGTGTTTCCAGTGGATTTACGAGCGAACTGGTGCTCGGCATGCCCTGCGCTGTTTCGCGACCCACGTCGAATCCGGATCGGCCCCAGTAGTACGATTGTAGACGAACAATCTATAGCGATAGACCCATCACAGGTCAAAGAGTTCAGTTTATCGACAGAATATTTCAACATTTACATCTTTTGTTGATGCCGCGAATGATTGGCTCGGTATCAAGTGTTCAAAATCTTGCGAATGGCGGGCCACATTTCATTGGCTGAGGCAACGCAATGATCAGCCTGCCAGGTTTCCACGGGATGATCAGGTCCGCAATAGCCATAACTTGCAGCAATCGAGGCCATGCCTGCGGCGCGAGCAGCTTGGATATCCCGGATGTCATCGCCTACATAGACGCAACGGTCTGTGCCGAAACCTACTTTTTGTGCTGCATGAAGCAAGGGGAGGGGATGAGGCTTGGAGTGTGCCGTCGTGTCACCACAAACCAGGACTGCACATTCCTTGTCCAGACCAAGTGAAGCAACTAAAGGTTGAGCTAGATAGGTGGCTTTATTGGTCACAATTCCCCACGATAAACCTTTGCGAGAAATAGAGTCGAGTAACTCTGGTACACCATCGAATAAACAGGTGTCGACATGCATCGCGGCTTCGTAGTCTTTTAAAAACTGCACGCGATGCTGTTCGTAGTCCGGATGTTCCGGTGTCATGTTCAGTGCGCAGCGCAGTAGTCCGCGTGCACCAGCAGACGAGTAGGGCCTTAATACGTCGAGCGGTAAAGGTGCAAGTCCTGCGCGCAGACGTTGCTTGTTCGCGGCGGCTGCCAGATCGGGGGCTGTGTCGGCAAGTGTGCCGTCAAAGTCAAACAAAACAAGAGCGGTCATTTACAGGTTGCCTTTACGAGTAGCCATGAGATAGTTGACGCTCGTATCATGATTGAGCGAATAATGTTCAGTCAAAGGGTTGTAACCCATGCCAATCACTTGGTGTGTTGTGAGCTTGGCTGCCCGCGCGGCTTGTGCGAGCTCGCTTGGACGTACGAAACTGCGCCAGCTGTGCGTGCCGCGTGGCAGAAGGCGCAAAACATACTCTGCGCCAATGATTGCAAACAAAAAAGATTTAGGATTGCGATTAATGGTCGAGAAAAATACCCAGCCGCCAGGTTTGACCAGCGTTGAGCAGGCATGCACGATTGAACCGGGGTCTGGGACGTGTTCGAGCATTTCCATGCAGGTGATCACATCAAATTGTCCGGGTTGCTCGCCTGCCATATCCTCCGCACTAATGCTTCGGTAGGTCACAGGCACACCAGACTCGAGGCCGTGTAAACGTGCGACCTTAAGCGATTTGTCCGCTAAGTCAATTCCTGTGACCTCCGCCCCGCTGAGTGCCATGCTTTCAGCCAAAATACCACCGCCACAGCCGACATCCAATACTTTTTTGCCTTGCAGCCCGCCAGTCAACCCCTTAATCCAATCAAGGCGCAGTGGATTAATAGCGTGTAAAGGTTTGAATTCACTGTTTGGATCCCACCAGCGCGATGCAAGTGCGCTGAATTTGTCCAGTTCAGCCTGGTCAACGTTATTGGAGCCCTTAGGCATGTCAGTGTTCATGGCGATTCTTATAAAGGTCCGGCAGGGATGTCACGAAATGGATATGAAATTGCGCTGATCACAACAAGATACATTACCAAACTTTGGGCGATAAACGAGGGGAGTCCACAAAAGAAAAAAGACCTCGCGAGCGAGGTCTTTTAGTCTAGCTAGTGCCGCCGAAGCGGCCTAGCCAGTCAACATCAAGAATTACTTCTTGCTGCCGATGATTTCGATATCTACACGACGGTTCTTGGCACGACCAGCTGCTGTACGGTTGTCAGCGACTGGATCAGCTTTGCCTTTGCCGGATGCAGTAATACGATTGGCTGGAACGCCTTTCGAGACCAAGTATGCCTTCACAGCGTCAGCACGACGAATCGAGAGAGCCATGTTGTAGGCATCAGTACCGATCCAGTCTGTGTGACCGACGGCAATGATGGTTTCGAGATTGATTTCAGCTTGGCGAGCAGCAACCTGGTCGAGCAACTTACGACCTTCTGGCTTGACGATAGCCTTGTCAAAGTCGAACAAAGCTTCTGCTTTGATCGAAATCTTGTCAGCCATTGGCTGGCCAGATTTTTTGACGCACTCGGCTGCAGCCGTAGCTGGGGTCCAGAAGTTGTCCTGCCAGCAGAGTTCATTGGAACCGTTCTTCCAAATGAGCTCACCTGAGCCGTTCTTCCAATTGTCTACCGTTTGCGCGGAAGCGACGCCTGTTGCTGTGAAAGCAGCAAAGGCGAGTGCCAGAGCGAATTTGGAGGGTTTGTTCATGTTTCTCCTCGTTGAGCTTGAAGCTGGATAAGTGACTCGCAGCGAACCCCCGCCGCAAATAAAAAAATACATCAGGAAACGGGTCCAGTATAGCAACACAGTGAGCACTATTTAAAAATACCCGCTGGGTTTCCTGCGTGCTGAACGAATCTTAAGGCATTTGATGAGGTTTAGTCACTCTTCTGGCACGCTTAAGTCGTTGATATGCGCATTTATACGCTCAACAGGCGTTTCTTGTTGGTTTTTGGCAACAAAAATTTACGTTTAGACGCAAATTATCGAGATTTTCTATCCGAAAACCTGCAGGAATTTGTGGGTAGGACGATACCTCCCCAAGAGAAGATGAACTTCTGACCGGCTAATTTTGGAAAAGTTCAGCGGTTTTAGAAAAAAATATTTTTTCTATTTCAGTGTGCCGACTGGCCGTCCTATTTGAAGTGATACCGTGGCAAGTGCCGGTGTAGAATCCAAGGCTGACCATTTGTAGTTGCTTTTTACCATTTCGACCCCGTCTCGGGTTTTCAACCGCTGTCATTTGTTGCGAACTTTATGGATTCCTTTGCCAAGGAAACTCTTCCGATATCACTCGAAGAAGAAATGCGCCGCAGTTATCTCGATTATGCAATGAGCGTAATCGTAGGGCGCGCCCTCCCGGATGTCCGGGACGGTCTTAAGCCTGTGCATCGTCGCGTGTTGTTTGCGATGCACGAACTCAATAACGACTGGAACCGCGCGTATAAAAAATCAGCGCGTATCGTTGGTGACGTGATTGGTAAATATCACCCGCATGGTGATCAAGCCGTTTACGACACGATCGTGCGGATGGCGCAGGACTTTTCCTTGCGCTATATGTTGGTAGATGGCCAGGGCAACTTTGGTTCCGTCGACGGCGATAGCGCGGCGGCAATGCGTTACACCGAGATTCGTCTTGCCAAAATCGCTCACGAACTGTTGGCTGATATTGACCAGGAAACTGTTGATTTCGGTCCCAACTACGACGGTAGTGAAAGCGAGCCTTTGCTGTTGCCTTCACGTTTGCCAAACTTGCTCGTGAACGGTAGCTCGGGTATTGCGGTTGGCATGGCAACCAATATTCCACCGCATAATCTTGCCGAGGTCATTGATGGTTGCCTGTATTGTTTGCGCAACCCCGAGTGCACGATTGATGAGCTGATCGAACTCATTCCTGCGCCAGACTTCCCGACGGGAGGCATCATTTATGGAATCGTCGGTGTGCGAGAAGGTTATCGCACGGGACGCGGACGCGTGATCATGCGCGCCAAAACCCACTTCGAAGACATTGGTAATAATCGGCAATCGATTGTTGTTGATGCGATTCCTTATCAAGTGAATAAAAAGACCTTGCAGGAGCGCATTGCCGAGCTTGTCAATGAGAAAAAGGTCGAGGGCATTTCCGACATCCGTGATGAGTCAGACAAGGACGGCATGCGTCTGGTGATCGAGCTCAAGCGAGGTGAGGTCCCCGAGGTTATTCTGAATAATCTCTACAAACATACACAGCTCCAGGATACCTTCGGGATGAACCTGGTGGCGCTTGTCGACGGCCAACCCCGTCTGCTCAATCTCAAGCAGATGGTGGAGTATTTTCTGGCGCATCGTCGCGAGGTTGTCACGCGCCGTACCGTCTTTCAGCTGCGCAAGGCGCGTGAACGCGGTCATGTTCTCGAAGGTCTTGCTGTTGCGTTGGCGAACATCGACGAGTTCATCGCAATCATCAAGGCAGCGCCTACGCCACCCGTTGCGCGGCAAGATTTGATGGACAGGACTTGGGACTCTTCGCTTGTGCGTGAAATGCTTGCGCGAGCAGATACCGTAGCAGTTGGCGGGCGCGGCGCCTATCGTCCGGACAATCTTCCAGACGCATATGGCTTGCAGGCTGATGGTCAGTACCGCTTGAGTGAAACGCAGGCTCAGGAAATCCTGAACATGCGCTTGCAGCGCTTGACTGGACTTGAGCAAGACAAAATTGTTAGCGAATACAAATCCGTCATGGAAACAATTTTGGATTTGTTGGATATTTTGGCAAAACCTGAGCGGATTACCGTCATCATTAGTGACGAGTTGCAGGCAATCAAGACCGAGTTTTCAATTAATGCAAAAGACGTCCGCCGTTCAGATATCGAGCTCAACGCCACTGAGCTGGATACTGAGGACTTGATTACCCCTGCAGACATGGTTGTGACCTTGTCGCACGGTGGATATATCAAGAGCCAGCCTTTGTCCGAGTATCGTGCGCAGCGCCGTGGTGGTCGCGGTAAACAAGCCACTGCCACCAAAGAAAATGATTGGATCGATCAGCTGTTTATTGCCAATACGCATGACTATCTGCTGTGCTTCTCAGACCGCGGCCGTGTTTATTGGCTCAAAGTTTGGGAGGTGCCGCAAGGCACACGCATCTCGCGCGGCAAACCGATTGTGAACATGTTCCCGTTGGTGGATGGTGAGAAGATCACTGTCGTCTTGCCGATCAAAGCATTTAGCGATGATCAGACAGTCTTCATGGCGACTTCGCGCGGAACGGTCAAAAAGACACCGCTTTCAGATTTCTCCAACCCACGCAAGGCAGGCATTATCGCGGTTGACCTCGACGAGGGCGACTTCCTGATAGGCGCTGAGTTGACCGATGGTAAGCATGACGTCATGCTCTTCTCCGACTCCGGTAAGGCAGTGCGCTTTGACGAAAATGATGTCCGTCCCATGGGGCGTAACGCGCGCGGTGTGCGCGGCATGATGCTCGAGGAAGGCCAGCAGGTCATTGCGATGCTTGTATCAGGAGATGAAACCCAAACAGTCTTGACCGCCACGCAAAATGGTTTCGGAAAGCGCACGCCGATTACTGAGTACACGCGCCATGGCCGTGGCACCAAAGGCATGATCGCGATTCAGACATCTGCGCGTAACGGCAAAGTTGTCGGAGCCGTTCTGGCAAATGCCACGGACGAGATCATGCTGATCACAACGGGCGGAGTGCTTGTACGCACGCGAGTGGCGGAAATACGTGAAATGGGTCGCGCGACGCAGGGTGTCACACTCATTAGCGTGGATGACGGCAGCGAGTTGTCTGGTGTGCGCAGAGTGGTCGAAAGCGATGTGGATGATGATGCGGATGCAGATCAACCTGCAACCAATGCATCGCCAGATGCGAAAGACTCTTTGACTAAACCGGATGCTACGCCAGATACCGCTGGTGAGGCAGGGTCGGAGTCCTAATATGGCGCGCCCCTGGAATTTTTCAGCCGGGCCTTCTGCGATGCCTGAATCAGTATTGAGACAGGCTGCGCAGGAAATGCTGGATTGGCATGGCTCGGGCATGTCTGTGATGGAAATGAGTCATCGCGGCAAGCAGTTTGTTGAAATCTGTTCTCAAGCCGAGGCCGATTTGCGCGAGTTGCTGGGCGTGTCCGAGGATTATGCAGTCCTCTTCATGCAGGGTGGTGCGACGGCAGAAAATGCCATCATTCCCATGAATCTGCTGGGTCGCGTGGCCAAGCCCAAGGCGGATTTTGTGATCAGTGGGATTTGGGCCAAAAAATCCATGCAGGAATGTCAGCGTTATGGCGATGCCCAAGAGGCAGCGACCAATGCAGCCGAGACGGTGATCGATGGGCGCGCTCAGTCACCCGGAACCTGGTTGCCGCCCTCTGGTTCTTGGGTCGTACGACCAGATGCGGCGTATCTGCATATATGTAGCAATGAAACAATTGGCGGTGTCGAGACAATGGATTGGCCAGTTATGGCTAATCTGGGTGCTCCAGACGTCCCCTTGGTAGTCGATGCCTCTTCGCATTTTTTATCTCGTCCAATGCCCATTTCCAGCACTGGGATGATTTTTGCAGGGGCGCAAAAAAATGCCGGACCGGCTGGTTTGACCGTGGTCATTGTCAGACGTGACTTGATCGGTCATGCTTTGCCCATTTGCCCGTCAGCTTTTGACTATGTCAATGTTGCGCGTGAACACTCAATGTTCAACACGCCACCAACCTATGCCATTTATATTGCCGGACTGGTGTTTAAATGGCTCAAGGAACAGGGTGGACTTGCAGCGATGGAGCAGCAAAACATCGCAAAGGCATCCCGACTCTACGGGTATTTTGATCAGAGCTCCTTTTATAAAGTTCCAGTACATCCCTCCGTTCGCTCGAGGATGAATGTGCCTTTTTTCTTACCGGATACTGCGCTGGAGTCGGCCTTCCTGGCGGGGGCGCAAGCACGCGGTTTGATGCAACTCAAAGGGCATAAGAGTGTGGGCGGGATGCGCGCCTCAATTTATAACGCCATGCCTCTAGAGGGTGTCATGGCACTTATCGACTATCTCAAGGATTTCGAGCGCTCTCATGGATGAGTCATTGCAAGCCCAGTTGTTGCCTCTACGCCAGCGCATCGATCAGATCGACGCTGAAATTCTCGATTTGCTCAACAAACGTGCCCTGACTGCGCAAGAGGTGGGTGAGGTCAAGCATGCCCATCACGCCGAGGGTCCCGTGCTGCGCCCTGAGCGCGAGGCGCAGGTTATTCGGCAATTGCAATCACTCAATCGCGGACCTTTTCCCGCCGAAGCAGTCGCCTCTGTGTGGACTGAAATCATTTCTGCCTGCCGCGGGCTTGAACAAGCACTCACTGTTGCATTTTTAGGACCTGCTGGATCTTTTTCTGAACAAGCCGCATTTGAGCATTTTGGTCGTTCGGTCACAGGTTTGGCCTGTCCTTCGTTTGACGAGGTGTTTAGAGCAGTCGAAGCAGGTGCGGCACAAGTCGGAATGGTACCGGTCGAGAATTCGACCGAAGGCGCGGTCAACCGCACGCTCGATTTGCTGCTCGGTTCTTCTCTGCGAATTTTGGGCGAACGTTCTCTGATGATTCGCCACTGCCTGTTGAGCAAGTCTGGCAACATGCAGGGGATTACTAAAATTCTCGCTCACCCCCAGGCCTTGGCTCAATGCCAAAACTGGCTCAATCGTGAGTATCCAGGTATTGCGCGCGAGCCTGTTTCGAGCAATTCCGAGGCTGCGCGCCTTGCTTCCCTAGACCCCTCTATTGCTGCGATCGCCAGCGAAGTCGCTGCGCAAACTTGGGGTTTACAGGTTGTGGCACTTGGGATTCAAGATGACTCACAAAATAAAACGCGTTTCCTGGCGATCGGAAAGCTCGATATTTTGCCTAGCGGACGAGATAAAACCAGCTTGATCCTCGCTGTACCGAATCGAGCAGGCGCTGTCTACCAGATGCTGTCACCCTTGTCTGAAAATGGGGTGTCGATGACGCGCTTTGAGTCTCGCCCCGCTCGCACTGGACAATGGGAATACTATTTCTATGTCGATATCGAGGGACATTGCGAGGATGCACGGGTCAAGAAGGCACTCGCAGCTCTCGAAAAGCAGTGTGCGTTCTATAAGTTATTGGGTTCTTATCCGGCGCAGTAGTTCTCATGAATCACGAGTGTGCCAGGTCCGGCGCGCTCGTTGGTTATTTCGTCTTCGTTCAGTTTTCTTGGTGTCTCGCTCATGTCCCCTCAAGACTCTGTATTGATTCCACCCCCACACATTGCCGCAATCGCTCCCTATCAGGCCGGTAAGCCCATCGAGGAGCTGGCGCGCGAATTCGGACTGGATCCGGCCAGTATTGTGAAACTTGCCTCAAATGAAAACCCACTTGGCATGCCTGAGTCCGCACGGCGCGCAATCGCCGATGCCGTGGCTGGGTTAGGTCGCTATCCTGACCCTGCGGGTTTTGATCTCAAAAGGGCGTTATCCGAACGCTATGGGGTACCACAAGATTGGCTCACCCTAGGCAACGGTTCGAACGACATTTTGGAGCTTGTGGCTTCTGCTTTGCTTGAGCCTGGTAGCTCTGTGGTGTACTCGCAATTCGCCTTTGTCGTATATAGGTTGGCCACGCAAGCGCGTGGTGCGGAGCATATTGTGGTCGCGGCAAAAGACTATGGACATGATTTGCCTGCAATGCTCTCTGCTATTAAAAACAATACTAGGCTCGTGTTTATTGCCAATCCAAACAATCCAACGGGTACATATTTAGCCAACGATGCAATTGAGTCATTTTTAGCTGCTGTGGCCCAGCGTCACGGCACCCGCGTGACCGTGGTGCTTGATGAGGCTTATAACGAGTTTTTAGAGCCTGAGCTCCGCGTGGATAGCATCGGACTGGTCAAACGTTATCCCAATCTATTGGTATCCAGAAGTTTTTCAAAAGCATATGGCCTGGCGGGTTTGAGGGTAGGCTTCGGCGTGGCACAACCGGTCCTGACAGACTTGCTCAATCGCGTTCGACAGCCGTTCAACGTCAACGCTCTTGCGCAGGCTGCTGCGATTGCCGCGCTGAGTGATAAAAAGTTCCTGGCCGAGAGCTTTGAAGTCAATCGCGCAGGCAAGATTCAGCTGCAACATGCTTTTGATAAGCTTGGTTTGACTTATGTGCCAAGCTATTCAAACTTTGTACTCGTGAAGGTCGGAGACGCAGCTGGGATTAATCTCGAGCTCCTTAAGCGCGGGGTGATTGTCCGTCCGGTCAAAGGGGATGGCTTGCCTGAGTGGTTGCGTGTTTCAATCGGTTTGCCGCACGAGAATCAAAAGTTTATTGATGCGTTGACTGCAATATTGAAATCGTTGGGCGCGTGAGTGCGATCAAGATGAGTGCCGTCAAAATGGATGCTTTCAAGATTCAAACTGTTGCTGTGATCGGTGTTGGTTTGATCGGTGGCTCATTTGCCGCCGCCCTCAAGCAAGCCGGCGTAGTGAAAAAGGTATTGGGGGCGGGGCGTCGTCCTGAAACCTTGCAAGAGGCCGCCAGGCTTGGACTGATTGACGAGGTGGTGAGCTACAAAGACGCTGCGCAACGCGCGGATTTGATCTTTGTGGCCGCACCGGTTGGGGCTTTTGAGAGTATTTTCAAAGAGTTGTGTCCTTGGCTTGGTCCAAAAACGATCATCACTGATGGTGGCAGCACCAAACAAAACGTAATTGAAGCCGCTCGTGTTGGACTCAATACTCGCATTGCGCAATTTGTTCCTGGTCACCCGATGGCCGGCTCGCATGAAAAAGGGCCTCAGGCTGCAGACCCGCAGTTGTACGTTGGACGCCGTGTCATGCTGACCCCACTGGTGGAAAACCATCCTCAGGATGTCGAGACTGTTCGTTCGGCATGGCAGGCATGCGGTGCAAACGTGGTGTCGATTGAACCGTCACAACACGATGGCGTAGTAGCTGCCATTAGTCATCTGCCGCACTGGGTGGCCGCGCTTTACATGGAGTATGTGACGCATAGCGACGACGCTGCGCTCAAGCTTGAGACTGCGGGATCTGGCTTTCGAGACTTCACGCGCGTCGCGCAAGGATCTGCTGAAATGTGGCGTGATATTTTTATCGCTAATCGTCCCGCCATGCTTGCGGAACTTCAAGCGATGAAGGCTGTTTTTGAGCGCGCCGAACATGCCTTGCGCGAAAATGATGCGCAGTGGCTTGAGGACATGCTTGATCATGCCTCTAAAGCGCGTCGTGATTGGCAGGACCTTGGGTCATGAGTCGTCAAGCGTTCTTGGATTTGCCTCCAGCCAAACATGCCGAGGGTACCGTTATATTGCCCGGCTCTAAAAGTATTTCTAATCGTGTCCTGCTGCTTTCTGCCCTGTCCCAGGGAACGACGCGCATAGAGGGCCTGCTCGAATCTGACGATACGGCTGTGATGCTGGCCGCTTTAAATCAGCTTGGGGTCCAGGTCATCAAGCATTCTTCTGAATCTGTCAGCGTGACGGGTGTTGCACGGTTTCCTGTCATTGAGGCGCAGCTTTTCATGGGCAATGCCGGAACCGCGATACGTCCTCTCACCGCAGCGCTTGCAGTCATGGGCGGGCATTACAGTCTCTCTGGTGTGCCGCGTATGCACGAGCGTCCGATTGGAGATCTTGTTGACGGGCTCAGGGAGATGGGAGCTCGAATCAACTATCTCGATCAGCCAGGCTACCCGCCGATTGAGATCCTTGCCCCCGGGCAGCTGAGTGATCGTGTGCGTGTGCAAGGTTCGGTTTCCAGCCAGTTTTTGACAGCTGTGCTCATGGCCGCGCCGCTTGTTGTGGCACGCACCGGTCGAGCATTGACTGTCGAGGTGATTGGCGAGTTGATCTCTAAGCCATATATCGACATTACGCTCAATCTCATGGCGCGTTTTGGTGTGGTGGTCACGCGTCATGGCTGGCAGCAGTTTGTGATTGATGCTGATGCAAGCTATCGCTCACCTGGAAGCATTTTTGTGGAGGGCGATGCGTCATCTGCTTCCTATTTTCTGGCACTTGGAGCGATCGGTGGGGGACCTGTGCGGGTGGTAGGTGTTGGAGCCAATAGCATTCAGGGTGATGTAGCCTTTGCCGATGTTGTCGAGTCCATGGGTGCAAGGGTGCGTCGAGAAGAGGCTGCGATCGAAGTCTCGGGGGTCGATGTCACAGCAGGTCATCGATTAAAGGCGTTTGACACCGATTTCAACTTGATCCCTGATGCAGCGATGACTGCAGCGGCGTTGGCGCTGTTTGCTGATGGGCCGTGCACGTTGCGCAATATCGCGAGCTGGCGAGTCAAAGAAACCGACCGGATCCATGCGATGGAAACTGAGTTAAGAAAACTTGGCGCTCGGGTTGAGAGTGGCCCGGACTGGTTGCGCGTTCATCCCATCGAGTCCGGTCTTTGGCACGATGCCTCGATCGATACCTATGATGATCACCGGGTGGCGATGTGTTTTTCCCTGGCTGCCTTCGGTCAATCCCGTGTGCGGATCATGGATCCTGAATGCGTCAGTAAAACATTTCCAACTTATTTTGCTGTGTTGAGTGGTCTGCTGACATGAATCATCCTATCCCTGTCATCACGATTGACGGCCCGACTGCTTCTGGTAAAGGCACGGTTGCCCATCGAGTAGCCGAGGCGCTAGGGTGGGGGGTGCTTGATAGTGGAGCCCTGTATAGACTCACCGCGCTTGCCGTGATGCAAAAGGGTATTGACCCGTCTGATGCGCAGGCCGTGGCAGACATCGCGAGAACTCTTCAGGTTAAGTTCCACCCCGGAGGCATACTGCTTGACGGATCTGAAGTCTCTGAGTTGATCAGACAAGAGCGCGTCGGTAATTTGGCTTCGCAGCTCGCACCCAACCCTGCTCTGCGAGCGGCTTTACTTGGGCGACAGCGGGCCTTTCGACAGAGCCCCGGGCTTGTTGCGGACGGTCGGGACATGGGAACAATTGTGTTTCAAGACGCTAACTTAAAGATTTTTTTAGTTGCGGATGTGAATGCGCGCGCCCAGAGGCGGTGTAAGCAATTGATCGAAAAGGGAATTTCTGCTAATCTACAAGACCTGCTTGCCGATATGCGTGAGCGAGATGCGCGAGATATCGAACGCGCGGTCGCTCCTCTATTACCTGCACAGGATGCGCATGTCGTTGATTCGTCTCACCTGACGATTGAACAAACTGTGCAAAGCATCCTTGACCTGTGGTCAAGGGTTTAACCACTCCACCCGAATAGGGTGTGTTACCGGCTCCAAAGGCCATCTGGATCTTCCGTACATGTCAACTCAACAAACCTCAACCCAAGCCGGCGAAAGTTTTGCCGCGCTGTTTGCAGAAAGTATCCAAAAACAGGATATGAAGTCCGGCGAAGTGATTTCCGCCGAAGTCGTTCGTATTGATCACAACTTCGTTGTGGTGAATGCTGGACTGAAATCAGAAGCACTGATTCCCCTCGAAGAATTCCTCAACGATCAGGGCGAGCTCGAAGTCAAACCAGGCGATTTTGTATCTGTCGCGATTGACTCGCTTGAAAACGGCTATGGTGATACCGTGCTGTCCCGCGATCGTGCAAAGCGCCTGTCAGCCTGGTTGTCACTCGAGCAGTCGCTCGACAAGAACGAACTGGTGACTGGCACGATTACAGGTAAAGTCAAAGGCGGTCTGACTGTCATGACAGCAGGCATCCGTGCCTTCTTGCCAGGCTCGTTGGTTGATCTGCGTCCAGTCAAGGACACAACGCCTTTCGAAGGCAAGACCATGGAGTTCAAGGTCATCAAGCTTGACCGCAAGCGTAACAACGTTGTGTTGTCACGTCGTGCTGTGCTCGAGGCCAGCATGGGCGAAGAGCGTCAGAAGCTCTTGGAAAACCTCCAGGAAGGCTCCATCGTCAAGGGTGTTGTCAAGAATATCACCGACTACGGCGCATTCGTTGACCTCGGCGGTATCGATGGTTTGCTGCATATTACAGATATGGCATGGCGTCGCGTGCGTCACCCATCCGAAGTCTTGACCGTTGGTCAGGAAGTTGAAGCCAAGGTCCTCAAGTTTGATCAGGAAAAGAGCCGCGTCTCCTTGGGCGTCAAACAGCTTGGCGAAGATCCATGGGTGGGCTTGGCACGTCGTTACCCACAGGGCACACGCCTGTTCGGTAAAGTGACGAACCTCACAGACTACGGTTCATTTGTTGAAGTTGAAGCAGGGATCGAAGGTCTGGTTCACGTCTCCGAAATGGACTGGACCAACAAGAACGTTGATCCACGCAAGGTCGTGACACTCGGCGAAGAAGTCGAAGTCATGGTTCTCGAGATCGACGAGGACCGTCGCCGCATCTCCTTGGGCATGAAGCAGTGCCGTCAGAATCCATGGGAAGAGTTTGCCTCCAACTTCAAGCGTGGCGACAAGGTCCGCGGCGCGATCAAGTCGATCACAGACTTTGGCGTGTTTGTTGGCTTGCCAGGTGGCATCGACGGTTTGGTTCATTTGTCCGATTTGTCATGGACAGAAACGGGCGAAGAGGCTGTTCGCAACTTCAAGAAGGGTGACGAGCTTGACGCTGTTGTTCTGGGCATCGACACAGACAAGGAGCGCATCTCCCTGGGTGTGAAGCAACTCGAAGGTGATCCATTCAACAACTTCGTTGGCACCTACGATAAAGGCGCTGTCGTTCCTGGTACGGTTAAGGCAGTTGAGCCCAAGGGCGCAACGGTTACGTTGTCTCATGAGGTCGAAGGTTTCCTGCGCGCCTCCGAGATCGCGACAGGCCGCGTTGAGGATGCAACGACAGCTTTGAAAGTCGGTGACAATATCGAGGCCATGATCATCAACGTCGATCGTAAAACACGCTCGATCCAGTTGTCGATCAAGGCACGCGATACAGCCGAAACTGCTGACACGATGCAGCGTATGACTGAAGCAAGTGCTTCTTCGGGCACAACAAACTTGGGTGCATTGCTCAAGGCCAAGCTCGACCAAGCGCGCGACACTGAATAAATCCAGTGACTAAGTCAGAACTCATCGCCGCACTGGCAGCCCGCTACTCTCAGCTGGCCGCCCGTGACACAGATTACGCAGTCAAGACCGTTCTTGATGCGATGACCCAGGCTTTAGCTGAAGGTCAGCGGATCGAGATACGCGGTTTTGGCAGCTTTTCTCTGTCAGAACGTGCGCCTAGAGTCGGGCGCAACCCCAAGTCGGGTGAGCAAGTGTTGGTGCCTGGAAAACAGGTGCCACATTTCAAAGCTGGCAAGGAGTTGCGCGAGCGTGTGGATTTAAATGAAGATCAGGCCGGGGTCGTAGCCGGATAGTTTGAAGCCGCCGAAAGGCGGTTTTTTTATGCGTACTGTACCCGGGGCGCTTACAATCACCTTTTGCACTTTGGAGGATCAGCCATGCGCTACTTCGTCTGGGCCCTGCGCCTGATCGTTTTTCTCGCAGTACTTTTATTCGCACTTAAAAACACCAATCCCGTCTCGGTGACCTTTTTCGATGGTTTATCGATACCGAATGTACCTCTGATCGTGGTGATGCTGTCCACGTTTGTATTGGGTACGATTTTCGGGCTGTTACTCACGATTCCTCCTGCACTCAGACGCCGACGTGAGCTCGCACGCTTACGCAAAGAGATTGAAAAGCTTCAAGCTTCCTCCAACCCTCAGACGCAGGCTGGTTTGTCTCCTGATGCGCTGGTGCCGCTCTCACCGATGTAATGCGCGCGGTGCCTTTGCGGTGCCGCATTCCACTTATCTTTATGGAATCTAGTCGTGGATTTTGAAGCCTGGTGGCTGATTTTCTTGCCGTTACTGTTCGCTTTGGGGTGGATGGCGGCTCGTTTTGATATCAAGCAGATGTTGTCTGAGACACGCAATCTGCCAGACTCTTATTTTCGAGGCTTAAATTTCCTACTGAATGAAGAGCCCGATCGGGCAATCGATGCTTTTGTCGAGGTCGCTAAGCTCGACCCGGAAACAACTGAATTGCATTTTGCTTTGGGAAGTTTGTTTCGCAGAAGAGGTGAAATGGAGCGGGCGATACGCGTCCATCAAAGCCTGCTATTTAGAGAGGATCTCCCGATCGCTCAGCGAGATCATGCCCAACATGAGTTGGCACAGGATTATTTAAAAGCGGGGATGCTGGATCGAGCCGAAGAAGCTTTTGCGGTGCTTAAAGACACGAGTTATGCATTACCTGCGCTACGAGCTTTAATCCGCATTTACGAATCAGAACATGATTGGGCGCGAGCAATCGCATCGGTGGAGAATTTACGTAAGCTGGTCAATGAGCCTGTTCCTCAATTGGTTCACTATCACTGCGAGCAGGCGCAAGCCTCTTTGTCTGAGAAGCCACCAAATGTGGAGCAGGCACGCGTGGCCCTTGCCCTCGCTGAGCGCGCGGTTCAACAGGTTCAAACGACTGGAAAAACACCGGCATTTGTACGCGTCGCGATGCTTCATGCAAGTATCGCGAGTTCATTAAAGGACTTTGCTCTGCAGCAGAGGTATCTTGAGTCAGTCCTTGATGAAGCGCCAGAGTTCGCAGGCTTGATCGCCTCTGATTTATTCAACAGCTACAGTGCTCAAGGTCAGGCTGTTGCTGGCCTTGGACGTTTACAAGCTCACTATCAGCAACATCCCTCCCTGGATTTATTTAATGTTGTATTTCGAGGGTTGAGAACACAGCAAGGCGTTGATCAAGCCTGGGCTTTTGCGAGACTGGCTTTGCAGTCGCATCCGTCATTACTGGGTCTGGATCGTTTGCTTGAGGCCGAGTTGGCCCAAAAAGCGCCTGCCGATCATGCGCCGTCCGAGAGCCCCATTCCAGGTGCGGATTTGACGTTGTTACGCCGACTGATTAACCGCCATACACAACGTCTTGATCGATATATTTGTAGCGCCTGCGGGTTTCAGGCGCGCCGCTATTACTGGCAATGTCCGGGTTGTAACGCGTGGGAAACCTATCAGCCGCGCAGATTGGAAGAGTTGGAATGAGTTCGTTTCCTAAAGAAGCTATTGCGCGTGCCCGTGTCCTCGTTGTCGGGGACGTCATGTTGGATCGCTACTGGTTTGGCGAGGTTGAGCGCATCTCTCCGGAGGCCCCCGTACCGGTTGTACGTGTGGTCAAACGCGAGGATCGCCTGGGTGGTGCAGCGAATGTGGCGCGCAATATTGTTGCCTTGGGTGCTTCAGCCACCCTTGTCGGCTTCGTCGGTGAAGACGAGGCGGCCCAAAGTGTACGCAAGCTGCTATCCGATGCAGGGATTGCGTTTCATCTGATGGCGGACGCGGTGCATCCGACGACGCTCAAGATGCGCGTCTTGGGGCGGCAACAACAGTTACTACGCATTGATTTCGAAGAAAAACCAACCGCTTCATTGCTTGAGAATTTGCGTGCCCAAGTTGAAAACTTGCTTTCTGATCACGATGTGATTGTCTTGTCCGACTATGCCAAAGGCGCCTTAGCTCAGGTTGAAATGTTAATCGCGCTCGCGCGTCAAAAAGGCTTGCCTATTCTGGTGGACCCAAAGGGTACCGACTATCAGCGTTATCGTGGCGCGACTCTTGTCACCCCAAACCGCAGTGAAATGCAACAAGCTGTTGGTGCGTGGGACTCTGAGCAATCCTTGACCGATCGTGCGCAGACGCTGCGTGAGCAACTCAGCCTTGAGGCGTTGCTCGTGACACGTTCAGAGCAAGGCATGACGCTCTTTACGGCCCAAGGGCGTGAGCATGTGGAGGCTCAGGCCCATGAGGTTTTCGATGTGTCAGGTGCTGGTGATACAGTATTGGCAACTTTGGCGGTTATGCGTGCCTCTGGCGTTGACTGGCCGAGCGCGATGCGATGGGCAAATCGAGCCGGTGGTATCGTTGTCGGTAAACTAGGTACTTCCATCGTTACTGCAGGAGAGCTTTCATGATCATCGTCACTGGCGCGGCAGGTTTTATCGGCAGCAATATTGTGCGCGGTTTGAATCGCAGGGGTATGACTAATATTCTAGCGGTGGATGATCTCACTGATGGCGACAAGTTCGTGAATCTGGTTGGTGCGCAGATTTCTGATTACATGCACAAAGATGATTTCCGTCGTTGTGTGCTTGATGGTTTTTTGCCAGGCATTCGCGCGGTCTTTCACCAAGGTGCGTGCTCGGATACGACCGAACGTAATGGCCATTTCATGATGGATAACAACTATCGTGTCACGCTTGAGTTGTTTGAGTACTGCCAATCGCACAAGGTCCCATTCATTTATGCTTCTTCGGCTGCAGTTTACGGTGCGGGTCCTGTTTATGTTGAAAGTCTTGAAAACGAACGACCACTGAATGTTTATGGTTATTCCAAGTTTCTGTTTGATCAGGTTGTCCGTGCCCGGTTGAATACCCTGACGGCCCAAGTGGTTGGCCTAAGATATTTCAATGTTTATGGACCCCAGGAGCAGCATAAAGGCCGTATGGCTTCGGTGGCTTTCCACAATATGAATCAGTTTCTCGCAGAGGGCTATGTCCGTTTGTTTGGTGGCTGGGATGGTTACGGCGATGGCGGTCAAATGAGAGACTTTATTTCCGTGCACGATGTGGTGGATGTAAACCTCCATTTTCTGGATCATCCCCAGAGCTCTGGAATTTTTAATTGCGGAACTGGACGTGCGCAGCCTTTCAATGATGTCGCAGCTGCAGTGGTCAATTCAATGCGCAAGATTCAGGGAAAGTCAGACTTGCCACTCGAGGATTTGGTCAAACAGGGCTTGTTGCGCTATGACAGCTTTCCGGATGACTTGAAGGGCCGCTATCAGAGCTATACCCAAGCCGATGTGTCCGCCTTGCGTCGCGCAGGCTTTACTCAGCCAATGCGCGATGTTGAAACTGGGGTGTCCGAATACGTTCATCAGTTGCACGCAAATCAACACTAATCCGTTGCGTGAACTCCGCAGGGCTGAGCGCTTGTTTTTGACACTTCTCAGCCAGGTTTGTCCCCCAATATAACGCCTCTTGAATGGACCTATTCCGGGTTTGTTTAAGTTGTCAGACTATCGGAGCAAACCTCGCATGAACCCTTTTCTTGAAGACCCCGTTGCACAACCCCTTGTCCAGCATTCCCGCGCAAGTTGGCGCGCGCGCAGCAAGCATGTGCGCGAGCCTCGCCATTCGAAAAAAAACCGAACAGCCATGATCGCTGCAGGCCTAGCGATTGTGTTGCCGGCTCAAGCGCTCGATGTCAATACAGCCTCTGTCACCCAGCTTGAAAGCTTGCGAGGTATTGGTCCGAGAACTGCCAAGATGATTGTGCAGGAACGAAGTCGAGCGGGCGCCTTTGTATCGATGGAGGATTTGTCCGATCGGGTCAGGGGTCTGGGTATGCGACGGGTGCGTGCGTTACGCCAAGCAGGTCTAGATGTTCATTCAGACAGGGCGGGGACTGGCGCTCAACAAGAGACTGCGGCGCTTTTGCCCGAGATGCCGGAAAAACCGAGCTCAGCAAAACGTAGACCACAGTCTCACAGTCAGTCGTTCGTTGCCAAACCGGAGGTCATTTCACCTCAGCCTTTCTAGAAAATTTTATGGGTTTGAACGGACAGTTTTCTGCACTTTTGGGTATGATCAACAACTATGAAAACATATCCTACCGTCGAAAGCACAGTTGGCAACACACCGCTCGTGCAGTTGCAAAGACTGCCTGGTCCAGTCGCCCGTGAACGTGGCAATATCGTCCTTGGCAAGCTAGAGGGTAACAATCCCGCTGGCTCGGTCAAGGATCGACCGGCCTTGTCGATGATCCTGGGCGCGGAGGCGCGCGGTGAAATCAAGCCTGGCGATACGCTGATTGAGGCGACCAGTGGAAACACAGGTATCGCCTTGGCCATGACGGCTGCGATGCGTGGTTACAAAATGATTTTGATCATGCCGGACAATTTATCAATCGAGCGCCGTGCTTCGATGGCAGCATATGGCGCCAAGCTGATTTTGACTCCGGCAAGTCAAGGAGGCATGGAGCATGCGAGGGATCTTGCTGCGCGCATGCAGGCCGAGGGGCAGGGAAAAGTATTGGATCAATTTTCAAATCCAGACAATCCTTTGGCGCATTTCAAAACGACGGGTCCAGAGTTGTGGGAGCAAACAGAGGGGCGCATCACACACTTTGTCAGTGCCATGGGTACGACCGGAACGATCATGGGCGTTTCCCGTTATTTGAAAAGTCGAAATCCTGCAATCACAATTGTTGGGGCTCAGCCCGCAGAAGGTTCGCAAATCGCAGGGATTCGCAAGTGGCCTGAGGCGTATTTGCCTTCCATTTACGATCCATCTTTAGTGGATCAGTTTGAGCAGATCGAGCAAAAGGATGCGGAAAACATGGCGCGACGACTCGCCGCAGAGGAGGGTATTTGCGCCGGTGTTTCAGCTGCGGGCGCATTGATTGCGGCACTGCGCGTCGCACAGACTGCACGCAATGCCACGATTGCTTTTATCGTGTGCGACCGTGGTGACCGCTATCTTTCCACAGGTCTATTTGACGAGCAGGCTCAATAGGCGTGAGGCAGCACGGCTTGAAGAGCCCGCTCACACCGCGTGCATCGCGCTCCCTTAGTTCTTCAGCGCTTCGGCCAAGTCTGCAACGGATGCTGCATAAAAGTAGCTCCGGTTGTATTGGGTGATGGCAAAGAAGTTTGGTGTCGCGGTACGTAATTCGACGCGACCGGACGCTTCTTCAGGTAAGTCAATCACCCCAAGTGGTGCGCGGGACCAAGCTGCTTCTTTTGCGCCGGGGGCGAGCTTTGCGCCCGCCGCACGCAATTGCGGCCAATCCAAGTTCGGTGTGAGACCACCGTCCACGAGTTTGTCGGCAGAAGCGGGCAGTGTGACCGGTGCGAAGACCGGTAGTCCGCGCTGCCAACCATGCTCAATCAAAAAGTTTGCGACGGAGTCGATTGCATCGGACATATTGTTGGAAAGGTCTATTTTTTGAGATCCGGTCGCGCTGACTGCAAAGCGTTTGATGCTGCCAGGCATGAATTGAGGGATCCCAATTGCACCGGCATACGATCCTTTTACACTGCGGGCATCAATTTTTCCGGTTAAATCGAGCTCAATCAAATCTGCGAACTGCCCACGGAACATTGCTGCGCGATCGGGTCTTTTAGGATCAGGATAGTCAAAACCAAGTGAGGCCAAGGCATCCAGAACGCGGAAATTGCCTTGGCTTTTTCCATAGAGTGTCTCGACACCTATGATCGCCGCAATGATGTTTTGTGGAACGCCATAACGTTTTGTTGCGCGATCGAGTTCTTTTGCATACTGCTGCATAAACGCGCGGCCCTGATTGATCCGGATGGGTTCAACAAATCGGCCTCGATAGGTGGCCCAGCTGCGTGGCGCACGTGGTTGACCCACAGCGGGTGGGGTCACAATCCGGATCACTGTGGGGTTGTACTTGGCCTCTTCAATTAATTTGAGGACCGCGGGCTCTGAAAGATTGCGAGAGGAAGCGAGTTCAACGCCAAATTGACGCAAAACCTGGCTGCGAGATGTTTGGGTGTGCCCACCTGCTGGAGCATCGTAACGTTGGTTATTTTCCGTCGCGCTGGCTGATGAGGTGGCTGAAGCTTGATCTTTGATTGCCGCACGGGCGGAGTCATTGCCTGAGCTTGAGCCTGGTGACCCTGCCGAGCCTGAGCATGCGCTCAAAACCGTACCAAGAATGAGGCTTAAGGCGAAAATGTTCAGGGTACGGCGATGTGGGAACATAAATTTTCCTTATTGGCGATAGTCGCTATGATACCTAGACAGCCGTTTTTTTTCTGATTTAGGTGTTTCTTCCATAATGACATAGGCATCGTTTCACAATCGCATAGGGGATGACAGGCGAGATCAAACCTATATCCGGTAAAATCGGAGGTATATATATTTCAAATGCATGACTTATTTCTGGAGATCGTTGGATGAAGGTGCTTGTGCCTGTAAAACGTGTCGTTGATTACAACGTTAAAGTGCGCGTGAAATCGGATCAGTCGGGTGTCGATATTGCGAACGTCAAGATGTCGATGAATCCTTTCGATGAAATCGCCGTAGAGGAAGCCACGCGACTCAAAGAAAAAGGTGCGGTGTCTGAAATCATCGCTGTCTCCTGCGGAGTCGCTCAGTGTCAGGAAACGCTGCGCACAGCCATGGCTATTGGTGCGGATCGCGGCATCCTGGTGCAAACCGATGTTGAGCTGCAGCCTTTGGCTGTTGCCAAGCTCCTCAAAGTCTTGGTGGACAAAGAGCAGCCACAGCTCGTTATCCTTGGCAAGCAGGCCATTGATGATGACGCTAACCAAACGGGTCAAATGCTGGCGGCTCTGCTGGGCTGGTCTCAGGCGACTTTTGCAAGCAAGGTTGAGCTTGGTGAAGGTGTTGCGCGCGTCACGCGCGAAGTCGATGGCGGCCTCGAGACCTTGGAGCTCAAGCTGCCTGCTATTGTCACGACTGACTTGCGCTTGAACGAGCCTCGTTACGTGACTTTGCCGAATATTATGAAAGCCAAGAAAAAACAGCTCGATACCGTGACTCCTCAGGATCTGGGTGTGGATGTTGCCCCTCGCCTCAAGACCCTCAAGGTCGCTGAGCCTTCAGCCCGCTCGGCGGGTGTCAAAGTGCCCGATGTCGCTGCACTTGTCGATAAACTCAAGAACGAAGCCAAGGTGGTTTGATCATGTCAATACTTGTCATTGCTGAACACGATAATGTTCAACTGAAAGCCGCAACCCTCAATGTTGTCGCTGCCGCATCCAAAATCGGTGGTGATGTGCATGTGCTCGTCGCAGGCGCGAATGCTGCCGCGGTTGCACAGCACGCTGCCAAAATTTCAGGTGTGTCTAAGGTCTTGCTGGCTGAGTCTCCCGCCTTGGCGGATGGTTTGGCTGAAAACGTTGCCGAGCAAGTGCTTGCCTTGGCTTCAGGCTATAGCCACATCCTTTTTGCCGCGACCGCATCTGGTAAAAACGTATCGCCTCGTGTCGCTGCTCGTCTGGATGTTGCACAGATTTCTGAAATCCAGTCCGTGATTTCACCCGATACCTTTGAGCGCGCTATCTATGCAGGTAATGCTGTGGCCACTGTGCAGTCCGCAGACCCTGTCAAAGTGATCACCGTGCGTACGACAGGTTTTGATGCAGCCCCCGAGGGTGGCAGCGCCGCTGTTGAGTCTGTTTCACCTGCTGCTGCAGCTGGTTTGTCGACCTTTGTCGGTCGCGAAGTTGCCAAAAGTGATCGTCCTGAACTTGCAGGCGCCAAAGTCGTTGTGTCAGGTGGTCGTGGCATGGGCAGCGCTGAAAACTTCAAAATCCTGGATCCTTTGGCAGACAAGCTTGGCGCTGCGCTCGGTGCCTCGCGTGCCGCAGTGGATGCTGGATATGCTCCCAATGACTGGCAAGTCGGTCAGACCGGGAAAATCGTTGCGCCTCAGCTGTATGTGGCGATTGGCATTTCTGGAGCCATTCAGCACTTGGCAGGCATGAAGGACTCCAAGGTCATCGTGGCAGTCAACAAAGATGCTGAAGCGCCCATTTTTGGTGTTGCGGATTACGGCTTGGTGGCTGATTTGTTCACTGCTGTTCCAGAGCTAGTCGGTACGTTGTAAGAAGGCGGGGCGAGATGACTTATCGTGCGCCCGTCGAAGATTTTAAGTTCATATTCAACTACCTCGTGGATATGCCGGGTGTCTTAAACCTGCCGGCATATTCTGGTGTTGAGTCCGACTTGGTTGATGCGATCCTCGAGGAGAATGCGAAATTCACCTCGGAGGTTGTCGCGCCGACCAACCGCATCAGTGATCGCGAACCGCCAGTATGTGATGCCGGACAGGTGAGCATGCCGCGTGCAATTCACGAAACGTTTAAAAAGTTCGTAGAAGGCGGCTGGCAAGGTCTTAGACACCCAGAGCAGTGGGGAGGTCAGGGGCTGCCCAAGTTGCTTGCGACCGCCACGACTGAAAATCTGTACGCTGCGAATGTCGCGTTTTCTTTGTGCCCGATGCTGACAGATGGCGTGATCGAGGCCTTGTTGCTGACTGGCTCTGACACTCAAAAACAGACGTATATCGAGCCGCTCGTGAGTGCTCGATGGACGGGCACAATGAATTTGACCGAGCCGCAGTCCGGTTCTGATTTGTCTCTGGTGACAACTCGCGCCGTGCCTCAGGCGGATGGTCTTTACCGTTTGTTTGGTCAGAAAATTTACATCACGTTCGGAGAGCACGATCTCGCCGAAAACATTATTCATCTTGTCTTGGCGCGCACTGCAGATGCCCCTCCTGGTGTCAAAGGCCTCTCGCTATTTATTGTTCCAAAATTCTTGGTCAACGCGGATGGTTCGCTCGGTCCGCGCAATGATGTCTGGTGCGCTTCGCTCGAGCACAAGCTTGGCATCCATGGCAGTCCCACAGCAGTACTGTTGTTTGGCGACGGCAAAGGTGAGGTCGGTGAGGGGGCGGTTGGCACCTTGGTCGGTCAGGAAAATCGCGGTTTGGAATACATGTTCATCATGATGAACGCTGCGCGTTTTGCCGTGGGTGTGCAAGGCATCGGTGTGAGCGAGGCCGCTACTCAAAAAGCCATGTCTTACGCGCGTGACCGTGTTCAGAGTCGAGCGATAGAAGGCTCTGCGGGGCCCGTTTCTATTATTCGTCATCCGGATGTTCAGCGTATGCTCATGACCATGCGCGCATTGACCGAGGGGGCCAGAGCGATTGCCTGTATGGCTGCTGCCGCGGATGACCTCAGTGTCGACCATGCCGATGCAGAGATTCGCCGTGCCAATCAGGCCCTCTACGACTATCTTGTGCCCGTTGTAAAAGGATTTTCCACCGAGTGCTCGCTGGAAGTCTCCTCTCTTGGTGTGCAGGTCCATGGAGGGATGGGATTTATCGAGGAAACAGGTGCTGCACAGTTTTACCGTGACGCCAGAATCCTGACGATTTATGAGGGAACGACAGCGATACAGGCCAACGATTTAATCGGACGAAAGACCTTGCGCGATGGCGGAGCGGTTGCAGAACAATTGATTGAGTCCATGAGTCAGACGGTTGCTGCACTCCGTGAATGCGCGAATCAGACTCAGGTTGAGCACCAGGCTGGTTTGTTGTTGATCGCGGACAAACTTAATCAAGCCGTTGCGCACTACGCTTCGGTTGTGTCATACGTGAAAGAGCAGACGCAACACAACATCCGTGCAGTCTATGCGGGCAGTGTGCCTTATCTGATGCTCTCGGGCTATGTGCTTGGCGGATGGCTGATGGCGCGTGCCGCTCTCGTGTGCGCGCAGGAGCAATCAGAGAGTTTGTTGACAGAAGTCTCTCCCGATTTCATCAAAAATAAATTTGCCACCGCAGTGTTTTATGCGGGTGTGATTCTCCCCCGCACGCAAGCTCTGGCTGATGCCATTCACCAAGGCGTGGTGTTGACCCAAGCGCTTGATCACTCTACCTTGATGCAGGCAAGCTAGCGGATGGCTTTCATTTGGTGGTCCCCCGCCAGGTTTGCCACGCCTAGGGCAATATTGCGTCAAGACTTGTATTGACCTCGATCAAGATGGGTGCGCGTTCGGTCATGGCCGCACGCAGGACGGAATCAATCTCAGCTTGCTCCTGAATCCGCGCAGCTTTCATCCCAAAACTTGTGGCAAGCGTGCAAAAGTCCGGATTGAACAGCGAGGTGCCACTGACGCGTCCGGGGTAGCTGCGCTCCTGGTGCAGTCGAATTGAGCCATAGCTGGCGTTGTTTGACACAATGAAAACGATGGGAAGCTTCCTATCGACAGCAAGAATCATCTCATTGCCAGTCATCAGAAAACCGCCATCACCCACCATGCAAATTGTCATGCGTTCAGGTTGGCGCAGGGCGCATGCGAGCGCCGCCGGCGTTCCATACCCCATTGCGCCGGCAAGCGGAGCCATGAGTCGCTGACCGGTTTTAAGGCAGAAATGTCGGTAAACAGGGGCGGCAAAAGTCCCGGCATCCAAACAAACAGTCGTATCAGGTGTCGCCATGTCTGCCACGGCACGTACGACTTCGGTAAAGTTGACGCCTTTCTTTGCTTTGCGATTGGGCCAGGCGGCATACGGCTGTGAGTGCTGTCGCAATATCTTGAGCCACTCTTGCCGCTCTGTTCCGGGTTGCGTGGCATTAGCTTGTGTGAGTGCGCGTACAAGTGCGACCGGATCACAGACCAAAGGATAATCAGCCACCGTATCCCAGTTTACGATCCGTGAGTCAGGGTAACAATGCAGGAGAGTTTGAGAGGCCTGAGCGTAGCGCGGGAATTGGAAATTTTGAGTGGTGATATCGCCTAAGCGCGTGCCCAGCGCTAGAACAAAATCGCTTTGTTGCAGGGTCTCCATCTGGGCGGCCTGGTTGGAGAGTCCCAAGTCGCCAACAAACAGCGAATCGTCGTTGGGGAAAATGTCGTGGCGACGAAAGGACACCATGGTAGGAAGTTGCCAGTGGTGCACAAAGGCCTTGAGTGCCTCGCGTCCCCCCGGGCAATCAAACATGCCGCCGGCGATTACGACAGGTCGCTTGGCATTGGCTAGACGTTTACTGAGTTCGTCCATGACAGATTGATCTGGCAAGCCAAAAATTTGGGCATGATTGCGAAAGGCGGGCTTGGCAACGGGTTGTTGCTGAATGTCCTCGGGTATGACGAGCACCACCGGCCCCGGAACGCCCGAGGTCGCCATACGGATCGCTTTAAATGCGGCCTCTCCAAGTTGTTCTGGTGTTTGGCATTCGAACACCCATTTGGCGATCGAGCCGTACATTTTCTGGTAGTCGATTTCCTGAAAGGCTTCGCGACGCAAATCGCGTGCGGCGATTTGGCCGACGATCAGAATCATCGGCACAGCATCTTGTTGAGCGGTATGAACAGCAATCGCAGCATTTGAGGCGCCCGGACCCCGACTAACCAATGCGACTCCGGGACGACGCGTCAAGCGACCGTCTGCAACAGCCATATAGCCCGCGCCACCTTCATGTCGGCATGTCACGACATCGATTTGTGGAAAATCAACGACGGCATTTAGCAGACCAAGATAGCTTTCTCCGGGGACAAGAAAAATACGATCGATACTGTGGTCAGCAAAAACTTGAAAGAGTGCATGACTGGAAGTGAAAGCGTTCATGAAAATCTTAGCTAAGTTAAGTTTTGTTTATGATAAATTGTCTATGTTCAGATCGCAGTGGAAAACATATAGCGGTGAAATTAGCATAAAGCGCGTTGTTGCAAAAAAACAAAATAAATACTGTCCTTGCAAACAGTACTGATTTAATATACAGTACTGTTTATGTATTCAGTCTTTAAAAGGAGTAGCAACATGACACGCGAAGTCCGCCACAACTACCCACAATCATTTGCAGCATACGGTCCCGACAGCCAGACATCAACAGCCAAAAAGATGGTCTCCGATGTATTACTGCTGACCTTTTGGATTGCCATGGTGCCGGTTTCCTTATGGATTGGTACTGCCGCAGGTTTTTAATGCCATGGCAGTAAAGCAGAGCAGTAAAACATTGCACCGCCTTAGCTGCTTGCTAGCATCACCACACCAATGGCAATACAGCAACAGCCTATAAGCCTGCCCCAGCCCACAGGCTCGCGCAAGATATATAAACCAGCCAGTGTCGCCAACAGCATCGACATTTCTCGTGCGGGCGCCACAAGGCTGACCGGTGCTCCATCGCGCAGAGCATACAAAACTAATATATAGCCCAGCGGTGAAAGGACGCCAACAGCCCATGCCAATGGCCAAAAGCCCCGCATGGCCTGCCAGTTTCGTTTAGGTTGTCGAGCCATATGGGGCAGCATGATCACTGTTCTGGATGCAGTCGTTGCCCAGTCAAACAGCACGGGAGCGATAAATAGCACCTTGACGCCATATGCATCCACAAGCGTGTAGGCGGCAATCAAGCAGCCGACCAGCAATCCCCAGCGCACGCCTATCATGGCCTCTGGTTGCAACAAACGCCTGATTTGTCCTTGTGTGGCGATCATCAACACACCCGCTACCACACAGAGCATGCCACCAAGACCCAGCACGGTAGCGGGTTCACGAATAAAAAGAATGGCGCCAATTGTCGATAAAAACGGGCCCGTCCCTCTGGCGATTGGATAGACTACGGAGAGGTCTGCCACTTGATAACCGCGTTGCAGGCTGAGGCTATAGGCTAGATGCAGTGATCCTGATAAAAGGATGCACCCTAAAATCGCCCAGCTCCATTCGTTTTGTTCAAAAACTAGGATCCAAATTACCCAGGGGGCAAAGAGTATGGTCGAGCACAAGCCATATGCAAAAACAAAGGGTGGCCCAACTTTAGCGGCTCTTTTGGCCAAGAGGTTCCACGAGGCATGACAAATCGCCGCGACGATGACCAGTAGCAGTGCGGAAAAAGTCATGCGAGAGTGATCTCAGTATAGGAAAGCTCAGTGAAAGGACTGCCATGAAAGGACAACGATGGTCTTGGGCACTGCAATTGTCAAGATATTGAAACATTTTTTGCCTGGAGGCCTCTCTAAAATCGCTTAGTTTCAGGACAAAAGGCCGAAAAATATAGTAGAATCAATGACTTTTTATCGCATCCTCTGCCCGGTAGCAGATGCCCGAATAGGTCGGACATCCCAGCCAAATAATATTGACCGAGAGCATGATGACTTGGAGTTTTTTATGAATTTGATCGAAATTATTGAGCAAGAAGAAATTGCTCGTTTGACTGGCGGCAAGCCTGTCACCGATTTTGCGCCAGGCGACACAGTCGTTGTGAGCGTGAACGTGGTTGAAGGTAACCGCAAGCGTACACAGGCTTTTGAGGGTGTCGTGATTGCTCGACGCAATCGCGGTCTGAACTCAGCCTTTATCGTGCGCAAGATCTCTTCTGGTGAGGCAGTCGAGCGTACATTCCAGTTGTACTCACCACAGATCGCTGGCATCGAAGTCAAGCGCCGTGGCGATGTTCGACGCGCGAAACTCTACTACCTGCGTGACCGTTCCGGTAAGTCCGCACGTATCAAAGAAAAGCTCGTTCGCAAGACAGTCGCTGCCTAAGCGTTTACCGTTTAGATGCGACCGCAAAAAAGCACCTTTCGTGAACTGCACCCCAAAAGTTGGACACCCATCCAACTCTTGGGGTGTTTTTCATGGCGAAGTACGAAAAGGAATTTAAAAGATCAGTAGTTCATGATTACTTAGCAGGTGGCGGAGGCTACAAAAGGC
>NZ_JAUHHE010000022.1 GCF_030410375.1 Zwartia vadi
CAACTCACCGCGTGGCATCGCGTAAAGCGCCGTGTAAATGGTTTCGTGACTGGCACGCATCGAGGAATCATCGGGGAACATGCGTGGAAGTATGCCCGCAATCTGTTCCGGCGAGAATCGCTGCCTAAGCAGTTTTTGAACCTGCGCCCAAAGGTAGCTGTCCTCAGCCAATCGAACTGGTTTACGTCCCTGAATCCGAGCCAAAAAGGCGCGCTGATGTGCCAGAGCAGCCCGGTAACCACCAGCCAAGGCTGGTCGGCCAGACCTGGCAGGCTGAGATCGTGGATCACACCACTGATTTCGCCCCAGCTCACGGCTGATGGAGCTGGCGCTGCGATTCAGACTACGAGCAATTGCCCGAATGCTGCAGCCTCGCTCAAGACTCAATTGGATCAAGGTTCTCTCTTCACAGCTAAGATGTTTGTATTTGGTATTCATCGCAACACAGTACCTCAGGGTTAGTGTTGCACCTCACTTTTGAACTCGACGACTATTTTTACTGATCATTTTCCAGCAAACTGCGACGTCGCGCGCGCACGGATTCTGCGAGAGAATCTAGCACCTTGTAAGAGCTATCCCAATCGATACAACCATCCGTCACACTCTGACCGTAGACAAGGGGCTGTCCTGCAACGAGGTCCTGGCGACCCGCCACCAAATTACTTTCTATCATCAAACCCATAATACGTGTTTCGCCCCGCGCAATCTGCGTCCCGACATCCGCGCACACAGCAGGTTGGTTTTCAGGTTTTTTATTACTGTTGGCGTGGCTGGCGTCAATCATGACGCGCTGGGCCAAACCCGCCTTCGCCATTTCTTCGCAAGCAGCCTGCACACTCGCCGCATCGTAATTGGGCGTCTTGCCACCACGCAAGATCACATGGCAGTCCTCGTTACCCAAAGTCGACACAATCGCAGAGTGACCGGCCTTGGTCACCGACAAAAAGTGATGGGGCTGAGAAGCAGCTTTCATGGCATCGACCGCAATCCGGACGTTTCCATCCGTACCATTTTTAAAACCGACTGGGCAAGACAAGCCTGAAGCCAACTCGCGATGCACTTGACTCTCGGTTGTACGGGCTCCAATCGCCCCCCAGGAGACCAGATCAGCGATGTACTGAGGAGTGATCATATCCAGAAACTCACAACCAGCAGGCAGTCCCATTGCATTGATGTCGAGCAACAGACTACGAGCAGTCCTTAAGCCCTTGTTGATATTGAAACTACCATCGAGCTCAGGGTCGTTAATCAAACCCTTCCAGCCAACCGTCGTACGCGGTTTTTCAAAATAAACGCGCATGATGATCTCAAGCTCACCACTCAGGCGGTCGCGTTCAACCTTCAGTTTTTTCGCATACTCGATTGCTGCGCCGGGGTCATGAATCGAGCAAGGCCCAATCACAACAACCAAACGATCGTCCATACCATGCAAAATCCGATGGACAGACTGGCGAGCCTCGAACACCAGCGAGGAAACCTCCGGCGTGCAGGGGTTCTCACTCATGGCATGAGATGGCGGAGCAAGCTCCTTAATCTCACGGATGCGCAAATCATCAGTATTGTGTGGCACAACTCACTCCTAAAACATCTAACGGATAGATTGAAAAATAATTAAAACTTAGTTGGAATCGTGGCTATTGTGAGGGGCCATTACCCATAGCATGCCTCTCAGGCCGTACCACCAACAGTCAGACCTTCCATCTTGATAGTTGGCATCCCTACCCCCACAGGCACACTCTGACCTTCTTTGCCGCAGGTCCCGACGCCACTGTCGAGCTTCATATTGTTGCCAATCATACTGACTTGATTCATCGACTCCGGACCACTGCCGATGAGGGTCGCACCTTTGATCGGATGCGTGATCCGACCGTTTTCAATCATGTAGGCTTCAGAAGCAGAGAAGACAAATTTACCGCTCGTGATGTCGACCTGACCGCCACCAAAATTAGCCGCGTAAATACCTTTTTTGACAGAAGCAATCATTTCCTCAGGCTCATGTTTGCCGGAAAGCATAAAGGTATTCGTCATGCGAGGCATCGGCAAATGCGCGAACGATTCGCGGCGTCCATTGCCAGTCAGGGCTGTCTTCATTAGTCTTGCATTCAGAGTGTCTTGCAAGTAGCCACGCAAAATACCGTCTTCGATTAAGACATTACGCTGAGTCGGATTGCCTTCGTCGTCCACATTCAAAGAGCCTCTTCTCCCTTCGATCGTGCCATCGTCAACGACCGTGACGCCCTTGGAGGCTACACGCTGTCCGATCTTGCCAGAGAACACACTTGAACCCTTACGATTAAAGTCTCCCTCCAGACCGTGCCCAACTGCTTCATGCAACAAAATGCCGGGCCAGCCAGCGGCAAGGACAACGGTCATCTCGCCTGCCGGCGCAGGCTGGGCATCCAAATTGACCATGGCCTCGTGAACAGCCAGATCAACGTAGGTACGCAAGGTTTCGTCGGAAAAATACTCCAGCCCCGAGCGACCCCCGCCACCAGAGTGGCCGGTCTCCCTGCGTCCATTTCGCTCCACAACAACCGATAAAGACAAACGTACCAGCGGACGCACATCAGCAGTCAGCCGACCATCGCTACCCGCGATCATTACAACGTCATATTCCATGCCTAAGCTGGCCATCACTTGCTTGACATGCGGATCCTTGGCGCGCGCCATTTTTTCGACGCGCTCAAGCAAGCCCACTTTTTCGGGAGCAGTCATTGTCGACAAAGGATCAACCGGCTGATAGAGACTGAGTCCTTGCCCTCTTTTCTCAGCTTGAATACGAGCTTTACCCGCACCCTGGCGCGCGATACTACGCACTGCATGGGCCGAGGATAATAAGGCATCGGCAGACAAAGTATCCGAATAGGCAAAGGCCGTTTTTTCTCCGGCTACCGCACGCACACCCACGCCCTGACTGATCGAAAAACTACCCGTCTTAACAATCCCTTCCTCGAGGCTCCAGCCTTCGCTACGCGTATATTGGAAATACAGATCAGCGTAATCAACCTTGTGCGTGAAAATCTCGCCCAGCGCGCGATGAATATCGGACTCGCTTAAGCCCCAGGGGTCTAACAACAGAGTCTTAGCTGTTGAGAGTGATGCGATGGCAGGATCAATCAGTTTCATTTATCAGCAAATAATGTTCGGTGTGCAAGGGCCGGCAAGGATTGCCGAACCTCCATTAGACGACTAGGCTCTATCGTACCGCTTACGATACCCTCATGCTCGGGCAACACCTCTAGAATATCTCCCCATGGGTCGATCAGCATGGAATGCCCCCAGGTCCGACGCCCATTCTCATGCCGCCCGCCCTGAGCGGGCGCCAGCACATAACACTGATTTTCAATTGCCCTGGCTCTGAGCAAAAGCTCCCAATGGGCGCGTCCAGTCGTATACGTGAAGGCCGAGGGCACCAAAATCAAGTCCACTTGACCCATTTCACGATAAAGCTCAGGAAACCTGAGGTCATAGCAGATTGATAAACCTAGAGTAATGTCGGGCGTTTCAAGGCGCGCGACACGATCGCCGGCAAGAATAGCGCGTGACTCATCATAACTTTCCTCGCCGCGTGCAAAACTAAATAAATGGATTTTGTCGTAACGGGCGATTTGCAGACCCTTTGGGTTATAAACAAGCTGCGTATTAAACACGCGCCTGGCATCAGGTGAGACGAGTGGAATACTGCCGGCCGAAATATAAATATTATGTTTGCGCGCCATCTCCGATAAAAACTGCTGAATCGGTCCACTGCCTTCATTTTCCGCCACAGAGAGTTTGTCAGTTTCACGATGACCCATTAAACAAAAATACTCTGGTAGTACGACTAATTGGGTACCCTTCTCTGCGGCTCGCGCAATCCAGTTTTCAGCAACAATCAAATTACGATCGACCGACGCAGCTGAAACCATTTGAACGGCTGTCACCTTGAAAGGTGCCTTCAAATGCCCTGCTGGTGGCTGCAGAGGCCCGCTAGACGCCTGTCTGAACGATTGCATTTCGACTCCTAATATTATTTTTAATAAATAATTTTTAATTTAAGGATAAACAGCATTATGACTAAAGTTAATGTTTAACTTAATATCCAAATATGCGTTTAACTTAATATTTAAATGTTTAACTTAGTATTTAATTTGATATTGATGTAACTGCTACCTTAAAAAAACAATTCAAAATGACAATCGAAATTTAGTCGATATCCGTATTTACCATAATATAAGAAATAAATTGTTTGATATTGCGACTATTATGTATAGAATGCGCGGTCTTGATGTATTCAGATTCACTCACTGAGTTTTAATTCATTCTGTTTCAAATTTCGCATTCATTTTTTATTTCATTAAAAGGCAGGGTTATGACTCGTCAAAATTATGCAAGCCAGCAAGCTAAGATTCAAAAGGAAATCGAACGTCTGCGCAAGCAGGCCGAACTTTTGCAAAGCAAGCAGCGCAAGCCAGTCATCTCCAGCATCGTACGCTCCATGAAAGAGTACGGTATTTCAACTGAAGAAATAGTCGCCGCCTTCGGTAAATCAAGGGCTCAATCACGCAAAGTCAGCGATGACAAAGCATCCAAAGGAAATAAAGCCCTTGGAGCTAAAAAACCTGTCGCTCCCAAGTATCGACACCCAGAAACCTCTGCCACATGGACGGGCCGTGGCAAAGCACCTCTCTGGATCGTCGAAGCTGAGAAAAACGGCCAACCACGCCAGCAGTTTCTAATCTAAATATTTATTAATTTGATAAATAAAAAAGGCCGATAATATTTCCGGCCTTTTTTATTTCTCAAGATACTGAATGATTCAAAAGTATTTCTTTATTAATCAATGGTCGCACCCGAAGCGCGCACAGCCTTGCCCCATTGTTCCAAATCATTATCAATCACCTTTTGGAACTCAGGCAGCGTTGTGATCAACGTTTCAGCACCGCGTTTATTGAGTTGCTCAACGACTTTGGGGTCAGCCAAGACTTTATTAATCTCGGCGTGGATCTTTTCACGCAAGGCCATCGGTGTCGAACTGCTCACAAAAAATGCAAACCAAGAGTCGAGTGCGAGCGCGGGATAACCGGCCTCGCCAAAAGTCGGGACATCAGGCAATGCGGGTGAGCGGCGCGTCGCAGAAGCCGCAAGCGGAATGACAGCGCCACTCTTGATCTGGCCCATGACAGAAGGTGCGCTGGCATACACACCCTGAACCTGACCTCCCATCACATCTGTCAGCGCCGGGGCCACACCTTTGTATGGGACATGTGTGGTTTTAATATCAGCAGCCAAGCCCAGCATTTCATTTAACAGATGATTAACCGAGCCATTTCCGGAGGAAGCAATATTGATTTTGCCGGGATTGGCTTTAGCATATTTCACATAATCGGCGATATTTTTATATGGCAAAGACGGATTGACAACTAAAACAAACGGTAACGTAGCCAGTGAAGCGATCGGAGATAAATCCTTTGCCATGTCAAAAGACATTTTTTTATAAAGCGAGGGATTAATTGCGTGGGTACCGGAATAACTCATCAACCAGGTCGTGCCATCACCGGGAGACTTGGCCACCAACTCGCTACCGATATTCCCCCCCGCACCGGGGCGGTTTTCAACCACAATGCTGGTATTCCAGCGCTGCCCCAGTTCAGCCGCCATCAGGCGCGAAATTGCGTCTGAAGCACCTCCAGCTGCCTGTGGAACGATAATTTTGATCTGTTTGCCGACAAGTTCAGCAGGAATCTGGGCTGAAGCTGAAACGGACAAAGTCACAGCCATGGCACCAACAATAGAAGCCACGGCACGGCGTAAATGAATGTTCATCGTCTTCTCAAAAGATTAAATTATTTAGGTGCATCGCCTTTAAGAGTGATGCGATGCAATAAACGCTTATGGCCGTGATAATCGTTGATGGGGTTGTGCAACACGCAACGATTATCCCAAAGAGCGATCGATCCAACTTGCCAGGCGAACCGGCAGGTAAATTCAGGTCTGACCTGGTGAGCAAACAAGTACTTCAGCAAAGGTTCGCTCTCCTCTTCAGTCCAGCCCACAAAACGCGTGGTGTGACCAGCATTAATATAGAGCGCACGACGGCCTGTCTCGGGATGAACACGAACCACGGGGTGTTCGGCGCTCAGTTCCTCTTTCTCAGCGGCCTTGGCTGAATCCGCCAACCGATCCTCGCGAGTCTTGGTCACTGCAGCCTTGGCCGACGAGTTCACCGCATACATACCGCTCAAGGTTTCTTGAAGTGCGGGCGACAAAGCCTCAAAGGCTGCGTAATTACTGGAAAACAAGGTGTCCCCGCCATATGGGGGAATCTCGCGCGCGATCAACATCGTCGCCATTGGCGGCTCTTTCAGATAAGTTGTGTCGGTATGCCAGACTCCACCGAAATTGTGCTTTTCATGTGGAAGCTTCAACACCGGGATAATCATTGGGAAATCTGGCAAACCTTTGACGAAGGGGTACTCCACCACCTCGCCAAAGCGCATTGCGAAATGTTGAAAGCTCGCATTATCGAGTGGCTGATTGCGGAAAAAGATCACACCATATTTCAGCCAAACCTCACGAATTTGAGCAATTTGACTATCGGTCACCGTTCCCTGCAGATCAATGCCGTGGATTTCTGCACCTACGGAACCCGAAAGTGGGCGGACTTCAAGTTTTGCATTCATAGTGTTGTCATAAATAGAAACAAATGAGCCCCAATAATAGGGCAATTTTTGGGGTCAGTAGGAGAGATTTAATTGGTTTTTTTCGTTGCCCTCATACAATGATAAATATCCTTAATGGAATCAAGCATGCGCACAGAAACCGGCACCACAATTCGACGCGAAGACTATCGCCCCTTTCCCTTCCATATTCCGACTGTTCATCTCGAATTCGAGTTGGAGCCGACCCTCACCTGGGTTCGATCCCAATTAACGGTCAAGCGCCGGCAGGATTTGCCAAGACAAGCTGATTTAGTGCTCGACGGCGAAGATCTCGCGCTCATATCTATCACCATGAACGGCGAGTTATTAATCGGGAATGCCTATCGACTCACCGAGACAACGCTTACCCTGACCGACGTACCGGATCATGCTGAGATTGTGATCGTCAGCACCTGCCAGCCTGCTCAAAACACGAGTCTCTCTGGTCTTTACGTCTCAGGCAAAAGCCTGTTCACCCAATGCGAAGCACAAGGGTTCAGAAAAATCACGTGGTTTGCGGACCGTCCCGATGTCATGTCCGTCTATCACGTCACATTGCGTGCGGATCGTGCGCAATATCCGCTATTGCTCTCGAACGGTAATCTGGTCTCGAAAAAAGAGCTTGAAAATCAACGGCACGAAGTTCAATGGCATGATCCTTTCGCCAAACCAAGCTATTTATTCGCCTTGGTGGCAGGTGACTTTGCATGCCGGGAACACGAGACGGTGACGGCCAGTGGCCGAAAAGTGCTGCTCCAGGTTTACAGCGACCCGGGCTCAGAAAATCAGACCGAATGGGCTATGGCATCACTCGAGCGCTCGCTGCGCTGGGACGAACAGCGCTTCGGCCTTGAGCTCGATCTTGATCGTTTCATGATCGTGGCAGCCCGCGATTTCAATATGGGTGCAATGGAGAATAAGGGGCTCAACATCTTTAATGCAGCCTACGTGCTGGCCAATCCAAACACCGCAACCGACGCGAACTATCAAGCGATTGAAGCAGTGATCGGGCATGAGTACTTTCACAACTGGACAGGCAACCGTGTCACTTGCCGTGACTGGTTCGAACTTAGCCTCAAAGAAGGCCTCACTGTTTTTAGAGATCAGGAATTTACCGCAGACATGATGGCGCAAGGTCTTGATGCCTCGGCTGCCGCCAGTGCGCGTGCGATCAAACGGATTGATGACGTGATCACCTTGCGTGCGGCACAGTTCCCTGAGGACAGTGGCCCGATGGCGCACCCGATTCGTCCCGAAAGCTATCAGGAAATTGGCAATTTTTATACGGCGACTGTTTATGAAAAAGGGGCTGAAGTCATTCGGATGATTCACACCCTTTTAGGAGAACAAACATTCCGTGCAGGAATGGACGAATATTTCCGTCGGCATGATGGACAAGCGGTCACCTGTGACGATTTTGTAGAAGCCATGGACTGGGCCCTGAAGAGGGAGCATCCCAATAAAAGTCTTGAACAGTTCAAGCGCTGGTACAGTCAAGCAGGTACTCCCCGCGTAACCGCCACGTTGACACACGACGCTGCCACGCAACGCTGCACCCTGACCCTGACACAGCAATGCGCACCGGTAGGCGTTGAAAAACAATCAAACTCGCACAAGCTTCCTTTTCATATCCCAGTTGTGGTGGGCCTACTTGACTCACAAGGATCTCCCCTCGCTCTGGGCGTTGATGCACTCACGGGCGTGCCCTTGACAGAAAAACTACTCGAACTGACTGAAGAAACTCAAAGCTGGGTATTCGAGGGCATACACAGCCGCCCCACCCCTTCGCTATTGCGTAATTTCTCAGCCCCCATCAATCTCATCTATGACTACACCAATCAAGAGCTTGCTCGACTGTCCGCTCACGATCGCAATGCATTTGCCCGTTGGGAATCCGGACAAGAACTTGCCAGTCGCGAACTCCTCAAGATGGCTCAAACCTGGCGCGAAACGGGACAAGCATGCGCACCTGATCCCATCATGGTCGAGGCCTGGGGTGCCATGCTCCAAGACTCTGACGTAGATGCTGGTTACATGGCGCGCGCTCTATCCTTGCCTCTTGAAAAAACCATACTCGAAAGAATGACTGCGATGGACCCCATCGCAGTTGCACAAGCCCGTCAATCCCTCAAACGGTGGCTGGGTCAGCATTTCGCAGCACGTTTGCTGGCGACCTATCACCAACAGGTCACTCCCGGCCACTACTCACCCGCACCTGGCCCCGCAGGAAAACGAGTATTGAAAAATCTTGCACTCTCCTATCTGATTGCAGGGCAAAATTCTGAAGCGATTGAGTTGGCATTTCAGCAGTTCAAGCATGCGACAAATATGACAGACCGCATGGCGGCATTTAGTAATTTGGTGCACGAAACGCATGGCCAGCTCACCAGTGATGCCATCATCAGCTTCTATGAAAACTGGCAGCACGACCCGCTTGTGATAGATAAATGGTTTGCGGTTCAGGCCTCTTCACCTCACTCAACGGCTGAGGCGATGCGCGGACTCATGAAACATCCGGCCTTTACCTTGCGAAACCCAAATCGGGCGCGCTCTGTGATTTTTCAATTTTGCAGTGCAAACATAGCGGGCCTTCATTCCGAAGACGGAAGCGGCTACCGTTTTTGGGCCGATCAGGTGCTTGCTCTTGATGGGCTCAACCCTGAAATCGCCGCGCGTCTGGCCCGAGCTTTTGATCATTGGGCGCGCTTTATTCCGACAGTACGAGCGCGCATGCAACATGAACTCAAGCGTGTCGCAGAGCATCCAGAGTTATCTCGAAATACTCTGGAGATCGTTTCAAAAGCGCTCGCGCTCTGAGCCCGGATTCACATTATTTTTCAACTTGGCCTACACTCTTAACTCCTCATACCGACCACAAAACATGAAACGTAAAACTCTCACTCAATATCTCGTTGAGCAGCAACGTGCGGCACACGCCTTGAGCGCTGAAGTACGTCTGTTGATTGAAATCGTCTCCAGAGCCTGTAAAACCATCAGCCATGCCGTCAGCAAAGGCGCATTGGGTGGCGTGCTAGGTAGTTTGGAAAGTGAAAACGTCCAAGGAGAAGTACAAAAAAAACTAGACGTGATCTCTAATGAAGTTTTGCTCGAAGCCAACGAGTGGGGCGGACATCTCGCCGCGATGGCTTCCGAGGAAATGGAAACCATCCACTTGATCCCGAATCGTTACCCCAAGGGCGAGTTTCTGTTGTTGTTCGATCCCTTGGATGGCTCGTCCAATATCGATGTCAACGTCTCAATCGGCACGATTTTCTCTGTGCTCAGAGCGCCAGCCAGTGCCTCCGGTCGCGAGATTACCGAGCAGGACTTCTTGCAACCAGGCAGCACCCAGGTCGTTGCTGGCTATGCAATTTACGGCCCCCAAACCATGCTTGTTTTGACGATTGGTCAAGGCGTTGTGGGCTTTACGCTTGATCGTGAAATGGGCTCATGGATTTTGACGCACGAAAACATGACCATTCCCGCCGACACCAAAGAATTTTCGATCAATATGTCAAATTTGCGCCACTGGGCACCCCCAGTGCGTCGCTACATCGACGAGTGCTTGGCGGGAAAAACAGGCGTACGTGGCAAGGATTTCAACATGCGCTGGATCGCAGCGATGGTAGCAGATGTACATAGACTCATCACCCGTGGCGGTATTTTCATGTACCCCTGGGATGCCCGCGAACCCGGCAAGCCAGGCAAGCTGCGCTTAATGTACGAGGCCAATCCTATGAGTATGCTAGTCGAACAGGCGGGTGGCGCAGCCACGGACGGCAATCAGCGCATTCTGGATATCCAGCCAACAAGCCTGCATCAACGTGTCGGTGTCGTGCTGGGATCGAAAAACGAAGTTGAGCGCGTGACCCAATACCATCACGAAGCCAACAAATAAGTTCTTAAACGACCTCTAAAGTTCTGAAACGGCCTCTTGCATTGCAACAAGAAGCCGGTCAAGCGTGCTTATTTCAGAGTGAAAATCGTGGCGCCGGTCGTTTTACGGGCGGCAAGCGCTGTTTGAGCCTCACCAGCCTGTTCAAGAGGATAGCGCTGATCAATACGAATCTTGATCTTCTTGGCTAACACCATCTCGAACAATTCATCCGCAGCAGCCTGCATTTTCTCTGGGGTGTTGACGTGAACCGCCAGCGTTGGACGTGTCACATACAAGGATCCTTTAGCCGCCAAAATACCCAAGGCCACGCCCTCTACAGGCCCCGAAGCATTGCCATAACTGACCATCAAACCGCGAGGCTGCAAGCAATCCAATGAGGTTAGCCAAGTATCCTTACCAACGCCGTCATAGACAACAGGGACCTTCTTGCCACCAGTCAACTCGAGCACACGTTCGGCAACATTTTCCTTAGAGTAATCAATGACTTCCCAAGCACCATGCGCCTTGGCAAGCGCGGCTTTTTCAGGGCTGGAAGCAGTACCAATCACCTTGACGCCTAGTGCTTTGGCCCACTGGCAAGCGATGAGTCCGACACCGCCGGCAGCGGCATGGAACAAAATGGTCTCACCTTCTTTGATTCGGTAGGTCTGACGCAACAAATATTGCACGGTCAGCCCCTTGAGCATCATCGCAGCGGCTTCTTCGAAGCTAATCCCGTCCGGCAACTTCACGACCTGAGCGGCAGGGACGTTACGGGCCTGGGCATAGGCGCCAATCGGACTTTGTCCATACGCCACACGATCGCCTTCCTTGAAGCGAGTCACCGACTTGCCCACTGCTGTGACAATACCTGCACCTTCGAAGCCCAAACCATGCGGCAGAGGGCTCTTGTAAAGGCCATCACGGAAATAAATATCAATGAAGTTCAAACCAGCAGCATGTTGCTGAATCGTAATTTCGTTATCACCAGGAGGCGGCACCTCGACCTGAACAAGCTGCAAAACTTCAGGTCCGCCGTTTTTTTCAATACGAATGGCTTTAACTAAATTGCTCATGAATGCTCCTGGCAAAAAATAGGAAATGGCTATGGGGAATATCTGAAAATCAAAGATTTCACAACGTATGAGTTTATATCGCGCGCAAGGTAAAATGCGCTTTTACCTCGACAAATTGCAGGAAACTATGGCTGGACACAGCAAATGGGCCAATATCCAGCACCGTAAAGGTCGCCAGGATGCCAAGCGTGGAAAACTTTGGACCAAAATCATTCGTGAGATCACCGTGGCTGCGCGAGCAGGCGGCGCAGACCCTGATGCCAACCCCAGACTGCGAATGGCTTGGGACAAGGCTACTGCGGCGAACATGCCCAAAGACAACATTCAACGCGCTATTACGCGCGGCGCAGGCGGCGCTGATGGTGCCAACTACGATGAAATTCGCTATGAAGGCTACGGCTTAGGCGGTGCGGCAGTTGTGGTTGACTGCATGACAGACAACCGTACCCGTACCGTGGCAGATGTACGTCATGCTTTTTCCAAAAACGGCGGCAATCTCGGCCAGGAAGGCTCAGTCGCTTTCATGTTCACACACTGTGGCCAGTTTGTTTTTGCGCCAGGGACCTCCGAAGACGCCGTCATGGAAGTTGCGCTGGATGCGGGCGCCGACGATGTCGTGACAGATGAGGAAGGCGTGATCGAAGTGACATGCGCCACAACGGCTTTTGCAGCGGTGCGCGATGCCTTGCAAGCCAAAGGTCTGGCCCCTGAAATGGCGGATATCGTCATGAAACCCAACAATGAAGTTGAGCTTTCAGGCGATGATGCCATCAAAATGCGAAAACTTCTCGACGCGCTCGAGTCACTTGACGACGTCCAAGAGGTTTACACCAATGCCATCATGGATGAGCAGGACTGATAGAAAATGAAACTACTGGTTATTGGCTCTGGTGGCCGTGAACACGCATTAGCCTGGCGCTTGCTTCAATCCAAACGTGTTGAGCACGTCTATGTCGCGCCTGGCAATGGCGGCACTGCGCTCATGCAAGGTGCGAGCAATATCGCCCTGTCTGATCCACAGGAACTGGCAGAATTCGCGCGTCAGGAAGGCATCGCTCTAACCGTTGTCGGCCCTGAAGCTCCACTCGCACAAGGTGTAGTCGACACATTTCGCGCCCAAAATCTGAAAATCTTTGGTCCAACACGTGCTGCTGCGCAACTGGAGAGCTCCAAGGACTTTGCCAAAGCGTTTATGGTGCGTCACCACATTCCCACTGCTGCATACAAAACATTCACGGATCCTCAAGCGGCTCATCAATACATCAAGACCCAGGGTGCCCCGATCGTGATCAAGGCAGATGGGCTTGCCGCGGGCAAAGGCGTAGTGGTTGCGATGACTGCGGACGAGGCGCATCAAGCCGTCGATGCCATGCTGGGCGACGGTTCGCTTGGCGCTGCCGGAGCGCGCGTCGTGATCGAGGAGTGTCTCATTGGCGAAGAAGCCAGTTTTATCGTACTGTGTGACGGAAAAAATATTTTCCCACTCGCAACCAGTCAAGACCACAAACGACTGAAAGATGCCGATCAAGGACCCAACACAGGTGGCATGGGAGCCTACTCACCCGCCCCTGTTGTGACACCCGTGATTTTCGAGCGCGTCATGCGAGAGATCATTCGTCCCACAATCGAAGGCATGGAGGCGGACGGCATCCCGTTCACAGGTTTTCTTTATGCTGGGCTCATGATCGGCGCGGGAGATGAAACAACCTGCGCGATTAAGGTTCTTGAATTCAACTGTCGAATGGGAGACCCTGAGACACAGCCCATCATGATGCGAATCCGCAGCGATTTGTTATCGGTCTTTGAGCACGGGGTCCAGGGTACTCTCGATGAGGCGCACATAGACTGGGATCCCCGTACAGCGCTTGGCGTTGTGATGGCTAGTCACAACTATCCCGGCACACCACGCCTGGGGGATCCGATCACTGGGATACCTGCCGATGCACCAGATTGCATGGTATTCCATGCAGGGACCACGCTCAAAGACAATATCCCTCATACAAGCGGCGGTCGGGTGCTGTGTGTCACCGCGCTGGACAACACGGTTCGTGACACGCAAAAGCGAGTCTACGAAACCGTCAAAAAGATTCAGTTCGATGGTGCTCAGTTCAGAACAGACATCGGCTGGCGCGCTTTGGAGTCCTAATTCATGTCATCTGCCGACATTCGTCACAATGGTTCTGTTACTAGTGATCACAGTAGCCAGCTACACGCTAGCCAAACTAGTTCTGTTGATCTGCCCTCCGTGAGGGCGTACCTGCTGAGTCTCCAAGAAAATATAGTGTCTGCGCTTGAGCATGCAGGGGGAGAACCCTTTCAACGCGACGAATGGACGCGTTCAGAAGGCGGCGGCGGCATTTCCCGCCTGATCGAGGGAGGCACACTTTTTGAGCGCGCAGGTGTGCTGTTCAGTCACGTCAAAGGTCTGACACTCCCGCCTTCTGCCACCCAGCATCGCCCCGAAGTCGCTGGACGACCCTGGGAGGCAATGGGTGTATCCATGGTTCTGCACCCACGCAATCCGTATGTCCCCACCACGCACATGAATGTGCGGATGTTTGTCGCCAAGGCTGCGGCGGGGTCTGACCAGCAGGACATCTTTTGGTTTGGCGGCGGGATGGATCTAACTCCCTACTATCCGTTTGAAGAGGATGCCGAGCATTTTCATCGCGTCAATCGCGATGCGTTGGCGCCCCATAGCGATACCGCGTACGCAGAATATAAAAAGTGGTGCGATGAGTATTTCTTTTTGAAACATCGCAATGAAACACGTGGTGTGGGCGGCATATTCTTTGACGATCTGAGTGCAGGAGGCTTTGCCCCATCCTTCGCTTTGCTGCGTTCAGTTGGAGATGCGTTTCTGACAGCCTATATGCCCATCGTGGAAAAGCGACGTGGAATACCCTACGGAGAGCGCGAACGAGACTTCCAAGCCTACCGTAGAGGCCGCTATGTTGAATTCAATCTTGTTTTTGACAGAGGCACACTCTTTGGCCTTCAGTCGGGCGGTCGCACTGAATCCATACTCCTTTCCATGCCTCCGATGGCATCGTGGCGCTACAACTGGCAACCCGAGCCCGGAACACCCGAGGCACGATTAGCCGAATTTTTAAAGCCGAGGCAGTGGGTCTGATGCGAATCGGCCTGCTGGGAGGCAGTTTCGATCCTGTGCATCATGCGCATCTTTCGCTTGCCCGGACAGCTCTCAAGGCTTTAAATTTAGATCAAATTCAGCTCATTCCTGCAGGTCAGCCCTGGCAAAGGCCGCCTTTAGGCGCATCACCGGAACACCGACTCAACATGCTGAAGCTCGCCACGCGCGACATGAGCTCTATAGCGATCAACCCTATTGAAATAAACCGAAGTGGCCCTACCTATACGATAGAAACGGTTAACGCTCTTGATCCCAATCACGATTACATCTGGATCTTGGGCTCAGATCAACTCAAGAACTTTTGCACATGGAAGAACTGGCCTGACATTGCTGAACACGTGCATTTAGCCGTGGCACAAAGACCAGGATCATCACTCACCGCCCCTGAGCCACTTGCTCAATTTTTAAGTGCGCACAATCGCAAACTTTTAATTATTCCCTTTGAACCGCTGGATATTTCAGCCACAGCCGTCCGACAGCGACTCACGCATCAACAATCCGCAAAAGACCTCATTCCAGAGGTTGTCGAACAATACATTCACGAGCACGGGCTCTATCGTCCGCTCAACGCCTAACAGGATCAACATGGATATCACCAAACTACAACGTACTGTGGTTGACGCACTTGAAGACGTCAAAGCACAAGACATCAAAGTCTTTAACACCACTCACATGACCAGTCTAATTGACCGTGTCATCATTGCCTCTGCCACGTCAAATCGCCAAACCAGAGCCCTAGCATCAAGCGTTGCCGAAAAGGTCAAAGCTATTGGTGGAAACGTCATCGCAACAGAAGGCGAAGAAACTGGAGAATGGGTCTTGGTTGACGTGGGCGACATTATTGTTCACATCATGCAACCCGCTATCCGCGCTTATTACAATCTCGAAGAGGTTTGGGGAGGCAAACCGGTCAGAATGAAACTCGCCCCAGAATCCACACGGCCCGCACTTGCATCGACTGATGTTGCCTTTGATCCCATGATCACAACCGAGGAGCCAACAGGTCGTCGCGCAGCGAGCCGCGCATCGTCCAGACCGACACGATCAAACCGATAAAAAGCGGATAGGGTTAACCGCATCAAATCTGAATAGATAATCGTAATCGAACGTGAAAATTCACATTCTCGCAGTTGGTAACAAAATGCCCGAATGGGTATATGCTGCCTGGGAAGACTATGCCAAACGCATGCCGCTCGACTGGGCTGTCACGCTTAAAGAAATTAAGCCAGAACCACGGACGAGCGGTAAAACTCCCCAGCAAATGATGTCGGCCGAAGCAAAACGAATTGAGGCTGCGATTCCAGATCAAACAATTCGGATCGCACTCGATGAAAACGGCAGAGATCTTACAACACAGGCTTTTGCGACAAAGCTTCAAAACTGGCATCAAGCCAGTCATCCGCTCACCATCATCATCGGCGGACCTGATGGTCTCGATGCAGAATTTAAAAGTAGATGCGATGGATTAATCAGACTGTCTTCGATGACAATGCCACACCCTATGGTGAGGATTGTTCTTATCGAGCAGCTGTATCGCGCCTGGTCTATTCTAAACAATCATCCCTACCACCGCGTCTAAATTGTCTACGCTTCATGAAGACGACACTTTATCTAGCCTCTGCCAGCCCAAGACGGCATGATCTCTTGAATCAAATCGGCGTCCCCCACACCGTTCTAAATGTTCCCTCTCCTCCTGGAGAAGACGAACCAAGATTTGAAAACGAATCACCGCTGAAATACGTGCAACGCACAGCACATGACAAAGCACTGCGTGCGCAAGCCTGGCTTCAAAAAAGTGAAGAATTTGAACAAGTCCGCAAAAGGAATATGACTGACAAACCTATTGCCATACTCACTGCAGATACAACTGTTGCGCTAGAAGATCGAGTATTCGGAAAACCTGCTAACAAAGATGACGCAGCACAAATTTTGCGACAGTTATCCGACAAAACACATACTGTCTACACCGCACTTGTGTTGTCAGTCATGAAACCAGCAAGAGATAAAGGTGAGATCGAATGGGATCAAGCATTTGCACTCTCAACGACTCAAGTCAGCTTTGCAAATCTTACTGAGAAAGACATCTCTGAATACATTGTATCGGGTGAACCATTTGGCAAAGCAGGCGCGTATGGCATTCAAGGCCATGCAGCCAAGTTTATTTGTCACATCGCAGGTAGTTACACGGGAGTGATGGGACTGCCTCTTTTTGAAACAAGCACTTTACTTAGAAAGCTTGCTTAACAAGCCTAGCGACAAAAGAGAATTCGAAATCCACAAAGACAAAACCCCTCAGGCGGACCTGAGGGGTTTTGAGGGTAAGAGCTTGACGATGACCTACTTTCACAGACGTACGTCCACTATCATCGGCGCTAAGGTGTTTCACGGTCCT
>NZ_JAUHHE010000023.1 GCF_030410375.1 Zwartia vadi
CGTTTCTACGGCACCTATAGATTCGCACCCGTTTATTATGTGCGGAATGAGTTAGAAATCCCCCTATGATTTCTGACTCATAACCTCGCTGCCGCAACATAAATTTCGGCGCAACATAACCTGCGAAATGTTGTGCATAACATTTTGCGGGATTTAACGCTGTCTTTGAATCGGGGCAGATCACCGAGGCGGCCTGCTGGGCACACGCGCGAAGAAAGTTCTACGACATTCATGCGGCAGGTCCCACCCGCACCACGACACACGTACTGCAGGTGATTGGTGAGCTGTATGACATTGAGGCAACGATCCGTGGCAAGCAGCCCGAAGAAAGAAAGCGTGTCCGGCAAGCGCAATCTAAGCCGATTGTCCAGCGTTTGCACGACTGGCTAGCTGAACAATTGCCCACGCTCTCCAAGAAATCTGTCACTGCCGATGCGATCCGATACACCATGAACCACTGGCAGGCACTGACACGTTTCCTTGACGATGGCCGTATCGAAGCAGACAACAACACGGCTGAACGTGCTCTGCGAAGCGTGGCAGTGGGTAGAAAGAATTTCTTGTTCCTGGGATCAGACCAGGGCGGTGAACGTGCGGCCACTCTCTATAGCCTTTTAGGCACCGCAAAACTGAATGGCATCAATCCCGAGGCGTACCTGACACGGGTGCTGACCGTCATCGCCGATCATCCTGTGAATCGGGTGAGCGAACTGCTGCCATGGAACCTGGTCATCCAGGAGTAAGCCCGCGCGTGTCAAAATAGTGGTCGATGAGCCAGACCATTCTTGATCGCGAACTGTTCGTCCAAGCCCTGCGCAATATGAGCGAGGAAGACCTGCTTTACCTAAACCGCATGGTAGTCGAGCGTCTGAATCTTCTTGCTCAAGCTAAAAGTACCGTTCAACTGGCCCAGTTTGCCGAAGGTGATCGCGTGAGCTTCACGGACAATGCCGGAACGCTCAAGCATGGCAGGGTCATACGGTTAAACAAAAAGACGGTCAGCTTGGTGACTGATGACGGGCACCACTGGAAAGTCTCGCCAGGATTCCTGCGCAAGTCGACTGACTGAGCACATTAAGCAAACAGATCTGAATTTACGCGCTGCCGCAAGACGGTCCAGACCGGGTGGTTACCGTCGAAATTGCGGATCGTGACGCGTTGTTCAACACGCCGCTCCATCCTTACACCCGCATGCTGTTGTCAGCGATCCCTGACATGCAGGGCTCCGGGCGTTCGCGAACCCCTGTGGCCGGTGAGGTGCCCAACCCGTTGAATCCCCCCTCTGGCTGTACCTTTCACCCCCGCTGCCCCTTTGCGCGTGAGCAGTGCAAACAAGAGTCACCCAGGATTGTGGAGTTTAAAGGGGCACAGGTTGCCTGCCATGGGGTGGAGCAGGGCTGGGAAATGGTGATGGAGCCGAAAGGGGTATCGAAAGTGCAGGGTTGATACGCCTGGATGGTGAATACCATTTGGGGCATGAGTCCAGGATGCACCAATCAATATTACGCAAATTGAACCTTTTGATTTTGCAGTAAGACATTGCTAAACGTCATCATCTTTTAATGTGACTCTTTGATTACCCCATCACGCAACAAAGACTCCAATCGAGCCTGGTCATAGCCTATTTCCGTTAGAATTTCGCGGGTGTCTTGTCCAAGTTTTGGAGCATGCCGTCGAACGGTTAGCGGACTTTTGGACATTTCAATTGGAGATGAAATATTGATCAATGTGCCTTCGGTTGGATGATCAAAACGAGTAAAGAAATTACGCTGTTGCAAGTGCTCATCAGCAAGAAGATCATCAATACTCTTGACTGGAACAGCCGGTATATCCTCGCGCTCAAGCGATTCGCTCCACCATTCGGTTGAGCGCTTGCTAACTTCTTCTTCTAGCAGGCTGTAAAGAGGGTCTACGTTTTCGGTCCGAGAGGCCATCGTGCTAAATCGCGGATCCGATATGAGATCTGGCTTGCCGATGAGTTTAAAAAAACGCCCCCACTGCGCGTCGTTGTAGGGCATCACAGCCATGAAGCCATTCGAGGTTCGATATGGTTTTCGATACTTGGAAATTGTCCTGGCATACATGGCTGGTCCAGTTGGGGGATCAAATATTCGACCTGCAAGATGCTCAACCATATTGAATGCAACCATGGTTTCAAACATAGGCACTTCGACTTGCTGCCCCTCACCAGTCAAATCTTTGTGTCTGATTGCTGCAACGATAGCAAGAGCCAGTGTCAATCCAGAGATCTTGTCAGCTGCAGCCGTAGCAACATAACTTGGTACTCCATTCATCGCTTCTTGCAACGATGCTAATCCGCTTATGGCTTGAGTGGTGTCGTCAAAAGCAGGACGATCCTCATATGCGCCGCCTCGTCCATACCCCAAAGCGCTGCAATGAATCAGCGCTGGATTCGATTGGAAAAGTGATAGGTAGTCCAGTCCTAATCGAACAAGTGCTTTGCGACGAATATTAGTGACAAACACATCCGCATTTTTAAGCAAATCCAGCATGACCTGTTTGCCACTCGGTGTTTTCATGTCGATAGAAATGCTTCTTTTATTGCGATTTGTCCCCATAAAAACACCAGACATGTTTGGCGAACGCCCTACACCAGCACCTCTAACGGTATCTCCATCGAGCCCTTCAACTTTTACGATGTCCGCGCCCAGGTCGCCAAGCAGCTGCGTACAGTATGGCCCAAATAGCACGCTGGTTGTATCGATGACTCTTACTCCGGCCAGTGGCCCAGGTCTGGCTTTGTGATCGGTTTGCTTTTTCATTTTTTAAGTTGCTTAAGCTCTTACAACAATTGAAATTGTGGGAGTGATATTTCGTCGTCTATCTTCTCAAACACAACACGTACTCTTGCCCCGATACGGACTTGATCAATTGGGCTATCGATAATGTTTCCCATCAGTCGAACCCCCTCTTTTAAAGTTACCATCGCAACTACGTAAGGAACCTGGTCGTTCATGAATGAATTTGAACCTCGACGGTTGATCGTGTAGGTATATATAGAACCCTCACCTTTTGTTTGAACCCATTCAATGTCAGTCGACATGCAATCCAGGCAAAAGGGCCGAGGGAAAAACTGGTGAGTTCCGCAGGTAGCGCAACGCTGCACCACTAACTTGCCCTGTCGAGCAGCCTGCCAAAAAGGCTTGGTTAAATCTGTTGCAACCGGTAAAGCGCGCATTTGTGTTGTCATCATTTAAACCCCAAGAATCATTGTGCTGTTGGCAGAAAATACCAATCCGGGTGCATGCACTAAAGCGATATCTGAGCGTGAGAGCTGCCGATCACCTGCTTCTTTTCTGAGCTGATGAACTGCCTCAAGAATCAACAGCATGCCAAACATTCCTGGATGGTTGTAGGAAAGGCCTCCACCAGACGTATTGATTGGAAAATCGCCACCTGGAGCAAGCCTTCCCCCGGTTACAAATTCACCTCCTTCTCCACGCTGACAAAACCCAAGCTCCTCTAATGCTTGAATCACACCAATGGTGAAATGGTCGTAGATTTGCACTACATCCAACTCTTCCCTTTTGACTCCTGCCATATCCAGAGCAGACTGAGCTGTTGCGGCAACAGAGGTATCTAGCCAGTCTTCAATGCTAAATGGGGTGTAATGATGAGAGAAAGATTCGGCAATGCCTAACACATAAACAGGCGGCCTTTTTAAATCTTTTGCCCTTTCAGCAGATGTCAAAATAATTGCACCGCCAGCGTCTGTCACGAGACAAATGTCACGTGTGTGTAACGGGTCTGCGACCATGGGCGAATTGAGGACATCATCAATGGTGAGGGGTTCCTGTCTGTACGCTTTTGGATTGAGTTGCGCCCATTTCCTGGCTGCGACAGCAACTTCAGCCAATTGTTCACTTGTGGTGCCATAGCGATTCATATGAAGGTTGGCTACCATTGCGTAATAACCGATCGGACTAAGTTGACCGTATGGCGCAATAAACTGACCAGCTGGTGACCTGGGATCATCAAAGGCACCGCCTACCTTTCTTGTGCTGCTCGACAGTTGTGTACTGCCGTAGGTGATTAACGCAACTGAACACATTCCTGCTGAAATGGCTGCTATTGCGTGGCGGATATGAAGGACATTTGACATTCCTCCCACGTTGGTTGAGTCAACATAACTTGGGCGAATGTTCAGGTATTCGGACAACTGAAGCGAAGACATTCTGTCATCCGTATGCGCAAATACGCCGTCAACATCCTTCAAGCTCAAGCCAGCATCTTTCAACGCGCGATGCGCTGCCTGAGCTTGAAGCTCCAAGGCGCTCATTCCCGGAACTTTGCCTAAATCAGATTCCGCTGCCCCGACAATGGCAACGTATTTGGATAGAGAGTTTTTCATGTTTCTTATTTGAAAGGTTTTGGTGTTTAAGTCGCACTATTTAAACGAACGACTGATAATATCCTTAAGCACTTCGGAAGCACCGCCTGCTATTCTCGATACCCTAGCATCTACCCAAGCTCTTCCGATTCCATACTCTGCGCTGTATCCGTAACCTCCATGAAGTTGTAGGAACTCGTCCAGATACTTGCCCAGCAATTCTGTTGCAACCAGTTTGGCAGATGCAGCCTGCTCTACGCTGATACCCGTTTTGAGATGTTGGACAATCAAAGAGTCAACATATGCACGGAGCATTCCTATGTAAGCTTTCGCCTCTGCCAACTTAAATTTTGAGTTTTGAAAATCAAGAATGTGACTGCCAAATACCTTTCTTTCTGAGACGTATCTCACTGTTGCTTCTATTTGTGTTTCAAGCACTGCGGTGGAACGCAGTGCAATGACTAATCTCTCTTGCGGAAGCTGCTCCATCAGATAGATGAATCCACGATTTTCTTCGCCAACTAAGTTTCTTGCCGGTACCCGCACATTTTCGAAGAAAAGCTCTGCCGTGTCTTGTGCGTGAAGCCCAATTTTTTCCATCGGTTTAGCACTTTTTGTAAATCCTGGTGTGCCCTCTTCTACGGCAATCAAAGACACCCCTTTTGCACCGGCCTCTGGATTTGTTTTGCAGGCTACCAGGACAACGCCGCAATTAATACCATTCGTGATCCAGACCTTTTGTCCATTAATGACCCATTCGTCACCATCCTGAACGGCTGAAGTGCGCATGTTTTTGAGGTCACTACCAGTGCCTGGTTCGGTCATTGCGATTGAGCCAATGATTTCACCAGAGCAGAGTCTGGGTAAAAGGTGTTTTTTGAGATTTTCTGAGGCGTAGTGAAGGAGATAGGGGGAAACCATATCTGAATGAACTGGGAAACCGACACTGATTCCTACCCTTGCCAGTTCCTCAGTCACGACACACGCATGTAGGAAGTTACCTCCAGGGCCACCATATTCTTCTGGAATCATTGTGCACAATAATCCAGCTTCACCAGCCTTACGCCAGAAGGATCTCGGGGTGATCCCCTCTCTTTCCCAGTTTCTCAAGTTTGGTGAAATCTCTCGAGCACAAAACCTTCGGACTTGTTCCCTGAATGTTTCATGTTCTTCTGAAAAAATGCTTCTCATTAGCAACCCTCATCTCAAAAAAATTTATAAATTTGAAGTGTGTTTTTATGATTAGATACCAATGTGCATATTTTAAAATTTAGGTTTCTGGTCATGATCTAATAGTATGACTAGCCTTAAAATTCATTTGCTCAGTCAATAAATTCTGCAATGCAATTGTCCAACACCACAACCTCACGTTCATTTGATAGAGCTCGGAATTGGACTTGATTATTATTGACCCATGCTTCTATTCGCAATGTTTCCCCCGGGAAAAAAACTGATGAAAAACGAACTGCGATTGAACGCAATCTACCGGGTTTGTCTGGGCTGAATTGTTTGATTAGCGCTCTAGTTGCAAGGCCATATGTACAGAGGCCATGAAGTATTGGGCGTTCAAACCCTGCTTTCTTGGCCATCTCAGGTTGTATATGTATTGGATTGAGATCGCCGTTTAATCTATACAATGCTGCAGCTTGCGGTGAAGTTTTCACATAACATTTTGCTTCTGCAGGTCTCTTGGGTGGCTCTGGCAGTGTTATCAAGGGTTTGTCGCCCTCTCCAAACCCACCATCGTCCCGGAGAAAGGAAACATGTTCTACAGTTGCGATATGTTCAGTTGTTTCCCCATCAAATATTTCTCTTGTGCTGACAACAAGTGCCCCCTTTTTTGCCCCCTTGTCTACAACATGAGTGATCTTTGTTTTGCTTGTCACTGTGCCTTGGGGGGGTACAGCTGAGTGAAAAGTCATTCTATGCTCCCCGTGAAGCAATTTCACCCAGTTGATTCCCAACGCAGGATTCATTGCCCATCCGCCGGGCGCTCCTACAACAGCTAGAAGTGTTGGTACGACTAATGTGTTTTTTTCGTAAATGAAGCGCAAATCATTTTCGTCTGTTGGGTTATCCCCATAACCAAGCGTCAATGCATAAAAAATGCTATCTCGAACTGTGTAGCTGTCTGTTCTATCTTCGAAATTCAGAGTTTTAAGTTGCTTGTAATCGATTGCCATTTTCTCGATAACCTTTGTGTTAATTGTTGAATTCCTGACAGCTAGTTTTCATTTTTTAATATCTTTATCCATTAAAAAAAATCAAAATTTCACCGCAAAATAGCTAACTGATGAATTTTGTATTCCCAAGTTCAAAGGCAGGCAAAGATTCGATCTTTAACGCACGGACAGGCCGCTCTTGAGATCTGATGATTTATTTGACTTGAAATTTTCATTTTTTGGCATTTTTGCCTGGTGGAATCAGGTCGTGCGCAACATTTCAGTAGGTTCATTTTGTTGCGTGATGTCACCGCAAAAATGGCCGTGTTAAGCATGATCGAGTTAATCGCAACAGCTTGACAAGCAGGCTGTTGCGATTTTTTTATCTTATCGATTTGCTTGGTTTAATCAGTCTTCAACTTCACTATTTTGTTGGATAGTGATAATCAATCAGTTTGGACTGATTTCACAAGTCATTTGGACTCAAAAACATTGGATCGACTAATCCAGCTTGAGGTTGTTCTCCTCGACTAGTTTTTTCCATTTTTGATACTCCGATTGCAAAAACTCCTTTGCTTTGTCTGGGCCACCTCGCATTGGTATTGCGTAGATTCGATCGTTAAAGGCAATTGTTTCACTGGTCGCATTAATCTGCTCAATTGCTTTGCTGAGGCGATTCAGTACATTCATCGGAACGCCGGCTGGTGCCATCAATACATATGATGCCCCCACATTGAATCCCTTTAGCCCAGACTGATCAAGCGTTGGGACATCGGGCAAAGCCTTCATTTGTTCAAGACCTGTAATTGCGAGGGCTTTTAATTTACCGGCCTTTATTAATCCCACAGCATTTGATGGGCTCCCGAACATCATATTGATGTCGCCTGCCATCAATGCTTGTTCTGCAGGTGTTGCACCACGATACGGAACATGTGTCAGTTTGGTTCCAGTCATCGCTTGAAAAAGCTCGCCAGCCAAGTGAATGGATGAGCCAACTCCAGCAGATCCGTATGTTAGAAATGTATTCGTATTTTTCGATGCTTTGATGATATCTGCAACACTATTGAACTTTGAGTTCGGTGGCACCATGAGAATATTTGGTGTGTGAGAAATCAAAGCGACTGGTTGAAGTTCTGTTTCCCAGTTGTAATTGTTTCTCTTGAAAGCTGCATTTGACGCTATGTAATTTGCACCCATCGCAAGCGTGTACCCATCAGGTTTGGCTTGACTCAGCGCTTGGATAGCTACATTTCCCCCGCTTCCCGGTCGATTTTCCACGACAAATGGTTGGCCAAGAATTTTAGACAGTTGTTCAGAGTAGTAGCGTGCCAATAGATCTGTTGCTCCGCCAGGCGCAAAGCCAACGTAAACCTTGACGGCTTTGTCTGGATACTTGTCGGCTGGTTGAGCTGAAGCGAATCCGCTCAATGCTACCAACGCACCAATCAGGCATTTTTTTATAAACATTTCTGTCTCCTCACGGTTGATGAACTGTCGATCCCTGTAAACCGATTCTTTTGCGGCTTGTCGTTGATCATACCCACATACCGAAAAAAATTGCAACTGATTTCGGCTATGTGTAGACTAGTGCGACATATCGTATAAAAGGAAATGGCTATGGACTACCGACTCAACCAAAAAGTTGCGCTCATCACTGGATCGGGCCGTGGAATTGGACTTGCTTGCGCAGTTGCTTTGGCGCGAGAGGGTGCTCGCATTGTGATTACGGATATCAACCCCGCTGCTGTTGAGAAAGCCACTGATCAGTTGCAATCATCAGGTTTTGAGGCGATAGGGGTGGCGGGAGATGTTTGTATTGAAGAGCAGGTCAACAATGTTGCCCGTGCAGCAATTGATGCTTTTGGATCAATCGATATTTTGGTCAACAACGCAGGGTTCACGAGAGACAAATATCTCACCAAAATGCCCGAGTCAGATTGGGACGACGTCGTAGATACGATCTTGAAGGGCGCGTTCTACTGCACAAGAGCAGCTTTACCGTCAATGATGCAAAAAAAGTGGGGGCGCATCATCAATATCAGCTCAAGGGCTCATCTTGGGAATCCAGGTCAGACAAACTATGCCGCAGCAAAAGCTGGGCTCTTAGGCTTTACGCGATCGTTGGCTTTTGAGCAAGGAAAGTTCAACATTACATCAAACGCAGTGGCGCCCGGTTTGGTTGAAACCGAGCTCGTAAAGGCTTTGGATACTTACGAACGTTTGCGTGAAACCTCACTGCTAAGGCAGCCTATTCAGAGGCTTGGATCGGTGGAAGATATAGCGAACGCTGTGACTTTCCTGGCTTCTGATTGCGCAAGCTTTATCACTGGCGAGACTATCCACGTTACTGGTGGTCGCTACTCCTCTTAATTGAACTAACAATTATTGCTAACGACAGCCATTACATACGCGGGAGGATGTTGTCAATGACCATCATGACACCAGATGATCAAAAGCAGTTTATTAAGAATTTGAAAGTTGGCTATTCATTTGATTCTAATGGGCGGACGATAACTGAGGCTGATGTTGTCAATTTCGCGTGTTTATCTGGAGACTTCAATCGACTTCATGTTGATAAAGAATTTGCCTCTAACACTCGTTTTGGCCAACGGATAGCCCATGGGCTTTTGGTGCTGTCAGTGATGTCTGGGCTGACAACTCAATCATCGGAATATCGCCTTATTGAGCCAAGCATAGTCGCTTTGGTAAGTTTGGGCTGCAAATTTCCAAAACCCACATTCATTGGAGACACCGTGTTTGTAAGAATTACCGTTGTTGACATAATCCATCAAATTGCGCCAGGGCGTGATCAAGTCGTATTCAGGCGTGAAGCGGTGAATCAACGCGGTGAGGTCGTTGTCGAAGCGGACTTCGTCATGCAGATGCGAAATGGAGAGTCTGCTTGAAACCGTTTTCTGAACTTCAAAAGCTCATCAATCCGGAAAATGTTGTTGTTGTGGGCGCATCTCCTAAGCCAAATAGCCAGGGTGGGAGGCTTTATGAAAACCTTGTAATCCACTCACGCTTGAAAGGTACGGTGTTCGCTGTCAACCCTGCATACAACGAAATCTCTGGCGCGCCATGCTGGCCTAGCATTGCAAATCTTCCCGTTGATGTGAAGATTGATGTGGCACTCATTATTGTTGGCAGCAAATTGGTTTTAGACGTGCTAAAGCAATGTGTTGATAGAAATATACCCTTTGCTGTGGTGATGTCGTCTGGATTTTCTGAGGCAGGCGGGACAGGATCGCATCTAGAGTCCGAGATAGCAGACTTATGTAAACGTTCAGGTTTACGCGTGTACGGTCCCAATTGCCCTGGCTTTGTCAATGTCAGAGATCGCATCGGAATGACTTTTTCTCCCGCATTTAAGGAAGATCTTCATAGCGGTCGTATTGGGTTAGCCACTCAAGGAGGAGGGCTTGGGCGCAATCTTCTCCAGGGGTTAAGCAACGGACCAGGTGTTGGACTATGGTTTTCAGCCGGCAATGAGGTCGATTTGGAGGTTCCTGACTTCATTGAACATATGGCCAAAGATCCAGAAATTGATGTGATTGGTGTTTTGATGGAGGGAGTGAAAAATGGCAGGCGATTGACTCAAGCTTTCGAACTTGCTCGAATGAATAACAAACCAGTCGTGATGCTAAAAATCGGACACTCGAAGGCGGGTGTCGAAGCTGCACAATCACACACAGCCTCCATCGCAGGCAGCGCCGCAGTCAATAGTGGCATTTTTTCACAATTCGGAGTCTTGGAGGTTTATGACCTGAACGAACTATTGGCAACTCTGCAACTGCTCTCAAGGGACTTGGCACATAATCGCAAAGGTTTATGTGTGTATACATTTTCCGGGGGAACAGCTGCCCTTGCAGCTGACATTGCTGGGACAGCGGGGTTGCCAATGCCGAGCCTCACAGAAGGAACTCGTACTGCAATAAAAACCCTGCTTCCTGATTTTGCATCAATTGATAACCCTGTCGACACGACAGCAGATATTTTACGCAATCAGGATGCTGCAACTGAATGCCTTCGTTTGGTCAGTAACGATCCAAACATTAGTGTAGTTTTGCTTCCAATACCAATGGACTATGGCGAAGTCACTGACAAGATTGCCGAGTCTATCGTGCAGGTATCCAAAAATGCTAGTGCAACTCTTGTCCCAGTATGGATGAGTCGAAAACTGGGCGAAGGTTTCAAAATCATGGAGAAAAATGGCTTGTCACCATTTTATTCTATTACTGAAGCCATCCGTGCGTTGAAATACACATGGCCAACCGAGTTGTCCAGTCAGGAACAGACCAAATCAGTTGAGAATAACAAGTGCATTAATAATTATTCCGCATACAAAATACTGGACGAGGTCAAAAGCAAACAGCTTTTAAAAGTAGCGGGTATCGATACGCCCCCAAGCTTGTTAGCTCAAAATGTTGAAGAGGCGGTTGAGGCATTTCGCAAGTTGAATAAAACGGTCGTTTTAAAAATTGTTAGTCCAGATATAGCTCACAAAACGGATATTGGCGGAGTCAAGGTTGGTCTTAATCGTGTTGAAGATGTCCGCGCAGCATTTGAGGAAATTTTTGCCGCAGTTAAACGACATGCGCCAGAAGCCAAAATCGAAGGGTTTCTTGTCGAAGCAATGCTGCCTAAGCATGGTCAGGAGGTGTTAATCGGTGTTCACACAGACGAAGCCTTTGGTTTGATAATAACCTTCGGATTGGGTGGAGTCTTTGTTGAAATACTACATGATGTCTCACATCGCATGCTCCCGATCAATCACGAAGATGCTCGCTCAATGATACTAAGCATTAAAAACCATGAGACTCTTCGGGGCACAAGAGGTGCCCCTTGCAAGGACTTGGTTGCGCTCGAGACACTTCTCTTGAAAGTCTCTGATTTTGCTTACAGCAACCGCGATAGTATTGTCGAGATGGAGCTGAATCCAGTTTGGGTGGGCGTTGAGGGAGAGGGAGCTATTGCACTTGATGCCCTCATTGTCATGCGGTGATAAATACAACATTCCACATTGACGCAATTATTATTTGAATGTTTTTAATCAATACAGATCATCAAGAAATATCATTTCCACAATTAAAATCCTATAAAAAAACTATGCCTCAATCACTCCCCACTGCCGAAAGAACATTGCAGGTATTTGAAATATACGCAAAAGAAAAGCGACCGCTTAGCAACTCTGAAATGGCGCGACTCCTTGGCGTGGCAGACAGCAGTTGTTCAGACCTCTTGCACACGCTTAGATTGGCGGGCTATCTTCTTCGTGCACCAAAAACGCGACTGTTTCACCCAACTGGCCGTCTTTTCGATATTGCTCAACAAATCAATGCTGCAGATCCATTGCAAACTTTTGCTGCAGAAGCATTAGAAATTTTATGCCGTAAATCTGGGGAATCTGCAATGTGCGGAGTTCTGGATGGAAATAACGCTAGAGTTATTGCTTATCAAGAAAGCCCTCGTGCCCTTCGTTATGTTTTAAAACCAGGCACTAGAATTGAGTTACACACTACTGCACTAGGCAAGGCTTTGTTAGGAACTTTGGATGATAAATCCAGAGAGATGGTTCTTGCTAGTTTAAAAATGGATCCAATTACGATTAAAAGCATCCAGAACAAAGAAGAATTGCGAAGCCAGCTTGAAAAGGGCCGGATAGATGGGTATTACTCTAATTTCGGAGAGGGTAACGAGGCTGTTGGAGCCGTTGGGATTGCAGGTCATGTCGGAGGGCAATTGGTTGCTATCTCTATAGTAGGACCTTTAAATCGAATGGAGAAAAACTCCAGTCAAAACATTGATGTCTTGCTCAACGCAAAAAAAGAGTTTTTTGAGCGATAAAGAATCATGAATTTGCCAGAATCCACATGTCATTGATGCGGCTTGGTTGAGGAGAGTCGAGTGAGTGGACCACTTGAAGGTTACAAGGTTCTCGAAATGGCAGGCATTGGGCCTGGCCCATTTTGTGCAATGATGCTTTCAGATATGGGTGCAGAGGTCATCAGGGTCGATCGAAAGAAGCCTGCTTTTCTTGGTGGTGGTGGAACCGTTGTTGACCGTGGGCGAAAAAGTATCGCTGTTGACATTAAAAAACCGGGTGCTGTTGAAATAGTCTTGGAAATTATTGCTACCTGCGATGCATTAATTGAAGGTTACCGACCCGGTGTCATGGAGCGACTTGGACTAGGGCCTGACTTATGTTTAAAGCTAAACCCAAGAATTGTTTATGGTCGAATGACTGGTTGGGGTCAAAACGGGCCATTGTCAAAAGCTGCAGGTCATGACTTAAATTACATAGCAATATCAGGAGTTTTAAACGCATTAGGTGAATCTGATAGACCACCGCCACCTCCACTTCACCTTCTCGGTGATATTGGTGGTGGAGGAATGATGTTGGCTTTTGGCATCGTTTGCGCGCTATTAGAATCTCGCCGCAGCGGACAGGGACAGGTCATTGATGCTGCCATATGCGATGGTATTGCAACGCTATCTACTGCGTATCACGGAAATTTGGCGACCGGCAAGTGGTTGAATAAGAGACAGGCAAACATGCTTGATGGGGGAGCCCATTTTTATGGATGTTATGTTTGTGCTGACGGAAAGTTCATTTCTATAGGTGCTATAGAGCCAGACTTTTATGCTGAGTTGCTTAATCTTTGCAAAATTCAAGACCCGGATTTTAATAGTCAGTGGGATAGAGAAAAATGGCCTGAATTAAGAACCAAATTGGAGCTTATTTTTGCAAGCAAAACACGGGATCAATGGTGTGAGTTGTTAGAGGGCTCTGATTCATGTTTTGCACCGGTATTGGACTTTGAAGAGGCCCAGCAGTATCCCCATTATGTTGCTCGGAGCACATTTGTTCAATCAGGGTCAATAGTTCATCCCGCTCCATCTCCCAGATTTGGTCGAACTCCAGGCAAACCAGGAAAAATCAATATGCCTGGACATCATACGGAGGAGATCCTGAAAGGCTTGGGGAAAAGTTCAAATGATATTTTTATGCTACGTGAAAAAGGCGTTATTTAATTGGTTTGATGCAGTTCATTAATGAATCTTTCAAAGTGAGTGATCCATGAAGCTTGAGCGCGATTCGTTGGAATCGGTTTTATACGTTAAGCATGACCAAGTGGCTACAGTGACTTTGAATCGTCCAAAAACCCGCAATGCGATCGATGGTGAAATGAGACTCGCACTTGCTAGAACGGTTTCAGATATTAGACGTGATCGCGATGTCAAGGTAGTCATTCTTGCTGGAATTGATGGGGCATTTTGTTCGGGGGGTGACATCAAGTCAATGACTTCTGATAATTCGGCAGAAAAAGCTCGTGATCGTATGATTAGCTTACAGGGCTGTATTCGCGATTTATTGGAACTAGACCGACCAATCATTGCCGCAGTTGATGGGCCAGCGTATGGTGCAGGTCTTGGGCTGGCACTGACGGCTGATTTGATCTTGGCATCTGAAAGGGCGCGGTTTTGTTTGTCTTTTTTGCGACTGGGAGCAGTTCCTGATTGCGGTGTTTTTTATTCCTTACCAAGAATAGTGGGGACTCACATTGCCAAACAGCTTGCATTCTCAACTCGTGAGTTTGATGCCCAACAGGCTAAAGATATGGGTATCGTTTTCGAGATTCACTCTCAAGACACCATTCTTGGGCGGGCACATGAGATTGCAACGAAATTATCTAAATTGCCACTTGCCAGCCTGGCATTGACCAAGAAAATATTCAATGCCTCTCTCGATAGCAGCATGGATGCGATGTTTGAGATGGAGGCGATGGGGCAAGGTATTGCTCGTTCAACAGATTATCATTTGGATAATGCAAATCGTTTTCGAAACAAGCAACCTCTGCTCTTCAACGGCCTCTAGTCAAAACCTTTTTAAAATAATGAACGGGTTCCTAGATAAACTGAATTCGAGACTCGATCTCAGCCAAAGAGATTGACACATCATGCACTACGTTTCTTGCATCAGTGCTTCCGAGCACCAACGCCTTGCCAGCAACAGGCGCCAAGGTGTCCAGCTGAAAACGACCTGGCTTTTGTGAAATAAAACAATCCTCATCAAAGCACAAGCGGTCTGTTGTCCTACTGATATCGTCATACTCTATATTCCTTGCCTCAAGGAGTGCGCGCAACTCCTCCTCTTGACCAGTAATCTGCACTTCGCGGATCTGTTTGGCGAGCGGGTCGATCAAGAAAGCTTTCATTGCAAATCCCATTAATTGTTTCTATGATCCGATTCTACCTTTGGAATCAAAGTCAAACGAATGAACATCAATGCATGGGTGAGTGTTTTTTTGGTTCAACCCGACCCATTGCTTTGTTCCGTATTGGCGATTTCAGCTGCTTTTCTGATGGGTTTCGCGCGCAGCGGTATCGGAGCAGGTGGGTTTGTGGGTAAGCACCCGGTCAGGGCCGTCTTGATTGGAGTGGTTGGATAAGGAGAATAGATTCCAATCTATTTTTGATTGGAATCTATGAGCTTACTCTCACTAGCCGGCCCGACATTCCGCAACCAGTCACGACGGCGGTTCACGACCGAATTCAAACAGAAGGTTGTCGAGTATCTTTTGCGCTCAGGATCGACGGTGGCCGAGGTAGCCAGGATATACGACGTTCATCCGAACCAGCTCTGCCGGTGGCGAGCTGAGCTTCGCAAGCAGATGGGCTCGTCTGAAGTTGGTGATACCGTGGCATTCTTACCGGTGAACCTAGCAGCTTTTGCAGAACCAACCTTACCAATCGATAGTGGATTGTCGTCAAAGCAACCCGCTGCCCATGGCCCCTGTTTGACCATCGCTGTGTCCAAGGGAAACATACGGGCCATGCCCGGATGGTAAGCGTCTGGCGAACACATGTTGCCCCTGAGTCGGGGTTAAGTGAACATGTCTCCACTAAAAACAAGTGGAGAAGTGTTCACGATGGATCAGGCAGCCCCAATCCGATTGCGTACAAGACAACGC
>NZ_JAUHHE010000024.1 GCF_030410375.1 Zwartia vadi
CCTTTTAAAAGGACGTTACAAACAACAAAAGCAGCTCGAAAGCTACTTTATTATTGCTCAGGCTAACTCAACACATGAAGTAATTTGGACAAGGTCTGGACTTGTCAGAAAGAAACTCCCAAATGCTGTTAATCAGATTTCTGCCTCTACCTTTGGGCTTCTCTTTTTGAGCAACAAAGCGAAAATACCCCTGTAAACGAACATAACTAAGAGACTTGCGATCTAATGATCTGACAGTTCATTCAGTTTCGACGTGATTTCACGCTTACCCATCTTGCGCACAGCAGAAATGGCCTCCAACTGGCTTACACGGGGTTTGGTTTTGCCCGATTCCCAGTGGTACACGCTCTGCGCTGAGACATCCAGCAGTTTGCCCATTTCAGCAGCGCTGATCCCAAGCTTTTTGCGTAAAGCAGCAAAGCCTTTGGCGCGAAAGCGCAAACCATTTCCTGAAACATCCTCAGTTTCTTGAACTGATTTTGAGTGGCTCGACACCTTGGAGATTATTTTGACAAGCGATTCTAGATCAGCAAGCCTTCGCTTTAGAGAGGCGATTTCGCCACGGTTTGTTGTAAGCGTCTTTTTCAGCGCTTGGGTCTCAGCTTTGACTTCCTTTTTTGCGAGACGACTGACCTCGCCCTTAAATTGATTCGCAAATGTTGGCATGACAGTTCCAAAATATGATGAACTGCGCATTATATCGATTGACTCAAAGGTGTGAAGAACTCCAAGTCATTTATAGAGAGTCGAGTCAACTATTTCAAGCCCTCCGTAACTGGACGCTCAAATGTCATCATTTATAAACTGGCTGGGTCGTCACTTTTCCTAAACGAGCAACTGGCTTGGGAGGCTCAAAAGCCACTGGTTTTTTGGGATTTGGTGCGGGGAATACACGGCGAGGTTGTGGTGGTTGAACTGGAGCCTGTACTGGCTGTACGGGGTATTTCACAGCAGTAGATGTCTGCTTCTTCTCGGGTGCTTTTTTATTGGGTGTGGGAGCGGTATTAGGTGTAACTGCGGGTTTGGGTTTTGGTGGTGCTGCTTTACGTAGTCGAGGCGTACTGGCAGTGGCAGCAGCACGTTGTTGTTTAGCAGCCGCTTCAGCCGCGGCTTCTGCTGAAATCGCTGTCCATGTCGAATCAATAATCCGTTTCAATAAATTCAGTTGGTCTTGTGCGCTAGTAACTTCTCGTATCAACATGTCAATCTCCTGTGTTGTATTTAAGCCTGACGAACAGCAGTTAATGACTAATTTGGTTGTGTCCTTTTAATAAGACATGAATGATGAATCAAGCGTCCCGTTACTGGACGCTTAATTTTTAAACGCATAAAACCTAATCAAAACGCTATACAGGTAGCATCAATTGAGCATTCAGTTCACTTAAATACTCATTGATGGAATATTCAAAAATAAGCCAAATATTAAAATTTGATGTGATTTTGAATTAATACTTGAATCATTGTTAATAATTAACATACCTTAGTTCGCGCTGCTTTAGACCGCTCAATTAAATGCGAATCTTGATAAGTTCTTCTAATTAGATAAGTTGGTCGACGTTTTGCTTCCATGTATGTGCGCCCAACATATTCCCCAAGAATTCCAACGCCAATTAGTTGAAGGCTACCAAAGAACATGATTGCAACGAACAATGACGCATAACCAGGCACATCTACACCGAAAATCAAAGTGCGTATAAAAATGAAAAATCCATACATCACTGTAATGAGAGCTCCAGCTACACCTATGTATGTCCAAAATCGTAGTGGTATGGTGCTGAAGCTTGTAATTCCTTCAAGGGCAAAATTCCAAAGCTTCCAGCCGGAAAACTTTGAACTGCCAGCAGAGCGCGGTTGACGCACGTATTCAATAGTGACCGACTTGAATCCTACCCAAGCAAATAGACCTTTCATGAATCTTTGCTTCTCAGGAAGTAATTTCAGCGCATCCACAACAACACGCGTCATAAGTCGACAATCTCCAACATTCGTTGGAATTTTGATGTGGGAAAGTAAATTGTAAGTATCGTAGAAAGCAGCTGCGCTCAATCTCTTACTGAGGCTATCACTTTTTCTATCTGAGCGTTTAGCTAAAACTACATCTGCGTCGCTATCTTCCCATGCTCGGATAAGCCTGCCAATCAGAGATGGCGGATCTTGCAGATCTGAATCAAGCGGAATCACTAAGTCCCCAATCGCTGTATCTAATCCAGCAGACAAAGCTGCCTCTTTACCAAAGTTACGAGACAATTCAATAACTTTGAAGCGGTGATCTTTAAGGCTCAATGCAACAAGATGACCGAGCGTTCCATCCTTACTCCCGTCATCAACACAAACTATTTCGAATTCATAGCAGCTGAGTTGTTCAATCTCCTGAATCACACTTTCATAAAAATCGAAAACTCCTGCCTCTTCGTTATAAAAAGGACAGACTAGGCTGACTAGTAACTTGACATCCATATTCAAGTCTCCTGAGCCGAAATCAGATAGCTTCCTCTCGAGAGAGATGTTGTTAGCGTCCAGCGGGCGCATACATCACACGCATAGCCTAAGAAATAATTCATTGTTAATCCCCACAAATATGTCGATCAAAATGGTGCTCTGTAACGCATGAATATTTAAACTACGACTGAAGTGAGTGCTCGTGGAGGACGTAACAAACCATCTAAAAATATATCAGGATGCATCTGCGAATTGGCATATCTAATTGTTCTTTCCACCAGAACTGCATCCAACAATTGGAAACGGTCAGTTAAGTTTGAAGGATCAAAATTATCCTGCAGATGTTGATGACTCAACTCTGAAGTATCGATCTCAAAGTGTACTGAGTGGTCTTGATGATGATGGTGCTCTAGCGCTCGATCATGAGAAAAAACTTGATGGATTTGATCTATTGAATCATTCATAGCTCCGCCTACTGCACTCAATCCAAGTTGGCAGCTAAGCAGAACTATTAGCACGAATGAAATCAGTTTTTTCAAGTGAGCATCTTTACTGATCAGAGTAAATTAATTCCAAACGGCTTAAGCAAAATAACCATCACAGAAAAACAAATGACAGTTAATAAAGCTGAGGCGCCCATTGCTCCCCAAAAACCCAGCTTATTCAAAATCCAAGGAAAAACAATAAACATAGGCAAAGTAGGAATCACGTACCAGAATGTGTAGTAAGCGTGATCTGCAATTTTCTCTTGGCTTTGATTCTCAAAAAACATCCAAAAAAGAGTCAGGAATGTCACGAGAGGCAAGGCGGCAATAAAGCCGCCTAACCTATCACTACGTTTAGCCACCTCAGAAATCAAAACAACCAAACCTGCAGTGATAAAGTACTTTGTCAGAATCCAAACCATGTTTAGCTCCAACCAGAGCAACATAGGTTGCTCTGGTACTTTACTGGTGATTATTTACCGGTATGGTTAGCCGCGATGAAATTGCCCGGTGGGGTAAAGAACATAAAAAGATTGTTCTTTGTTTGATCAGGTGCATTTGGATTTGCGAAAGTTACCTTCCACTCCTTACCCTTTTTGCCATCAATGTATTCTATTGATTCATGCTTGACTGGCGCCCAGCTTTTATCGAGCTTGCCACCTTTCACAAGGGCGTCTTTACGTTGGGCCGCGCACTGAGTAATCGTGGATTCTGCAGCAGGTTTTGATCCATGAAAGTGACAGCCATCGCCAGGGCCAGCGTTTGAGGCGAATGGAGCAAAAGTAAAAAGAGAAAAAATAATAGTGCCGATGAGTGATTTCATATTGATTCCTTGAATGTAGTTAAAGGGCGTTGCGACTGTTATCTGTAGTGTTTTGAATGTCCAGATCCTCGTGTACATGGCGATGTTCCTCTGTTGGAAATCTAAATGACTCGCCATTAACATCATGCTGGTACCCATGAAGTTGAGCAAAAAGCAAATAAATGCCAGCAAGAATGAGTCCTAAGTTCGCTACGTAGCTGAATTTCCCAAAGTGGGAAGTTTTTCTCCAGAATGACAGGACAGCTACCATTACTGCCAGTGCTAAGATCTGACCCAATTCAACGCCTAAGTTAAAGCTCAAGATTCTTAGAATCATGTGAACGGGATCATCACCAAGTGGCAGTTGTTGAAGGCGTGTTGACAAGCCAAAACCATGCAACAAGCCAAAAGCAAACACCATCTTGATTAAGTTTGGTGATGACATGTTGAAATGGCGCTGGAATCCACCGTTGTTGTCAAAACCCTTGTAGATCACGCTAACCGCAATGATTGCGTCAACTAACCAGAAATTCCAAGTGATTTTGAAGTAAGTGGCAAAGATTAATGTGATGCAGTGTCCAATCGTAAAGACTGTGACAAACTTCACAATGTCCTTGAAGTTAGTTAGAAAAAATACAACGCCTAGCAAAAAAAGAAGATGGTCATACCCAGTTAGCATGTGACTGGCGCCTAGCATGATGTATTGGATGTAACCACCATCCAACATTCGCTGCTTATCTTCATCGCTGATGCCGTGCGCAAAAGCAATAAGCGGCAAAAGAGCGAGCAACAGCACCCCAAGACGCTGGGGAGAGATGTATCTCATTTAAATTCCTCAATTAGTCAATTGGAAAGCATCGGACATAGTTGTCCGAAAATTCGACTGCCTAGACTAGTTTGCGAGGAGGGCGTAATAGACCGTCTAAAAAGACGCTGGGAGGTTCTTGAGGGTTAAAGGCTATTAACGACTCAACAATTGATGTGGGAGGGAGTGCGTCTGAATCAGGGACCAGAGCAGAAGATTGAAAATGATCAGTTACATGCTGATGAGCTGCGTCACCACCGCCATGATCAAAATGTGTTGCGAATGCGTCGTGGTGGTGATGATCGATGGATTGATCATGAGAAAAAGCTTGATGAACCTCGTTGGACGCATAATTGAAACTTTCAAAAGCTGTAGCCAACGACAGTTGGCAGCTTAAAAGAATCGCAACAAAGGTTGAAAAAAAGCTCTTCATCTTTTGATTATAAGATGGATCTCACATGATTTTCAAAGGAATTTTCTTATGAAAATCAAATATCATGTATTAAGTTTGCTTTTTAATGTCAATACATCAGGAAATTTTGTCAACCGTTTTCTAATACCCAGTAAATAATAGGGATTAGGAAACTATCTTCTTTTCTCATGACTTCTACCAACAAAGCAAAAGTGCTAAGTCAAGCGTCCCGTTACAGAACGCTTGACCTCAACGTTTGAACCCAGAGCGTAGTGCACCGCTGGCAGCTTCGATTTGCGCATCAAGTTCGCCAGCTTCCACAGCTTGCTTGATCACTTGCAAAGTACCTACAAGATGGTCTGCTGCACCAACTTCCACGGTGCTTTTGCCCTTGGCTAATTCCAACTGTTTTGCACCATAGCGAACAGTTAGGCAAATCTTCCCATCTACATTCGTCCACCACATGGGGCGTACACGTCGCTGAATCTCAATGGTCTTGCGACTGCCATCTTCACTGGCAACAGTTTTGAAACGGTTGGTCGTGTATGTCTCACCCTGCTGTTGGGCAAGTGCCAACTGGATTTGATCAGCAAGTTTGCCTGACAGCTTATTGCGGCGGATTTGTATGGGTGCTAATGCAGCTGTACGCTTTGTATTGCTTAACTTCAAGTTTGCGAGTGCGTTCATTTTGATCTCCTGTAAGTGGATGGGGCACACACAAACTGTATTTTCTGATCACGGAGATGGTCGATCAATTTTGCCATAATCACCCTCGAAACTAAGAAATCAGGCTGGATTTTCTATAAAAATATTTGGTTAGGGATAAATAATTGCGAGTTGCTTAGTGAGTTGCATTAGGTTACTTGAAGAAAAAAGTCGCTTGTTACATGTAGTTTGTTGCTTGAAGTTACATGTTGCTTGTTACTGCTGTGGGACAAATGAGTAGCTCTGACCGCAACACCGCTATTCGCGTAACTCCAGTAACCCAGCAACACTTGTCACTCAGTAACTTTCGAGACTCAGTTACTTAGTAACAGGCAACCCGCGACGTGTGACTTCTTTTGATCTCTGCGACTTCTCTTGCAACCAACAGCAACGGGGTAACCCCAAAGCAACCAAATGCAACTCACGAAACTCATCCATTGATCAAAGGAGAAAATAAAATGGAAAAAGAAATCGCAGTTCGTTTATTCGAAAACAAAAGATTAGGCACAACATACGGCAAGGGTCTCTATCGCTCCGCAGTATTCAATGCAAGTATTGAGATCAAAGACCCTCATGTGAAATATTTATTGGATTTTTATCAATATGATCGTTGGCAACACACAGCCGTATCTGATCAGCAGATTGCCATGCTGGATCAAGTCGCTGAGCATTGTTCGGAAACAGACTTGACTAGTTGGGTCACACGCTACAACCCAGCAACGAAAGAAAAAACGCCAGTCCAAGGAATAGCAATATTGGATGATCAAAGCCAAATGCTACGAGTGATTGTGATTGATCCAGATTCAGAAATTGAGGATTCGTGGGTCTTGCCTGTGCGAGCGTGTAGTGTGACACGCAATAATTCCCCCAGCCTAATTGCTACCAACACAGAGTTAGCGCACTGGTAATCGTAAAAAAAAAGCGTCAAAAAAGCCCTACACGCAACGATCCCGCTATTTCGAATACACGAGCAGCTGGGACGATAAATAACAGCGTGTAGGGCTTTTTATTGTGTCTTTGTATTTCGTGGGATAAGAGCCACGAAATACAGCAGATTACAAAAAGTAATAGAAGTACGAAAAGCTTTGGTTCTGCACTTAAACAGCCGCTAAGTCATTGAATTCTGGAGAAAATCACACATGCTGGGTATCAACAAGAAAAAGGTCGTCCAAAAAATAAAAAGAAATTACGCTTATTCCATAGCAATGCTTTGGTTAGGGAAAAAGCCCAAAATGAGCAAACAAGCAAAGACGTTAACGCCACAAGATTTACGCCGCGTACTGGATTACGTAGCAACCCGTCCACACGCAGCTCGCAATCGCGCAATTGTTTTGATTATGTATTACGCAGGACTACGGGTAGGCGAAACCGCAAGCTTGAGGCTTGGAGATGTCGTGGATGCCGAAGGTAAGGTGCGCAGTGAGTTCGTCCTGCGACCAGACCAAACCAAAGGTCGCCAAAGTAGAACTGTGTTCATTAGTGAAAAACTCAAGCGAGAATTGACTGCCTATATTGCTGCTACTAAGACCCTGCACCCCAAGGACAAGTTGTTTTACACGCAAAAGAACATATGTGATGGCTTTAGTGCCAACACACTGACGCAGCATTTATTCTGGATGTATCGACGAGCTGGCATAGCGGGTGCATCCAGCCATTCCACTCGTCGCACCTTTATTACCAACTTGGCAGCACAAGGTATTTCAGTACGTGTATTGGCAAGTCTTGCGGGACATGCCAGCATAGCCACTACTCAAGCCTATATCGACGTTAATGACGATATGAAACGACGGGCAGTGGAATTGGTATAAAAAAACCTGCCAGTGCTTAAGGCACGGCAGGTTATAAGAAGAGAGAACAGGTAATTTTTTTAGAAATCTTTGTTATGCGTGATGACTTTCTTCTTGTTCAAAATACAACTCGTGCAAACATTCATCACTGGTTTCGTCTGACTCTATACCAAAGTAATAAAACTCCAGTGCGTCACGATCTTGTGCGATGGTGAGCAAGATCATTTCGTCTTTGAGATTAAGGTCGCACTTGACCAGTTTCTTATAAACCTTTCCTTCAGGTACATACGAGGTATGTGTCTTAACCACTCTGACAGAAATGTTTGGAAACTTTCTCTCAAGACGCTCCACCCAGTCTGATGCCACTGGTTCTAAGGCATTTTTGATAGTGGATTCAAATTGTTTTGTTTTCATAGCTTTTCTCCTTAAAGTGTTGAACTTCAAGCGTCCCGTTACTGGACGCTTGAAATACCGCTTGATTTAAGCGCCGTTAACCACGGTCAATTTCGGTTTAGTTGCTTGCCAAGGCGGCATAGGCTGACCAGTATTGTGAAGAAACAAAAGCTCGTCCAGCAATTCGAAATATTTGCGCAAATCCCCTGTGTGCTGTTTAGTCACCAAGTAATGAAGCACTTGAGCATCAGGCAATACAAGTCCTTCAGTAGCGAGTATTACTTGCGCACGTTTTACTACTGCTTGAGCAGACAGCGCGGGCATATTAATTTCCGTACAACGTGAGCGAATACTACGATGGACTTTCATGGGTTCATTTGTTGTGATAATGACCATGAGGCTACTGCCGCACTCATCCATGGCTGTCCAAAGCTTATGCGCAGGACCTTTGGACGTATCAAACTCGTTTAGCAGCACAAAGAACTTACCAGCCTCAGAAAAGCTGCTGAGCGCACATGCGTTCTTGAGATATTGGTTTAAGTCAGGCTTGGACAGCAACACATCATATTGCGTATCGTCGACCATGGCATCCACTCCCCCTATAGCTTGAATTAACAGATTTGCTATGGTGGTTTTGGCTGTCCCATTGGGACCCCACAGCAGTACGTGCCCGGTTAACTGTCCACTAGCTACGGCTTGAATACGATTCGCAGTAGCCTTATTGGGATAGATGATCTCGTTGAGGTTTTGAGGTGCGTATTTTTCTTTAACTTTCATGTTATTTCCTTAAATTTTCATAAATGAGTGCGGGAGGTACTCCCCCCGCACTACCGTCTTACGCAGCAACGGCTACCTGATTGACTGTGCTAACTGATCCAGACAACAAGTCCTGTAATTCTTTGTTGACTTGTGCGCTTTTATCGTTTGAGTCAAGGCGCTGACGAGCCATTCGCAACAACAGACCGTTGAACAAACCCTCAGTAATTTCAGAAAGAGCACCAATGATTGAGGTTGTGCCATCAGGATTAGGCTTTGCTAACAAAACGGCATAGTCACCGTGGAGTGGAAGCTCAAGCGTTGCTATTGGCGAAAGAATTGCTTGCTCGACGTCCAATTTGACGACTGTGTGAGCAGAAGCTAAGCGAGCAGCTTTATCTTTTGCCTCTTCGCTTTGAATCATCAAGCGCTTGATTTCTTCGATGCCACCGCATTCTGCGATCCATGCTGGAAGCTCAGCAGCGGTTTTTTTGTGTGACAACGCTGCCATCAAGACATAGGCATAGCCGTGAGCACGTTTACGATCTGAGCCAAACACGAAACGCACAAACATATTGAGTGTCGAAGTGTTTTTTTGCACTTTGACGCCTGCGGTTTTGAGCAACGCAGTCAGCTCTGAACGCAGTGTTTTGCGATTGGACTCGCTTTCGTTGACAAATTTGTTTTCGAAGGTCTCCAAGCATTGCGCAAGCAAAGCGTACAAGCCGTCATTAGCTTTTTTGAAGTCAGTGCTTTCCCAGATTTTGCGCTTTGCAGCAAGACCGTCCAGTGTCTGGACGATTGAAGCTGCGTAAGCAAAGTTTTCTGTGGAGGGAGCGAAAACAGCAGGGGCGGATGATTTGGTCATGGATATCTCCTTAAGTAGACCTGTCAGCTTGGCGTGGCGGAATTGCCTGTTTGTGTTTGCTTCGCTGACAACCAAATCATGACTTGTTAACCGCTAATGATATGATTAAGTAATCACACTGTTAATAATATAAAATATGAATGAAAACAATGAGTTAAATCCTGATGTGATGCCTCCACAGAAGGGATTGCCGCGATTCAGGTATCGCAGCCAAGAAGCAGAATTGGCTGATGCCAGGGTCAGCGTTAGACGCTGGTGGTGGGAGTATTTGCGCCTGAGCAAGGACTATTGGCTGGTATGCAAAACATCACGCAATCGCTTGCGTCCAGAAACCACGGATGAAGGATTAGCCAATATATTCAAGAAGTTCGGCAATGTTCACGACTGCACATTTGATGATTGGTGGCTGGATCGAGGGTCGCGGGTATTCCGTGAGCAACACGAGCCACCCAAGGTCAAGGAAATCCAGCCTCACCCAGAAAATATTGCTCGTGTGCGTCAAGGCAAGATCTTGATTGAGATTCCCTTGGCACTGAGTCGTGTGACCATACAGAGACAGATCAGCCGTATCCTGAAGAAGTATGAAGATCAACGTCCAAATAACAGGCTAGAGATCAGTAGGTCAGAGTTTCCCATCAATCCCGTGCGCTATCGCTTACATACCTTGCAAGTCATGCACGAGGTCTTTTGCCTACACAGGGAGTTAATCGATAAGCCCGCGGCGCTGAGAACTCTGGCTGGCAGTGTTGACGCCAGACGAGACTGGGCAAAAAAGTACGACCATCGTGCTGACCTCTACCGCATTGGTAAATTGCTGCGTATCAGTCCCAGCAATGAGCGGCTAACTGGTGAGCCAAGTGAAATCCGCGCCAAACAAAACCGTATGCGTGCCAGCGTGAGCCGTTTTCTTCGCCGCACTGAACAGTTAATCAGTAATGTTGAATATGGGAAATTTCCTGTGTTTACGCAGCATCAAAAGCCAGAGCAACGTTTCACACAAAGACAGTTGGAGCGACACAGAGAGTTGGAAGCAGATTGGTGGAGTTTGGATTTAACCAGTGAACTGACTGGTAATCGAGTGGAAGCGGCTAGGGGTTTGTATTACTCTGAGCAGGGAAATGACTTTGCTTAAATCAAGCGTCCCGTAACTGGACGCTTGATCAATAACTGCTTAATAATTGCTTTTGGATTTAAAACCTGCCTCAAGCTATGGTGCTCATGATGTACATCCCAGACAATAATTTACATACTGTATGTGGCTTAAGAAGTACTGATATATTTCAATGAATCGACCTATCCACGAAATGTATGTCAAAGATTTCGATTGAGATTATTTAGGATAGAAATCTTCAATCTTAAATTTATGAAGCGAATAAGTGTAATCAGGTAAAGGAACTTGTCGACCAAATGAATCGCAATCTTCTCCACCCGTATGAGGATCACTATCATACTGAATTGCGTTCATCAAACAATCCTCAACACGCACTTCAAAACGCTCTTCATCTACGGTTTCACTATCGTTATCAAATCCATTATCAAAAAAGTCATCACCACTATCTCCACCGTACCATTCAACATCATTGATATCAGACTCAGTGATGACATATTCCTTTTTGATTGGAGATCCATCAATCAAGCTAGGCAATGTGATCGTTACCGTCAAATAAGGCTCTTGTTTTTTCATTTTGTGTCTCCTCAGTTGTCATATTTTTAAAATCATTTGATCTATTGTGTAACCCTTGTTCCAGTCTTTCCCGTATAAGGATTCGTATTGGGCTTAGTAGACCAGTTGTTGGACTTGGATGAATCAGGTGTCGAGCGGCGTGCGGGAGCGACATAAGTGCCGTTCTGCTTGGTATAGCCACGGACACCTGTACTGGTTGCTTTTGATCCTGTACCGTAGCCAGAGGATGTGGATTTAGATGAATAGGATTTCGAGCTATAGCCGCTGGATTTTCTTGCATCAGCAACACTCGATAAAGTGATGGAAAACATCATTGCGATTGCTAACAGGATTTGCTTCACGTTTTCTCCACATTGAAGTCATGCTGTTTGCGCTAATTGTATGGCTGAGAGCAATACAGTTTTTTACTTCTCACCTGATTAATTGTCAAATTTCTTAATATATCTTTTAGGATTAGGGACATTTCCTTTGTCGACTGTCTATGCCAATCACCATTCTTGATGCGGTATCGGAATTGACACAGTGGGCTATCGGCACGACGAAACACAACTACATCACCGTCTCGTAACTGGACGCTTGTAGGTTGTGCGTATTGGAAGCGAAAGAGACGGTGGTGATTTTTGAGAGGTGAGGTGGCAGGGGCGAGATTGTGTAGGCGATCTCGTCTGCGGGACATCAGGTGTTGGATATGGTTTTGCTCATATCGCTATTTTAATTTCTGATTTTATAGAGGTCGACCTGATTTTTAATTCTAATTATTCATTTGCCCACTCATAGATACTTTTTGCAATTGGTTGTGGATCTTCAAAGGCGATAACTTTAAGCCCTTGAGTTTCTAAGCGCCAACTTTGTTCATCAATCAATTTAGACATCTTCTTGAATTCATTTTTTTCGTATTGCACTTCTTTAGCCGTCATAACAAAAAGCGCCGTATCTTTAATATTCTTTAAGCTCGCATAGGTTGCTAAATCGCGACTTGCTCTCAACATGTTTAATTCAACCGTTGATGCTGTTTTGTATACGGCGGATAGAACGGAGCCAGCTTTATTTTCAGGCCTCAAATTGAAGCTCAATGAGTGAGAAGTTTTCCCATTGTCTGATGTAATTAAATGCTGATCATTAACAACTATTTTTTCAAATTCCATACCAGCAATTTTCTTTAATTCATCATTTACAAGCTGCCGAACCTGATTTGTATCGAGAGTCAAAAAGTACCTATTTTCATTTTCCTCATCGGTCGGATTAAGAATCACCATGTCGTTAAACAATCTATTCAAAATGGAGTCTAAGCTGTCTCCAGATGTAAAGTGCCTAGGAGATATTGAGAGTGTGTCAACCTCAAAATTTATTTGATCTAATAAAATTTTTTGTTTGTTTGCTCTTAACAATGTGGCTTCTGCTTGCTTAAGATTCTCTTTTATCGGTGCTATTAATCCCTTTCCGTATATGCATTCGAATTTCGATGTGTCAGTAAGTAAACGGAATGAAAAATGATCAGCTAAATCTTGTACTACTACCCCAATTGAAAATGATTGAGGAATGAAAATACTTGGCTTTAGTTCGATTGTTGCCCAGTAACCTTCGAAAACTTTAGGATTTATATTTTTAAGGTTTTGTCTAAAGTGAGCAAATGGATCTGAGCTTCCCCTGATATTTCGTCTTCCATAAGGGTGACATATTATTAACGTCACTTGAAGGAAGATTAGCTATGAAGATACCTCGCCAGTCATACACCTTGGAGTTCAAGGAGTTAGCGCTCAAGCG
>NZ_JAUHHE010000025.1 GCF_030410375.1 Zwartia vadi
CGATCTGCGAGTAGTCTTTTGCTTCGCCACCAAACTTCTTGGACAGAACAGTCGTGATCGCTGCGGTCAACGTCGTTTTGCCGTGGTCAACGTGGCCGATTGTGCCGACGTTTACGTGTGGTTTGGTGCGTTCGAATTTACCTTTTGCCATGATTTTCCTCTAACTTAATTACTTGCCGCGGGCCGCGATAATTTCATCGGCCACGTTTTTGGGAGCTTCGGAGTAGTGCTTGAATTCCATCGTGTAGGTTGCACGACCTTGCGTCAATGAACGCAGGTTCGTCGCGTAACCGAACATCTCAGCCAATGGGACTTCGGCCTTAATGACCTTGCCGCCACCAACCATGTCATCCATACCTTGGAGCATGCCGCGACGTGAGGACAAATCGCCCATCACTGTACCGGCATAGTCTTCTGGTGTTTCAACTTCAACAGCCATCATTGGCTCAAGCAGCACAGGACTTGCCTTGCGCATACCGTCTTTGAATGCCATTGAAGCCGCCATGCGGAACGCGTTCTCGTTCGAGTCAACGTCGTGGTATGAACCGAAGAACAGTGTCGCCTTAACGTCAACGACAGGGTAACCGGCCAAAATACCTGCTGGCAGTGTTTCCTGGATGCCTTTGTCCACTGCAGGGATGTATTCGCGAGGAACCACACCGCCCTTAATGGCGTCGACAAATTCGTAACCACCGCCTGGTGGCAGGGGCTCAAGCTTGAGAACGACGTGGCCGTACTGACCGCGACCGCCCGATTGCTTGACGAATTTACCTTCGATTTCTTCGCAAACTTTACGAATCGTTTCACGGTAAGCCACTTGTGGCTTACCGACGTTTGCTTCAACGCTAAATTCACGCTTCATGCGGTCAACAATAATTTCGAGGTGCAACTCACCCATACCCGAAATAATTGTTTGGCCAGATTCTTCGTCAGTGCGCACACGGAAAGAAGGATCCTCTTGTGCGAGTCGCGATAAAGCCAGACCCATTTTTTCCTGGTCTGCCTTGGTCTTTGGCTCAACTGCTTGTGAAATCACAGGCTCAGGGAAGACCATACGCTCGAGCATGATGTGTGAATCCACATCGCAAAGTGTCTCGCCTGTCGTGACGTCTTTCAGACCCACCACAGCAGCGATGTCACCGGCAACCACTTCCTTGATTTCTTCGCGGTTGTTGGCGTGCATCTGCAAGATGCGACCGATGCGCTCTTTTTTGCCTTTGACAGGGTTATAGATTGTATCGCCTGACTTGAGAACACCCGAGTACACACGCACAAAGGTAAGTTGTCCGACATAAGGATCTGTCCTCAACTTAAATGCGAGAGCTGAAAATTTTTCATTATCGTCAGCTTTACGACTTGTTTCCTCGCCTTCGTCTGTTTCACCTTTCACTGCGGGAATATCCACAGGAGAAGGCAAGTACTCAATCACAGCGTCAAGCATGCGCTGTACGCCTTTATTCTTGAAAGCCGTGCCGCACAACATTGGCTGAATTTCGCAGGCGATTGTACGTGTGCGAATACCAAGCTGAATTTCCTCTTCGGTGAGCACGCCACCTTCGAGGTATTTGTTCATCAGATCTTCAGATGATTCAGCGGCGGCTTCGACAAGCTTTTCGCGCCACTCAGCGGCGATTTCAACCATGTCTGCTGGTATATCAACGTAATCGAATTTGATACCCTGACTGGCTTCGTCCCAAATGATGGCTTTGTTTTTGACGAGATCGATGACACCAGTGAACTTTTCTTCTGCGCCAATTGGTAAAACAACAGGCACTGGATTAGCTTTCAAGCGGGTCTTGAGCTGGTCGTAGACTTTGTAAAAGTTAGCGCCGGTACGGTCCATCTTGTTCACGAAGGACAAGCGTGGCACACGGTACTTGTTAGCCTGACGCCAAACAGTCTCAGACTGGGGCTGAACACCACCCACCGCGCAGTAAACCATACAAGCGCCGTCGAGCACACGCATGGAGCGCTCAACTTCGATTGTGAAGTCAACGTGCCCGGGAGTATCGATCACATTGATGCGATGCTCGGGGTAGTTGTTTCCCATGCCTTTCCAAAAGGCGGTCGTCGCGGCAGACGTAATCGTGATGCCGCGCTCTTGTTCCTGTTCCATCCAGTCCATTGTGGCGGCGCCGTCGTGGACTTCGCCAATCTTGTGATTGACGCCTGTATAGAACAAGATGCGTTCTGTTGTTGTGGTCTTCCCTGCGTCGATGTGGGCAGAGATACCGATGTTGCGGTAGCGCTCGATCGGGGTTTTGCGGGCCATGGTTGATCCTTAAATTACCAGCGGAAATGACTGAATGCTTTGTTAGCTTCGGCCATCTTGTGCGTATCATCACGCTTTTTCATGGCAGCGCCACGGCCTTCTGCTGCATCAAGCAGCTCGCCAGCCAGGCGCAGATCCATTGACTTCTCACCGCGCTTTTTCGCGGCTTCACGCAACCAGCGCATGGCAAGTGCCAAACGACGGACCGGGCGAACTTCCACCGGCACCTGGTAGTTAGCACCACCCACACGGCGGCTTTTTACTTCAACGATTGGCTTGATGTTGTTGATGGCCAAATTGAAGACTTCGATTGGCTCTTTGCCGGTCTTAGTCTGGATCTGATCCAGCGCACCGTAGATAATGCGCTCTGCCACGGCTTTTTTGCCGGACAACATCACAACGTTCATAAACTTAGCGAGCTCGACGCTGCCGAATTTTGGATCGGGCAGGATGTCACGTTTGGGGACTTCGCGACGACGGGGCATATCAATTCCTTTGTGTCATTTCAGTTGAACCGCAGCCTATCTGGCTACAGCCACGACCTACCATCAGGTAGGTCACTTACATTGCCAATTTGCTTTCGCATACTGGCTGCACATTTCAGTGCTACTTTTTACTGCGTTGACTTGGCTACAAGCTGGCGTATTTAGCTTGCTTATCTAGTCTGTTTACTTAGCCTGCTTAGGACGCTTGGCGCCGTACTTGGAGCGCGACTGCTTGCGATCTTTCACGCCCTGCAAGTCAAGTGATCCACGGACGATGTGGTAACGCACACCTGGCAAGTCTTTTACACGGCCGCCACGTACGAGCACGACCGAGTGTTCTTGCAAGTTGTGGCCTTCGCCACCGATGTAAGAAATAATCTCAAATCCGTTGGTCAAGCGCACTTTGGCGACTTTACGCAACGCTGAGTTTGGCTTCTTTGGTGTTGTTGTGTACACGCGCGTGCACACACCGCGTCGCTGAGGGCAGTTTTCGAGCGCTGGGCTCTTGCTCTTAGAAACGCTGACTTCGCGCGGCTTGCGCACGAGTTGGCTAATGGTTGGCATAACCTCAAATTCCCTTTTATTTCTGATACTTACGTGCGGTAATTTCACCCTGAAATTTACCCTCTACGACGCGTTCTCAGTATTCCCGTTCCTGGGCAGCTCGCGCAAACCCACCATCAAACGGAAATCCGTAAAAGAGCGGGTATTGCTAATCAAACCAGGGCGCATCAACAAGCCCAGAGCTGTTGAGTCCCCAAAAAATACGGTAAGCCTGACAGCTTAGCGTAAATCCTTATTTACTGTCAACCGACTTAACAAAACTTTGTAAAACTTTTGTTAAGAATAATTGAGTCTTTCAATACTTTCTCTTGAACGACCGGGCGGTACCGCTTTTAACGGCGGTACCGCCCTGACAAACAACTTATTCTTCAGTTGCCTCTGGTGCCTCAGCGGCAGCAGGTGCATCTTCGAACGGATTGGCTTGATGACGAGCTGCCTCGCGTTCAGCTGCTTCGATCGCCTCTTTTTCCTTACGTGCCACGTGATAGGCCATTCCTGTTCCAGCTGGAATCAGACGACCCACAATGACGTTTTCTTTCAGACCGCGCAAATCGTCGCGCTTGCCCATAATGGCAGCCTCGGTGAGAACGCGAGTGGTTTCCTGGAAGGAAGCCGCTGAAATAAAGGAATCGGTGGACAGGGAAGCTTTCGTGATACCCAACAAAATGTTGTCGTAGGTTGCCGGACGTTTGTTGTCTGCTTCCATACGATCATTTTCATTGAGCAACTCAGCGCGCTCGACTTGCTCGCCTGGAATGAAGGATGTATCTCCAGCATCGACGATGTTGATACGACGCAACATCTGGCGAACAATCACCTCGATGTGCTTATCGTTGATCTTCACACCCTGCAATCGATACACATCTTGAACTTCATCCACAACGTAAGTTGCCAGTCGCTCAATACCTTGGAGACGCAGAATGTCATGCGGATCAGCGGGGCCGTCCACAATCATTTCACCCTTGTTCACCACTTGACCATCATGCACGAGTACTTGCTTCTCTTTGGGAATCAAGAATTCGTGCGCAATACCGTCAAGGTCGGTAATGACCAGACGCTGCTTGCCCTTGGTGTCCTTGCCGAACGAAACCGTACCCGTCACGTCTGCCAACATACCGGCATCCTTAGGTGAGCGTGCTTCGAACAACTCGGCCACACGTGGCAAACCACCGGTAATGTCGCGAGTTTTTTGCGATTCTTGTGGAATACGCGCCAACACCTCGCCAACCTGAGCTTGCTGACCGTCACGCACGGTAATCAGTGCGCCAACGGGGAAGGAAATATTCACAGAGTGATCTGTGCCTGCGATCTTGACCTCTTCGCCTTTTTCACCAATCAATTTGATTTGCGGACGCATGGCGATTTTGCCACCACGTGTCTTGGGCGTGATCACAACAAGAGTGGACAAACCGGTTACATCATCAACTTGCTTGGCTACCGTTGCACCTTCCTCGATATTTTCGAAACGCACTGTACCTGCGTATTCGGAAATAATCGGGCGTGTCAGCGGATCCCAAGTCGCTAAGCGGGCGCCTGCTTTCAAAACGTCACCGTCATTGACTTGCAATGTCGCGCCATATGGCACCTTGTGACGTTCGCGTTCACGATCGTTATCACCATAAATGACGATTTCGCCCGAACGGGAAATTGCAACGCGCTCGCCTTTCGGATTGGTCACGTAACGCATGGTGCTGGCAAAACGCACCACACCATTTGATTTCGTTTCAACGCCGCTAGCCATTGCTGCGCGCGAAGCCGCACCACCGATGTGGAATGTACGCATCGTCAACTGCGTACCAGGCTCACCGATCGACTGGGCTGCAATCACACCGACTGCTTCGCCGACGTTGACGAGATAACCGCGTCCTAGATCACGTCCATAACAGTGTGCGCACAAACCATGACGTGTTTCGCAAGTCAATGGCGTACGAACGCGAACTTCGTCCACACCAAGCTTGTCAATGTAGTCAACGAGATCCTCATCAAGCAAGGTACCTGCTGCGATCGCTGTTTCCTGCGTATCGGGGTTCACGATATCAACCGCGGCCACACGACCAAGGATACGTTCGCGCAATGGCTCGATGACTTCACCACCCTCAACCAACGCTTTCATCGAATAGCCGTGCGAAGTGCCGCAGTCGTTTTCGGTGATCACCAGATCTTGAGTCACGTCAACAAGGCGACGTGTCAAATATCCAGAGTTCGCAGTCTTGAGTGCAGTATCGGCCAGACCTTTACGCGCACCGTGCGTGGAAATGAAGTACTGGAGTACGTTCAAACCCTCACGGAAGTTTGCTGTAATGGGCGTCTCAATGATCGAGCCATCAGGCTTGGCCATCAATCCGCGCATACCAGCCAACTGTCGAATCTGGGCAGCAGAACCACGCGCACCGGAGTCGGCCATCATGTAGATGGAGTTAAAAGACTCTTGACGCACATGATCGCCATGGCGGTCGACAACAGGTTCTGTTGCCAACTGTTCCATCATAGCCTTGCCGACTTTATCGCCAGCCTTGCCCCAAATATCAACCACGTTGTTGTAACGCTCTTGCGAGGTCACCAAGCCGGATGAATATTGCTTGTCAATCTCTTTCACTTCACGGCTGGCTTCAGCCAGAATTTCACCCTTGACTTCAGGGATCAACATGTCGCCCATCGCGATTGAAATACCGCCACGCGTTGCAAGACGGAAACCGGCCTGCATCAGCTTGTCGGCAAAAATCACGGTGTCGCGCAAACCGCAACGACGGAATGACTGGTTGATCAGCCGTGAAATTTCTTTCTTCTTCAACGCGCGATTCAGCACGGAGAAGGGCAAACCACGGGGCAGAATCTCTGACAACAAAGCACGGCCTGTCGTGGTCTCTACGCGCTGCACACCGGCCACCCACTCGCCGTCGGCATTGCGTGTCCACTCGGGCAAACGCACTGTGATGCGCGTTTGCAAGGTTGTTTCGCGGTTGTCATATGCGCGCTGCACTTCGGCCACGTCGGCAAAGAACATGCCTTCGCCTTTACCATTCGTGCGTTCGCGCGTGGCGTAATACAAGCCCAACACGATGTCCTGCGAAGGAACGATGGATGGCTCGCCGTTTGCAGGGAACAAGATGTTGTTTGAGGCAAGCATCAACGTGCGTGCTTCCATCTGTGCTTCGATAGACAGTGGCACGTGAACAGCCATCTGGTCACCGTCGAAGTCAGCGTTAAAAGCTGCGCAAACCAACGGATGCAGTTGGATGGCCTTGCCTTCAATCAGAACAGGCTCGAAGGCCTGAATACCCAGACGGTGCAGGGTTGGGGCGCGGTTCAACATGACCGGATGTTCACGGATCACGTCTTCCAGAATATCCCAAACCACAGGCTCTTGGCTTTCAACCAGTTTCTTTGCGGCCTTGATTGTCGTCGCCAAGCCCATTAATTCAAGACGGCTGAAAATGAAAGGCTTGAATAGCTCGAGTGCCATCAGTTTGGGCAAGCCGCACTGATGCAACTTGAGCTGTGGACCGACCACAATCACAGAACGACCAGAGTAGTCCACGCGCTTACCAAGCAAGTTCTGACGGAAACGTCCGCTCTTGCCTTTAATCATGTCAGCGAGGGACTTGAGCTGACGCTTATTCGCGCCAGTCATGGCTTTACCGCGGCGACCGTTATCCAGCAATGAGTCAACAGACTCTTGCAACATCCGCTTTTCATTGCGCAGAATAATTTCTGGCGCTTTGAGCTCAAGCAATCGCTTGAGTCGGTTGTTACGATTAATGACGCGACGATAAAGATCATTCAAGTCAGAGGTCGCGAAACGTCCGCCATCAAGTGGCACCAACGGACGCAAGTCCGGTGGCAACACAGGCAAGACTTCCATGACCATCCATTCCGCCTTGATGCCCGACTTTTGGAAACCTTCGAGCACTTTCAGGCGCTTGGAGATTTTCTTGATCTTGGCTTCGGATGTTGTGGCGTTCAGCTCTCCACGCAATGTTTCCACTTCGCGATCGATATCGATTGTGCGCAACAATTCACGCACCGCTTCGGCACCCATCAGCGCACGGAAATCATCGCCATACTCTTCGGTCTTGGCGATAAAGTCATCGTCGGACATGATTTGACCGCGCTTGAGCGGAGTCATGCCTGGCTCAATCACACACCATGCTTCGAAGTAAAGCACACGCTCGATATCACGCAATGTCATGTCGAGCACCATGCCCAAACGGGATGGCAAGCTCTTCAAGAACCAGATGTGCGCGACAGGACTGGCCAACTCTATGTGACCCATCCGCTCACGACGGACTTTCGCGACAGTGACTTCAACGCCACATTTTTCGCAAATGACACCGCGGTGCTTCAGTCGTTTGTATTTGCCGCACAAACATTCGTAGTCCTTGATGGGACCAAAAATTTTCGCGCAAAACAAACCATCACGCTCTGGCTTGAACGTTCTGTAATTAATTGTTTCTGGTTTGCGTACTTCACCGTAAGACCACGAACGGATCTTTTCGGGTGAAGCGATGCCAATTTTGATGGCATCGAACTGTTCGTCTTGCGAAACCTGTTTGAAAAGGTCGAGTAGCGCTTTCATTATTTACGCTCCAGATCCATGTCAAGCGCCAAGGAACGAATTTCCTTGACCAACACATTGAACGATTCGGGCATGCCCGCATCGATCGTGTGATCGCCTTTGACAATGTTTTCGTATACCTTGGTGCGGCCGTTAATGTCATCGGACTTAACCGTCAACATTTCTTGCAGCGTGTAGGATGCGCCGTACGCTTCAAGCGCCCAGACCTCCATCTCACCGAAGCGCTGACCACCAAACTGGGCTTTACCACCCAAAGGTTGCTGCGTGACGAGAGAGTAAGGACCAGTCGAGCGTGCGTGCATCTTGTCATCAACCAAGTGATGCAGCTTCAGATAGTGCATATAGCCCATTGTGACGGGGCGCTCAAACTGTTCGCCTGTGCGTCCGTCATACAGCCATGCTTGCGTACGTGACTCTGTCAAACCCATTTGCTGGGCGATTTCATCTGGATACGCCAACTCAAGCATCTTGGTGATTTCAGCTTCTGTTGCACCATCAAAAACAGGTGTTGCAAACGGCACGCCGTTTTTGAGGTTTTGTGCAAGCTCGATCACTTCGTCATCATTTAACTCGTCGATACGGGCACCTGTGCCAGTACTGTTGTACATCTTGTCGAGGTACGTACGAATCTTTTTGATTTCGATTTTTTGTTGATCGCGCAACATGTCGCCAATACGCTGGCCCAGTCCTTTTGCTGCCCAACCAAGGTGGACCTCAAGCACCTGACCCACGTTCATTCGCGAAGGCACGCCCAACGGATTCAGCACGATATCAGCTGGTGTACCGTCAGCCATGTGCGGCATATCCTCTACAGGAGTGATGCGCGACACAACGCCTTTGTTTCCGTGGCGACCGGCCATCTTGTCACCAGGCTGCAAGCGACGCTTGACAGCAAGGTAGACCTTGATCATCTTGAGCACGCCTGGTGGCAACTCATCACCCTGAGTCAGCTTTTTACGCTTTTCCTCAAAGGCCAGATCAAACTGATGACGCTTTTGTTCGAGAGATTCTTTAGCCTGTTCGAGCACAACAGCATGCGCCTCGTCAGCTAAACGAATGTCAAACCATTGCCAGCGATCGAGCTCAGCCAAATATTCTTTGGTCAAAGCCGTACCCTTGGCAAGCTTGCGCGGACCACCATTTACGATCTTCTTGATCAGCAACTTTTCAATACGATCAAATGTGTCGTTTTCAACAATACGCAACTGGTCGTTCAAGTCTTGGCGATAACGACGTAACTCATCATCAATGATGGATTGCGCGCGCTTGTCGCGAACGATACCTTCACGTGTGAAAACCTGAACGTCAATCACTGTTCCAACCATGCCGGAAGGCACGCGCAAGGAGGTGTCTTTAACGTCGGAAGCTTTCTCGCCGAAAATCGCGCGCAAAAGTTTTTCTTCTGGTGTGAGTTGCGTTTCGCCTTTAGGCGTGACCTTGCCTACCAGAACGTCATCGGCACGAACTTCAGCGCCAATATGGACAATACCCGACTCATCCAAACGATTGAGTTGTGTTTCGGCCAAGTTGCTGATGTCGCGTGTGATTTCTTCGGCACCGAGTTTGGTATCGCGCGCAACAACCGTTAACTCTTCGATGTGAATCGAAGTGTAGCGATCGTCCGCCACAACTTTTTCAGAGATCAAAATCGAATCTTCAAAGTTGTAACCATTCCAAGGCATAAAGGCGATCAACATATTCTGACCCAGAGCGAGTTCGCCCAGATCGGTTGATGCACCATCGGCCAACACATCGCCCGCAGCCACCACATCACCACGGCGCACAATTGGGCGCTGGTTGATGTTCGTGTTTTGGTTTGATCGTGTGTATTTGATCAGGTTGTAAATATCAACACCGACCTCGCCTGCAACGTTTTCTTCATCATTGACGCGAATCACAATGCGATCTGCATCAACGTGGTCAACAACACCACCACGCAAGGCTTGTACTGTCGTGCCCGAGTCAATTGCAACGGTACGCTCGATACCCGTACCAACGACTGGCTTCTCAGGACGCAAACACGGGACAGCTTGACGCTGCATGTTTGCACCCATCAATGCGCGGTTCGCATCATCGTGCTCAAGGAAGGGAATCAGCGAGGCTGCAACAGAAACGATCTGCGATGGCGCAACGTCCATGTAGTGCACGTTTGCAGGCGCTGTCAGCAGGGTTTCACCCGCTTGGCGACATGCAACCAGATCATCGGTGAACTTGCCGGTCGGGCTGAGTTCAGCGTTAGCCTGGGCAATCACATAGTTGCTTTCTTCGATCGCAGAAAGATATTCGATCTGGTCCGTCACGCTGCTATCGACAACTTTACGATAGGGCGTTTCGAGGAAACCATATTCGTTTAACCGAGCATACAAAGCCATCGAGTTAATCAGACCAATGTTCGGTCCTTCAGGTGTCTCGATTGGGCACACGCGGCCATAGTGTGTGGGATGAACGTCTCGAACTTCGAAACCAGCTCGCTCGCGCGTCAAGCCACCAGGTCCCAATGCCGAAACACGACGCTTGTGCGTGATTTCGGAAAGAGGATTAGTCTGGTCCATAAACTGGGACAATTGGCTCGAACCAAAAAACTCTTTGATCGCTGCGGAAATCGGCTTGGAGTTGATCAAGTCATGCGGCATCAGATTCT
>NZ_JAUHHE010000026.1 GCF_030410375.1 Zwartia vadi
GTATAGTTCGCAGCCTTTTTGATTCTACCGATTCCTTTGACGGGGAAGTGGTAGTCCGGAACGCTTGGCTGAAGTTCTGTCTTGAGCCTTTGGGCCAGGTCAATGAACGGCCCCCTGACATGGGCTTCGTAGGCAGCCTGGTTGTCCTCAAGCCAGTTCGGATCGGTCTGCTGGCCAGCTTCAGTAAGAAAAGGGAGTGTTTGCCTTGAAAATTTCATAAACGGCGGCCTTGGTCGCACTTGTGCGTCATCGTGAGGTTAAAAGAGACTCATCTGCGTAGACTGCTTGGCGTCCACCTGTTTTGGCGCAGTCTTGCGCCGACCACGCGTAGCTTGACCGGGCCGTTCGTTGAACCCCGGGGCAGCCTGCAAGCCCAGGCTAGACCGCAGCTCGGCGATCTCAGCCTTGACGGACCGATGCACCAGCTCGAAGTCAACTAGTGGCGCAGGATAATCGTTAGCCCCTGTCAAGCCAAACTGATGACGCAATGTCCTAGGCATTACCCAGGGCATGACCACCCATTCGCTAGGCACTGCCGCTAGCTCAGGCACCCAACGGCGCACGAACTGCCCTTGCGGGTCCAGTTCGCGTGCCTGCGTGACCGGGTTGTACATGCGTAGCACCGGGCTGGCGGCCATACTGCTGTGCATCTGGATCTGGGTATAGTGAATACCTGGCTCGAAGTCTACAAACATCTGAGCCAGCCAGTCGGCCACTGGTCGCCACGGCAAGGATAGCGTGTGCGTGGCCGTTGTCACCAGCATTGCGCGCATGCGGAAGTTGAGCCAACCGTGGTGGTGCAGGAATCGCATGCAGGCATCAACCATTGGCCAACCCGTGCGGCCGAGCCGCCATGCATCGAATCGTGTTATGTCCATCGGTCGCCTCAGTTGCTCCATCTCGGGCACTAAAGCTTGGCGTTCCATCTCCGGCTGGTTTTCCAAAACTTGCAACGCATAACAATGCCACCAGAGTCGTGTCACGTAGCTATTGAGTTGGCGATGCCAGTGCGCCCGTGGTGCTGCCTCTTTGGCTTGTAGCGTGATCTGCGCGATTTGGCGTAGGCTGAGGCTTCCGTGGGCGATATGCGGGCTCAGGCGCGAGCATCCACGCTCGGCAGTGATAGGGGAGCTCATGTTTGCCCCGTAGCCTTGTCCGCGGTCATCGAGGAAGCTATCCAGCAAATCACGCGCAGGCTGTACACCGCCCCTCTGCCGGCCAACGCATGGCAAAGGGTCGGCCTTAACAGCTAACGGCAGTAACTCCACCGTCTGATCGCTAGCTGGCTTCAGCCACGAGGGATTCACTGGCAGGCGCTCCAGAGGCGCCGCTGCCCAAGCATCCCAATGCTCCTTGAATCGTCGACCACGGCGCGACACGGGACGAACCACCCCGTTCTGTGGGTACTCGTGCCAGCGCACCCCATGTTCCCGGCACCAGGCGCCGACCGCACGGTCTCGTGCAAAGGTCCAAAGACCACCGGTTTCCTGGTGGCTATGCAGCGTGAACGTACCCAGCCGCAGGTGCAGCGCGTCCAACAGCTGGATGACCGGTGTTACGTGAATCTCCAGCGCAGTGCCCAACAATTTAAGTTGCGCGTCCAGACTCAGCACACATTCACGCACAAACTGCCACTGCCGGTCACTGGTGCAAGGCTGCTGCCAGTGCTCAAGCTCAACGCAATAGACACACAAGACGGGCCCTGCGGCGGTTGCGCGCGCCAGCGCCGCATGATCTTCCACACGAAGGTCGCGTTTGAACCAGACGACTTGTGGTGACGCGGTGGGGTTGAGTTCCAATGCGGCAGGCATGAACATCCTAACTTGCTGCGTTAGACAAGCGATAGCTGCACAGCTCGGAAATACAGCAGACCCCGCAACGCGGGCTTCGTGCGGTGCAAACTTGCATACCATGCTGGATCAGCCATTCGTGTGCATGCCGCTTGTAGTGAGCCGGAGTCATGCTGTTAATTTGGTCGGCAGCGACCTCAGCGACAGGCGTTTGAACGATATCCAATCGGTTCAATACGCGCAGCACATGGGTGTCTACGGCGATGGTGTCCTCGTGAAAGATAAAGTTCATCATAATGTCGGCCACCTTGCGGCCAACGCCTTGCAACTTCATCAGGTCCTGGTGGTTATCAGGTATGCGGCCACCGAAGTCACGAAGGATCTGCTGGCTCATGATCTTCAAATTTTTTGTTTTGCGGTTGTAATGCGCCACCGGTTTGATGAGGGTGCGCAACTGCTCGTCATCTAAAGCCAGCAATTCCTCGAAATTGGACACCCGTTCGAAAAGTGGCACGCAGGCCCTGACCACTCTGGGTGTAATGGTCATGGTCGATAGACAAACAGATACCAGGCATCGAAACGGTGTGCTAGAGAGACCATGAGTCATCCAAGGGTCGTCGGTCTGATCGAATGTTGGATAGGTTCGACTAAGCTGCTCGTAGATCGATTCCAGACGGTGTGTCTTGATTGACTTGTCAGAAATGCGCTTTTGCTCGCGCATCACATCGGCCGTAATTTGTGTGGCATGGCGCGCATGAGGTAGTCTCCGCAGACAATAAACAGCCACAGTCTAACAAAAATGGACGATGTCGTCCTTTATTTCTGAATGTGTTCCCAATGTGTGCTCGCAATCTTTTCTTGAAGCAGCTCGACAGCGTCATGGACGCACTGAGACGAACGCAGCCGCAGCAAGGCCGTATCCACTCCGAATGCCGCCTGGAAAGACAGTGGTTGAACAGCCACCTCAACAAAACGCTGGACAAGTGTGACGAGCTCTTGAGTGGTAGCGGTTAGGTTGCCAACCCCAAGTCCCCTCAACACGTAAAGGACTGCGCCGTCAAAGCTGACTTGGTATGCCGTCATGGCAAGATCAGGGAAATTATCAGCCTCCGCAGCCGTGATGCGCATGAACGCCACACAGCGAGGGTGCAACATGCCTTCGATCAGTGCCTCGCCGATTGCCTTCAGGCGTTGCTCAAGACTCAAACCATCGGGCACTGGTGCCAAGTGGTCAAACATCGTCTGGATTGAACGACGGACCACTGCGGCGAACAAGTCGCCCTTGCTGGGATAGCGTGTGTAGAGGCTGGACTTTCCAACTTCAGCGTGTTGGGCTACCAGATCCAAGGTCGTACGACCAAAACCCCGCTCCAGGAAAAAAGACGTTGCCACCTGCAATATGCGCTCATCAAACTGACCGGCTTGCGAAGCAGGTGGGCGACCTCGGCGTCGGGATGACTTTACACGGGTGGTAGGGGCCATTTAGTGGGCATTGCAAAAAAGGTTCAAGACGGTCGGTTGCAGTCCAAAACACTGTCGAGCACTGGGCTGAACTTATGGTTACAGCAAGATGTTACATCCACTGGATGTAAGCGCTTGTTGAAGTGATTTTCAAGACGCTGTCACATGTGTTGGCTGATCTGTTGTGAAGTGCCTGATGTGAAAAGATCGAGCCTCAGGTTTTAGCAAGAGACTGTTACCGCCTTTCTTGCGAGGCTTGGCAAACGCGGGGCCTGCGAAAGGACAACGGCCAAATAAAAAATAGTCTCGATCAGATTGAGCAGGTCGATCGTTGGTCTGTGTTTGACCGGTTGCAACTCGCTCGAGTAATTCGCCGAATCTCAATATTCACTTATCCCACTACTGTTCCTCAGGGTCAACCCGGATTCCATGGAAGACAAATGGTCTGCTGAGTCTTTGCTTCATGGAGTTCACCTCGCATCGAAATCAAGCGATTGCTATCTTCATCAAAGGAATCCCCAATGTCACCCATCACCCGGCGCCGAATTGCGGCGCTTTTGTTGTTGACCGTGCCCGTTGGTCTTTGGGCGCTGACGGCTAGTTGGCGCTATCAACTCGGATTAGATGCCCGGGGTTGGCGCACTGTCTGGCAAGTGATTTTAGTTACCCCCTCGAATCCTTGGCTGTATGGCTCATTGGCATTTGGGTTAGTGCTTTCTCTGGTTGGAATCGTCTTTCTTGGCCGAGCGACTCGGACTGAAGGGTTTGAAGGCGATGCCTATAAACGCTTTATTCGTGGCACACAGTCGGTTACTCCGCAGCGGTTACAACGGCTATGCCGGGAACCAGATACAGCGCAGGTCGATGTGGCGGGCATTCCCATGCCCACCAAACTAGAAAACCTTCACCTAATGATTGGTGGTGCCACTGGTTCTGGCAAGTCAGTACTACTGCGTGGTTTGGCAGCTTCAGTTTGTCAGCGTAGAGACCGCATGATCGTCATCGACCCGAACGGCGACTTGATGAGCAAGTTCTGGAAGGGTGGCGATGTCATCTTGAATCCCTATGACATTCGTAGCGAAGGCTGGAGCTTTTTTAATGAGATTCGTGCCGACTATGACTGGAAACGACTCGCCCATTCCATGGTGCCTATGAGCCAGGATAAAAATGCCGAAGAATGGAACGACTTCGGACGTTTGCTGCTGCGTGAAACCGCCCGCAAGCTTTACCAAACCGATCCGCTGCGAGCCAATGTCATGGATCTGTTTCGACTTTGCACGATCGAAGACCCGCAAGAGCTCAAGAAATTCCTTGAAGGCACATTAGCAGAGTCACTGTTTGTCGGTTCTAGCGAAGCCAGCAAAGCGCTGTCATCCGCCCGGTTTGTGTTGTCGAATAAGCTCTCCGAGCACACCAGCATGAAACCCGGCCGATTTTCAATCCGCGACTGGTTGGACGACCCAACGGGCGGCAATCTTTACATCAACTGGCGTGAGGACATGGCCAGCGCCATGAAACCATTGGTTTCAGCCTGGGCCGATGTATTCATCACATCGATTCTGTCCATGCCAGAAGATGCAACCAGACGTTGGTGGCTTTTCATTGACGAGTTAGCCAGCCTTGAAGCCCTGCCCTCACTGGAAGCAGGCCTAACCAAAGGCCGCAAAAATGGCCTGCGCATCGTGGCCGGTCTGCAAAGCACTTCGCAGCTCGACTACATCTATGGCCGAACCATGGCTCAGACGCTACGCGCCTCATTTCGAAACCTGGTGGTGCTCGGTGGTTCACGCACAGATCCACAAACTGCGGAAGACATGAGTAAAAGCCTGGGTGAGCATGAAGTCATCCGCCCAGACTACAGCGTCTCCAGATCGGTTGACTCTCGCAACACATCTGATCGACTAGTCCGAAGTACCGAGCGCGTGGTTACACCGTCAGAGATTCAATCATTTCCCGAGCTAACCGGGTATGTGGCCTTTGCTGGCGATTTTCCGATTGCCAAGGTCAGCATGAAGTTTCATGACTTCGCACAGCTAACCGAACCTTTTCAGGAATCTGCCCAGTTACAGCGGATTCATCCGCCGTTGTTTACCAAACACTCGGTTACTGGCACACGCACCGCCTAGTCCCTCCCGTTGGTTGCAAGAACTGTCCTTCCAGGCACTGGCTGTCGACCCACTCCCCAGTTCACCCTTTCTGTGAGACTTACCCATGATCACCTACAGCATTCTGTACCGATCAGAAGCCGATCGGGCTACCCATTACTACGGCGAGCAGGCCGATGACTACTACAGCCGGGATGCCGGGGCGACCGCATGGCATGGTGAAGGTGCACGCAGACTTGGCGCGACTGGCGCCGTTGATGTGAAAAGGTTTCACTCCATGTTGCGTGGCGAGTTTGGCGATGGCGTTCGTGCTGGCCGCTCAATTCGTAAGGACAGTCGAGCGCGCGCCGGGATTGATCTGACTTTCAGTGCCCCAAAAAGCCTGACCTTGCAGGCCTTAGTCGGTGCCGATGCACGCCTGGTGCAAGCGCATGATGCTGCTGTAGCGCACACCCTGAATTACATCGAGGGTCAACTAACCCAAGCCCGGCAAAAAGATCACGGCAAAACCCGGGTTGAGCAAACTGATAACCTGATCGTGGCCACATTTCGTCATGAAACCGCACGCCCAACACCAGATTCACCACCTGACCCAAATCTGCACACCCATGCAGTGATCATGAATGCCACCCAGCGCAAAGATGGCACCTGGGTAGCACTATCGAATGAGCAAATCGTCAAACTGCGCAAGCTGCAAGACGCGGTCTACATGGCTGAGCTAGACAAACGCGTTAGAGAACTCGGTTATGGGGTCCGTTATGAGAAAAACCACATTGAACTAGCACACGTCACACGTGAGCAGATTGATGTCTTCAGTAAACGCAGCGCACAGGTGGTGTCAGCCTTAGCCGAACGGGGCAAAGAACGCGCATCGGCTAGCCACGCGCAGCGACAAATGCTCACATTAGCCACGCGTGAGCAAAAAAGCGCTGAACTCAGCCGTGATGAGCTGTTCCGTCACTGGGCGGTCCAGGCAAGAGAAGCAGGCATGGTGTTTACGCACGGCCACAAGCAATCAGGACCGGCCACAACAGCTGGGTCAGTGGATGAGTCAGCACTTGAATCAGGAGGTGAATCAGCAAACAAATCAACAGACGAATCAACAAACCACACAAAAAGTGACCCAGAACGTGAACCTACCGAGTTTGTCGCCAACGCAGCACTCGGTTGGGCGATCAAACACTTATCCGAACGCGAGAGCTTGATGCCAGAATCAGAGCTTTTAGCCATGTCGGTTCGTCATGCAAGCGGTCAAATTAGTCCGACCGATGTCAAGAAAGCGATACAGCGGAAACTAGATGATGGTTCGCTGCTTAGCAACACGCCACGATACAGACAAGTCGATGACCCCCGAGGGGCGAACAGTCCAGCACTGACCCGTGCAGCCTGGGCTGCAACCATCAAAGCTGAACAAAATCTCAGCGCTGCTGATGCGTTAGCAGCAGTAGATGCAGCAATTGCCGAGGGCAGTTTGCTTTTTCATGAGCTGACTTATGCAACCCGTGCTGCGCTAGAAGCCGAGCAACGGATTGTGGCTGCCGAGCGGCAAGGACGAGACACCCTGCAACCGATCATGCCAATCACTGAAGTGCAAGAGGCCATCAAGGACAAGGAACTGACAGCAGGACAACGTGATGCCGTGGAAATGATTTTGACCCATCCGAATCAGATTACTGGCATTCAAGGCATGGCAGGTACCGGCAAATCCTATGCACTACAAACTGCCAAGGAACTGCTCGAGCGTCAAGGTATGACCATGGTGTCACTGGCACCCTATGGCAGTCAGGTTAACAATCTGCGGGATGACGGCATTGCCGCCAAGACCGTCTCATCGTTTCTCAATGCGAGTGACAAACAGCGAGCCAAGCACGATATGGGACCAAATACGGTGGTGGTCATCGACGAAGCGGGTGTCATTCCCGTGAGGCAAATGGACAAGCTTATGGCGCAAGTCCAGGCCACGGGTGCCAAGATTGTCACGCTCGGCGATACGGCACAAACCAAAGCCGTCGAAGCTGGTCGTGCTTTTGCGTTACTCCAGGAACAGGGCATGAAAACCGTGGTAATGGGCGACATTCAACGCCAACAAAGCGCCCGGTTACGGGACGCAGTCACACTGGCGGCAACTTGCAGAGCCAGTGAATCACTGAAACTGCTCGATGATGTCGTCTGCATCCCTGATACCGTCACCACTGATGAGCATGGTGCACAAACCCGGGATGGCAAAGATCGGTATGACGCGATTGCTGGTGAATACGCAAATCTGACCCAATATGAACAAGCCAAGACACTGATCGTGACCGGGACCAATGCATCACGACAGGCCATCAATGACCGAGTGCATGAATTACTACGACTCAAAGGTCGCGGTAGAACCTACACCCTGCTCACCCGCCACGACACCACACGAGCAGAAAGACGTTGTGCGAAGTACTACACGGTAGGTGACATCATCCAACCAGAACGTGATTACCGATGTGGCCTACAACGCGGACAGCTTTACCAAGTCATACAACGTGATGAGCACACCGACCGTATCACCGTCGTGCCATATGGAAAACAAGGAACTGACAAACAAGTCACTGGCGCCATCGACATCAATTTGCGCAGCCTCTCAAAACTGTCGGTGTACCAGGGACATCAGTCGGAAATTTCACCTGGTGACTGGGTACGTGTCACCCGAAACGACGCGGCACTGGATCTCGTTAACGGACAACGGCTACAAGTAGTTGCCGTATCAGAGAATCACGTAACGTTAAAAACCGGTAATCGTCGGGTAGATCTACCAGCCAATAAACCGCTGCACATGGATCACGCATACGCGACGACGGCTCATAGTGCCCAGGGTCTAACTTGTGATCGTGTGCTTTACAACGCCGAAAGTCACAGCCGAACGACGGCGCAAGATACCTACTATGTCAGCATTTCACGCGAGCGCCACAGCGTGAAGGTGTTTACGAACGATGAAACGATGCTGCCGAAGGCTGTGTCGACTGAAAGGGCGAAAGGGCTGGCGCTTGATCTTGATCGGGAAGGTGGGGTAAAAAATAAACGTAGTGATTATTTTTTGGCGTACACGTAGAAATGCTGCTATGTCCGGGATGGTGATACTTGATTAGTTCACAAGTCCGACTTTCGCTAGAAGCGGAAATTCGCTTGATTAAGAATTTACCACCACTGCACCAGCACTCTGACATCGTCGCGCGAGCCGTGTCCCTTCTTATCAGACCATTCGCCGATGGCAACCAACAAGAATCAACATTTTGTGCCGAGATGCCACCTTCGTCCGTTCACGAAGGATGAGAGCGACGCTTCCATCAATGTGTTCAATCTAGACCGTAGAAAGCTAATCCCAAATGCACCCGTAAAGAACCAGTGCTCGCGGGACTATTTCTACGGCAGGGATGATCGGCTTGAAATGGCAATACAGTCATTGGAAAGTAAGCGTCTGCCGAACACATATTGCCAGAGCACTTGTTTTGATGATTGATTAGGGCATGGTAACTGTTGGCTGCCAGCGATGTGGCAACAACTCTTGAATCTGGCTGGCTTTCTGGGTCGGCAGTC
>NZ_JAUHHE010000027.1 GCF_030410375.1 Zwartia vadi
TGACGCGCACCATCGGCTGGCTGACCAGCCTGTTTCCCCTGCGCTTGCGGGTCGGCCAGCTTGACTGGTCCAAGCCTGAGGCACCCGGTCTTGCACTGAGACAGATCAAAGAGGATCTGCGTGCACTGCCTGACAAGGGCATTGGCTTCGGTATTCTGCGTCACTTCGATGCGCAGACAAAGAGTCTGTTTGACCACTGTCCGCAACCGCAAATCGTTTTGAACTATTTAGGAAAATTTGAGGCCGAACAGAGCGGTGAGCGCACAAACCAGGATGCATGGTCAATTCTTGAAGAGCTCTCTGGTTCAGCCCCGGATAATCTGAATCGTCAACGTGCGCATCTGATCGAAATCAATTCACTATTGAACACGGAGGGACGTTTTAGTTTTCAAATTACATACAGTTCGCATGCTCACAATACATCCTCCATTCAACACCTGGCAAAAGCCTTTGAGCAGGCACTGTTAGAAGTATCCAGACACTGTCTGGAATACCCGCTTGCATGTAAGCAAACACCTTCAGACTTTCCTCTGATCGCCACGCCAAATAGCTTGCTGAATCAAGCTCTCAACCAAGAAGTATTAGACGGACTGCTGCGCCAATATCCAACACTCGAAAACATCATTCCGCTTACCCCAGCGCAACAGGGAATGGTATTCGAAAGTCTGGCGCGAGAGTCGGACACAGCTGATCCCTGTCATATTCAGGTCGCACTCATTTTGCGCGGTGATCTAAACGTTCAAGCAATGCGACAAGCTTGGAGCAGCATTGTCACGCGTCATGATATTTTGCGTTTAGTGTTGGCTCCCTCTCGCTTTGCCTCTGGTATCGCGATCATTCGTGAAAATTCCGCACTTGATTTCCGCGTCATTCAGTTGACTGGATCGTCCGCAGAGCGCGTTCGTAAGCTCAAGAGTCAAGACCTCGATGAATCTTTTGATCTCGAGCGCGGACCGCTGATTCGCTTGAGTATCGCGGATCTGGGTAATGGGGAACACGCAGTCATGCTGTCCAAACATCATGTGATTTTGGATGGTTGGTCGCTGATGGTGATTTTATTCGAACTCGCTCAAACCTACGGAGACGAACTCTCAGGCCAAAGAAGTAAACCTAAGAAAGGTCTTTCCTGGATTGAGCATTTGGAGTGGATTGCTGCGCAGGACAGGTCTCCGGCCGAACAGTTCTGGCAACAACACCTCAAAGCAGTGAGCGCGCCAAGTCGAGTGAAATTTCCCGCTCCAGTATCAGTTGGCAAAGGGAATGGGGAAATATATCGTCCACTATCAAGTGAAACACTCGAAACGCTGGATAAATTTGGCAAACAGCACGGCCTGACTCAAGCCACGATTTTGATGGGGCTCTATGCGCTCGTCCTTGCTCGCATCAGTCGGATGGATGAGATCGTGCTGGGTAGCGTTCACAATGGAAGAACATCACCGATCGAAGGAATTGAACAGGCTGTTGGACTGTTCATCGATACTTTACCTCACTACATGGCGATGCCAAACGGTCAGGTATTGGTAGATTGGTTGGCGCAGCAACAACAAATCCAGGCCGAGCAAGATGCACACTCTCATATCGGTTTATTAGGGATTCAGACACAGTCCCGTATCAAAGGCCAGGCACTTTTTGAAGCGCTGTTTGTTTTTGAAAACTTTCCCACAGATCCATCTAAAACTTCAGTTGGCAATCTTGAAGTTCAACGCATTGAAGGCCATGATGGCACGAGCTATCCTGTCGCACTTGGGGTTCTTCCGTCTGATCAAGGCCTGAATCTTCGCTTTACATACGATCAGAGTCGCATTGATGCCCGACAAGCTCACGCATTTTTAGAGCGACTCTGCGGTTTGATTGATGAGCTTCCGAAACTTGCTCAACAGCCTCTCGCATCGTTAAGCTTGACGCGTGGCACTGAACGTGACACTTTACTCGCACAATCAAATGGACCAAAACTAGAAGTTACTCCTGCGGAATTTGATCTCACCAAACTGTTTGCTGAACAGGTCCTCTCTCGACCCGACTCCCCGGCACTAATTGAAGATCATGTTTCAGGACCCGTCATTCAAAGTTATGCCGAAGTAGACGAACGTTCGAATCAACTCGCACGCTATCTGATCAGCCAAGGAGTTCAAGCTGATAACGTAGTAGGCGTCATGCTCGATCGCTCCCCAGATCTTTTTATCGCGATACTGGCCGTCCTCAAAGCGGGTGCAGCATTTTTACCCCTTGATTCGACTTACCCATCCAGTCGTCTTGCATATATTTTGCAGGACAGTCAGGCAAAGTTTGTCCTCAGTGTAGGTAGTTTGTATGAAACGCTAGAAATGTCGATCGATTCAGCGTTGCCTGATCTGATCGATTTGGACGATCAAATCTTAGATATTCGCCTAAGCATGCTTTCAGGCGAAACCATTACTGAGGAAGAGCGGCATATCCCGCTTGCTCCAGACAATTTAGCCTATTTGATTTACACCTCCGGTTCGACTGGTTTGCCCAAGGGTGTATGTATCACACACCGAACAGCCATCAATTTGGCCTTTTCGCAACGCGCATTGTTTGGTCTGAACGCAACCGATCGTGTTCTACAGTTTGCCTCGCAAGCCTTTGATGCAAGCGTTTGGGAGATGCTGAATGCTTTCGGAGCAGGTGCTGCATTAGTAATCGCCACACAAGCACTGCGTACCGATGCTGCAAGCAACCTTGGCCCTTGCCTCAAACGTTGCGGCGTGACCCATGCAACCTTGCCACCTGTACTGGTCGCAGCACTGGAGTCCGATGCATTGGATACGCTTCAGACGCTTGTCGTCGCAGGCGAAGCGTGCCCGCCTTCTATTGTGTCTCGCTTTGCCGATAGATTGAGGATGTTTAACGCCTATGGTCCGACAGAAACAACTGTATGCGCGACCATGAGCCAACCCCTGGATCCAGCACGGGACGGACAGACATCTTCAGGGGCAATCAGTATTGGTTGTGCCTTACCCAATATGCAGGTGTATGTACTGGACGCCAATCTGGAGCCCGTCCCGCAAGGCGTACCTGGTGAGTTATATATAGCAGGTGCAGGGTTGGCGCGTGGCTATCACAATCGCCCCGGACTGACTGCCGAACGCTTTCTGGCATGCCCTTTTGGCCCACCGGGATCAAGGATGTACAGAACGGGCGATCTTGCACTCAAACACGACGATCAGTCGATTGAGTTTCTGGGACGCGCGGACGATCAAGTCAAAATCCGTGGTTATCGTATCGAACTAGGCGAAATCGAAGCTGCGATTGTCAAAGAGTTCGGTTCGATCGCACAGGTTGCTGTCAGTGCACGACAAATCGGCGAAGACACAAAACTGGTAGCCTATGTAGTAATGCATCAAGATGAGTCTATGCCAGATGCTGCAGAGCTAAGCGAACAACTCGCGACTGTTCTGCCCCAGTACATGGTACCCGCCTATTTTGTTGAACTCGATGAACTGCCTTTAACGCCAAACGGTAAGGTAGATAGACGAGTATTGCCAGAGCCTACAACTGCCACAGGCGAGGAAAGCAACTACCTTCCACCAAGGACATCAGCCGAAGCGCTACTTTGCAACTTGTTTGGAGAGCTCACAGGCAATAAACAAGTGGGCAGACAGGACGGTTTCTTTTCAATCGGTGGAGATAGTATTTCGGTCATTCGCCTGGTGAGTCGCGCTCGCGCTCAGGGTTTGTCGTTTACTGTTAGAGATGTATTTAAACATCAGACCCCGGAAGCCTTGGTTGAGATCGCTCAGTCTACTGAAGCTATCGATCACTCAAAAACTGGCGAAACGGGTCAGCATCACTCAGAGTTTTCAATTTCAGAACACGGCGAATTTACTGCTCTACCGGTTTATCGTGCATTCCTCGAGCTTGGGGGGTCACTCAAAAAGTTCAATCAAGCCATCTGTCTGCGTGCGCCAATCGGGTTCACGCACGAACAAGCCCAACACGTCATCAATCAGTTGATTCATCATCATAGCGGCCTGCGTATGCGGATGCTAAACATGAATCCTCCGCAAAAATTTGTGATTGATCCAGCTGAACAGACGCCGGAAATCTCATTACCTAGCATTTCTTTAAAGGGAAAGACTTCGTTAGAAAACAGGGAACAACTTGTTGCTGAGGTGCTTACACTGAGTCGACACTTGGATCCGGCAAAATCTGGCGGCATGATATCACCGCTGTGGGTGACAGAACCTGATAAACCTGCATTGCTCGTGCTGGTGATTCATCACTTTGCCATCGATGGGGTTTCATGGCGAATCCTGATTGATGATTTGAATGCACTGTCTAAAAATCCCTCTGCTGTTCTTGAAACGCCCGCAGTATCATTGCGCGCCTGGGGAGAATATTTAAATCAACAGGGTCAACAGGGTCATAGACGCTCAGAGGAAAACTTGTGGCTCTCCCAAGTGACAGGTATTCAAGCTCTGCCAACTGATCATGCGATTCAGAATCAAGACAACACCTTAGCTAGCATTGAACATATCCAGACGGAAATTTCCACTTCCGACACAGAACTGCTCTTGCGCGCGCCCGTTACTTATCACGGCGCAATTAATGACGTGCTGCTTGCCTCACTAGGTCTGGCATTACGTCAATGGTCGAAAGATCGATATCAAGTTGAACTCGGTGATCCACTGATCGATCTCGAAGGACACGGTCGTGAAACCGAGGCGGACCTCACCCGCACTCTCGGTTGGCTCACCACTCTATTCCCAGTCCGATTAGCGGTTGCCGACATCAATTTAGGGGATAGCGCCAGTCCTGGCTTAGCCATCCAGCGCATAAAGGAAAATCTCCGTGCTTTGCCCGACAAGGGATTAGGTTATGGAATTTTGCGCTATCTTGATCCGAATAGTCAGCTTGCCGGCACGCAACACATACAAGTCCAAATTGGATTTAATTATCTTGGTCGTTTCGATAGCAAAAGTGTTGCCGATCCCACACAGTGGCAAATGACTGAAGACGGGCTGATCGGCGCTGAGGATGATGACAATCGTCCACGACTGCACCTCCTAGATATCAATGCCGTGATCAACAATCAAGGCGCATTCAGCTTTACGATTTCCTACTGCAACAAAGCTTATGACAAGGAATCGATCCAGACACTGGCTCGTACCTTTAAAGAAGCACTCCTCAAAACCGCTCAGCATTGCGCATTCACCCCCCTTGCCTGCCGACAGACGCCCTCTGACTTTGCATGGTTAAACAGACGTCAAGTCATCACACAAGAGCAACTCAACGCTGTCGCGAAGCGATATACCGGATACAGTGATCTGGTGACGCTCACGCCGCTCCAACAAGGCCTAGGTTTTGAGTCCCTGGCACTTGCGCAAGGAAAACAAGATCCCTATCACGTGCACCTGATGCTGACTTTTGAAGGCAACTTCAATCTTGAAGCGATGCGGGCAGCTTGGGCTGAACTTGTTGCGCGTCACGAGGTTTTAAGATTAGTCATGGCACCCTCTCCTGACCTGACCGGACTCGGGGTCATTTTAAGTCCGGAATCTTATGATTTCCGTACCCTGTCACTGACAGGAAATAAATCCGAGCGACTTCATGCACTCAAACAGTTCGACTTTGATGATCCATTCAATCTTGAGCAAGGTCCGTTGATACGTTTGACTTATTGCTCGCTTGGTGGCGATGATCATGCTCTATTAGTTTCTAATCACCACCTGATTCTGGATGGCTGGTCTTTGCCCATCTTAATGGGTGATTTAGCAGACGCCTATGTGGCCCATTGTGGCGCAGGTGAGCGTCACCCCGCTCCACTTTTTTCGTGGAAAGAGCATTTGCAATGGCTTGAAGACCAAGATCATGAGGCAACGCAACAGTATTGGCGCGAGCATTTGAAGGGGCTGTCTGAGCCTAGTCGCCTGAGCCTGCCCACACCTCCCGAGCCTGTTTCGGGAATGAAGAATATTGAGCGGATTGTCGATGCATCTACACAAATCATATTGGAACGTTTTGGACGGCAATATGGTTTGACACAAGCCTCTATTCTGCAAGGACTCTACGCATTAGTTTTGGGTAGAACATGTCGTCTCGACGAGATTGTCATTGGCAGCGTCCGAAATGGTCGTTCAAGCGAACTGCGCGGAATCGATCGCGCACTCGGTTTATTCATTAACACGCTTCCTCTATACGTATCCTTACCTGAAAGCGCGGTGTTAAAGGACTGGTTGCGTGACCAACAAGTCGCCATGGCCGAACAAGATACCCATGCGAACATTGGCTTACGTGACATTCAGGCCCTAGCCGGATTTGGCGGCATACCATTATTTGAAGCAATGTTTGTTTTTGAAAATTATCCAGTTAGTCATCCAAAAACAACTTTGGCTGGAGTCACGCTAACCAATGCCGAAAGTGAGGATGGTAATCACTACCCTGTCGGACTGTCTGTCATGACGGGCGAAAAACTCGCCTTGCGACTTGGATTTGATCAAACACGGCTGACTGGCTCTCAGGCCGAGCGTCTGATCGACAGTCTATTATTCCTGCTTAAAAATCTGGAAAACTTCGCTCATACGGCTTTGAGTGCGATTCCGATTTATGAGGCATCTCGCCGTCAGGCCTTGGTTGAAACATCTGCTGGCGATAGTATCCCCCTCGATAATGAACAGCACTCTTTGTTGACCATGATCGCCCGACAAGTCGAGCTCTCGGGCCACTCATTGGCCTTGACTGGAAAGAATGATCAAGGCAGCTATCGCATCACCTACAAAGAAATGGATGCGCAGGTCAATCGACTTGCGAGACATCTGATTGCTCAAGGTGTAGGACCCGACACCATTGTTGGCGTCATGTTGGATCGTTCAGCGGAACTCGTCATATCAATGCTCGCAATCATGCGTGCAGGGGGTGCTTACCTACCCTTAGCACCTGAATATCCAGCACAACGTCTATCGTTTATGCTTCAAGACAGTCGTGCAAAGCTTTTGATTGCATCGACTGTACATTTCAATGCCCTAATTGACACACTTGCCATACAAGAGCAATCGTCAATGCAATGTTCGTTCGAACAGGCACGAAAATCTGTACAGCAGTCACTCCCTGCCTTACTTGATCCAACCACGACTGATCTAATCACTCAGCTCAGTCGTGTTTCTGATCAGCCGATTCTATCGTCCGAGCGTCATGGTGTATTGAGACCAGACAATCTCGTCTATCTGATTTATACGTCAGGTAGCACAGGTACGCCCAAGGGCGTGATGCTGTCTCACCACGGATTGACCAATTATTTAAATTGGGCACTGGATGCCTACAAACTGCAATCAGGGTGCGGTGCGCCTATCAACACATCCATTGCATTTGATGCGACCATCTCAAGCTTGTGGTTACCTTTGGCAAGTGGACGTTGTGTGCATTTGCTTGAGCAAGAAAATGAAATCGAAGTACTCGCAGACTATTTGAATCGACAAACTGGTTATTCAATCGTTAAGGCTACTCCTGTTCATATGGATGCGCTCCGGCATTTATTGCAGCCTGAAGTGCTAAAAAGCCAGACGCATGCATATGTTATTGGCGGCGAACAACTGAACGCATCGACTGTTGCGCTGTGGCGCGAACATGCGCCAAACACAAGACTGATCAACGAGTACGGTCCTACCGAAACTGTTGTGGGTTGTTGTGTCTACGAAGTGACTGAACGCACCAGTCACGAGGGTGTCATACCGATCGGACTGCCAATCTGGAACACTCAACTATACATTCTCGACCCATCTCTAGAGCCTGTTCAGGATGGTGCAGTCGGTGAACTCTATATCGGTGGCGAGGGTCTCGCGCGCGGATACTTTGCCCGTCCCGGTTTAAGCGCCGAGCGATTCATCGCGTGCCCTTTTGGAAAACCAGGTGCTCGCATGTATCGAACCGGTGATCTGGTTTTTAGACGCGCAGACGGCGTGTTGATCTACCTGGGACGTATAGACGATCAAGTCAAAATTCGTGGCTATCGGATTGAGCTTGGCGAAATTGACGCGGCATTGCTGAGCACATTTAGTGAAATCGCTTACGCGGCAGTCATACCAAAAATCGTCAACGGTGAAAAAAAACTTGTCGCGTATCTCGTTGCTCAAACTGGTCAATCGCTGCCAAGTCAGGAATTGATCCGTGAACGCCTTGGTATCAAGCTTCCGGACCATATGCTTCCCTCACATTTTGTGAGTCTGGAGGCCTTGCCGCTCACGCCGAATGGCAAGCTTGACCGAAGAGCGTTGCCAGAGCCACAAACTCATATTGGTGGCCGGACGTACGATCCGCCGCAGAACCCATCTGAGTCATTGTTGTGCAAATTATTCGAGGAACTCACAGGAAACGAGAAAATCAGTCGGCAGGAGAGTTTCTTTGCAACGGGTGGCGACAGTATTCTTGCCATTCGCCTTGTGAGTCGCGCACGCGCGCAAGGTCTAGTGTTTAGTGTCCGAGATGTCTTTAAACATCAAACTCCTGAAGCCCTCGCTGTCGCGGCCACCCTCGCCTCCACCGAGACGCTGCAAACCGCCTGGGTCGAAGAAGGCGAGATGCTGCCTTTGCCAATCGCCCAAGACTATCTCGCTCTCAAGGGCTCGCTCCAGCGCTTTAACCAGGCCGTTTGCCTGCGCGTGCCCGCTGGCCTGAGCCACGCCAATGTGCTCCAGGCGCTTGAGCGCCTG
>NZ_JAUHHE010000028.1 GCF_030410375.1 Zwartia vadi
ACTCTTCAGTTTAATCTCTGTATAAATCGTATTTCCATGACCTGTGTAAACACAGGCCGGTTATACGTCGCTGCTCAAAGGAAGTGAGGTTATTTACATCAAGCTTTTACACTTAACATTCATTTCCAAACTTCTTTGTGAGCACTTGATTTCGTTTGCAATCACTGAACCTGTTACAGCCCAGCAACCTGCGACACTCATTCCAAGCGCCCACACTTATCGGTTGTCAAATTTTTAAAGAACAAGGTACTCAGCGGTAGCCTGCTTGCGAATATTTTCGCTTGCTAACTACCAGCAATCTGTAGACATCAGGGGTTAATTAGGTCTTAAAAGACTTGATTGACGCACTTGCTACTGACTACTTACTTCTTGTTTTCTGCTGTTTGTTCAGCAGAGAAACGAGATTATGCACGTGTTTTTTAGGTGTGTCAAATTAAGCCTGCGGATATGTACCTAAAACTCAATTTTTTTTGCAATTATCCATTGAGCTTCGACGAAAACTGCTTTTTAAACTTTGAAATTTTAGGTGCAATCACCATTTGGCAATAGCCCTGCTCTGGATGTAGTGAAAAATAGTCAGCGTGATATTGCTCAGCAGGCCAAAAAATCGCTGAAGGCCTTATTTCAGTGCATATGGGGTTTGAGAATTGTTTACCAGACTCTAATTCAGCAATATATTGCTTTGCGATTGAGTACTGATCTTGATTTTGAAAAAATATTGCTGATTGGTACTGCGGACCCACATCATTGCCCTGTCTTCCGGGCGTTGTTGGATCATGGGTTGCGAAAAACACTTCCAGCAACTCGCCAAAACTAATCACGGAAGGATCAAAGTCGATTTTGACTACTTCTATATGGCCTGTCTGCTTGGAGCAGACCTGTTCATAAGTCGGGTGCTCAATCTGGCCGCCACAATAGCCCGATTGCACAGCATGGACGCCCTTCAAGGCTTTGAAGACTGCCTCGGTGCACCAAAAACAGCCGCCGCCAAAGACTGCGGAGGCTAAGGATTGTTCCGTTGAGGACGTATTAGGCATAGAAAATGTGCTCATCACTGTTTCCTGAGGGAAATAATCCATTGCGCCAGCTTTTCGGCATCCTGGTTATTGACTGATTGACCGGGCATTGGCACAGCACCCCATTGACCGCGCCCGCCTTTTTGAATGACTTGAACCAAATAGGGCACGGCATCGGCTTTATCAGCATGCCGTTGGGCAATCGCTGTAAAGGCTGGGCCGACGCGTTTTTTGTCAACCTGATGACAGCCCAGACAGGCCCGCGCTTTGGCCAGAGCGAGCCCTTCTTCCAGAGTAAGCGGGGCAGGCGCCCCACTTGTGGTTGCCTGAGCGAAAGCGTCGGGGCCTAATGCGAATCCGCACGAAAGCGCAAACACCCCGGCCATACAACGCACCATCTTAGCTGTCAAAAGCATCTGTCACCGCTCCGCGACTGGCTGAGCTCACCAAACGGCTTAGTTTGGCCAAAACGCCTCGCGTGTAACGTGGTGCAGGCTGTTTCCAGAGTTTGCGACGCTTTTCAATTTCTGCATCGGGGACGTTCAGCTGAAGTAGTTGCTGATGGGCGTCGATGGTGATGGAGTCACCTTCTTCGACGAGGGCAATCAAACCGCCCACAAAGGCTTCTGGCGCAACGTGACCAACGACCATCCCCCAAGTGCCACCAGAAAAGCGGCCATCCGTAATGAGGCCGACAGTTTCACCTAAGCCCTGCCCCACCAAGGCCGAGGTGGGCGACAACATTTCGCGCATCCCCGGACCACCTTTGGGACCTTCGTAGCGAATGACCACCACGTCACCATGCTGAATCTTGCGCGCCATGATGGCAGCCATCGCATCATCTTCAGAATCAAACACACGAGCCGGTCCGGTGATGACGGGATTTTTCAAGCCCGTGATCTTTGCAACAGAACCTTCTGGCGACAAGTTGCCTTTCAAGATTGCCAAGTGACCTTGGGCATACATTGCATTTGGGATGGAACGAATGACCGTCTGACCGGCTGGTGGCTGATCCGGAACATCCTTGAGGACCTCCGCAATTGTTTTGCCACTAATGGTCATGCAGTCGCCATGCAAGAGGCCTGCATTCAACAAAATCTTCATGACCTGGGGAATCCCGCCTGCTCGGTGCAAATCGACCGTCAAGAATTGTCCGGAAGGCTTTAAATCGCACAGCACGGGCACGCGTTTACGCACCGTTTCAAAGTCATCAATCGTCCAGGGCACTTGTGCAGCATGCGCAATCGCCAAGAAATGCAAGACAGCATTGGTTGAGCCACCAATCGCCATAATCACAGATACTGCGTTTTCAATCGACTTGCGGGTAATGATGTCGCGAGGTTTGCGTCCGTTACGCACGGCATCGACCAGTACACGGGCTGCTTCGGCAGCCATCGAGATCGCCTCGCCGTCTTCATTGGCCAAGGTGCTGGAATAAGGCAGCGCCATGCCCATCGCTTCAAAAGAGGAGCTCATCGTGTTAGCGGTGTACATTCCACCGCATGAACCTGATCCGGGAATCGACTTCTGTTCAATCGCCTTAAAGTCCTCGGTACTCATCCGCCCCATGGTGAACTCACCAACGGCTTCAAAAACCGAAACAATATTCAAATCGCGGCCCTTGTACGAACCCGGCTTGATCGTACCGCCGTAGACATAAATACCAGGCACGTTGCAACGGGCCATGCCAATCATGCCGCCGGGCATATTTTTGTCACAGCCTCCCACCACGACCACGCCATCCAACCACTGACCCTGCACGGCAGTCTCAATACAGTCGGCAATCACCTCTCGCGAAACCAGGGAGTATTTCATTCCCTCGGTTCCCATCGACATCCCATCAGAAATCGTTGGCACCCCGAATACTTGTGGGTTTGCTTTGGACTCACGGATGGCGGCGATGGCCGCGTCCGTCAAGGGTTGTAATCCACTGTTACATGGCGTAATCGTCGAGTGGCCATTCGCCACACCAATCATCGGATTTGCAAAGTCAGTTTCTTTGTAACCCATCCCGTAATACATTGAACGGTTGGGCGCGCGCGTGACGCCTTCGGTAATGTTTTTTGAACGATCGTTATTTGCCATGAATGAACACCTGTCAGTGAAGTTTGCAGCTGTTATTATCGGACATCTTTTGATTGGTGGCTTGTGATGCTGCAATTTCCTAATTTTGACCCAATTGCCCTGCGTTTAGGGCCCATTGCGATCCACTGGTATGGATTAATGTATCTGACCGCCTTTGGCTCAGCATGGCTGCTGGGACGCTGGCGAATTAAGCACAACAAAACCTCACTGACTATAAGGGACCTTGAGGACATTATTTTCTATGGCGTGCTGGCAGTGGTTGCGGGCGGAAGGCTCGGTTACGTCTTGTTTTACAAGCCTGGCTATTACTTGTCTCACCCGTTAGAGATTTTTTACCTCTGGGAAGGCGGCATGTCTTTTCATGGCGGTCTCATCGGCGTCACGCTCATGATCCTCTGGTTTGCTCGCAGCCGAGGCTATCGCCTATTGATGGTGGCCGATTTTGTCTGTCCGCTCATTCCTTTGGGCCTGGCTGCCGGGCGTTTAGGTAACTTCATCAATGGTGAACTATGGGGTCGTGCCAGCACCCTGCCTTGGGCCATGGTATTTCCTCAAAGCGGAGACGGTATAGCCAGACACCCCTCGCAGCTTTATCAGCTTGGACTAGAAGGGCTCGCTTTATTTATCCTCGTTTGGTGGTTTGCCAATAAGTCTCGACCTGTTGGCCAAGTGAGTGCGGTTTTTCTGATGGGGTATGGAGTTTTCCGATTCCTTGCTGAGTTTGCAAGGGAGCCAGACAATTTTCTAGGGCTGTTAGCAGCCGGACTCACAATGGGACAGTGGCTGTCATTGCCGATGATCATTTGCGGCATAGCATTGTTTGCCTGGTCCGCCCGCCAGCCTGCTGAAAGCGGAACATAGTAGAAGGAACAATTTTTTCTAACAAAAAGCCTGCCAAGATATTGGCAGGCTTTTGTATAAATGCCCCGCTCGTGCCGTTCAGGCCGGCATCTCGAACCTAAGGTTCAAGTTGGCCACGTTCTGCTTGATTTCGAGCGCATCTGACTAGAGACGTGCATTCCCATCGAGCTATCCTGCGACCTGAATATGCCAAAGCATTGGTTCAGAGAATATATGACCTAGTCACGAACACAGCAGGGACAAACTTTAATCTCGACGATTGACTACGCTGGACTGTTTAACGTGGCTTACCCGCACGGTTGGGGGCCACTGTCGCAAGTGCTTCGTCGAGCATTGCATTCATGTCGTCTATTCTACGCTTGAAGTCACCAACCGCCAAGCCTCCCAAAGGGCCATCCGGTGCGCGAACCGATAAAAGCTCTACAGCGATCTGGATCGCGGCCATGACTGCAATCCGCTCATTACCGGATACCTTACCCGTACCTTGGATCCGACCAGCAAGTTGGCTGACATGCTGGGCTGCAGCAGTAAGGGCCTGCTTTTCCTCTGGGGGACAGGCGAGCGAATAGTCGCGTCCCAAAATTGAAATATCGACGCGCTCCATTATTTCAGCTCCTCAACCTGACTTGCTCCGGGCAAACGTTCAAGCACGGCATCAATGCGTTGACGGGCTTGTGCCGTGACATCACGCAACGCTGAGACCTCGCGCTCTCGAGAGGCCAGTTGAGTCTGGAGCGCATGATGCTCCTGTTTAAACAAGTCTAGTGAGCCTTGTAAAACATCGCGCTCAGAGGCGGCGGTTTCAGCTTTACGACTCAAGGCCTGGGTTTGCGTACCCTCTTGAGCAAGCTCGGCACGAAGCGCGTCGCGCTCGGCTTCAGCCTGTTTCAGACGCGCTTGCAAAGCGGTCTGTTCAGCAAATAATTGCTGGGTAAAGGCGAGCAGTTTCGCCAAACGCGTAGAGAGGTGATCAAGATCTTCAAGCATAACGATATCGTAAAGCAAAAATGAGAAAGCAAAGACGACTGTATAACAAGAAATTTAAGTAAAAAAATTAACCAAAGCTAAAAATGTAAGCTAGTGTTCAGCTTCACATGTTAGGTGGGTTAAAAAATAATCAAAAAATACTAATCACTGATCAAAACGAACACTGCCTGTTTGATTTTTATTAAAGAGCCTTAGGTTTAACCCTTTTTCTAGGGAAAACCCCATCAATAAAACCGTGCTTTTTGGTTTGCTTTGGCCGTACTCTCATTTACCATGCAGTCCGTGATGACCTCTTGCAAAAAACGTAGCTCAAGAGGTCATTTAATTTATGTGACGTAAATAGTGCGTCTTTTGTTTCATCAAAACAATTATCAGCAGCGCAGTCAAGGAGCTTGTCACCATGCAGGTTAGAAACAAACAGAACTTCTGGTCGGGGGTGATGTTCATCGTCATCGGCCTGGCGTTCGCCTGGAAATCCACCGAATATACGATGGGAACAGCAGCGCGAATGGGCCCCGGATACTTCCCCTTCTGGTTGGGGATCATTATGGCCATCTTGGGCGCGCTGATTTTGCTCGGCTCCTTGAGCAAAAAAGCACAGACGACAACGGTCGATAAGTTTGACTTCAAAATCATGGCGATCATTACCGCCTCCGTTGTGGTCTTCGCATTTTTGCTGCAACCTGCCGGTCTGATCATCTCGATGCTTGTGTTGGTCATTATCAGCGCCCTGGCCAGCCATGAGTTCACCTGGAAGGTCACGATCGCCAACGCTATCTTCTTGGCCGTGCTTTGTTACCTGGCTTTCGTTGTTGGTCTCAAGTTGGTGTTCCCGATTTGGCCCGCCTTTCTCGGTATGAACTAAGGAGCACCTGTTCATGGAATTACTGAATAACTTGATGACTGGTTTTGGTGTCGCATTCACACCCGAGAACCTTTCTTATGCATTTCTGGGCTGTTTGTTGGGCACGCTAGTGGGCGTTCTGCCCGGTCTAGGCCCTGTCCCCACCATCGCGATGTTGCTGCCGATTACCTATGTGCTACCTCCGATCGCAGGTTTGATCATGCTGGCCGGTATTTATTACGGTACACAATACGGTGGCTCCACCACGGCTATTTTGGTGAATCTGCCGGGAGAAACCTCCGCGGTGGTCACGGTGCTCGACGGCCATGCTATGGCAAAAAATGGCCGTGCCGGCGCTGCCCTCTCAATCGCGGCACTTGGTTCTTTCTTCGCAGGGAGCGTGGCCACCCTGCTGATCGCAGCGTTCGCGCCCCCACTGGCTGAA
>NZ_JAUHHE010000029.1 GCF_030410375.1 Zwartia vadi
TTGTGCGTGATTTCGGAAAGAGGATTAGTCTGGTCCATAAACTGGGACAATTGGCTCGAACCAAAAAACTCTTTGATCGCTGCGGAAATCGGCTTGGAGTTGATCAAGTCATGCGGCATCAGATTCTTTGTTTCCGCTTGACCCAAACGCTCTTTCACCGCACGCTCAACACGCACCAAGCCGGCACGGAATTGATTTTCAGCCAATTCACCCACGCAACGCACACGACGATTGCCCAAGTGATCGATGTCATCAATCTGTCCACGACCGTTACGCAACTCAACCAACACTTTGATCGTAGCGAGGATGTCCTCGTTTGTCAGTGTCATCGGTCCCGTAATATCGTCGCCGCGACCTAAACGGCTGTTCACTTTCATGCGGCCCACGCGCGACAAGTCGTACGTTTCTTCGCTGTAGAACAGACGTTGGAAGAGTGCCTCAACAGCATCTTCGGTTGGCGGCTCACCAGGGCGCATCATGCGATAGATTGCGACACGTGCGGCCATTTGATCTGCTGTCTCATCCGCACGCAATGTCTGCGAAATGAATGGACCACGATCAAGGTCGTTTGTGTAAAGCGTCTGGATCGTACTGATCCCGGCTGCACGCAATGCGCTGAGGGTACCTTCAGTGATCTCGTCGTTTGCCGAAGCGATCAACTCGCCCGTTTCAGCATCAACAATGTTGGTGGCAATCACACGACCAATCAGGAAGTCTTCAGGAACCGAAATTCGCTGAATCTTGGCTGCGGCGATGTCACGCAAATGTTTAGCATTGACTCGTTTATCTTTTTCGACAAGCACTTTGCCGCTGCGATCAGTAATGTCAAATCGAGCAACTTCGCCCTTCCAACGGTCGCCGACAAACTCCATCATGCCGCCTTCACTTTGCAATTCGAATTGATCGAATTCAAAGAACTCGGAGAGGATTGCTTCTGGCGTCAAACCAATGGCTTTGAGCAAAATTGTCACAGGCATCTTTCTACGACGATCGACGCGGAAAAACAGAACGTCTTTCGGGTCGAACTCGAAATCGAGCCATGAGCCACGGTAAGGAATGACCCTTGCCGAAAACAACAGCTTGCCTGAGCTATGGGTTTTGCCTCGATCGTGTTCAAAGAACACGCCCGGAGAGCGGTGAAGCTGCGAGACGATGACACGTTCTGTGCCATTGATCACAAAGGAGCCCGTGCTAGTCATGAGCGGAATTTCGCCCATGTAGACTTCTTGCTCCTTGACTTCTTTGACTGTCGGCTTGCTGACCTCTCGGTCAAGCAAAACCAATCGCACTTTCGCACGTAATGGCGATGCGTAAGTCAATCCGCGTAGCTGACACTCTTTGACATCGAACACGGGTTCGCCTAAGCCGTAGCTGACGAACTCGAGACGAGCCATGTTGTTGTGGCTGGAGATTGGAAATATTGAACTAAAGGCTGCCTGCAATCCCTGCTCTTTACGGGCAGATGGTGCAGTATCAGCTTGCAAGAAGGTTAGATAAGATTGAAGCTGTGTCGCAAGCAGAAAGGGAACGTCTTGCACGTCCTCACGCTTCGCGAAGCTTTTGCGGATGCGCTTTTTTTCGGTAAACGAGTAAGGCATGAGCACTCCGACTCGAAGTTACATAGGCCGTCAACCACGGCCACAGGGTATGACTTAAGGAACTGCAGGTACTTCAAACGACTTCAGAAAACCCGACTATTTGACTGCTTTAAGAGTGGTTTTCTGAAAGCGCAAACGCCCGGGAAGGCAATATCTGCTTTCCCGGGCGATCACTGAAAAAATTATTTCAGTTCAGCTTTAGCGCCAGCTTCTTCAAGCTTCTTCTTGGCGGCTTCGGCGTCAGCCTTAGCAACACCTTCTTTGACAGCCTTCGGTGCACCGTCAACCAGATCTTTAGCTTCTTTCAAGCCAAGACCAGTCAATTCGCGGACAGCCTTAATGACGCTAACTTTGTTCGCGCCAGCTTCTGTCAGCATCACAGTGAACTCTGTCTGCTCTTCAGCAGCAGCAGCACCGCCGCCTGCAGCAGGTGCTGCGACAGCAACAGCAGCGGCAGCAGCCGACACGCCAAACTTCTCTTCCATTTCTTTGATCAGCTCGGACAGCTCAAGCACGGTCATGCTAGAGATTGCGTCGAGGATTTCAGCTTTAGTAGCCATTTGTAGAACTCCAGATTAAATAATATGCCAGGGGTTGGTATCGCTTGTCGTTCAACGAAGTATCGATTAACTGCGTTATGCAGCTTCTTTTTGATCGCGCACAGCCGCAAGGCCACGAACGAACTTAGTCGGAACTTCGTTAAGAGTACGTACAAATTGCGCAATCGGAGCTTGCATTGTGCCAAGCAATTTCGAAAGCAACTCTTCGCGTGAGGGCATCGTGGCCAGAGCCTTGACACCGTTTACATCTAACAGGCTATTTGGCAATGCGCCAGCCTTGATGATCAGCTTATCGTTGTCTTTCGCAAATGCGGAAAGCACTTTTGCAGCATTGACTGGATCAGCACTGATGCCATAGATCAGCGGACCAACCAACTTGTCGGACAAAGCCTCGAAAGGCGTGCCTGCGACAGCTCGGCGTGCGAGCGAGTTTTTGAGGACTCGCAGATACACGCCTGACTCACGCGCAGTTTTGCGCAGTACGGTGACAGAGGCGACGTCCAGACCACGGTACTCTGCAACCACAATCGATTGGGCTTTCGCGACTTGCGTCGTGACTTCCTCGATTACGATCGCTTTCTCTTGACGATTGAGACTCACGGTTTGAACACTCCATCAAAAGATGCTTGGGGATAATTCCCTTTGCATCAACCGAACGCGGCGAACCTGGTCGAGTTCTTAAGAACAAGAAATCTTCCGTGGACGCCGTCTGCGCTGGATCCAGTAACAACCTGGGATTAAGCTTAGAGGAAAAGATAAAGGATTTTATCTATCGCCTCTCAGCTCCAGCGGTCTTTGACAGCAACACCCGGACAATGCCGGGTGCAGCCCAAAGTCTTTAAAAAACTGACGATTACTGTTGTGTAGCCGTCAGCGATGCAACTTCAATACGTGCCCCACCACCCATGGTGGAGGAAACAGCCAGCTTGCGCAGATAAACACCTTTGGAAGCTGTCGGGCGAGCTTTATTCAAAGCATCCACAAGTGCTGCCAAGTTTGTTTGCAATTGTTCGACGGCAAAAGATGCGCGTCCAATTGTTGCGTGGACAATACCGGCTTTGTCAGTACGGTACTGAACCTGACCTGCTTTGGCGTTTTTAACTGCCTGAGCGACGTCGGGTGTCACAGTGCCAACCTTTGGGTTAGGCATCAGGCCACGTGGGCCCAAGATCTGTCCAAGGGTACCAACGATACGCATTGTGTCTGGCGAGGCAATAACAACGTCAAAGTTGAACGTGCCACTTTTGATTTGTTCGGCCAAGTCGTCCATGCCAACGATGTCTGCTCCGGCTGCTTTTGCTTGCTCGGCTTTTTCACCTTGTGCAAACACGGCAACTCGCACTGATTTACCAGTACCCGCAGGCAAGACGACGGATCCGCGTACCAATTGATCCGATTTCTTTGGATCAATTCCAAGTTGGACAGCAACGTCGATCGACTCGTCAAACTTTGCCGTTGCGCAAGCCTTGACTAAAGTAATCGCTTCTGTGACTGGATACAATTTTGCGCGCTCAATTTTTTGAGCGATTGCAGCCATGCGCTTTGTAGTTTTAGCCATGATCAGAGTCCTTCTACCGTGATGCCCATGCTGCGAGCGCTTCCAGCGATCGTGCGCACTGCTGCGTCGAGATCAGCTGCTGTCAAATCTGGAGATTTTGCTTTGGCAATTTCTTCAGCCTGAGCGCGTGTCAGCTTACCGACTTTATCGGTATGGGGACGTGGAGAACCTTTTTGAATACCGGCAGCTTTCTTGATCAGAATAGACGCTGGAGGCGTCTTCATGATGAAAGTAAAGCTCTTGTCGGCAAAAGCGGTAATCACAACAGGAATAGGCAAGCCTGGCTCAAGACCCTGGGTCTTGGCATTAAACGCCTTACAAAATTCCATGATGTTCAGGCCGCGTTGACCCAATGCTGGACCAATCGGTGGTGATGGGTTGGCTTTACCAGCTGGGACTTGCAGCTTGATGAAGCCGACGATTTTCTTCGCCATGCTTTGCTCCTTACGGGTTCAAACGCCAGTGCTTCAAGCAACTAGCTCCCCGGGGTTAAAAATTAGGTCTTTTCGACCTGACTAAAATCTAGCTCTACAGGAGTCGAGCGGCCAAAAATTGCAACCGATACCCGAACCTTGCTTTTTTCGTAGTTGACTTCTTCGACGTTGCCATTGAAGTCCGCAAATGGGCCTTCTTTGACACGCACCATTTCGCCAACTTCGAACAAAACTTTTGGACGGGGTCGCTCGACGCCTTCTTCCATTTGAGACAAGATTTTTGCAACTTCTTTTTCAGAAATTGGCGTAGGTCTGTTTCCAGAACCACCTAAAAACCCTGTCACGCGTGGTGTATTTTTAATAACGTGCCAAGTCTCATCAGTCAGTTCCATCTCAACCAGAACGTATCCTGGGAAAATCCGACGTTCGGAGATCGACTTTTGTCCACCTTTCGACTCGATGACTTCTTCGGAAGGCACTAAAACCTTGCCAAAATAATTTTGCAGTCCCGCTCGCTCGATACGCTCAAGCATTGCTTTATGGACGCTTTTTTCCATGCCGGAGTAGACATGAACGACATACCAACGTTTACTCATGGATCGTCCTTGTTATTTCCAGCCTAGCAACACACCGAACAGCAACCAAGCGATTAGCTTATCCAACACCCACAAAAACAAACCCATGACTGCAACAAAGGCGAAAACAATACCTGTCATTTGCATGGTTTCTTTGCGTGTTGGCCAAACGACTCGACGAACTTCGTTGTAGGAGTCTTGTGCAAACGCAATAGTACGGCGGCCTGGCTCACTAAACCAAGCAATCACAGCAGCAAGAATCAAACTACCAATAAATACTGCAATGCGTCCCACCATGGGGAGCTTTGATTCGAGCATTGAGAAACCAACGATGCCGGCAATAATGACGAGCACGGATAGCGCCAACTTTAGTCGGTCTGCTGTACTGGTGACGTTCTCGATCGTTGTATTTGACATGTTCTACACGCAAGCACTGAAAATGTACTTCACGCAACTTTGTTATCGGCGGTGGCAGGGGCAGAGGGCCTCGAACCCCCAACCTTCGGTTTTGGAGACCGACGCTCTGCCAATTGAGCTATGCCCCTAGACCTGCACTTCTAAACCAAAAGGGCGGGTGTCTTTCGACACCTACCCCCGCACTTACATTACTTCAGGATTTTAGCAACGACGCCGGCGCCGACGGTACGGCCACCTTCGCGGATTGCAAAACGCAGACCTTCTTCCATAGCGATTGGTGCGAGCAGCTTAACTGTCATACCAACGTTATCGCCT
>NZ_JAUHHE010000002.1 GCF_030410375.1 Zwartia vadi
TGGGCACTGAATACTAGACCTCGAAAAAGCCTCGGCTTTAAATGCCCTGCAGAACTGTTTTTACCTGATACATTTAATGGCGACGAGTATTACCGCCGACTTGTTGCACTTCGCACTTGAAACCACCGTCTATCAACACTGTCACTTGCATCAATCAACGAAAGATGAACGCACCTCACGATATTCAGACTTTGCGCTGCCCGCTTCCTGACGAAATGATCGCTGAGCTTAAAGCGTGTTTTGGCGAGCGGTTCTCGATGGCCAATGCCGTGCGAGACCATCATGGCAGGGACGAGTCTCCCTATCCTTCCATGTTGCCCGATGGCGTGGTGTTCGCGCACAGTACTGATGAGGTTGTGACGGTGGTCAAGCTGTGTGACAAGCATGGTGTCCCTCTGATTCCCTATGGCTCCGGATCCTCCCTCGAAGGCCACATTCTGGCTGTGCAAGGCGGAATCAGTCTTGATCTGACCGGGATGAATCAAATTATTGCCTTGCATGCAGAGGATCAGACTGTGACGGTCCAGGCGGGCTTGACACGCAAACAACTCAATGAACAGATTCGGGATACCGGTTTATTTTTTCCGATCGATCCTGGCGCGGATGCTTCACTTGGTGGAATGTCTGCGACACGTGCCTCGGGAACCAACGCCGTGCGATATGGCACGATGCGCGAAAACGTTGTTTCCCTGACTGTTGTGACGGCCCAGGGCAAGGTTATCCGCACTGCGAGACGCGCCAGAAAATCTTCTGCCGGCTACGACTTGACGCGTCTGTTCGTTGGGAGCGAGGGCACGCTAGGTGTCATCACCGAGGTGACTGTCAAGCTCTATCCTCAGCCTGAGGCAGTCAGTGCCGCTGTCTGCAACTTTCCTAGCGTGCATGAGGCGGTTGCCTGCGTGATTCAGACCATTCAACTTGGTGTTCCCGTGGCGCGGGTAGAGCTCATGAATGCAGACGCCGTGCGTGCGAGTAATCTCTACAGCAAGCTGACTTTGCGAGAAACGCCTTTACTGCTGTTTGAATTTCATGGCAGCGAGGCGAGCGTGAAAGAGCAAGCCCAGACTGTGCAGGAGATTGCCAAGGACTGCGGTGGAATGGATTTCGAATGGGCCGAGCGTCCTGAGGATCGAAACCGTTTGTGGACGGCACGCCATAACGCTTATTTCGCAGGCTTGCAGCTACGTCCGGGCTGCAGGGCCAGTACGACAGATGTGTGTGTGCCGATTTCGCGTTTGGCCGAGTGCATTGATGCAGCCACCGAGGCGCTTTCTAAAGTGAGCTTTCCCAGCACGATCGTCGGTCATGTTGGGGATGGTAATTTTCACGTCTTGATGTTGTTGGATCCCAACAGCGATATTGAGTGGCAGGAATCAGAGCGGCTCAACCACCAGCTTGTGACCCAGGCGATTGACGCGGATGGCACTTGCACCGGTGAGCACGGCATTGGTCTGCATAAAAAGCAGTTCATGGCGCGCGAGCATGGCGAGGATGCTTTGGACTTGATGCGCATGCTGAAACAGTCCTTTGATCCCAACAATATCCTTAATCCCGGAAAGGTCATTGACCCTCGGGTTTAGGTCAAACATCGGGTAAGTCCTGTCCTGCGCAAACTTGTCTTCCGCGCTATTGTTGTGACCTATGAATGCGATCATTGAAACTGGCTTATCCCCCTTGATTGTGCCGCCGAAAGAAGAGGTGGTCCTTGCGCTGCGAGCGGCTGTCCCTCCCCATTGCGTGCTCAGTCGCGAGGAGGATACCCGGCCCTACGAGTGCGATGGGTTGTCTCTCTATCGTGCACTACCCATGGCGGTGGTATTGCCCGAAACAGAAGCGCAGATTCAAAACGTTCTAAAGGTGTGTAAGCGTCTGAATGTCCCCGTGGTGGCACGAGGAGCCGGAACAGGGTTGTCCGGTGGGGCGATGCCGCATGCTCAAGGCGTTTTGCTCGGGCTCGCCAAGTTCAATCAGATCAAACATATCGACCCGACCTCCGCGATTGCCGTGGTGCAACCTGGCGTTCGCAATCTTGCTGTCTCTGAGGCGGCAGCGCCTTACGGTTTGTACTATGCGCCGGATCCTTCGAGCCAGATCGCCTGCACGATTGGCGGGAATGTCGCAGAAAATTCTGGTGGTGTGCACTGCCTGAAATACGGACTGACCATCCATAATGTTCTGAAAGTTCGAATGGTCACAATGGACGGCGAAATTGTGGAGCTCGGTTCACTGGCTCCCGATAGTCCCGGACCGGATTTATTATCTGTTTTTGTTGGTTCGGAGGGCATGCTCGGCGTAGTGACCGAAGTCACATTACGCTTGACTCCAAAGCCTGCATTGGCGAGCGTCATCATGGCGAGTTTCGATGATGTCGAAAAGGCGAGTGATGCGGTCGGAAAGATCATCGGCGCAGGCATCATTCCCGCAGGCCTGGAGATGATGGATAAGCAGGCGACTCAGATGGTCGAACCGTTTGTCAAAGCCGGTTACGACATGGACGCTGAAGCGATTTTGTTGTGCGAATCCGATGGCACAACAGAAGAGGTCGCCGAGGAATTGCATCGTATGGAGCAAGTCTTTCAGCGCGCGGGAGCGACCCGGCTGCAGGTTTCAACCAGTGAAGCCGAGCGTTTACGTTTTTGGGCAGGTCGTAAAAATGCGTTTCCCGCAGCGGGACGCGTCTCTCCCGACTATTACTGCATGGATGGCACGATTCCCCGACGCCGTTTGGGTGATGTGTTGAAGGCTATCCAGGGAATGGAAACACAGTTCGGGCTGCGTTGCGCCAACGTGTTCCACGCAGGGGATGGTAACCTCCATCCTTTGATTTTATTTAATTCCAACATTGCCGATGAGGTCCAGCGCGCCGAAGATTTTGGCGCGGCCATCCTTGAGCTATGTGTGGAAGTGGGGGGCACCATAACGGGCGAGCATGGCGTCGGGATGGAAAAGATTAATCAAATGTGCGTGCAGTTCAGCCGCGATGAGTTGGATGTGTTTATGGCGGTCAAGCGTGCTTTCGACCCCGCCTGTTTGTTAAACCCTGAAAAGGTCATTCCCACGTTGGCGCGTTGTGCAGAATACGGCAAGATGCACGTGCATGGCGGAGCGATTGCTTTTCCTGAGCTGCCGAGATTTTGACGTATGAAAAATTACGAAATCTCTCAACTGGTTGATCAAGTGTTGGCGGCGCGCGCGAGTTTCAAACCTGTGCTGATTCGTGGTGGCGGAACGAAAGCTTTCTATGGCAATCCCTTTGAGCATCGGGGTGAGACGCCAGTGACGCTTGACATGCGAAGTGTGCGGGGGATTGTCAACTACCATCCTTCGGAGCTGGTCATGACGGCACTGGCGGGAACGCCTTTGCAAGAAATCATCGATACGCTGGATGCTTCTGGACAAATGCTTGCGTTTGACCCACCCGCCTTTGGTACCGAGGCGACGATCGGCGGGTGTGTATCTGCCGGCTTGGCTGGTCCCGGTCGACAGGCTGCGGGGCCTCTAAAGGATTACGTCCTGGGCGCACATTTACTGGATGCTCAAGGTCGCGTGCTCAAGTTCGGTGGCGAGGTGATGAAAAACGTGGCGGGCTATGATGTGTCGCGCCTGCTGACTGGGGCCATGGGAATGTTTGGAGCCTTGACCCAGGTGTCGATTAAAGTTGCACCCAAGCCTTTTGAGGTGTGCACGCTAGAGTGGGATATTGACGAGCCCGCTGCGTTGGATATGGTGTTGAAATGGCGCGCGCAGCCGCTGCCGATTTCAGCCACGTCCTGGGAGTTTATTGGTGGGGCGGGGCGTTTGCGTGCACGTCTGGCCGGTGCCTCTGCAGCCTTGCGTTCCGCTCGGCAAGTGCTTGGTGGCGATCTTGTCGATTCAGCCGTCGCGACACGTTATTGGTCGGACTTGCGTGAACAGGCACTGGATTTCTTTTCAACACCTGTCTTGTGGCGTATAGCCTGCGCACCAGGAACACCGGTGCTTGGAGTTGGACCCACCCTGATTGAATGGGGAGGCGGACAGCGTTGGGTAGCTGCCGATTGTGATCCTCAACATATACGTCGAATCGCCGAGCAGGCGGGTGGTCATGCGACGCTATTTAGACAGAATGAAGGAAAGGCATTGCCTCCAATGGGTGTTTTTCATCCATTGAGCCAGGGTGCCGCGACGATTGTGCGACGGCTTAAGCAAGAGTTTGATCCGAAGTCACTTTTTAATCCCGGTCGTTTGATCGCAGGTCTATAAAGAGACAATCATGCAGACCAATTTGGCACAATGGGCACGCGACTCCAAGCTTGGGCAAGAGGCTGACGATATTTTGCGTCGCTGCGTGCACTGCGGCTTTTGTACGGCGACCTGCCCAACTTATCAAGTATTGGGTGATGAGCTCGATAGTCCGAGAGGGCGTATTTACTTGATTAAAGAAGTGCTCGAGGGTAAGGAGCCGACCCAAGCGACGCAAGAGCACCTAGACCGTTGTCTGACTTGCCGTAATTGTGAAACAACCTGCCCCTCCGGCGTCGAGTATGGTCACTTGGTTGACATCGGACGCCAGATTGTCGAGGAAAAAGTTCCGAGACCTTTTGTGCAGCGGATGCAGCGCAGTTTGCTTCGAAAGGGCTTGATTTCGCCGCTGTTTGCGCCTGCATACAAGCTTGGGCAATCTGTGCGGGCCTGGTTGCCTGAAACCTTGCAGCGCAAAATTGTGGAGTCTCGTCCTGTTGGTCAGATTCCCTCTACAAAAAGACATGAGCAGCAAGTGTTGTTGCTGGCTGGATGTGTCCAGCCAACCATGATGCCGACAATCGATGCCGCCACAATTCGGGTGTTGGACCGCTTGGGTATCGGCAGTCAAGTTGTTGCCGGAGCGGGCTGTTGTGGTGCATTGAATTTTCATCTTGACGATCAAGATACCGCGCGCGCGCAAATGCGTGCCAATATCGACGCCTGGTTACCCTTTGTTGAATCAGGAAAAATTCAGGCGATTGTAATGAACGCCTCTGGATGCGGTGCAATGGTCGCCGAGTATGCTCATCATCTGCGCGATGATCCAGTCTATGCCCCACGAGCTGAAAAAATTGTTGCGTATGTGCGGGATATTGCTCAGGTTGTTGCGCCCCATGCTGAAACGCTGGCGCAGCAGATTGATCAACAAAAATTACCAAAGCGTCCAGTGTTTCACCCTCCCTGCACGTTGCAACATTGGCAAGGCTTGCGTCCTGAAAGTGAACAGCTTTTGAGCGCTCTTGGGCTGAGTCTTCAGCCTTTCACTGAGACGCATTTGTGTTGCGGTTCTGCAGGCGCCTATTCGGTATTGCAGCCAGAGATTTCAACGTCCCTGCGAGACCGTAAACTTGGTCATATCAATGCTGCATCCCCTGATATGGTTGTGTCCTCTAATATTGGCTGTATCGGGCATTTGCAAAGCGGCACAGATACACCTGTGCGTCACTGGATCGAAGTTGTTGATGCTGCGCTAAAGTAATACGGCATCAGCACTCTTGGCAATCTCTTAGCAATCGATTGTTAAATAAAAAAAGCCCAACTGATCTTCAGTTGGGCCGGTGACTGAGTTTAAGAGTGATCGACTGCTTTGACCATGTCTTCAATCACTTTTTTGGCATCACCAAAAACCATCATGGTTTTGTCCATATAGAAAAGTTCGTTATCCAGACCGGCATAACCTGATGCCATGGAACGCTTGTTGACGATAATTGTTTTGGCTTTATAGGCCTCCAAAATTGGCATGCCGGCGATGGGAGATTTGGGATCTGTCTTGGCTGCGGGGTTGACGACGTCATTGGCCCCGAGCACAAGAACCACATCCGTCTGCGAAAATTCGCTGTTGATGTCTTCCATTTCGAATACCTGATCATAGGGGACCTCCGCCTCGGCGAGCAGGACGTTCATATGACCAGGCATACGACCAGCAACCGGGTGAATGGCGTATTTGACGGTCACCCCACGTTCGGTGAGTTTTTCAGCCAGCTCTTTCAGTGCATGTTGAGCCCGAGCCACGGCAAGACCATAGCCCGGGACAATGGTCACTGTCTCTGCGTTCGTCAACAGAAATGCCACATCATCAGGGCTACCTGAGCGAACTGTGCGTTGTACAGCCGCGCCAGCCGCAGCGCCAGCGTCGACCGCACCACCGAAGCCACCTAAAATCACATTGAAAAAGGACCGGTTCATGGCCTTACACATGATGTAGGACAGAATGGCACCCGAGGAGCCGACTAAAGAGCCGGCAATGATCAGCATTGGATTGTTGAGCGAGAATCCAATACCTGCTGCCGCCCAGCCGGAATAGCTGTTTAGCATCGAGACGACAACGGGCATATCCGCGCCACCAATCGGGATAATGATCAGAACGCCTAAAATGAAGGCGATGATGGTCATGATGATAAACGGCGTCCAGTCTTGTGAGAACATGAACCAAATGCCGCAAGCGATCATGGCAAGCGCCAAGGCCAGGTTGACCATATGCTGACCAGCAAATACGACTGGTGCACCTTGGAATAGGCGGAACTTGTATTTGCCTGAAAGTTTCCCAAAGGCGATAACTGAACCAGAAAAAGTAATCGCACCTACAAACGTACCAATAAACAACTCAAGACGGTTACCCAAGGGGATTGGTTCGCCTTTGGCAGCAACGATATTGAAGGCTTGGGGTTCTGCAACAATTGCGACCGCAATGGCCACGGCGGCCAGGCCGATCATACTGTGCATAAAAGCGACCAACTCAGGCATTTTGGTCATCTCAACACGCTTAGCCATTAGTGTGCCGATCGAGCCACCAATCAGCAAACCAAGCAAGACCCAGCCCAGGCCTGCGCCAGCCTGTGCTTCGCGTGACAAGCTGACGATCAGCGCTGCCGTAGTTAATACAGCGATAAACATGCCAGCCATGCCAAAAGCATTGCCCAGGCGTGAGGTGGTTGGATGTGACAAGCCTTTGAGTGCCTGGATAAAGCAAACTGAAGCGATTAGATAGAAAAGGGTTACGACGTTGATAGAAATCATGCCTGGCTCCCTTTGTTTTCCGCCTTGTTGTCTTGCGCGGATTTATCTTTAGGCGCTTTCTTTTTGAACATTTCCAGCATGCGTCGGGTGACTAAAAAGCCTCCAAATACATTCACCGCAGCAAGTGCCACGGCAAATACACCCATGCCGCGGGCAAGTCCGCCTTCAGTCAAGGCCGCAGCCAGCATGGCACCGACAATCACGATGGCCGAGATGGCGTTGGTGACAGCCATCAGTGGGGTGTGCAGGGCTGGTGTCACGTTCCAGACAACGTGATAACCCACATAGATCGCCAATACAAAAATAATCAGGTTTACGAGAGTTGGGCTAATGGCTTCCATTATTTCTTCCTTAGATTTTTGCCGCCTTCGCAGACGAGGCAAGCTGCAACGATATCGTCATCACGCGCGATGGCCAGATTGGCCTCTTTATCGATGATGAGTTTGAGGAAGTCCAATACGTTGCGGGCATAGAGGGCCGAGGCATCTGTGGCGAGCATCCCAGGCAAGTTGGTCAGCCCGACAAGTGCGACACCGTTTTCATAAACGACCAGACCCTTTTGCGATAGCGGGCAGTTACCGCCTCGCTCTACTGCGAGATCGACAATGACAGAGCCGGGTTTCATGGCCCGCACCGTCTCGGCTGAGATCAGAGTGGGAGCGGGGCGGCCAGGTATGAGCGCTGTTGAAATGACGATGTCGGCTTGTTTGCAACGCTCAGAAACCAAAACGGCCTGACGTTGCATCCAACTTGCGGGCATCGGGCGCGCATAACCACCCACACCTTTTGCAATCTCGCGTTCTTCGTCTGTTTCAAAAGGTACATCGATAAATTTTGCACCGAGGGACTCGACTTGCTCTTTGGCTGCGGGGCGTACATCGGAGGCCTCCACCACAGCACCTAAGCGCTTGGCAGTGGCGATGGCTTGCAAGCCTGCAACACCCGTTCCAAGGATCACCACGCGGGCGGCTTTGATCGTGCCTGCTGCAGTCATCATCATGGGAAACATGCGGCCGTAGTATTGAGCGCCCAACAACACGGCTTTGTAGCCAGCCAGGTTAGCCTGAGAAGACAAAACGTCGAGACTTTGGGCACGCGTGGTACGTGGCGCAGCCTCAAGCGCAAATGCGGTGATTCCGGCTTGCGCAAGGGCGTCCAGACCTGCTTCGTCAAAAGGATCCAGCATACCGATCAAAGTACTGCCGGTGGAGATGCTTGGTAATTCCAAAGCACTGGGCGCACGGACTTTCAAAATAAGTGGTGCGGCAAAGGCTTGCGCAGCGTCGACTATTTTTGCTCCAACTTGCTCATAGGCTTGGTCGGAAAAGTGAGCGGCTAAACCTGCCGCTTGCTCAACGAGCACCTCATGTCCTGCGGCCACATACTTCTTGACCGTCTCCGGTGTTGCTGCAACACGTGTTTCGCTCTCGCGAGTCTCGCGCGGAATTCCGATGCGCATCGAGCTCTCCATTTAAAAAAGATGATTAATCTTTGGTTTATACACCAAGCAAGGGGGGGCTTGCCTGAGGTTTGAGTCTTGTTTGATCGTTCTGCAGCCATGAGTGAGCGTGGAACGACTACAATTTGATCAATATGCAAACTTCAAAAAAACGCGTTGTGGTGGGAATGTCCGGCGGAGTCGACTCTTCCGTGACCGCGTGGCTCTTGAAACAACAGGGCTACGAGGTAGTGGGTCTCTTTATGAAAAACTGGGAGGACGATGATGACTCCGAGTATTGTTCGACAAGACAGGACTGGATTGATGCGGCAAGTGTTGCCGATATGATTGGTGTAGATATCGAAGCGGTCAACTTTGCGGCAGAGTACAAGGATCGTGTCTTCGCTGATTTTTTGCGAGAGTATTCTGCCGGACGCACACCAAACCCCGATGTCCTATGCAACGCAGAAATCAAATTTAAAGCTTTTCTTGATCATGCTATGTCCCTAGGCGCCGATCACATCGCGACGGGGCACTATGCTCGCGTTCGCTCGGTTTCTATGCCACAAGATATCGGCGGCAGTTCTGTTTACCGATTCGAGCTCCTCAAAGCAGTTGATCACACAAAAGATCAAAGTTACTTTTTGCATCGCCTCAATCAAGCGCAGTTGTCTCGCACACTTTTCCCTCTGGGCGAAATCACCAAACAGGAAGTCAGACAGATTGCCCTTGATATTGGTTTGCACAATGCAGCTAAAAAAGACTCCACGGGTATTTGTTTTATTGGGGAACGACCGTTCAGGGAGTTTTTAAATCGTTACCTCCCTACACAGCCAGGTCCGATTTTGACTGAAACGGGGCAGCAAGTTGGTACGCATCACGGCTTATCTTTTTATACTCTGGGCCAACGCAAGGGCTTGGGTATTGGCGGGGTCAAGGGACGCCAGCATGCGGATGGCACAGGCCCTGTCTGGTATGTGGCACGCAAAGATATGGCACGCAACACACTATTTGTGGTTGAAGGGCATGATCATCCTTGGCTCTTGTCAGAAGGGTTGACCGCAGAGCAGCTAAGCTGGGTGAGTGGTGAGACGCCAGCAAATGGCCAGTATGCCGCCAAAACACGCTACCGGCAAAGTGATGCAGCCTGTACTTTTTCAGCTTCGGCAGATGAACATCAGTTTAGTTTGAATTTTAATCAGGCCCAGTGGGCCGTGACCCCAGGTCAGTCGGCAGTTTTGTACGACGGAGACGTTTGTCTGGGCGGCGGGATCATCGCCTGACCAGATTGCTCACGCTTTGCTGGGTTATTGAGCAGGTGGCTTAGTGTCAATAAAGCTTTGGCGCTGACTCAGCTTGGTATAGAGCCTGTCCAGGTTGGGTGATTCTGCCCGCCAATTGATGTGTGGAAATCTAAAGTCCAGATATCCCAACACGCAACCAACAGCGACGTCAGCTAAGCTGAAGTTAATACCCATACAGAAGTTTTTATTGCCAAGATCTGCTTCCATCGCTTTGATGGCAGCGTGGATTTTGCCGTACTGTCTATCTATCCACTCTTGACTTTGCTGCTGTGCGGGGCGTTGCTGCTCCTTGATGATAGTGATGGCGGCATCAAGCGTGCCATCAGCCAGAGCCTCCCAGCATTTGGCCTCTGCGCGATCACGCCCAGTCTTGGGGATCAGTTGGCTGACAGGCGACAAGGTGTCCACATACTCAGCGATCACGCGAGAGTCAAACAGCTTGTTGCCATCCTCTGTGATCAAGCAGGGTACTTTGCCCAAAGGATTGAACTCTTGCATCACTGTATCTGGCGCCCAGACGTTTTCGAGCTGCATCTGGTAGTCGAGTTTTTTCTCAGCCATCACAATACGCACTTTGCGAACATACGGGCTAGTTAGCGAGGCGAGGAGTTTCATGTTCTTTCAACTTTTACGACAGAATCAATAGCAGCTAAGAATAGCCTAGTAAGAAAATTTTTCTCAGCTAGGGTTAAAAGCTATTAAGCTCAAATTATAAGAATATTAATATCAACAAAAACCTGTATGCCAATAGTCGTACATCTGACAAAAGAAGCACAAATTTAGATACTTCAGTACCATACCCCGAGTTGCTCGGTTACGGGGCGTTAATCAGCCTGAACGCCGAGTGATAAACTCAAACTTACCTTTTTTGTCGTTTTTTTGTCAGCTTTCTCCTATGCAAACAAATCCCGCTTTGACAGTTTTAAATGCCGTTTCGCCCCTTGATGGTCGATATGCATCCCGTTGCGATGCCTTAAGACCACTGCTTTCAGAAGCCGGCTTTATGGCGCACCGTGTTGAGGTGGAAATTGCATGGTTAATTGGCTTGTCGCAGGCTAATTTGCCTGAGTTGCCCCCTTTTACTCCCGAAGCCACCCAGATCTTGCGTAATTTGGTAGCCAATTTTTCAGAGGCAGATGCGGATCGCATCAAGCAGATTGAACGCACGACCAACCACGACGTCAAGGCTGTCGAATACTGGCTCAAGGAAAAAGTCGCCGGTCATCCCGAGCTGGAAAAGGCGGGTGAGTTCATCCATTTCGCCTGTACCTCTGAGGACATCAACAACACTTCCCATGCGTTGATGCTCGGGCGTGCGCGTGAGCAGGTTGTGATCCCTCAATTGCAAAAGGTGTTGGATTCTTTGCAACACATGGCGCATTCACAGGCTGCTCAGCCTATGTTGGCCCGCACGCATGGTCAGCCGGCCTCTCCAACAACACTGGGCAAAGAGTTTGCCAACGTGGCCGCCCGATTGCGTGATGCGATTGCGCACATCCAAGCTGTGGTGCCGCTTGCAAAAATGAATGGTGCAACAGGTAACTACAACGCGCACTTGTCCGCATATCCAGAAATAGACTGGCCGGCATTCAGCGCGGGTGTTCTCAAGGAACTGGGGCTTAAGCAAAACCCTCATACGATTCAAATCGAACCACACGACTGGATGGCGGGCTTGTTTGATGCGATTGCCCGTGCCAATACGATTTTGATCGATTTAAATAGAGATATCTGGGGCTACATTGCCTTAGGATATTTTAAGCAGCGCCTCAGGGACGGTGAGGTGGGGTCTTCGACGATGCCACATAAGGTCAATCCGATTGACTTTGAAAACGCCGAAGGCAATCTTGGTTTGGCGAATGCGGTGTTAAGACATCTGTCTGAAAAGCTTCCAATCTCTCGCTGGCAGCGCGACCTGACTGACTCCACTGTGCTGCGTAATTTGGGTGTGGCGCTAGGCTATTGTTTAGTGGCCTATGATGCCTGCCTGCGAGGCCTGGGTAAGCTCGAAGTCAATACGGCTGCGATTGATGCAGATATCGACAACTGCTGGGAGGTGCTTGCAGAGCCCATCCAGACGGTGATGCGCCGTTACGGTTTGCCTCAGCCTTACGAGCAGCTCAAGGCCTTGACCCGAGGCAAGGGCATTACCGAACAGGCCTTGCGAGAGTTCATAGGTGGCCTAGACCTGCCGGCTGATGTGCGTAACAGAATGTTGGCCATGACGCCGCGCAGTTATATCGGCTTGGCTCAGTCTCTTGCCAAAACAGTGAAGTGACCCAAGTTCTGTTCGATCTATTGCGTGAATGTGTGTTTAAGTATGATTTTTGTGTGGTTTACAGGAGCATGTGAATGAAAAAAATCGTTACATTGTTAATTGGTAGCGCCTTGCTTTCCCCTTTGTGGATGTCAACGGCCAGCGCTCAGTTTGCCAAGCCTGAGGACGCCATCAAGTATCGCCAAGCGGCTTTTGTTGTGCTGGCTTCGCAGTTTGGTCGCATGCAGTCAACAGTGAAAGGTCAAGTTCCTTATGATGCAGCAGCTATCAAAGCCAATGTTGAAATCGTGAAAACGCTTTCGACACTCCCCTGGGGAGCCTTTGGTGCAGGCACGCAAGGTAAAAGCGCTGCCAAGCCCGAAGTTTGGTCGGACGCAGCAGGCTTTAAAACGGCACAAGCCAAGTTCGAGAGCGCTGTCGTCAAGCTCTCAGCCGCTGCGGACTCAGGTGATCTTGAAAAGTTGCGTGCGGCCTTTGGTGACGTTGGTGCAAGTTGCAAGGTCTGTCACGACTCCTATCGTGTCAAGAAATAAAAGGTAGCACTGCCGCCAGATATTCGTGGGGAATCTCTGGTGGCGCGATATGCGCACTCGAAACCATCACCATCTTCGCACCGTTGATTCGGTCAACGAGTGCCTGGCCTCGGACTTTGGGTGTGGAAAGGTCAGCGTCTCCAACTACCACTAGGGTAGGTACCTGAATGCGTTCAAGACGTGGGTAAAGATCCATGTCTCGAATCGCGCCGCAGCAGGCTGCATAGCCTTGCGGTGATTGGGATAGCGCAATATTGCGCACACGCTTTAAATGCACATTGTTTTGTGCGACGAATGCCGCTGTAAAAAATCTTCCCATCACACCATCAATAATCGCGGCCATACCGCCGGATTTCAAAGCTGCGATGCGCTGATCCCAGATACCAGGGTCAAACTCAGCAGCCGTATGGCTCAAGATCAGTTTTTTAAGTCCGGTTGGTTTGCGCGCGGCAAGCTCCATCCCTACCATGCCACCAAGAGAAATCCCCCAGTAGTGATAGCTACTTAGTCGCGCGGCAGCGATCACAGCTTGGGCATCATCTGTGAGTTGATTGATCGAATAGGGGCCCGGGGGCGCATCAGAGCCGCCGTGACCGCGGGTATCGAAACGAACAACATAAAAATGTTTCATCAACGCTTCGAGCATGGGATCCCAAAGCGTGAGGTCGCAGCCAAGTGAGTTGCCCAAGACTAAAGCCGGTAGCTGTGTATCTCCGTCTGCACGCCAATAAATTCTGCAGTCACCGTTATTAAGTGTCGGCATTTTGTAATTCCCCCGATGATTTTTATAGTTTGAGACCCAGTATTATTCACTAAAAGTCCGCTCGGAGACACTGTTCTTTCAGGTAAAGCTCGCGGGAGCATTCATGGCAAGCCCCAATAGCCACCAAGCCAGCGCTCCAAGCAAAGCCGCGAGCAGCAGCGCTCCGAGTCTGACGCGCCAGTCATCGCGTGCACTTTGTGTTCCAGCTGGCAACGTATGCTTTGGTACATCTCCTGTCATCATGGGCGGCACGAGCGCCTCGCCACGAATACTGTAGAACCCGATTGCAAGAAGGTGCAGTGCGATGATTGCATAAAGCACATATTCAGTGAGGCTATGAATGCGTGTGAACAGGGCAACGGTCTCGTTGCTGACAAACTGCGCAAGAGGACCTTGTGTCATTACGTCATCGTTTGCAAATAGGCCTGTTGAACTTTGTAATAAAAAAAGAAGGAGCATCGCCAGAACTGACCAGGCGCCTAATGGGTTATGTCCGGCATAACGTGCACCGTGACGCGCACGTAAATAGGCGATTGTTTGAGCGGGAGAACGGATAAATTGAGTGAAACGGGCGTAACGCGGTCCGATTAGCCCCCAAATCAAACGAAAAAGTAACAAGGCAAAGCTGGCAATGCCAAACCTGACGTGCCAGTCCATCCATGATCCACCCAAGTGAATGGTAATCAGCGCGCCAGCGATGTTCGCAGCGAGTAGCCAGTGAAACAGTCTTGTGGGAAGATCCCAGATACGGATTTGAGGGATGGATTTGGAAGCGCGCATGACCAGAGTCGCAGGAATGTCATCTAAGTGAGGAATGTTCACAGTGAAATTTATCACTGTTTGAATCTGATATGTGTCCCTAAACGCGTGATCTTTTATACGGGTGGCTTATAAATGAAAATTCTGACGTGGAATGTCCAGTGGTTTAAAGGACTAGACGGGGCTGTCAATATTGAGCGCGTGATGGACAAAGCCCTTGAAATAGGAGACTTTGATGTGCTATGTATGCAGGAAGTCAGTGTCAATTATCCCGCGCTCACCGGAGATACGGCTCAGGATCAAGTCGCTCGTTTACGTGAGTTGATTCCTGATTTTCAGGTGTTCTTTAGTCCCGCGGTAGATGAGTTGTCCACTTGTGGATCTTATAGACAGAAATTTGGTAATGTGATCGTTTCCAGATTACCCGTGCTTTTGGTTGAGCATGTGTTACTGCCCAATCCTAGACCCTTAGGTGAAAAAAACACTCCAAGTATGCGACGTGTGTGTCTTGTTTGCACAATTCGTGCGCCTTGGGGACCTGTTCGTTTGATGACCTCTCACCTCGAGTATCACAATGGGGCAGCTCGACTGGCGCAAGCGGCAGCCTTGCGCGAGATCCACTTTCAGGCTTGTTCTCTGGCTGAGAGACCGCCTGAAGTGATTCAGGACGGTCCTTATCAAGCTAAACCGCATACACTGGATGCAATATTGTGTGGCGATTTTAATTTTGATGTTCAGAGTGACGAGCATGCAATATTGACCCAGGCTGGCAAGTCCGGGGCGTTGCTCAATGCTTGGAGCGCGTTAGCGCCAGATCAACCTTATCCAGCCACTTTCCGTCTGTATGACAAAACATATGGCCCCAAGCCCGTTGGTTGTGATTTTTTCTTTGTCAGTGCCTCTCTAGGGTCTCGCGTGAAGAGTTTGTCCGTGGATCAGCAAACGCAATTCTCCGATCATCAGCCTGTGTTGTTGACGCTCAGGGACTAGGTATGGATTTTTACTGCGCTTGCAAGCACAACTCCGGTGTTTGAGCGTCATTGCGGTGCTTGCTTTTAAATATTTGCAATGAGTCGCACCTTCCTGGTGCTTTTTCTGCGAACGATCAGTTAAGTCTTTCCATTCACAGTAGTTTGTTTACGCGAGTGCGATGCTGGCACGCCTTTTGCTTGAGTACCTGTATCGAGTTTCTACACAGGGGTGCTCAACATGTCGATCTTCTCCAATCCGTTTGATTCCAAACTTCGTTTGCGTTGTTCGTGTGGTCAGCATGCCACTGCGGCAGAGCATGAGGCGAGCCAGTCCGCGCTGACTGAAATGAAAGATCGGTCCTCCGAGAGTCTCGCAGAGCGCGTTGTGGAGCAAGCTGTCATGCGTGCGGTATTTCCTCGAGATGAAATGCGCCGTCGCTTTTTACAGGCTGTCGGTGCACCGACAGCTTTGGCTGCGCTTTCATCGATATTTCCATTGGCTCTAGCCAAAGAGGCATTTGCCCAGGGTGGCAAGTTAGAAAAAATTAACTTGAAAGTTGGTTTCATTCCCATTACCTGCGCGACACCGATCATCATGGCGGATCCCATGGGCTTTTATAAAAAGCAGGGGCTTAACGTAGAAGTTGTCAAAACCGCTGGCTGGGCGGTGGTGCGTGATAAAGCACTTAACAAAGAATACGATGCCGCGCATATGCTCTCGCCAATGCCGCTCGCTATTTCAATGGGGGCGGGTGCTTCACCAACGCCCTACACAGTACCTGCAATTGAAAACATCAACGGGCAGGCTATCACGCTAGCAGTCAAACACAAAGATAAGCGTAATCCTAAAGACTGGAAGGGATTTAAATTCGCAGTGCCATTCGACTATTCGATGCACAATTATTTGCTGCGCTACTACCTCGCTGAGAATGGTATTGATCCGGATCGAGACGTACAAATTCGTGTTGTGCCGCCACCTGAAATGGTCGCGAACTTGAGGGCTGACAACATTGATGGTTTCTTGGCACCCGATCCGGTGAATCAGCGCGCGGTCTTTGACGGTGTGGGTTTTATCCACATTTTGTCCAAGGAGCTTTGGGATGGGCATCCTTGCTGCGCGTTTGCTGCTAGCAAAGAGTTCATGACAGCGAATCCAAATACCTATAGTGCTTTATTACGGGCGATCGTTGAAGCGACAGCCTATGCACAAAAAGCTGAAAACCGAAAGGAAATCGCCGCCGCGATCCACACCCCTAATTATCTCAATCAGCCACTGACCGTCGTCGAACAAGTACTGACAGGTACTTACGCGGACGGTTTGGGCAACGTTAAAAAAGTACCTGATCGTATTGGTTTTGATCCGATGCCCTGGGAGTCTTTCGCAGTCTGGATCATGACACAGATGCAACGCTGGGGGCAGGTAAAGGGCGATGTTGATTATCAAAAAATCGCACAGGATGTGTTTCTAGCGACTGATGCGCGACGTGCGATGGAGCAGGCCGGTCTGGCTGTCGCGGCACCAGGTAGCAAGAAAATTGTCGTGATGGGTAAACCGTTCGACGCAAGCAAGCCTCAAGAGTATCTCAATAGCTTTGCGATTAAGAGGGTCTAAGGATGATTGGTCGAGAGCGAACAAGAGCGTTGATTTTGTCGGCTTTAATCTTCGCGATTTTTGCCCTGTTTTGGCAAATTGCGACGATGCCAACACAAGGCGTTCAGGTGGTGGACGAAGAGTACGCCAAGCTGGTCGGGGCCGCAGCGGCCACTGGGCAAAAATCTACCTTCCCTGGCCCCCTCGATGTGGGCGCCAAGCTTTTAGATCATTTGTCTGATCCTTTTTACGATCGGGGAGCAAACGATAAAGGGATTGGCATTCAACTTGCCTGGTCTGTCTCGCGCGTCGCTCTGGGCTTTGGACTGGCAGCACTCGTTGCCATTCCGCTTGGCTTTTTAATCGGGATGTCACGACTATTTTTTCAGGCACTTGATCCCTTTATTCAAGTACTCAAACCGATTTCGCCACTTGCATGGATGCCGCTGGCACTGTTCACGCTGAAGGATTCGAATGTTTCAGCTGTGTTTGTGATTTTTATTTGCTCAATCTGGCCAATGCTGATCAACACGGCATTTGGCGTAGCCTCGGTCCGTAAAGAGTGGGTGGATGTCTCACGCACACTTGAGGTCAGTCCGCTTCGTAAGGCTTTTTTTGTCATTCTGCCTGCTGCAGCGCCAACCATCATGACTGGGATGCGCATTTCAATCGGCATAGCATGGCTTGTGATTGTCGCCGCTGAGATGTTAGTGGGGGGGACGGGGATCGGATATTTCGTGTGGAACGAGTGGAATAACTTGTCGATCGCGAATATTTTGGTGGCTGTTTTGATGATCGGTGTGATCGGCATGCTGCTCGACCTTTGTTTCGCGCGTTTGCAGCGCGCAGTGACTTACAAAGATTAAGTTTGAGAGGAAGAGGCGAGATGCAAAATTTTTTGCAAGTGCAAGGACTGCGCAAGGCATACGCTGGCGTAGGTGGTGCAGGTGAGTTAGTGGTTTTTGATGATGTGAACTTCACCATTGATCGCGGCGAGTTCGTTTGCATTATTGGTCATTCTGGTTGTGGTAAGACCACGATTTTGAATGTTCTGGCTGGACTCGAGACGCCTACTGGTGGACATTCCTTTATCGATGGACGTGAGATCAGTGGCCCTAGCTTGGATCGAGGGGTCGTTTTCCAGTCACATGCATTGATGCCTTGGATGACAGTACGCGGAAACATCGCATTCGCTGTTCGCTCGAAATGGTCTGACTGGTCGCGTGAAAAGGTCGATGCACATGTGCAGCTATTCATCGATATGGTGCATTTGACTGGTTCAGAGGATAAAAAACCCGCTCAGCTTTCCGGCGGTATGAAACAAAGGGTTGGCATTGCACGCGCATTCGCGATCCAGCCCAAAATGTTGCTGCTTGATGAGCCTTTTGGAGCACTGGATGCGCTCACGCGAGGCAATATTCAGGATGAGCTCGTCACGATCGTGCGCGAAACACAACAAACTGTTTTCATGATTACGCATGATGTGGACGAGGCTATTTTGTTATCAGACAAAATTTTTCTAATGAGTAACGGACCCCGTGCCGTATTGGCCGAGATTGTGACGAATCCTCTGCCCAAGGATCGAACGCGCGCAACGATGCACCATGATCCGAAGTTTTATGAGGTCCGGAATCATCTAATTGATTTTCTCGTCCATCGATCCAAGACGTATGCCGATGCGTAGTTTTCTAATTTTTTATTTAATGACAAGGAGTAGTCCATGGCTTCCAAGGCAGTTGCAAAACCAATGACACGCGAAGACGTAACAGATTTGATTTATTCGGCCAAAGTTCAAAAGGGACTTAAATGGGCGGATGTCGCAAAAAAGATCAAATTATCAAAAGAGTGGACCACTGCGGCATGCATGGGACAGATGACTCTGACAAAGGCTCAGGCGATGGTGATTGGTAAAACGTTTGACTTGCCACCCGAGGCAATCAATCTTTTGCAGGTTGTCCCTTATAAGGGATCGTTGCGTAGTTCGGTGCCAACAGATCCGCTGATTTATCGCTGGTACGAAATCGTGAGTGTGTATGGCACGACGATTAAAGAACTGATTCACGAGGAGTTCGGTGACGGCATTATGAGTGCAATCGATTTTTCAATGGACATTAAACGCGAGCCTGACCCCAAAGGTGACCGTGTGAATGTGGTGTTGTCTGGCAAGTTTTTACCTTACAAGTCTTACTAAGTCGTTAAAAAATGCCCTAGTCCAGATTAAACTGTCGCTGTTGCCTGGTGGATACGGGCGCTGCGTTTTTTACAGGGACTGGACATGACTGTTTTACAAGAAGTCGGCCAAGACATTATGCAGTGGTCAGAGCGTTTGGCCCTGCATAGCGAGCCGGGGTGGGCTGAAAAAGGTCAGCTGACTGTGACTTACCTGACTCCTGCGCATTTGGCAGTAGCGGGTGAGTTAAAGTCGCTGATGCAAGAAGCAGGCTTTGATGAGATTTCTGTCGACGCGGTGGGTAACGTGGTCGGTGTCTATCACGGTACACAGCCGGCGAGTCCCGCGCTCTTGACAGGTTCACATTACGATACTGTTCGCAATGGCGGCAAATATGACGGCCGGCTCGGCATTCTGATTCCCATCGCTGTTGTAAAGTCCCTTTCTTCACAAAAGCGACGCTTGCCTTTTTCGATTGAGGTGGTTGGTTTTTCCGAAGAAGAAGGGCAGCGGTTTCGTGCGACTTTTCTGGCAGCCGGGGCCTTGACGGGTAGTTTTGATCCTGATTGGTTGACTCAAGTTGATGCCGATGGCATTACGATGGCCCAAGCGATGCAGACCGCCGGCTTGCCCGGAACGCTTTCTGCTATCGAGTCGCTTAAACGCGATCCCAATAAATACCTTGGCTTTGTCGAGGTCCACATCGAACAAGGCCCGGTTCTTTGCGAAAAAGCGCTCCCTCTTGGTGTCGTGACATCGATTAACGCGGGGGTTCGCGCAACCTGCAAAATAACTGGCTTAGCGGGGCATGCCGGCACGACTCCGATGTCGATGCGTCAAGACGCGATGTTAGCAGCGGCTGAAATCAGTCTGATGGCCGAGCGACGTGCGCGCGGCGAGGAGGGGTCTGTCGCAACCGTTGGACAGATCAGTGTGCCGGGCGGCTCGATTAATGTGATACCTGGCGAATGTGTCTTTACCTTGGATATGCGTGCGCCGACGGATCCCCAGCGCGATGCTCTGGTCTCGGATATCGTCAAGGAGGCCCAGGCCATTGCTTTGCGCAGACAGGTGCAGTTTGAGTACAACGAGGTCATGCGAGCGAGTGCTGCGCCCTCTGATCCTGCCTGGCAAGCACGCTGGGAGCGTGCGGTCGCCAAAATAGGTCAGCCCATTTTTAAACTCAATAGCGGTGCCGGTCATGATGCAATGAAAATGCATACCATCATGCCTCAGGCCATGCTTTTTGTGCGAGGGGGCAACCGCGGCATCAGTCATAATCCACTGGAAATAATCACCGCTGAGGATGCAACCCTGGCTACCCGGGCGTTTGAAGCTTTACTAGACGAAATCAACTAAACACTGAATCATTTCTTTCGAAAGTCACTCAACCTTTTCGACTCATTAAACAATGAATAACAATCGCTCGGAACTTTACTCAAAACTAGATCATTGGATCGATGCTCACTTTGACGAGCAGGTCAAGTTTTTACAATCAGTGATTCAGGTCCCTACCGATACGCCTCCCGGTAACAATACTCCACACGCCGTGCACGTCGCCAAGCTCATTGAGCCGTTTGGCATGCGGGCTGAACAGCATGCCGTTCCGGAGTCCGTTGTTCGCGACGCTGGTTTAGAGTCGATCACAAACTTGATTGTCAACAGACAGTACGAAACTGGCGGCAAAGTGCTGGCCCTCAATGCACATGGCGATGTGGTGCCTCCCGGAGATGGATGGACCTACCCACCTTATGGTGGAGAGGTCCATGACGGACGCATCTATGGACGCGCTGCTGCGGTGAGTAAATGTGATTTTTCGACCTATATTTTTGCCGTGCGTGCGCTCGAAGCGCTTGGTGTCCCCTTGAAAGGTCGGATTGAGCTGCATTTCACCTACGATGAGGAGTTTGGTGGCGAACTGGGCCCCGGCTGGTTATTGAAAAATAAACTCACAAAGCCCGATTTGGCGATTGCTGCGGGTTTTAGCTATCAGATCATCACTGCGCACAATGGTTGTTTGCAATTTGAGGTCACAGTAAATGGCAAGATGGGCCATGCAGCCGTCCCGACTTCTGGGGTGGATGCCTTGCAGGCCGCAGTGAAAATTATGAATGCTTTGTATGGTTTAAACGAGACCTACAAATCAGTCAAAAGCCAAGTGTCAGGGATTAACCATCCATATCTGAATATCGGCTTGATACAAGGGGGCACCAATACAAATGTGATTCCCGGAAAGGTCGTTCTCAAGCTTGATCGCCGGATGGTGCCCGAGGAAGACCCGTCTCAGGTCGAGGCAAGTATTCGCGAGACGATTGACGCGGTTTGGAAACAGATACCTGGCATCACAGTGGAAACCAAGAGAATCCTGCTTGCGCGTGCTCTCAAACCGCTTCCTGGCAGCACGGAGCTGGTCAATGCTTTGCAATCCCACGCCGAACAACAGTTTGGTGAAAAGGTTCCGGCTTGTGGCACGCCTCTGTACGCTGATGCCCGCTTGTATTGTGAGGCAGGCATTCCGGTCGTGTTGTACGGGGCGGGTCCGCGCACGGTGGAGGAAAGCCGCGCGAAGCAACCTGATGAGCGCCTAGAGCTCGAAGACCTCCGCCGGGCGACCAAAGTGATCGCCCGGACTTGCCTGGATATGATGAGCTAGGCCGAAAATCGATAGAGACGCTGGGGATTATCGACCATCAGCTGTTGCAACAGCGCTTGCTCAGGCGCAATCTGGGCCAGCGCGTTCACGAGCACTCCATCATCTGGGATATGCGTGTGATTAGGATGGGGCCAGTCCGAGCCCCAGACGCAACGGTCTGGATAAGTCGTCACCAAGTGTCTGGCAAAAGGAATGCCTAGCTTGTAAGGTGGTTGTGCATCGATACGATCAATGCCACTGACTTTGACCATAAAACCGGGTAATTCCAAGAGGCGACAAAATGCTTGGAAATGCTCGTGTTCCAGACCAAGGCTTGCATCGACTCGGCCCATATGATCCATGACAACAGGCACAGCGGATTGCTTGAGTAGCGGGGTGAGTTCCTTGGCATGCATGGCATGCAACTGAAGTTGCAGGTGCATCCCCAAGGGTTCAAGTCGGCGGGTCAATGCCACGACTTGTTCGGGTGTGTAGTCAATTTTATAGCCGGGCATGAAGTGGAATCGCAGGCCGCGAAATCCAACCGAGGCTAGACGTTTAAGCTCAGTATCCGAGAGGTCGACCGGAGTGAGGGCAATACCCAGATAACGTCCCTGTGCCGCACGCATTGCATCTTCGACCACACTATTGTCGTACCCATGCAGCAGTGTGTTGACGATCACACAACGGTCGATACCAAGTTTTTTATGTAAGGCAAACAAAGTCTCCTTAGGGGCGTCAGCCGGTGTAAACCCACGGTTTTCAGCATAGGGAAATTTGTCGTTGGGACCGAATATATGGACGTGCGTGTCGGTTGCGCCTGCTGGTAGTTTTATGGTGACGGGAGTCGGTTGGTCCATGTAGGTTTTGATGATGTCTGCCATCTGGTCGTCTCTTGTGGTTTTTAGGATGTGGAATTTATGCAGGATATTTTGACACGGAGAGAACGTTCCGGCCTGCAGAGAGTCCAAAAAAATGCTAGACTTTCGCCTCTTAGTTAAAAGTTCATTCAACTTTTGGCTATCTGGGGCGCATTAGCTCAGCCGGTTAGAGCGACGGAATCATAATCCGCAGGTCCCCTGTTCGAATCAGGGATGCGCCACCAGTAAAATCAAAGACTTACGTCAATTACCCCATCCACTAGTTTAATCGTTCGGTCACATGACGCGGAAAGCCTTGGGTCGTGCGTCACGATCAGTACGGCGCAGCCAAACTGAGTGTTGAAATGATGAAAAAGCTCAAACATGCTGTCAGCTGTTTTAGTGTCTAGGTTGCCTGTAGGCTCATCTGCCAAGAGCAAAGCAGGGCGGCTAACAAGCGCCCGAGCGATAGCAATGCGCTGTTGCTGACCACCAGATAGTTCACTAGGCTTGCTGTTTGCATATTGTTCAAGTCCGACTTGAGCGAGCAGGGCTTTGGCATGATCCTGTTGCGTGGGTGTAGGCTTGCCTTCTCTCACCATGATTGGCATGAGGATATTTTCTATCGCGCTAAATGCCTCGATTAGGTGATGGAATTGAAAGACGAAACCGATTTCTTTTCCACGCAAAGATGTTCTGGCCTCGTCATCCATTTCACGTGTGGGGGTCCCCAGTAAAAACAGCTCTCCATCTGTTGGTTGATCGAGTAAGCCAATGAGATTGAGTAGGGTGCTTTTGCCTGAGCCTGAGGGGCCGACCAGCGCTGCAAAATCACTGCGCTCAATTGACAGATCGATGCCGTGGAGAACTTCGACCTCAGTGGGCATGCCGATGTTGTACGACTTTCGCAAACCCACTAGTCGTAGAACATTTTCACCGCGATCTTTTTCGCTGTTCTTTTCGCTCATACGTATCTGATCGCGACAACCGGGTTGAGATTAGAGGCGCGCCAAGCGGGAACCATTGCGGCCAGCACCCCGGTCAGGGTGGAAGCGAACATGACAACAGGGATGAGCGCGGTCGATAGAGGGATATAAAAAAGCCTTGGTCCAAAGGTGTTAAATGCCCACACCATTACGATACCCAGCAATACACCAATCGATGCGCCTGTCAGACCCAGAAGTCCTCCCTGAAATAAAAAAACACGTAGCATTTGATTGCGACGGATACCCATTGCACGCAAAATTCCGATCTCTCGTGTTCTTTGCGTTACGCTGATCGCCAGTACGCTTGCAATGCCAAAAGCGACAGATAGGGCAACAAAAAAATTGATGATGTTGGTTGATAAGCTTTGTGAGCTCAGCGCATTCATCAGCTGAGCGTTGGTTTGCATCCAGCTTTCCGATTTGAGTCCCGTCAGTTGCGCGATGCGTTTAGCTGTTGGTTCAGCTTTAAATAAATTTTGAACAGTGACATCCAGAAGTGTGATTGCACCAAACAGCCCCAGCAAAGACTGCGTCTGTTTAATATCCAAATAAACGTAGCGCGAGTCGAGTTCCCTGACCCCCATTTCGAAAATACCTACAAGCGTCACAACGGCAGAGCGTCCTTGGCCAGCCTCTAGGCGCATTTTGTTTCCAACACGTAATCCCAAGTCGTCAGCCAGTATTTTTCCAATCACGGCATCGCCCGGTCCCACTCTAAACTCCCCTCGAATAATGTCTTTTTCGACTGGGATGATTTTTTCATAGCGAACCGGATCGATACCTAGGAGCGAGACCGACTTCAGTACATCACCTCGTCTTGCAAAAGCAGGGCCCGTGATGACGGGTGAGACGGCTTTGACGTCCTCCAGCGACTCCAGCGCCAACATGACCTCTTGCCAGTTATTGATTGAGCGCAGTCTCTGAGGACGTTTGTCCTCCAGAATCAATTGAACAACACCCTCCGGTGCCGGCTGTATGACATTGACTTCATCAAAAGGCTGAACACGAATATGGGACTGGGTGCCCAAGGTGCGATCAACGATGTTTGCCTGTAAACCCATGACAAGCGTGGTAATGAAGACAATGACAGAAACGCCGACTGCAATCCCGACCAGAATAAGGATTGTCTGCGTGAACCCTTGTCGTAAAAACTTAAGGGCGATTGTCGATTCGATCCACATCAGTTGAATTTAACAGGAGTTTCTTTACGGTCTGTTTTACCAGTGTTTGCATCTCTTTCCGATACAGAAGAGGGTAAGGCGAGCGGTTTGATCCTGACGCGTGTACCATCTTGTAGTGCATCATTTTTCGATGCTGATTTCTCGGTCGGAAGAGCCATGACCCAATCTCCCGCCCTGAGTCCAGAAACGACTTCAGTCATGACCAGTCCTCGCAGACCAAGGCCAACCTCAATACGTCGAATTTTTTCATCAAGTACGGTAAAGAGTTCTGCCCGCTCGCCTTGAGAATGCATGAGCGTATCGTTTGGAACTGAAAGCGTCTGAGCACGTTGGCCGGTCAAAATATTGACTGTGACAGTCATGTCCTGGCGTAGAAAGTCAGGAACAGGATCGACGGTCAGGCGTATATCAACGGTTCCCCGTTGTGGATCAACGGTGGGTGCAATAAAGCTGACGCGGGCTTTAAAGTTACGGCCGGGGTAGGCATCGGTCGTGCATAGCGCCTCTTGACCCAGGCGCAGTACACCTAGATTACGCTCATCCAAGGGCACTAAGATTTCTGTCTTTCCGGTGCGTGCGATTTCAAGTAAAACTCGACCAGGTTGAACCAGATCACCTGGCTCGACGTTGCGCGTTAATACCTTGCCATCAATCTGCGACCGGACAAGGGATTTTTCTAAAGATGCTTTGGCAGACTGGAGACGTTCGCGCAAGATGGTTTCCTCTGATGCACCTTCGGCGAGCGACGCGACTAACAGACGGGCTTGCTCGGCATTGGCCCGAGCAGTATTTTCTAGGTGTTCGGACTGCTCTTTTACTTCCCGCGAAATGGATTGCATGAGAAAGAGCTCACGTCTGCGCTGGGCTTCGCGAGACGCTTGTAAAAACTGTGATTCTGCTTGCGCTAATGCGGCTTGTGCTTGGGGACGTCTGGCGTTTCGCAGCTGATCTAAAGCTGCCTGAGCTTCACGCACTTTGGCTGAAATCTCATCTGAACGCAGGATCACTAAAATGTCATTGACGAATACTTGGTCACCCTCCTGTACGCGCCTTTCAGTAACAACGCCGGTGACTTCACTGCCAATCTGCACGCGAGAGGCGGAAATCACTCGGCCAGTCGCAACGACGATTTGTACTAGGGGGCTTGATTCGATTTGGTAAGCAGGCACCAAAGGCCCGCGCCAACGTTGCCAGAAGATACCAGCAGTAACAATGATTCCAACTACCACCAACCCAATGATCAAACGTGGCGGATTTTTCCAAAAAGTCTTCACTTCATATCCTTTGTCTGGCGAACGCAAAAGAGAAATGTGTTAAGTGCCAGACAGGGATATCTTAGACCTTTTTGATGAATACTTATTCTTGATCGTTTGGCTGGGTGATAAAGCCGATTTTCCCTATACCCGCCTGGTAAATGCTGCCTAATACCTTGGCAATCGTCTCGTAGCGTGCGTCTTTGTCTGGATAAAGCAGTACGACGGATTTTGGATCGCGCTGACGTTCAAGCTCTAGTTTGTTTTTGATTAATTCCAAAGAGATAATGTCTTGGCCCATAAGGTATAAGCCTTCATGATTAATCCATATCTTGATAGGTTCAGTTGGTTCGATGAGTTTTTGTGTCGTGACTTTGGGAAGCTCGATATTGACCGCCTGATGAACGAGCGGCAGAGTCACAAGAAAAATGATGAGCAGTACCAGCATGACATCCACAAAAGGCGTCATGTTGATTTCACTCATCATTTCCTGTGAGGAGTTGTCGTGTTGGATGCTCATTATTCAGTCGCCTGAAATTTTTTCGCCTCGACTCTTGCTCCTGTGACGAGATAGGCATGCAGGTCGTAGGAAAAGCGGTTGAGTGCACCAGCAATCTTCTTGTTTGTCCTGATAAGCGCGTTATAGGCGAGTACTGCAGGTATTGCCACTGCGAGTCCGAGAGCAGTCATGATTAAGGCTTCTCCTATGGGTCCTGCGACTTGATCCAGTGAAGTCTGTCCGCTAGAGCCTATATTCACGAGTGCGTGATAGATGCCCCACACCGTTCCGAACAAGCCAATAAACGGCGCTGTTGAGCCAATGGAGGCCAGAAAAGTCAAGCCGGACTGCAGGCGTGTGAGACTGCCCTCAACAGAGTTTCTTAACGCGCGCGTGACCCAGTCGCTCAGATCTAGCTGATCGTGCAGTTGTTTTTCAGAGGGATGCCCCTCGGAGGTGGAGTCTTGCGTGCAAGAGGGTCGTTCAAGGTGCTGAACGGCCTCTATTCCATCTTGAGCGAGATTTAAAAATACATTGTCGCGATGCTGTCCAAGTGCTTTTAAGCCAGCACTAAAGGAAGCGGAGTGCCAAAATCGTTCAATACGTACGCTGAAGGACTTTTGTCTTGCGTGAGCGAGAGCCTTTAAAAGAATAATTGTCCAGGTTAACACTGACATGGCAATCAAAATCGCCGCTACACAATTACTGATGATGTCACCTTGTGACCAAAAATCGGTTAAAGCTAAATGGGCAGTCATGACTCACTCTAAAACAAAGTTGATAGGAATAGTGACCCACATTTTCTGTGAGGTGCCAGCCTTTTTTCCCGGAATAAATTGCCAGGAGCGAACGGCCTCGAGAGCTGAGTGATCGAGTCGAGGGTACCCGCTAGAGAGGCTGAGTTGGATTTGTGAAACCCTTCCTTCGTGATCAACTTCAACTGCCAGGACAACCTTGCCTTGCTCGCCTAAACGCCGGCTTTTCTTGGGGTAGGGTGGTTGTGGATTCGTTGAATAATGAGCATGACTGCTGGGAGGTATCTCGTTGTGCGGATAAGATGCAAGCCCGGCTGGTTTGGAAATGTCAGGTTCGTGCTTGTGCGACTGCGGCACTGCATGCCGGTGACTCGCTATGACAGATACTTTTTTTGAACTGTTCGCTTCTTTGAGTTGTTCACCACCAGGTTCCGATTGATTCGATGCGGATACTTGATATTCTGTATCGGGCAGAGATTTTTCGGGCTGAGAGATCACAGCGGGTGTGATTTCATCCGATTTTTGAGAGGGGCTCTTGGTTGTCACTTCAGCAAGTTGAGGTTGAAGTAAGAAAGATTCAAAAAAGCTCGCTCCGAGTGGTGTATGTGTTTTTTGTTCCTGTCGTTGCGTGCGATGCATCCATGCGAATCCAAGCGCCACTCCATGCGCAAGGAGCACAATTGAAAAGATGATGACTTTGAAGCGCAGACCAGACTGGCCTGTTGGGCTCAAGACAAGTGGACATGGATCAAACATGACTGACATTGTTTAAGAAAAACAATGCAATCTAACACGAATGAGAATTATTATTATTTGTGAGATTTTGTTACAAACGTATGCCGTGCAAACCAAAGGCACCGAGCCTCTCTAGCCGCGAAAACTCTGAGTCAATCAACTGCTCCACCATATCGTAGTCAATCTTTTTGTCACGGTCGCGTCTCTGAGCGAGTACGAGCGTCCTGCTGAGTTGTACACCTGCTATCTGACTAATTTGAATAGTGCTATTTTCCAGATCGTCTTTAAAAACAGAGACTGGCATGATGGTGGAATGGCCACGCCTGAGCACAAGCTCTCTGATGGCATCAACCGAGTCGATAATCCCTTCGATTTTCAGATTTAAATTGAGGGCGCGTAACTGTTGATCCACGATGCCATGATGCAGGCTGGTCATCAGCACAGGTAGTTGTGCGACTTGGTCGATTTGAATAGTTTGTGCCTGACCTTTTCTGTTCGGTGAAATCAGTGCAAACGGCTCGTTTATCAAAGGCCTGAGTAAAAATTTTCGACCGGGTGGAGGATTGGTCACGATTGCCATATCAATGATTCCACGCCCGAGCCATTCAAGCAGTGCAGGCGTAAATGCCTCTCGTGCACGCATGGGACGTGCGCCAGGCAGCTGCAGGCAGCTCTCAAAAAGACCTGGCAATAGGACTCTTCCCAGTGTGGGCGGCACACCTAGGCTCACGCTCGTTGTTCGATGCAGGCCTTCGCGTAAATTTAAACTGACCCGATCGGCTTCCGCCAGGATACGCTGTGCGGACTCATAAAGCGTGACACCGGCTGCGGTCATGCAAACCCCTCTGGGTAAGCGCTGCAGCAAGAGCGTGCCAAAGTCTTCTTCAAGCTCTCTGATCTGGCGGGTCAACGCTGGTTGGGCGATCGCAACGACATTCGCGGCTGCAGTAATGCTACCCGCATCCACCACGGCGACAAAATAGCGTAGTGCTTTTAGATTATTCATGACGTTGATATAGCAAAATGATATGGCAAATTGATAATTTGATATTGGACTTGTTTGACCTTGATTTTTACAATCATAAATTAAGTTAGATATTTAATTACATTTGCCTATTTTTTTGAGCGAATGGATAAGTTGGACACATCACAATGCATAACAATTCAGTATTAGTTCACTTCGACGCACTGTGCGAATTTATTGCACGTGCTTTTGTTGCGGTGGGCTTGCCTGAGCAAGACTCAAAAAAAATCGCGCGTTTGATGGCTAGTGCTGATCTGCAGGGTTCTGACGGCCACGGTGTGATTCGCTTACCTCAGTACGTCAAGCGGATATTAGCGGGTGGGATCAACAAGCATCCAAAGATCGAAGCGCATTCCTCCGCCCAGGCTGTTGCCGTCGTTGACGGCGATAATGGTATGGGGCATCTGGTTGTTTCTCATGCAGTGGACTTGGCGATTGAGAAAGCACGCACGCAAGGTGTTGCCTGGGTCGGGACCAGACGAAGCAATCATGCGGGTCCGGCTTCGCTTTACGCCACGATGCCTGTCAAACACGACATGATCGGACTTTACTTTGCAGTGGGTAATGCCAATCACCTACCTCCGTGGGGGGGGATGGATATGTTGTTGTCGACGAATCCCATTGCTGCGGGTATTCCTTCAGGCAAGGAGAATCCGATTGTCTTGGATATGGCGACGACTGTTGCAGCCTATGGAAAGGTTAAAGCCAAGGCGAAAGCGGGGCAGATGATGCCTGAGGGCTGGATGATTGACCGTCAAGGTCAACCACTGCTCGATCCTGCGCGCTCCGAGGAGGGGTTTTTGCTCCCGATAGGAGGCTACAAAGGCTATGGGTTAGCACTGATTGTTGGCATTTTGGCTGGTACCTTGCAAGGTGCGGCGATGGGTAAGGATGTGATTGATTTCAACAAAGATCACGTTACGCCAACCAATACCGGGCAGGCTATTTTGGTGTTGAATCTCGCGGCCTTTGGCGGTGCAGAGGTGTTCAAATCCGCGATCGATACTCTGATACGTGACATTAAAGCTTCGCAACGATTACCCAATGTTGACCGGATATGGTTACCCGGAGAACAAAGCCATGCCCGGCGGATGGATTATGCGGAACACGGAATACCGATTGCAGCTGGAGTAGTAAAGGAACTGGGCTTGCTATCTCGCGACCTGGGAATACCTGCTTTGATTGAATAAGTGGCTTATATATTTTCTGGAGAAGACAATGAGGGTTTTTAAAAAGATTGCCTTGTTCGCACAAGCTGCGGCGCTAACAGTTGCCTCTATGGGTGTAATGGCGCAAGCGAATTATCCTGATAAACCTATCCGGATGATTATTCCATTGGCGACGGGTAGTGCGGTGGATAACGCGTTGCGATTGGTTGCGCAAAATATGGCCACAAGTATGGGCCAACCGATTGTGATCGAAAACGTGCCAGGATCCTCCGGCCTGATCGGCGCAGATCGCATGCTCAAAATGCCTGCCGATGGCTACACGATCGGCGGCGTCAATGACAGTGTGCTGACAATGGTGCCGCACATCAATCCCAATACAACGTTCAACACCCTAAAGGACTTCGCCCCGATTTCTTTGATCGGCACAATCGAATGGGGTGTGGTGGTGAAAGCCGATTCACAGTTCAAAACACTCGAGGACTTGGTCAAGTTTGCCAAGGCAAATCCCGATAAGTTGACTTTTGGATCGGGTGGCGTGGGGAGTCCTCAGCATCTTGCTATGGCTCTATTGATGCAGCGTGCAGGTGTCAAACTTGTCCATGTGCCTTATAAAGGCGCAACGCAAGCGGCCGTTGGCGCGGCAGCTGGAGAGGTTGATGTGTCGTTCCAAGGTTTAGGGACCGTTGCCGCGTTGATCAATGGAGGCAAGTTGCGTTTATTGGCGCTTTCGACACCCAAACCCTTGGACCAGTTTGCCGGGGTGCCTACAATCGATCAGTCCGTTTTTCCGGGATTCTTTTTTAACTCTTGGGCTGCCATGGTTGCACCCGCCAAAACGCCTAAGGCGATTGTAGAAAAGCTTTCCGCAGAAGCCCGCAAAGCGATGGATAATCCTGACACACGTGAACGTTTTGCCAAGCTTGGGATCACGATTCGCGGAACGACGCCAGCCGAGTTTGAGGAGGCTTTGAAGAAGCAATACGAGCTTTACGGTAAGGTCATCAAAGACAACAATATCAAAGCTGAGTAAATAGGGGTTTAATAATGGCTGAAACTTTAAAACATGCTGTGTTGCGTCCAGATCAAATCAAGAGCCATGATCGGGGCGGTGGTGCCAAGACGATTCCTCTTGTGACCGCTGCGACTGGTGCTAAAGCTTTTATCAACGGAATCACGGAGTTTGGGCCAGGCGCCGAAATTCCTTTTCACAGCCATAACTGCGAAGAGAGCGTGATCTTGCTTGAGGGTGAGGCATACCTGGACATCGCTGGTGAGGTTCATGAAGTCAAAGCGCATGACACAACTTGGATACCACCCAACGTCTCTCACAGGTTCCGTAACAAGTCCAGTACGCAGGGGATGAAAATTCTCTGGACCTACGCTTCACCGATGGCGACACGTACGTTGACCGAGAGTGGTGAGACGCGATACATCGCGGCTGAGCACAATAAATAAAGCAAATTGAATTAACTCAACATCAGGGCGTCATTTAAATTGGCGCCCTGAATGACTGGATTTAATTTAAGGTTAAGACCAATGAGTGTCCGCATCGAATGGGTACACGGGTCTGGTAAGCTTTTTGTATGGAAAGCGAGAATAGTCAGCGCCTGTTACACCACCACCATCACACTCGACGAGTGCTTTGGCGATCGGAACAAAAACCGGTCTGCAATACATGCGCGACTTCAGCAAAATAAAGCGGTGACTGGGTGCATCGATCCCGATATGCGAAAAAATACCCAGATCCCAATGTTCCTGGGGTGTCTCGGTGATCATGACTTTTGCCTGAGGGAGGTCAAGGCATACCGTGCGCCCCATGTGGATGCGTTGCCCAGTGTAAGTGGGACCTGAAACGACATATTGACCGTCCGAGATTGCTGAGACCACTCCTGTCAGCATTCTGGGTGGATTCGTTACGCCCAATTGGGTAAGAGGCACTTTATCTCCAACGGGCAAGCTAACTGTTGCATGAAGCCCCGCTTGGATGATTTGTGCAACAGCTTCCGGGTCGCAGATCGGCCCCACTACGATATCCTCGAGGCCTTGTTTGAGGGCCTCGTGTAAAACGTTCATATCATCACATGTTCCGCCCGACATGCAATTGTCGCCATGATCGAGCAGTAATACCGGGCCTTTTCCGGGTTGCGCGGCAATTTCTTTGGCTCGTCCAATCGATGTCGCCAAGGGTTCATTTTTATAGATGAAGTCGCTGCGTCTAGACCAAATGAATTCGGCGATCCGCTGGGCGACCGCCTCTGCAGCCGCAGCATCGTTGTCACTCACCACAACAACGCTAATGCAGGGGGCAGCGATGTCTGCAAGCGCAAAGCCTGCCAAAACGGATACACCCAACATACCTTCTGCTTCTGCAGCGCGGGCGAGTTCGACCGCTGCGTGCATGGGGCCAATATCTGTGCGACTGCACAGTGTGTTCAGGATCAAAGGTAATCTGCGCCAAGCCAGAGTTGGCTTGATGCGCTGATTGATCATGTCAACAAGCAGACGTCCCGCGTGCGCGCCGGTTTCATACATGTCGACATGCGGATAAGTTTTAAAACTGATGACGATATCGCTGTTATTAATGATTTTTTCAGTCATTTTGCCGTGCAGATCGAGCGCAACAGCAATTGGCGCATGGGGAAGTGCTGCTCGTACACGCTCCAGCAAATCACCTTCGCCGTCTTCAGAGTTTTCAGCGACCATTGCACCGTGCAAATCTAGAGCCACAGCATCACAGCCTTGCGCGGCGGAGACAATCGTATCGCTCAGATGTGTATAGGCTTGGGCGTTAACTGTACCGCTGGGGTTGGCTGTCGCGCTACAGGCGACCACAACCTCGTGGCCTGCCTGTTCAAGCACATCGATAAAGGCGGCAATCCCAGTGCGCGTGTTTTTTGACGCCAGGTACGCCTCCTCTCCATACAACGGACCTTGGTCGCCAAAAGATTTCAGTGGTGTGGCGATAGGGGAGAAGGTGTTTGTTTCGTGGTTCAGCCTGGCGACAAGTATTTTCATGTTAGTCCAGTATCGTTTTAAATGAGGAGTACATCAGTCCAAGTCCCGTCGCTAAAAGCAGAGCTGTCACCAGCAACTGTGCCACTCTGCGGCTGAGATTAATTGGATGTTTAATTTGCAAAATTGTTGCGATGGTAATGGCTGGAAAGGCGATTGCGGACAAAATGACTGCATTCATAGTGAGCTCGCCTGTCAAAAGTGCAATGACCAGTCTCGCGGCAGAGGTCAGACTAAAAACAATGAAAAGATAGTGTCGAACCAGGTCTTTGTCGAGAGGCTGGCTGTATAAATGATAGACCAGTGGTGGTCCGGGCGTGGCGAACATGCCACCAAGAATGCCGGTCAAAAATCCAGCCGTCATTGTTGAGTATTTGCCGGACGTTTTGCGCTTGTTGGTATTGATCATAAACAACGCAATGGCCGAGGCGAATATGCATACTCCAAGAATGAGTCGCAAGGTATTGATCCCGTTGTCAGTAAACCAGGACAATGAGATAAATCCCAACACGAGTCCTATCATGCTCGTGATCAGCATAGGCTTTAACAGGGGCCCTGTGGTCAACCGTGGAGACTTGCTCAGATAAACAACGTTGTTGGCAATGGAAAGTATGCAAGCGATATTGGCGGCATCTGCAATGGAGATAATTTGTAGCGCGCCCGTCAAGCCTACCAAAATCAATCCAAACGCAAAACCGGTCAGGTTTTGGCAAAAGGCGGCGATTAACGCGATAGAAATAAAAGCGACATACTGCGTAAGAGACATATTCTAGTGATTCCTGACTGCTTGCCCGTTGCTTAGGCTTTGAGTTTTTATATTTGGAGACTTTAATCTATTCTTCTTAAACTAAAGCCTAATTTAAATCATTGATTCACTTGCTGCACGGCATAAGGTGTCAGCGTTTTTTGTAGGAGTCGCCAACTTATTGTGACGCCATCAAAATTTCTGATGACATGGGGGAGAAAGCCAGATAACTCAATCCCCTTTGCAGTGAAACAAAAAGAAAAGGGGCTTGTCTCAGGTTGATGGATTGATTCCAATCCGGACACCAGGCTTGGGTCAAACTCTTTTTCTGTTTTTGCAAGTTGCTCGAAGTGCTGTCTGACAGCGCGCTCCATGATCGCTGACCATTCTCCGGATTGAAAAATATCTCCGATTTTTAATGGCCGCTCTTTTGAAAGAGAGTAAATCCCACATTCAGTTTGACTGGATGGATAGGCACCAGTAAATAGTTCAATGTGTGTTTGTTTGAGAAGCCAGTCTGCAGATACTCTGGAAACCTGTGTATCAAAACTTTCAGTTCCTCTGCCTGCGGGAAGTTCAGGCTGGTTTGCAAAGCCTAAATAAGCATTCAAGTTGCGTCCTGTATCTGTTGTGTCGTCAACTTGGATAAATTTCCTTTCAATGACATAGACGGCATCTTGAGCTTTGGTCACTCGGATGTGATTGTCTATTGCTGTGAATGTTTTAAAACCCGCAACGATTTTTCCTGTGTCGTTGAGCTCTTTTATGCGTAACTGGTAGGCGTGTAATAGGCAATCTGTCGCTTCGCGTTGTGATACCGCTGCAGCTTGGGTATCTATCAAGCAATAAGTCCCAATGAATCGAAGCCAGGAGCGTTGACTGGAAACAAGCGTGGTTTGGGCTGTTGAGGAAAGCTTGGCCCGAGCAGTTTTGTAAGCCAAGGAGAGCGTTTCATCAAGCGTTGAAAGGGCAGGGCTGGAGCAAATCGTTCGCTCCATGTTTGTGCGTGCCTTCTGGCAATCAAAGCTTGCTGCTTTAGCCTGATCGGAGTGTGCGATGCCTGCTAAAACTAAGGCGAATAAGAGATATTTAAAACTCATTTGCCTAGCCTGCAGCGCTCAGCATCACTAAATAAAAAATCCCAGCGGCCATCAAAGCAGATGCAGGCACCGTAATAATCCATGCTGCGAATATCTTATAAACGGCGGAGCGTTTGACCAGCTCTTCGCGGTAGACGCGCTTCATTTTTTTGCGCTCTTTCTTTGAAAGCAAAACCTCGGCCTCATTGATTTTGAGTTGTTTGAGCATAAGCTTTTTGGCTGCAATGTCGGCCTGAGTAAATTTAACTAGGTATTGTTCAACAAGCTCCTTATCCTCGCCTGAGTGATGAAGACGAATGTGCTCAACCATTCTTGAGTACTGTTTTTTGAGACGCTCACGTAAAAAACCAACTCCAAAAATACCGCCGATCGCGATATGCGTCGAGCTGACTGGCAAACCAAGTTGAGAGGCGACAATAACAGTCAAGGATGCTGACATGGCGATACAAAAAGCCCGCATTTGATCGAGCTCGGTAATTTCTCCTCCTACTGTTCGTATCAGTTTTGGTCCATAGAGTGTCAGGCCTAACGAAATACCCAGAGCGCCCAAGACCATCACCCAGATTGGGATCTCAGCTTTGCTCGAGACATTGCCTTGCATCACTGTGTCCACAATCGCAGCCAGCGGGCCCACTGCATTGGCTACATCATTCGCGCCATGCGCAAAACTCAGTAACGCAGCTGAAAAAATGAGCGGAACTGTAAAGAGAGAGTTAATGCCAGCCTTATTGGGTTCAATGGTTTTTGCGCGATGGTTGACGAGAGGGCGAACGACCAACCAGGTTAGAGTACCAATCACGATTCCAATCACGCATGCAAGCCAAAAATCAACTTTCCAAATTTTGTTGAAGCCTTTCAAAATCAGATAAGTTGTAAAGGCAAAAGACATAATTCCGATTAAAAGCGGAACGGTTTTTTTAGCTGCCGAGATCATGTCCGGCTGATAGGTGATGGAGCGCTTGATCCAATAGAGAAAACCAGCAGCGACAAGTCCACCTAATACGGGCGATACGACCCAACTCAATACGATGCCAGTCATGACGGGCCAATTCACAACATCCAAGCCCCCCGCAGCCAGGCCAGCCCCCAGCACCGCTCCCACGATTGAATGCGTAGTTGATACTGGCGCTCCAACCATTGTTGCAAAGTTCAGCCAAAGTGCGCCTGCCAGTAGGGCAGAGGTCATGACCCATATAAAGCGGTTGCCATCTGAGATCAATTTTTGATCAATAATGCCACCGCGAATTGTCGAGACTACATCGCCTCCGGCAATTAAGGCTCCCATCATTTCAAAAATAGCTGCGATGATGATGGCCCAAGTCATTGTGAGCGATTTTGAGCCAACAGCTGGCGCCACATTATTCGCTACATCATTTGCGCCAATGTTCATGGCCATGTATCCCGCGATCATGGCAGCGATGATCATGATGGATCCCTGGTTGCCGGAGACTTCAAGCTTGAGCGTCGTGTAGAGCATGATCGCCAAGACAAACAAAAGTCCCATTCCGAGCTTGAAGATTTCTTTTTGAGCGCGGCTGCTCGCTTTTTGCAGCTCTGCGATATTTTTTAACTCCATGCTCTGTCCTGTCAGTCGTTGATGCGTGCGATTGAATAGCTAGGAATTATACGATTGTCTATAGGTCATTGATTTAATTGAATAAACTCTAATCAAGCCTAGGCAAGGGCAGAAGAAGCCATGGGGATTTCCACTTATACTGAGCGCCTCTGAGGGTTATTTGATTATGTCTATTGCCAGCTTGGCGACTTTGCGTGTGTTATCCGTCATCCCTCCGATGACGCAGCTGAACACGCCTTATCCCTCTACTGCTTACTTAACTGGTTTTTTGCGTGCGCGACAAATTGATGCTGTGCAAGAGGATCTCGCTCTCAAGCTTGTGTTGCGTTTATTGAGTGCAGAGGGCCTAGAGCAGGTTGCAAGTTTGGTAGATCGTATCGCGCCACGAAAACGCAGTCTTGTTCTGCAGTCTTTTGCAGAGCAGCGTGCTCAATATCTCAACACCATTCAAGCGGTCATCGCATTTTTGCAAGGTAGGGATTCGACTCTGGCACACCGCATTGTGAGCCGGCAATATTTGCCAGAGGGACCGCGTTTTGCGTCCCTGGACGCCTATGTTGATGATGAAACTGGAGATCCCTTAGGCTGGGCGTTTGGTGCGTTGGGTATGCAGGATCGCGCCAAACATCTTGCCACTTTGTATCTCAATGACTTGGCCGATGTTTTACGCGAGGCGGCCGATCAACGGTTTGAGTTTGTTCGCTACGGCGAGTCGCTCGCAGCGAGCCAAGCAACGTTTGAACCATTAGCGCTGGCCTTGGCTGCGCCTCAAACGCTTGTCGATGAGTATCTCGAGCAATTGACGCTCGAGTCTATTGCCCGTCATCGCCCGACTGTCGTGTTGCTCTCCGTTCCTTTTCCCGGAACGGTTTACGCTGCCTTCAGGATTGCACAGACTATTAAATCCCATTACCCGGATATCAAAATAGTCTTGGGTGGAGGGTTCGTCAATACAGAGCTCCGCGAGCTCAGTGAGCCGAAAGTTTTTGATTTCGTTGACTATGTGACCCTAGATGCGGGTGAGCGTCCCTTGCTTGCTTTGCTTGATCATTTAACCGGAAAGCGCTCACGACAAAGGCTGGTTAGAACATTTTTACGGGATCCTGAGTCCGGACAGGTACGCTACGTCAATATGGTCGAGCCCGAGGTGCCTTTTGAGGAGGTTGGTACGCCAACTTGGGATGGATTGCCGCTCGCTGATTATTTGTCATTATTAGACATGCTCAATCCCATGCACCGGCTATGGAGCGACGGGCGGTGGAATAAACTGACTGTTGCTCATGGCTGCTATTGGAAGAAATGTAGCTTTTGTGATGTCAGTTTGGATTACATCGGACGTTACGAAACTGCATCCGCACAAGTACTAGCCGATCGTATTGAATCGATTGTCCGAGAAACGGGACAGACTGGGTTTCATTTCGTGGACGAGGCCGCACCGCCAAAGGCTCTTAAATCGCTTGCCCTGGAATTGATCAAGCGTAATCTCAATATTTCTTGGTGGGGCAATATTCGGTTTGAAAAAACCTTCACTCCCGAACTCTGTCAGTTACTCGCTCAAAGTGGATGTATCGCCGTCTCAGGCGGACTCGAAGTCGCGTCTGATCGATTGTTGAACCTCATGAAAAAAGGGGTCTCTGTCGATCAGGTTGCGCGTGTGACCCGTGCCTTTAGTGATGCGGGTGTGTTGGTTCATGCCTATCTAATGTACGGTTTTCCGACTCAAACGGTGCGCGACACGGTCGACGCACTTGAGTATGTTCGACAGTTGTTTGCAAACGGGTGTATGCAGAGTGGTTTTTTTCACCGCTTTACTTGCACCGTACACTCTCCTGTCGGACTCAACCCCGAAGAATATGGCGTCACACTCACCCCGTTATCTCCGGTAAGTTTCGCAAAGAATGACGTTGGTTTCATCGATCCGACCAATGTCGATCATGCAGCGTTGGGAGTCGGATTGCGCAAAGCTATTTATAACTACATGCACGGTATCGGGTTAGATGAGGACGTCCGAAGTTGGTTTTCTTTTAAGGTACCTCGCACGACTGTCGCAAGTGATTATATTGAGCGTGCGCTTGAGCGCGCATCATGACCGTTTCGAGCTTCAACATTTAGTCAATAACCTCATAAACCATCATCGCTAACTAAACATCAATATGGAGAAACCTCATGACAACAAACATGCATGAAGAGGATTTCGATTCGCCTTCGATACGTGCATTACGCAAGGACTTGGCCCTGGCGTTACGGGCCGCTGCTCACCATGGTTTGTCTGAGGGCGTATGCAATCACTTCAGCGTGGAGATTCCAGATGATAGTGGTCGTTTTCTACTCAATCCTAGAGGCCTGTTGTGGAGCGAAATTCAGGCGGAGGACATCGTGATGATCGATGAACATGGCGAGATTCTGGCGGGCAAACATCCTGTCGAACCCACGGCAATGTATATACATGCCGCGGTACACAGAATCGCTAAAAAAACGTGCGTCTTGCATACACATATGCCTTATGCCACGGCGCTGACATTGACGCGTCAGCGCGCGCTCGACACGACTCTCTCACAAAACGCGATGCGCTTTCATGGTCGTGTTGCAGTTGATGCGCACTACAACGGTCTGGCACTTGATGTGGGTGAGGGCGAACGCATTGCTCATGCCATGCAAGGTGCGGACGTCGTCTTCTTGGGTAATCATGGTGTCGTGGTGTGCGGTGAACGCATCGATTATGCCTACGATGATCTTTATTTTCTTGAGCGCGCTTGCATGATGCAGGTGCTTGCCATGTCCTCGGGTATCACTCTAGAACCTGTCGACGCTGCACTTGCTCAGCGCGTAGGCGAGCAAACACTGGGTGAAAGACTTCAGTCAGAATTATTTTTCAAAGCATTGGGACGTACTTTATAAGTTATGTAATTGTTAACGAAGTGCATTTTGAATATCGAACATGTAAATTGTTAAGACATGTTTGATTTGTAACTTAGTACTTTCCCGATGTTTCCTCATGTTTACTTTGGAAATAGGGTAAACATTATTTACATAACAAGTGTATTTAGTTACAGTCTGCCCGCGTCTAGTTCAGTGACTGAACTAGACTTCATTTTTTCAAGGAAACCACATGTCTTCATTATCCGTAAAACTGATGACTGCGTCGTTCGCAGTGTTAGCTTCGGCGTTGGTTGCAACACCCGCCGCAGCTCAGGAAAAACTCCGCATTGCACTTGATACGAACCCTGTACATGTCCGTAATAAAGGTGTGGAAGTTTTTGTTGAAGAATTGAAAAAGCGCACAGGTAACCGCTTTACGATCGAGGTCTACCCAAGTGGACAGCTGTTCCGTGACCGTGACGTGCCACGCGCACTCCGTCAGGACGCCTTAGAAATGGCCGTGCCCGGTACATGGCAGCTTGATAGCGCCGAGCCGAATGCCGCACTCCAGAGTCTGCCCATGTTCTATGGTGTTGACGAGGCGACTGTCCATAAAGTCATGGACGGTAAGCTTGGTCAATATCTGAACAAAAAGTTCGAAGAGCGCATGCGCGTCAAGATTTTGGGTAAGTGGATGGATCTGGGTTTTCAAAACACTTACACCATCAACAAAGAAATCAAAACCTATGCTGATATGAAAGGCATGAAGATTCGCTATCCTGGCGGTACAGCGAATGCGCAGCGCATCACCTCTCTAGGAGGCACGCCCTTGTTGGTGCCATGGCCGGATGTTCCTTTGGCAATGAGCCAGGGTGTGATGGATGGTTTGTTGACAACGTACGAGAGCAGCTTTTCGTCCAAGCTGATGGATTCGGGCTTGAAGTACGCTTTTGAAGACAAAAACCAGTTCAATCAATACGTGCCAATGATGCGCGCGAACTTCTTTAACAAGCAACCCAAAGAAGTCCAGCAAGCGATTCTTGAAGCATGGGATATCGCTGCGACACAAGAGCGTAAAGATGCTGCTGCCGCTCAGCTCAAAGCCAAAGACGTATTGGTTAAGGCAGGCTTGAAGGTTGTGATTCCCTCTGATGCCGAGGTCTTGCAAGCTCGCCGTACCTTGATGAAGATACAACCCGAACTCGTCAAGAGCATCAAGATGGATCAGGATGTGGTGGACGAAGCATTGAAAAATCTTAAAGAAGCAGGCGTGGCGTACTAAAAATGCAAGCAAAAGACACTGTTCAGGCAGCTGAGCCGACAGGCAACCGACTCTACGAGACGTTGCGTCAAAAAGCTCAGGCTGACCTTGAGGCGGAAGCCCATGATGTACCCAAATCCCACCCACTCGAAGCATTGGTGGTGGGGGGCTTAGCCACTCTTGCGCTGGTGATGTGTTCCTACAACGTTATCGTGAGATTGGTTGCGCCCTCGTTGACACTGGACTTTGTTGAAGAAGTGCAGGTGTATATGGTGATCTGGGCGGTATTTTTATCGCTCGGCACCGTTACCCTGATGGATCGTCACGTGAAGTCTGATTTTTTTATCAATATGTTTCCACCCAAACTCAAACATAGCGTTGAAGTGCTCGCCGATGTCTTGGGTTTGATTTTTTGTGTATTTGCTGTCTATTACGGTGCAGTCGTTGCCCATCAGGCCTGGGATTTCGGCGATGTCTCCACAACCATGCTTCGGATGCCCTTGTGGATTTATTTCGCAGCGCTACCTGCAGGTGCTTTTGTAATGGGTTTGGCGTATATCGTTCGCCTCTATCGTAAATGGTTCAAGCGGGAGCCGCAGCATGCTTAGTTTTTTCTCTCCCGTATTTATTATTCTATTGATTCTTGGAGTACCCATTTATCTGACAATGGGTTTGACTTCGGGACTGGTTTTTGCAACCGAAGGTAGTTTAGTTCCGCTCGCTCAAAAAATTATTGACGAACTGAACTCGCCAACGCTTCTTGCGGTGCCTTATTTCGTGGTTGCTGCAATTTTCATGGAGCGGGGCGGTGTTGCCAAGGCTTTGATAAATGCTGCAACAGCCTGGATTGGTCGTGTCCATGGTGGACTAGGCCTTGTTTCGGTTTTAACCTGCGCGATTTTTGCGGCAATGTGCGGCTCTTCTGTTGCGACAGCGATTGCAATGGGCACCATCATGATCCCGGCCATGCTTCGCAACGGCTACTCGCCCGCTTTTGCTGGCGGTATTTTGGTATCGGCCGGTACGCTAGGTATCTTGATCCCGCCCTCACTGGCGTTCGTGGTCTACGGGGTTCTTGCTGATGCCTCCATTCCTCGCTTGTTCCTGGGTGGAGTTGTTCCCGGTCTGATCAGCGCAGCAATGATGGGCGTATATGTTTATTTTTTCAGCAAGAAAAACGGCTACGTTGATCGCGTGCCAATGCCTCGCGAAGAAAAAATAAAGAAAACACTTAACGCTGTCCCAGCCTTACTGGTGCCTGTTGTCGTGCTTGGAGGCTTGTATGGTGGATTTGTTACGCTGACAGAGACCGCAGCACTATCCGCTGTTGTTGCGATCGTGTTGGCTTTGTTTGTGTACCGTGAGGTCAAGCCTAGTGATTTTCTTCAAGTCATGACGCATGCTGTGCGAAGCGCCGCTGCCATCATGATCATCATTGCCATGGCACTTGCCTTTGGCCATCTGATCACAGAAACGGGTGTTGCACAAAAGACTCTTGAGTTTGTAAAAGGTCTGGATATCAAACCCTGGCAGTTTTTATTGGCCGTCAACATTCTCTTGATCTTCCTGGGTATGTTCTTGGAAGTCTTCTCGATCTTGTTGATCATGGTGCCGATCATTCTTCCTCTGCTTGAGCCCCTTGGTATCGATCCAATCCATTTTGGTGTGATGCTCGTCATCAATATGGAATTGGCATTAATGTCACCACCTGTTGGTTTGAACCTGTTCGTCATTAGTAATATTTCCAAGATTCCTTTGGCACAGGTGTTGCGCGGCACGATGCCGTTCTTCTTCCTGATGGTTGGATTGTTAATCGTGGTGACTTACATTCCAATCATTTCAACATGGCTACCTAATTTGTTAATGGGTCCCGGTTAAGATGACTGTTGCCGCATCAGCTAGTTTGACTGGCTGGTGTGACGCATCAATCCAGAGAGAGGCAAAGCCCCCTGGCCGGATACGGTTTGGGGGTTTTTTATCACCTCGTCACTCAAGTAAATCAACACATTTCTGCGGAGACTGATGATGTTGGAACACGAGCTTGATTTTGGATTAACCGAGGAGATCACCTACTTGCGCGAAGCGGTTCGAGACTTCGCTTCGCGGGAAATCGCACCGCGGGCTGCTCAAATTGACCGAGATGATCAGTTTCCAATGGATTTGTGGCGCAAAATGGGTGAGATGGGCTTGCTTGGTGTGACCGCAAGTCCTGAATACGGAGGGGCGGGGTTGGGTTATCTCGCCCATATGGTCGTCATGGAGGAGATCTCTCGCGCCTCTGCATCAGTCGGATTGTCCTACGGTGCGCACAGCAATCTTTGTGTCAATCAGATCATGCGAAACGGCACCCCTGTACAGCGTGCTCGCTTGCTACCCCCATTGATCTCGGGTGAGCATGTCGGCGCTCTTGCGATGAGTGAGCCGGAGGCTGGCTCTGATGTGGTCAGCATGCGGCTACGTGCCACAGCAGAGGGGGCAGGGTACCGATTGAATGGCACCAAAATGTGGATTACGAATGGTCCGGATGCTCAGACCCTTGTCGTCTATGCCAAGACAGATCCGGACAAAAAAGCACGTGGTATTACTGCTTTCTTGATTGATCGAGATATGCCGGGATTCTCCGTGGCTCAGCGCTTGGACAAGCTCGGTATGCGTGGTTCGCACACAGGGGAGCTTGTCTTTAATGATGTTTTTGTTCCCGCTGAAAATATACTCGGCCAACTTGATGGTGGCGTGCAGGTATTGATGAGTGGGCTTGATTATGAGCGCGCGGTGCTCGCTGCCGGACCGCTTGGGATTATGGGTGCGTGTCTAGACGTTGTGATGCCATATGTGCATGAGCGTCGTCAATTTGGTCAATCGATTGGCGAGTTTCAGCTCATTCAAGGCAAAATTGCCGATATGTATACAACCTACTCGGCGTGTAAAGCGTATTGCTACGCTGTCGGTCGCACACTGGATATGAGGAGCGGTGATGGGCTGGATCCGAGCGCGCTGCGCACACAGTCAGGCTCACAGCGCGGCATGCGAAAGGACGCAGCAGGGGTGATTTTATATTGTGCTGAAAAAGCGACGTGGATGGCGGGAGAGGCGATCCAGATTCTGGGTGGTAACGGCTATATCAACGACTATCCAACAGGCCGCCTCTGGCGCGATGCCAAACTCTATGAAATTGGGGCAGGAACCAGTGAAATCAGACGAATGCTGATCGGACGTGAGATTTTCAACGAGACAATGTAGGACCTTTGTTCGTTGGGCACAGTCCGACAGCACCTAAACTTTACGAACAACTACTTTTGCTCTCGCCATTTCTCGAGCAGAGAAATGGATTTTTTTCGGGCTTCTTCCAAGTGTCGCGCCTTGACGTGGCCATAACCTCGAATATGTTCAGGTACTGAGGCGATTTGCACGGCAAGGTCAATGTTTTGTCGGGTGAGCTGCGGGAGCATTGCTTCAATGCAAATCCTGTACTCGGAGATGAGTGCTCTTTCAGTACGACGCTCAGACGTGTAGCCAAACGGATCCAATACTGTTCCACGCAAGAATTTCAAGTGCTTGAGCGTCTTGAATACTGGACGTATCCATCCACCAAAGCGTTTTTTTACAAGCTCTCCCTGACTATTGTGTTGAGCAAGTAGAGGAGGGGCCAGGTAATGCGTGATCTGAAATCCAGGTTCAAATTGCTGGTTTATTTTTTCAATGAAATCTTGATTGGTGTGCAACCGCGCGACCTCGTATTCATCTTTGTAGGCCATCAGTTTAAAAAGGTAACGCGCCACGGCTTCAGAAAGCCTTGGCGTATGCTTGGATGGGACAGGCGCTTTCGAGTCTGTCATGGGCGGTACAGACCAGCTTGCTTGTTCAGCTTTGAATACGCGCTCGACAAAATCCCGGTATTCCTGTGCATACTGAGCATTTTGATATTGCGTGAGAAACTCCACGCGTCGAGTGATGAGTTGTTCGAGAGTGGGTTTTGCCTTGAATTGCAGCGGCTGCTCATTAATGGGTTGAGTACGCAGTTCAGCATTCAAGGCCGCAGCGCGTCCCCATTCAAAAGCTAACAGATTGCGCTCAACTTGAACGGCATTGAGTCGTAGAGCCTGTGTTAACGATTCATGAGATAAAGGAATCCAACCCTTTTGCCAGCAAAATCCCAGTAAGAGGGGATTGGCATAAATGGCATCTCCCAGCTTTTCAACCGCAAGTGCACTGGCATCGAGGCTGGCGAGCTGCTCGGCTCCAACGGCCTGAGAGAGTGCCTTTGCGCAGTCGGTATGGGACGATTGCCAATCGGGGCTCTGAACAAAGCCTGCGGTGGGCGTGTCGTGGCTATTCATTGCAATGCGCGTGACACCATTTTGCATAAGCGCCATCGTTGTCTGATTGGCGGCGACCACACTGTCACAGGCCAGGATCAAGTCGGCTTTAGCCAGATCAACTTTTGTGGCATAGAGCGTTTCAGGCGCTTGCGCGATCTGGACATGACTCCAAGTTGAGCCACCTTTTTGAGCAAGCCCGGCTGAATCTTGCGTGATGACACCTTTACCTTCAATGTGCGCAGCGACACCAAGCAATTGGCCGATCGTGATCACACCTGTTCCACCTACTCCGGCAATCACAATTCGATACGGGCTTGCGCAATCGGGTACGTTCGCTGGGGGAAGTTCAGGTAGTGCATTCTGGCTGTTCTTGGCTGCGGGCTGTTTAAGCTTGGCGTTTTCGACCACAACAAAACTTGGACAAAAGCCTTTTAAGCAAGACTCATCTTTATTACAGCTGCTGTGGTTGATCTGCCGTTTGCGACCAAATTCGGTCTCCAGGGGCTCGACAGACAAGCAATTGCTCTTGGCCGAGCAGTCTCCGCATCCCTCGCAGACGAGTTCGTTAATCATGACAACTCGCTTTGGATCTTCGAGCTTGCCAGACTTACGGCGACGGCGCTTTTCGGTCGCGCAGGTTTGATCGTAGACGATCACCGTGGTCCCGGTGATATCTCTAAAGAGGCGTTGTACCGTGTCCAGCTCATCCCGATGCCAGACTCGAACGTCAGGCTCAAGCTTGACGCCCTCGTAGCGTTCCGGATCGTCGGTGACCACTGCGACACGCTGAACGCCTTCGGCAATACAACTTTTAACGATTTGCGGGACAGAAAGGCCTTCGGGACGCTCCCCGACTTGCTGTCCGCCTGTCATTGCCACGGCATCGTTATACAGAATTTTGTAAGTGATGTTCACGCCAGCGACAACTGCCTGACGAATCGCCAGAGATCCGCTATGAAACCACGTACCATCACCAATATTTGCAAAAACGTGCGTATCTTTAACAAAGTGGGATTGGCCGACCCAGGGTGCGCCTTCCCCTCCCATTTGAGTAAAGGTTGAAGTCGAGCGATCCATCCACAGCACCATGTAATGGCAACCGATTCCCGCCATGGCGCGACTGCCTTGAGGCACACGCGTACTCGTACTGTGCGGACAGCCGCTACAGAACCAAGGCTGTCTTTCTCCAAGGGATAGGTCCGTCACACTCATTGCGCGCTGTTTAGCCTCAATGACACTGAGTCTGGATTGAATGCCTGCACGAACAGTTTCGGGAAGCGTAAAACGCAATAAACGTTTGGCGATCGCTTGTGCAATCAAGGCCGGACTTAAGTCCGCATTGGCGCGCAACAGCCGATTACCGACAGGATTGGGCTGAGCCCATTCGCCGCCACTGTAGTCGGATTCGGGCTGGTCGAATTTACCCACAACAACCGGACGGGTGTCTGGACGCCAGTTGTAGAGCTCCTCCTTGAGTTGATATTCGATCACTTGTCGTTTTTCTTCTACGACAATAATTTCTTCGAGACCCAATGCAAACTCGCGCGTTGTACTTGCCTCCAGCGGCCAAACAACGTTAACTTGATGCACGCGCACACCAATTTGACGGCACACTTCATGGTCGAGACCCAAATCTAAGAGTGCTTGGCAGGTGTCACGGTAAGCTTTGCCGCTGGCCATGATTCCTAGTCGATCATGAGGGCCTTGAATGCTTGTATGGTTGAGTTTGTTCGCACGAATATACGCCAACGCCGCATACCATTTGTACTCCATGAGACGGGCTTCTTGCTCCAGTGGTGCATCAGGCCAGCGAATGTGCATGCCGCCTTGCGGCAAGATAAAGTCTTCGGGCAGGATGATGTTGACACGCGCTAAATCAACGTCCACGCTCGCGCTCGACTCAACGACTTCCTGAATAGTCTTCATCCCAGACCAGAGACCGGAAAAGCGACTGAGCGCAAAGGCGTGCAAACCCATATCAAGAATGCCTTGCACGTCACTTGGGAAAAAGACTGGCAACCCACAGGCTTTGAAAATATGATCACTCTGATGCGCGGCGGTAGAACTCTTGGCAATGTGGTCATCACCCGCAATCGCAATGACGCCACCATGCGGCGCGGTACCAGCCATGTTGGCGTGCTTGAATACATCTGAGCAGCGATCAACGCCGGGACCTTTCCCGTACCAGATTCCAAACACGCCATCGAATTTTTTTTGTTCAGGGTAGATCTCGACTTGCTGAGTTCCCCAAACTGCTGTTGCGGCAAGCTCTTCGTTTACGCCCGGTTGAAAAACAATGTTGTGTCGCTTCAAGTGTGCAGAAGCTTTCCACAGAGCTTGGTCATAGCCCCCCAGGGGACTCCCTCGGTAACCGCTGATAAAGCCGGCAGTATTTAACCCTGCTTGCGCATCGCGCATTTGTTGCATCATGGGTAGTCGAACGAGGGCTTGCACACCGCTCATGAACGCACGACCGCGTTCCTGTGTGTATTTGTCTTCGAGTGACACCTTGTCAAGCACCTTGTGGGTGGACTCAGTCAGTGGGGCGTTCATTGGGTAGATCTCCTTTGATCAAAAGGGTTGCCCGTTAGATTTAATCGAGGATCGCAAGATGAAGTGCCTGAACACCTAAAAAGAAATCCTCCAAATTCATGGCTTCATGAGGGTTGTGAGAACCATGTTCATTGCGTATAAAAATCATTCCACTTGGTATACCGGCGTTTGCAAAAACGGCTGCATCATGTCCAGCGCCACTTGCCATGATTTCAGACTCTACTCCGAGTTTCACACATGCATCAGAGATTTTTTTGACCCATTCCTGACTCATCAAGGCGGGTGCTGTATAGAGCTTTCTGTCAAAGATAAACTCCACACCTCTTGAGCGAGCAATATCTTGACATTCATTTTGCATGAGCTGATAGAACTGCTCAAGCGTCGCTTCATTTTGACTACGCACTTCAAAACTAAACTGGACTTCCCCAGGGATGACCGAGAGGGCGTGGCTCGCAGAATTCGTAGAAAAAATACCGCAGGTCATCACCAAGTCCATCCCCATTTGTTGCAACACGCGCCAATGCTCATCGAGGTGAGAGAGCAGCTCCGCGCAGGCCAGCACCGCATCTTTGCGCATCCATCGTGGGACTGCACCTGAGTGACCGGTCTCGCCCTTGCATATGATCCGGTTGTGACGGATATTTCCGCGTATGCCCGAGACGGCTGCGATGGGCCAGTGGCGTGCGACCATCAGCGGACCTTGTTCAATATGTAATTCAAGATAGGCGCATACGTTTGAGAGATCCATCAGTGGCTTACCCTGGTCTATGCTCTCCACCGAAATTTTCAAAGCACGCATGGCCTCACGCAAGCTTTGTTGCGTGTGTCTGGACTTGAGTTGCAAGTCGTCTGCAGTCAGCTTTCCCAGTAAGGCCAGAGATCCCATGTATGCTTTGCCAAACCATGCGCTTTCTTCTCCTCGTAGAGCCAGCACTCGGATGGGTTTTTGTTTTGCGGCGGGTAATTCTTTCATGTGAAGCAAAATTAACAGCCCGGCGATTACGCCTGCCAGGCCATCGAAGTTACCGCCTTGTGGGACCGAGTCCAGATGCGAACCAATCAAGACGATCTTGCCCTCAGGTTCCTCGGGAAGCGTGATGACGAGATTGGCGCCCGCATCAAAGTGACAAAAAAGTCCTTGCTGTGTGGCGTAATCAGCCAGGATTTGTAGTGCAACGGTTTCTCCAGATCCGTAGCTCTCTCGTGTGATCCCCACTGTATCCCGGGTCGCATCCTGAATCTCTTTGAAAAGATAGTCCGCGACCTCAAGGAGCTTGGGATTCAGGGCTGCAGCTTGTTGAGTCATCATTGAGGTACCGTCTTGCGGGGAAACTGACCTGCTCCACCATGGGCCAAGGACCACGCGATGGGGTCCTGAAGAAAAGATTTAATTTCTTTGGCGCGATCGGATGGAAAATAACTGAGTGCCTTGGATTGAGAAAAAATATCCTGCCAAGTAGCCAAGGCATGCAATCTTATTTCGTGTTCAGTGTACGCACGAAGACTTTGTGGATAAATATCGTAATTAAAGACCACGAATACATCGCGAACGGTCGCGCCAGCCTGCCGCAGGGCAAGTGCTGCGCCGATTTTAGAAAGGCCATCCGTGGTCAGATCATCCACAAGTAAACATCTTGCCCCCGGCGCCAAATCTCCCTCGATTTGTGCGTTCGCCCCCCAGCCCATTGCCTTTTTTCTGACATAGACCATCGGTAAATTGAGTCGTTCAGCGATCCAGCAGGCAAAGGGGATGCCGGCGGTTTCAGCCCCTGCGATACAGTCAATTTGAGTGCCGAGCTGCTCACGAAGAAGGCTTGCAGCGTGATCCATGAGTAGAGTCCGGCGGGCGGCATCCGACATGAGTTTGCGGCAATCGACATACACCGGACTTGCCCAGCCACTTGTGTAGATAAAAGGCCGCTCTTGACAGACATATACAGCCTTGAGCGTTAAGAGAGCATTTGCTGTATCTTGTGCAGCGGTTGCTTGTCGGGAAGATCTTTGATGTGTGTCTGTCATTGATGCGCTCACTAAATAAAGCTTTATTTAAAAGAGGTATGGATCCCTAAGCTCAACCGACTCTGTACCGTCCAATCATCGGTGCAGAATACAATGTTGTCAAATAAACAAAGTATCAAAGAGACAAAAAATGAGTGAATTAAGCTATTGGTTGATCCGTTCTGGCAATCAAGTGTTGATATCTGTTGACGAGAGGGGGGTTGAGGTTTTTCCCCAGGCGCATCGAGCAGACTTCGATGAGCAAACTCAGGCTCTGCATATCGGACACTTCAATGGAGTCGCATGCTATGCCATTGAAACCGATGTGATTCCCTCGCATATCGCTGGTGAGCTCAGACCTGTGCGCAGTCTCTTTGCTTCTGCAGGGCCTGAGATTTTTGCTTTGGCGGGGCGCGGGACTCAACTGATCGACTGGATGAAAAATCATCGTTTTTGTGGCCGCTGCGGTACAACAACTGTCATGAAAAACACCGAGTTTGGCATGGAGTGTCCAGCTTGCCGCCTGGTGGCCTATCCCCGTATTTCACCCGCAGTGATGGTGCTGATTGAGCGTGGAGATGAATTGATGCTGGCAAGAAGTCCCCATTTTCGTCCAGGCGTCTTTAGCGCCTTAGCTGGCTTTGTCGAGCCTGGGGAGACTCTGGAGCAATGCGCTCACAGAGAGGTCCGCGAAGAGGTTGGCTTGGAAATTGAAAATCTTCGCTATTTCACCAGCCAGTCCTGGCCTTTTCCCAACTCCTTGATGGTCGCGTTTTTTGCAGATTACGCAGGAGGCGAAATCACGCCTGACCCTTCTGAAATCGAAGCAGCGGGCTGGTTTTCGCGCGACGCGCTCCCCCCGCTGCCTGATCATGTCAGCATCGCCAGACAGCTGATCGATGCTTCCTGCCGGCTGTATGAGAATCAATAAGTATCAAACATCCGCTGAATCTCGTTCCGGTCTTTTGTCTTGGTGAGCGCCATCGCCAGGAGGATGCGAGTTTTCTGAGGGGTTAGATTGTCGGCCTGTATAAAGCCGGCATCACGCATTTTGCTGGGTGCAAACGTTCGTCCCGAACCGGCTCTTGAGGAGATCGCCACAGCGACCCCTTTTTTAACAGCCGCCTCCATCGCGACGAACTCCTCTGGTGAGAGCAGTCCGGGAGCAAAAGCCGCTCCGACAAGGCCTTGCGCACCTGCGTCCATAAACGCCTGGACGGCAACGCCATCCCCTCCAGCATAGCTGTAGACGATATCGACACGCGGCAAAAGGGTGATGTCCCTGAGGTCGAACTCAGTATCGGGGGTGTGACGGCGAGTGGGGCTCCGATAGATGACTATCCGATCGCCGTCGACGTGCCCAAGGGCGCCAAAATCTGGCGAGCGAAATGTCTGCAAGCGACCATTTGATGTTTTGGTGACTTCTCTTGCGGACTGGATTTCATCATTGAGACAGATGAGCACACCAAGGTTTCTGGCCTCGGGACAAGCCGCCAATCGGACGGCGTTATAGATGTTGAGTCCGGCATCGGTAGACAATGCGCTGGCTGGGCGTTGCGCGCCGGTCAGGACAATAGGAATATTCGTTTTCAGACCTAGGTTGAGTGCATAGGCCGTTTCCTCCATGGAAGATGTACCGTGCAAAATGACAATACCGGCTAAATCGTGATGTTTCTGAATTAAATCGCCGATCACTACCGCCAGTTTTTTCCAATGCGGAAAGCTCACGGCAGTCGAAAGCAGCGTATCAAATGCAACAGGTATCACGTCCGCAATCGACTGAGAGTGAGGGAATTTCTCCAGCATCCCAAAGGCATCCAGCCTTTTGCCAGTCGAACTGTACTCAAACATATCGAGCTCACCCAGCACGCTGAGAGAGGTGATTGTTCCGCCGGTGCTGATCAGGGCGACTTTAGGTTTTGTTGTCATGTGCGTTCCACGATCAAAAAAAAACAAGATGAATTGATATCTGCCGTGCTAAAGAACTACTACACTTTGCTAGCTTCCTTTAAAAACAGCCTGACGCTTTTCTTTCCATGCTGTCGCTCCTTCCTTCATATCATCGGATTGTTCCGAGTGTAGAACCGCTTCTTTGATCGCAGCCACATCCAATTGTCCGCGAGCGATGAGATTTAGGTGTTTTTTTATTCCTAACAAGGCTAGGGGAGCCATCGAAGCGAGTTGCTTTGTCAAGGTATTGACGCTTTCTGTCAGAGAACCGGGCTCAACCAATTCGGTCAAAAAACCGATCTCTTTCATTTCGGAAGCTTCAATTTTTTCGGCTGTCAGAAAGAGTCTTTTGGCATGGTTGAGTCCTAGACGCGTCATGTAGCGCACCATTCCGCCTGGATAAAAATGCAAACCGAGTTTGGCTGCAGGCATAAACATATTGGCGTTGGTACTGCCAATGCGAAAGTCGCATGCCAGGCAGAGGTCTGTGCCACCACCATACACTCCGCCATTGATGGCGGCAATCGTGACTGGGCGTGCTTGCTCGATCAGATCAACAGTTTCTCCAAAATAGAGGGAGGAGGGAGCGCTTTCAGCCGCGAGCGAAGAGATGTCATAGCCACTGCAAAAATATTTGCCTTCTGCGATGAATCGCAAAACCAGAATATCTGGATGATGGTTGACTGTATCGAGGTACTCCCGAATCACCCCCAAATCTGCAGGACTTAATCGATTGGCGTAAGCCGGATTCGCCAGGCGAATCGTCGCGATGGATCCATCAAGGGAGAGTTGGGGCGAGGTCGTCTGGATGGGGTTCTGAGTATTCATATTCATTTGAGTGTATTCAAAAATTAGCGCTTGTCATCTTTGATTGTCGCGATCGCGTAACTCTCTGTTTAAAGCTCTTGACCAATCCAAGCCACCAGTATGGATATTGTCAATACCGACAGTACAGTCGAGACCAAAATAGCCCGCGCACTCGCAGCGGCATCGCGCTGATATATTTGTGACAACATAAAAGGACCCGTACCCACCGGCAGAGCCGCGGCAAGAATCGCAACCAAGGCCCATATTTTGGGGACCTCAAACACATACAGGACGAGCAGGGCAGTCAGTGCGGGTTGGACAAGCAGCTTGAGCAAGACAATACGCATCACTTCAGGCCCCGCACTGGGTGCGGTTGTTTGTCCTAAAAACAATCCGATCGCAATCAGTGCGCATGGGGTCGAGGCATCGCCCAACAGACCGATGAAACGCGAAGCGGGTGTGGGCATCGGCCATTGCATTATGGACCAAAACAGGCCTAAAAGTGGGGCAACCAAGAGCGGATTGCGAAGCATGGAGAGTACAACTTTTTTAATAGCGAGGCCTGCGCGTGCGTGGTCGAGTCGCTGCAGTTCAATCAGCATGATAGTGACTGCAAAAAGTAATGAGACGGTAAACACGGCTGTAATGATGGATGGTCCAAGTCCCGCTTTTCCAAACAACATCAGGCACAAAGGAATGCCCATGAATCCGGCATTTCCATACGCCGCGCTCATGCTGTTGATCAGTTTGTCCACAGGTGGGGTTTGCGGCTCCCTTGAAATGAGGGCATACAAGCTGGCTGTGCCGAACATGCCCAAGGCAAAAGACCAAAAGAAGCCAGGCTGAGCCAACTCAGACAGCTCTGCTCCAGACATTGCGGCAAAAAGTTGCGCGGGTAGCGCGAGATAAATCACAAAGTTATTCAATCCCTCGCGACTGGAAGGTCCGAGAATATTGAGTTTTGTGCAGACCCATCCAGTCAGGATCAAGCCAAACACCGGAAAAGCAGCGTCAATGACCGCAGCAAACATAGCCGACCAGCGAATCGATATTATTGGTACCCAAGTGTAGCGCGTTGATACAGATGGATGCTTGAGCTACGCTCCTCGGTCATAATATCTTTAAGTATCGTGAAATTATTTCTGCCAGGGGGGATCAGTTGAAGCCGTCGAATATTCAGATTGTGTTGGGTGATTGGACGAATCTGCGTGATTCTGCCTCTGCGATCCGCTTTGAAGTGTTCGTTGAGGAGCAGCAAGTTCCCGAGAACGAGGAGCTCGATGCGATGGATGATTTGTGTGTACATGCTCTGGCTTTTGATGAGCAGGGTGAGGTTATCGCAACGGGTCGCCTACTTCCCGATGGTCATATTGGACGCATGGCGGTCAAACGTTCTGAGCGTGGCAAGGGTGTGGGCGCGGCCGTTCTACAGGCATTGATGGATGCCGCGCTTAAAAAAGGCTTTGTTGAGGTGGTTTTAGGAGCCCAGCTTCACGCGCAAGGCTTTTATGAGAAACAAGGCTTTGCTGCGTTTGGGGAAGTGTTCATGGATGCGAATATTGAACACATCATGATGAAAAAAACACTCAAACAGACTTTAAATCATTAAAGCGACAGGGATTATGCTTTACACTTCAATGGTGCCCAGAAGAGGACTCGAACCTCCACACCTTGCGGCACACGGACCTGAACCGTGCGCGTCTACCAATTCCGCCACCTGGGCCTATCTGTACTTCAGAAGCACCGCATTATAAGCGAGATTCATACTTTGGCAAATCGCCTTCCCCCCCAATCTAAAAGCGGCCGCGCAAGCGCAGCCAGTCCTGAGTTACCTCCCGACTTTGATCCGGATGTCCCTAGTCGAGAAGAAATTTTAGAGTCCTTGCGCACAGCGCTTGTGCCACTTTCGCCAGAAGATCTGGCGACGCGACTCGGTCTGGATTCTGAAGAAACCCTCAGAGGATTTGCGCGGCGTCTTGCGGCCATGGAGCGTGATGGCCAGCTGCTACCTAATCGCAAGGGTGTTTTATTACTAGCGAATAAGCTCGATTTTGTCGCAGGCCGCGTGCAAGGCCATCGTGATGGTTTTGGATTTTTGGTGCGCGATGGAGGCGGGCCCGATCTGTTTTTGTCACCCCGAGAAATGCTCAAAGTCCTGCACGGCGACCGTGTGCTGGTTAAGCCTACAGGCGAGTACCGCGGCAAACCGGAAGCCACAATTGTCGAGGTCATTGAAAGGCGTACAAATCGTCTGGTCGGGCGGTTTTTGAACGAGCGTGGCTTGACTATTGTGGTTCCAGAAGATCAGCGTATCAAACACGACGTGCTGATCCCTCCGGCAGATACGGGAGGTGCTCAGCACGGTCAAGTAGTTTCAGTGGATATCATCGAGCAACCCACACGACACACACAGCCACTTGGTCGTGTGGCAGAAATCCTCGGTGAAATTGATGATCCCGGAATGGAAATCGAAATTGCCGTTCGCAAGTTTGATGTCCCGGTTGATTTTTCCGATGCAGCGTTGCGGCAGACAGATAAGTTGCCCGAAGGTGTCCGCAAACAGGATCTTAAAGATCGTGTGGATCTCAGGGATGTTGCGTTTATCACGATCGATGGCGAGGATGCACGCGACTTTGATGATGCGGTCTACTGTGAAGAAGTGGATCTTGGTTCCGGACGCAAACGTCCTGCCTGGCGTTTATTGGTTGCGATTGCTGACGTCAGTCACTATGTGACGCCAGAGGATGCTCTGGATATTGATGCCAGGGAGCGTGGGACCAGCGTTTATTTTCCTCGCCGCGTGATTCCGATGTTGCCCGAAAAGCTCTCCAACGGCTTGTGTTCCCTCAATCCTCAAGTGGATCGCCTCGTGTTAGTTTGCGACATGGTCATCCCACTCAATGGCGCCAAGGCTGGTACCGTTGCAGCCTACCAGTTTTATAACGCGGTGATTCACTCTCATGCGCGAACGACCTACAACCAGGTCTGGGAGTCCTTGCAACATCCTCAAGGTCCTGCGGCAAAATCCTTGACTAAGGTGCTGCCCCAGATTCAGGGCTTGCATTCGATTTTTCAGGTTTTACAGCAGTCGCGTAAAGAACGTGGTGCAATTGACTTCGATACGATTGAAACAAAAATAGTTTGTAACGAACTGGGGCGAATCGAAAAAATTATCGGTCTTGTTCGTAATGATGCACATCGTCTGATTGAGGAGTGCATGCTGGCAGCCAATACGTGTGCGGCTGACTTCATGGCGCGCAGCAAACACATTGGACTCTTTCGTATCCATGAAGGGCCAACGACTGATAAGCTCAAGGCATTGCGAGAGTTTTTGCGCACGCTTGGTTTGAGTTTGGGAGGAGGTGCTGAACCAACCGCCAAAGATTATGCTGAGCTCCTGGACAAGGCGCGTGCTCGTCCCGACTACGCCTTACTTCAAACGATGTGCCTGCGTTCGATGCAACAGGCCATTTACGGCCCTGACAATATGGGTCATTTCGGCCTGTCTTATCCGGCTTACACCCACTTTACATCGCCTATTCGACGCTATCCAGATTTGCTCACTCATCGTGTCATCAAGGCCTTGTTGAAAGGGGAACGATATCAGCCGACTCTTCATGGTTTTGTTGCAGCGCCTGGCGCGACCAAGCAAGAGTATGAGCATGATCTGTGGGAGCGGCTGGGTTTGATGTTGTCCGGCACTGAGCGTAGGGCGGACGAGGCCTCGCGTGATGTGGAGGCGTGGCTCAAGTGCTGGTTTGTCAAAGAACGCGTGGGCGAGACCTTTAGTGGTCGTGTCACAGGTGTGGCCAGTTTTGGTATTTTCGTGACTTTAGACACCCTTCATGTTGAGGGTATGGTGCATGTCTCTGAATTGGGAACCGAGTATTTTCAATTCAACGAGTCGATGCATGAGCTGCGAGGCGAGCGCACTGGAATGCGTTACCGGCTGACGGATGCCGTGCAGGTGCAGGTTGCCCGGGTTGATCTCGAAGCCCGTCGGATCGAGTTTCGTCTCGTGGCTGGCACAAGTTTTGTGGCACTGCGTAAGGCGGCGGCGCGTCCTGATGAATCGATCGCCAGACGTGTTAAAAAGGCGGCCCCCACGAAACCCGCTGAATTGCAAGGTAAAGTGGCAAGCGTGCGACGAGCCGAAGCAAAAAAAGCTGGCAAACAAGAAGCTGCGCGGCCTAGCAAAAAACTATTGCGGGCAACTAAAAAAAGCGCAGGTGTTAAAAAATCAGCCCGTAAAGGGCGCTAGGAACTGATCGATGGCAGCAACACAAATGCTCGCGGGTTTTCATGCGGTGATTGCTCGGCTTCGCCAGGCACCTGAGACCATTCGCGAGGTCTATATCGAGGCACAGCGCAAAGACAAACGGATGCAGTCTTTGGTCGACCAAGTCAGTAAGGCCGGGCGCCCCGTTCATTTGGTCGGTGCAGATCGACTGGACGGTTTGGCTGGCGGGGCGCGTCACCAGGGCGTTGTGGCCGTCGCGGATGCTCGAAAATTAGCGGATGATTTAGACGATGTCCTGGATGGCGTAGAGGGTCCCGCGCTCTTGCTGATTCTGGATGGGGTGACGGACCCCCATAATCTGGGTGCATGTCTGCGCACGGCTGATGCTGCGGGTGTCCATGCAGTGGTAGCTCCTCGGGATCGTGCTGTTGGTTTGAACACCACCGTTCAGCGCGTTGCCTGCGGCGCAGCGGAGTCCGTACCATACATCATGGTGACGAATCTGGCGCGGACGATGCGTGATTTAAAAGATCGCGATATCTGGCTTGTCGGCACAGATGATCAGGCGGCAGAAGGCATTCATCAAATACAAGGTAAGCGGGCAATGGGATGGGTCATGGGGGCCGAAGGCGAGGGTATGCGCAGGCTTACTCGTGAAACCTGCGACGAACTGGTGCATATTCCCATGCTTGGCAGCGTTGAGAGCTTGAATGTCAGTGTCGCCACAGCTGTTTGTTTGTATGAAACCGTCAGGCAGCGCAGCCTAAAGTAACCCAGCAAACTGAATCCACTAAACTGTCTTTTTATTTAACAGTCTTTGGTTGAGTATTTTTTATGGCAAAGCACGGATTTACCACTACCATTTTGCATGGCGATCGACGTTTATCTGTCGAACACGGCGCAGTTCATAAGCCGATCCATACGTCCTCTCAATATGCTTATCCGGATGCGCGAGAGCTGGCTGCGGTGTTTCAGGGTAAACCCGGTTATACCTATGCCCGTCAGGGCACACCTACTACGGATGCGCTCGAGAAAAAGATCACCGCGATGGAAGGTGGCGTGGCGAGTTTGAGTTTTGCCACCGGAATGGGCGCGCTGTCTGCATTGTTTACGACGCTCCTCAGGGCGGGTGATCACCTGATTTCCAGTCAATTCATTTTTGGTAATACCAATAGTTTGTTTGGTACCTTGGAGCTACTTGGGATTGAGCTCACGCTGGTGGATCCGACTGACATCCGCGCCGTTACCGCGGCAATCCGCCCAAACACTCGCATGGTATTTACCGAGACGATTGCTAACCCAGGTACCCAAATCGCTGATTTGGAGGCCATTGGTCAACTATGCGCCGAACGCCATTTGATCTATGTTGTTGACAACACCTTGACTTCGCCCTGGCTGTTTCAACCAAAGTCAGTTGGGGCGAGCTTTGTGATGAACTCCCTTTCCAAACACATCGGGGGCCATGCGCATGCGCTTGGCGGCTCGTTGACGGATACAGGTTTGTTTGACTGGACTCAATGCCCCAATATTCTTGATGTTTACAAAAAAGGACCTGTCGCAGGTTGGGGTCTGACTCAAATCAAGAAAAAAGGTCTCCGTGACATGGGGGCAACCCTTTCTGCGGATGCTGCACACAGGATCTCTGTAGGTGCCGAAACACTCTCTTTACGCCTTGGCAAAATATGCAGCAATGCACTCGCTCTTGCGAATTTTTTATCTAATCATCCCGGCGTTGCACGAGTTGCTTATCCGGGGCTTGCCTCTCACCCCCAGCATGAGCGTGCCCGTCGCTTATTTAATGGCAGATTCGGTAATTTAATTGCTTTTGAGCTGATCGAAGGAATTGACAGTTTCGAATTTTTGAATCAGCTCGAAGTCGTGATTCTGGCTACACACGTCGGTGACACCCGTAGCCTCGCTCTGCCAGCTGCACAAACTATTTACTATGAAATGGGCCCGGCATTACGTGCGCAGATGGGTATTGGCGAGGGTTTGATCCGTTTGTCGGTGGGCATCGAGGATGAGGCCGATTTGTTATCCGACTTCGCTCAAGCTTTTGAGAAATGTCAAAAATAATTTCAACGTTTTATGTTGAAATTGGCATGCTTTTAACGCAAATTTTTATTTGTTGCTAGTGTTTGTTGTGCGGTGCGTAAGTATTGTGGCATCTCTTCACATAAATTCTTTCTTTTTCTTACATTCAATTAAATTGCGGCTGATCGGGTGATTTTTTCTTGACAGCCGCAGCTTCACGAGGCTTAATGTCGGCATGTGCTGTTGCAGTTGAATTGCACTATATGATGTGGCACAGATGTTATAAAACATCTGGCTTTCTTTAACACCACTAGAGGTATTTCTAATATGAACAAAACCGAATTGATCGATCACATCGCCACCAAGGCTGACATTTCTAAGGCCGCTGCAGGTCGTTCACTCGATGCAATGATTGCCGCTGTCAAGACAACGCTCAAAAAGGGCGGCACTGTGACTCTCGTCGGTTTCGGCACGTTTGCTGTGACAGCGCGCGCCGCTCGCACTGGTCGCAACCCACGCACGGGCGAAGCAATCAAAATCAAAAAAGCTAAAGTGCCTAAGTTCCGTCCAGGTAAAGCTTTGAAAGACGCAGTCAACTAAGACGCTTTAATTTGCTAAATGTGTGCGGTTCGCTATAATGCGAACCGCATTCTTTTTTTTAGCTGTGTTGGCCCCTAGTTTTTGCACTTTTTTGCATATCTTTAATACTGGGTGCTTAGCTCAGTTGGTAGAGCGGCGCCCTTACAAGGCGTAGGTCACAGGTTCGACCCCTGTAGCACCCACCAACATTCAGCTGAAATGTTTGTCTTTTGATTTTAGTTTTTCTTGCCATTTCTCCTCAGCAAGACTCTTCTCAGCAAGTCCTCCTCAGCAACATCCTCTCAGCAGTATTCCCCCGGCACTGTCCTCTCAGTAACAATCCCACAGTAACCTCCCCGCATCATTTCCCCCCGCATTATTTCCCCCCGCATCAGCTCCCCCTCGGCGATGCCTCTAAATCATCCAAGCGCATTTCGCTCCTTCTGAGAGTAAAATTCGCATATGAGAGTTTTGGTCATAGAAGATGATGCGACGCTTGGTCGAGCACTACAAGAGTTCTTGACCGGGCAAGGCTACGCTGTTGATTGGTTGGCTGACGGTCAACGAGGTCTGCTGGCCGTTAAAAATTACACCTATGATTTAGTCGTTCTTGACCTGAACCTGCCAGATATGGATGGTTTAGAGGTGCTTAAAACACTTCGTATTGAGGGGCGCTCTGTGCCTGTGCTTATTTTGACAGCCAGAGATGCCTTGGCAGACCGGGTAGCCGGTCTCGATGCAGGTGCGGACGATTATCTTTCCAAGCCTTTCGAGCTCGACGAGCTTGCAGCACGTGTCCGGGCTTTTGCTCGCAGACACCTTGGCGCTGTCGTACCCGTTATTGAGTTCGGTGCCATACGCTTTGACAGTGTTCATCGAGAGGTGCGCGTTGCCGGTGAATTACTAACTGTCTCCGTGCGCGAGCTTTCCGTATTGGAGATGTTGTTGTCCCGTGCGGGCAAAATCGTCACTAAACAGCAAATCACACAGGCTTTGTCCGCAATGGATGCCGACTTCAGTGAAAACGCTGTGGAGGTCTATGTCTATAGATTGCGTAAAAGACTCGAAGGTGTTGCCGGTGTGGCAATTAAAACTGTACGTGGTTTTGGATATATGCTTGAGTTAGAAGCAGGCAGCTGATTTTTATCCCTATGCCTTCGCGTAAGGTCTACTTCATCCAACTGTGCGACTCCAAAAGATGAAATTTCCCCCCGCGGGTTCGATGGCAAGGCTATTAATCCTTAGATTGCTGCCGCCAATTATCGCTTTGGTGTTGTTAGATCAGACTGTTACTTGGTTTGTTTCTTACAAACTCGATATGGACGAGTGGCATCGAGATGATATTTTTTGGTTGATGGTGGTTGGACAGTCTTTGTTGATTGCTTTGTTAGTATGGGCAGTCATTAGTGCAGTCAAGCGTAGTATGGCATCAGTTGAAAAGCTCTCAGAAGAGATCGCTCAACGATCCGCCCAGGATCTCGGACGCATGGAGCTTGAGGGCTTACCAACCGAATTCGAGCAATTACTCACGCATACCAATGCTTTATTTGCCCGTCTGAGCGACTCGTTTGAAGCACAGCGAAGTTTTGTCGGGCATGCAGCGCACCAGCTTAAAACACCTCTTGCGGGCCTAAAACTCGAGTGTGAGCTCATGTTGGCTCAACCTTTACCAGCTGATATTCGCGAGCGCGCCGAGCGCATTAAGATGGTGACAGATCGAATGATCCGTATGGGAACTCAGCTTTTATTACTTGCCAGAGTCGACCCTGAGGGAAGACCGCAGGATCAATTTGTTTTGCTTGATTTGTGTGAGTGGACGCGAACATTTGGCGCTGAGTGGCTTGAACGCGCCCGAGCGCGAAATATTGAGCTTCAGCTTGAGGCGCCTGAGCAGCCTGTCTGGATTGAGGGAGATCCGATCTTGTTGCGAGAGTTGTTGGGGAATCTGATTGACAACGCACTCAGGTACGCCAAGGGTGCGCAGCGCATACGTTTGTTGGTGAGCGCGACCCCACCGACATTATCGATTGAGGATGATGGCTGCGGTATCAGTATGGTGGATCAGGAAAGAGTGTTTGACGCTTTTTATCGTGCATCGGATGCGCCTGCAGGGGGATCTGGGCTAGGTCTGGCGCTTGTCAGAGAGATCGCCAGGGCTCACGGAGCCTGGTGGAATCTGGTGAGCGTCCCTCAAATATCAGGTGTACGCATTACGATTCTTTTCCCAGGTTTGAGAAAGGGCGCTCAGCTCAACCGTATTGAGCGCTTGGGTCAGCTACAGCTTTAAGGGCTTTTTAAAATTTAACGTGCCATCGCATTGCACGACAGCACGTTTATTCAAACGAAAATTTTACTTGCGACCAGCACGTGCCTCGATACGCATACGGAGTGCATTGAGTTTGATAAAGCCCGCAGCATCTGCCTGATTATAGGCACCACCATCATCATCAAATGTTGCGATGGTTTGATCAAAGAGTGTATCTTTTGAGTCGCGCGAAACAGTATAGACGCCACCCTTGTAAAGTTTAACGCGCACCCAGCCGTTGACGTCCTGTTGAGTGGTGTCAATCAATGCTTGTAATGCACGTCGCTCAGGAGACCACCAGTAGCCGTTATAAATCAAAGAAGCATAACGAGGCATCAGGTCGTCTTTGAGGTGAGCGACTTCGCGATCGAGCGTGATTGACTCAATGGCACGGTGAGCCTTGAGCATAATGGTGCCGCCCGGAGTTTCGTAGCAGCCACGTGATTTCATTCCGACGTAACGGTTTTCAACCAAATCCAGGCGACCGATTCCGTGCTTGCCACCAAGCTCGTTGAGTTTTGTCAAAACCTGTGCAGGCGAGAGACGCACGCCATTCAAACCAACAATATCTCCGCGCTCAAACTCGATATCCAGATACTCAGCTTGATCAGGTGCGGCTTCGGGAGAAACCGTCCAGCGCCACATGGATTCCTCGGCTTCGGCTTTCGGGTCTTCGAGGTGTCGACCCTCGAAGCTGATATGAAGGAGGTTGGCGTCCATGGAGTAGGGTGCGCCACCTTGCTTATGTTTCATGTCGATCGCGATACCTGCGGCCTCCGCATACTGGAGAAGTTTTTCGCGGGAAACAAGATCCCACTCGCGCCAGGGAGCAATGACTTTTATGCCTGGTTCCAGCGCGTAATAACCGAGCTCAAAACGAACTTGATCGTTACCTTTGCCAGTGGCGCCATGCGAAACCGCATCGGCGCCAACTTGACGCGCGATCTCGATTTGGCGCTTGGCGATCAGAGGGCGGGCAATCGATGTGCCGAGCAAGTATTCACCTTCGTAGACTGTGTTGCAACGGAACATTGGAAACACAAAGTCTCTGACAAACTCTTCGCGCAGGTCGTCAATGAAAATCTGCTCAGGCTTGATACCAAATTTAATCGCTTTGGCGCGCGCAGGTTCAAGTTCCTCACCCTGGCCAATGTCGGCGGTAAAGGTCACGACTTCGCACTGGTAGGTGTCCTGCAGCCACTTCAAAATGACCGAAGTGTCTAGACCGCCTGAATAGGCCAATACAACTTTTTTAATATCGCTCATGAGCTGCTCTGTATGAAGAAAGTAAGGATTTTAACCCGTTGATTGGGTATATTGAACTAGTTCACTTGGCCAAGGAGCAGGAACTCCATCAAGGCTTTTTGGACGTGCAATCTGTTTTCAGCTTCGTCCCACACAACACTCTGAGGACCTTCGAGTACCTCTGTTGTCACTTCCTCGCCGCGGTGAGCGGGTAAGCAATGCATGAACAACGCGTCGGGTGCAGCGCAGGCCATCATTTCCTCATCCACACACCAGTCTGCAAACGCTTTGCGCCGCTCTTCGTTTTCAGCTTCGTAGCCCATGCTTGTCCAGACGTCCGTCGTCACAAGATGTGCGCCTTGGCAGGCGGCGTTGGGGTCGGCAAACTCTTTGAATGTGGCTTCGTTGGTATGACCAATACGTGAGGGTTCGAGACGATAGCCCGCAGGCGCTGAAACATTGAGTTTGAAATCAAGAAGTTCCGCAGCTTGCAACCATGTATAAGCCATGTTGTTGGCATCACCTACCCAGGCAATAGTCTTACCAGCAATACTGCCTCGGTTTTCGATGAACGTAAAAATATCCGCCAAAATCTGGCAGGGGTGAAACTCATTGGTCAAGCCATTGATCACGGGCACACGAGAGTGTTCGGCAAAGCGCTCCAACCGCGTTTGCTCAAACGTGCGGATCATCACGATATCCACCATGCGCGATACTACGCGCGCAGTGTCTTCGATAGGTTCGGAGCGGCCAAGCTGTGAGTCATTGGTCGTCAGATGAATGACAGACCCACCCATTTGGTACATGCCGGCCTCAAAAGATACGCGCGTGCGGGTGCTGGCTTTTTCAAACACCATCGCAAGTGTGCGATCGTGCAAGGAGTGATGGGGTTCGTAGCGTTTGAATTTATCCTTGATCAGACGCGCACGGTCGAGAACGTAGAGCAATTCCGAACGCGTGAAATCACTAAATTGCAGAAAATGTCTGATTTGAGCGTTCGGTTTTGCGGCGGTTGACATAATTGACTCGGTTATTGAAAAGACACTTATTGCTTGGCAAAGGCCTAATTACTCGGCGGTAAAGGCCTTGATCAAAGGGACTAGGATCTTGACGATTTGATCGGTCTCGGACTCAGTAATGATCAAGGGTGGAAGCATACGAATAACGCGGTCTCTCGTGACGTTGATCAGCAGTCCGGCCTCGAGTGCACGACCCACCAGAACGCCACAGGGCTTTTCCAGCTCGATGCCGAGCATCAGACCCTGGCCACGAACCTCCCGCACGCCTGGCACCCCCTTTAGCGCTTGCTGAAGGGACATTTTGAGATGAGCGCCTACTTTGGCAGCATGCTCAAGCAGTTTGTCATCTTCAAGGGTTTTCAGTGTTGCATTACCTGCTGCACAAACAAGTGGTCCGCCTCCAAAGGTTGTGCCATGACTGCCAGGTCCCAATACCCCGGCAGCAGGGCCCCGCGCGGCGATGGCACCGATGGGTACGCCGCCGCCGAGGCCTTTTGCCAATACGACAACGTCTGGCAGGATGTCTGCCCACTGATGCGCTAGCCACTTGCCGGTTCGGCCGATCCCTGATTGCACTTCGTCAATCATCATGAGCCAGCCGCGTTCGTTGCAAAGTTTACGTAAATCTTGCATGTAAGAGACATCAGATGGACGAATGCCACCTTCACCTTGCAACACTTCAAGCAGCACGGCGACGACACGCGGCTCTCGATCGCCAGCGGCTTTGATCGCGTTGAGATCGTTATAAGCGACTTTGATAAAACCTTCAGGCAAAGGACCAAAACCTGTGCGAGCCTTCTCGCTGTCCGTTGCGGCTAGTGTGCCCAGCGTGCGACCATGCCAAGAGGATTCCATCGTGATGATGGTTGGTAGATCATTGCCTTTTTTGTAGCCGTAATAGCGAGCAAGCTTGATGGCTGCCTCATTGGCTTCTGCACCGCTGTTACCGAACAAGACTTCTGTCATGCCCGAGATATCTACGATTTTTTGAGCCAGCGCCTCTTGCTCCGGTACCTGATACAAGTTGGAGGTATGGATGAGTCGCGCAGCCTGTTGACTGATGGCCTCAACAAGTTTTGGATGACCGTGACCCAAGCAAGAAACTCCAATGCCTGCCATCGCGTCAAGATAACGTCGGCCATTGGTGTCCCATAACCAAACGCCTTTACCATGGGTAAACGCGACAGGAAGGCGGGCATACGTATTAGAAATGGCAGAGGTCATTGCCTTGGCTCCGTAGTCAAAATGCCCACCATGCAGGATCGCAAAGTTATGGGCTCAAAACATCAATCATATACAATCTTGGCGATAGGCTCACGTATCAGAATTTCCTGAGTCTAATAATTGGCGATACAGGTTATGCATGACATCAGAAGTTCGCTTTTTCATCATCTACGGTCAGACCCAGTCCGGCACAACTTTCAGACCTAGCGACTGGTCTGAACGGCTGGCGGGCGTGTTGGCCCCTTATCGACCGTCTGGAACGCTGGGCGGTCACCTTTCTTATTCGCCTTTTGCTATACCAACGGTTATCGATGGGATGCGCTGCGTCGTGATCGATGAGCGGCTGCGGGCTTTGGAGCCTCTTGCCTGGAAATTCGTGCAGGACTTTGCCCGTGATAACAATCTCAAGACTGAGACCCGTGTGACGGTTGAGCCACGCTAGTCGATCGGTGTGATCACCTGACCTGTCGAAAAAAATGATTCAAGGTTGTCCAGTAGACAATCAGTCATGGCTCGACGTGTCTCGTGCGTGGCACTCGCAACATGGGGCATCAGCACGACATTGTTCATTGTTTTAAGCGCATCAGGGACTTTGGGCTCTTTGTCGAACACGTCCAGACCTGCACCACCCAATGCTCCCTCAGCCAGCACACGCACCATTGCGGGCTCGTCAATCACTGAGCCGCGGGCGATATTGACCAATATACCTTTGGTTCCGAGGGCCCTCAAAACGGGCTCGTTAATCAGTCCACGCGTGCTGGCGCCGCCAACCGTTGCGACCACAAGGAAATCGCTCCAATTTGCCAGATCAATCAACGAGTCAAAGTAAGTGTAGGGCACGTCCGTGCGTGCACGACGGTTATGGTAAGCGACATCCATATCAAAACCTAGGCCTCTACGGGCGATTGCCTCGCCAATACGGCCGAGTCCGACAATACCTAGTTTTTTCCCGCTCACTCTGGTCCCGAGGGTCAGACTGCCGACCTTATTTTCCCAGTGATTGGCCCGCACAAAGCGATCGCCCCAGGCAATATTGCGGGCAGCCGCAATCAACAGTCCCCATGCTAAATCTGCCACGCAGTCGTTCAGTACCTCAGGCGTATTGCTGACGACAACATTGCGGCTCTGGGCGCTCTCGACATCGATCGAGTCATAACCAACGCCCCAACTGCAGATTGCCCGTAGTTTGGGTAGCGCCTGAATCACCTCTGTCTTGCAGCCAATATTGGCAGATGTAGCAATGACTTCGATACTCTCTGCATGCTCTCTTAGAAAGGCCTGCGGATCAGATGCTTTCCAATACTGTAATACGTCATAACGCGCAGCAAGCTCCGCGTCAGCGGGTGCATGACCGGTGAGTGATCCGATTTGCAAAATACGAGGCTTAGTCATTTTGTATGGTCTGTCCGGTGAGGTAATTTCAACAAGGCACGCTTGACTGATTGATTATAAATATCCGGCTACAACTAATTATTAATACTGACGGCTTAATGCAAAACAGCCCATTAAGGGCTGTTTCAAATTCTTCACCAATAATAATCTAACTGATAGGTAAGTGGGTACAACACTACCGACTGCGCATCGTCACGTAACTACTGAGTATTGGAGATACCAAATCACTCAGACTCGTTTAAATCAGAAACGAAACTTTTAGGCTAGCGACTTGACTGCGGCAGACAAGCGACTCTTGTGACGAGCAGCTTTGTTCTTGTGGATAATATTCTTATCCGCAACGCGATCAATCACGCTTGTTGCTTTCTGGAGCACTTCTGCAGCTGCGGCCTTGTCACCAGAGTCGATCGCTGTACGAACACGCTTGATTGCGGTACGAAGCATCGAACGCAGGCTGGAATTGTGCATGTTGCGAACAACTGATTGGCGTGCACGTTTGCGAGCTTGGGCGGTATTTGCCATGAATGATCTGTCTTATCTTTAAAATGCGCGCAAATGATTGCTGTAAAAGCTGACTATCAAGATCAATTTGCGCTCTTGGTTGAGTTCAGTCCGCTATGATAGCATTAAGTCACTGAATTGCAAACCCTATTTGGCTCAATTTGCTGCCTATGTTGGTTCTGGCGCGCGTCTAAAGTGTTTTAGACGCATCCCTAGCAACCATAAGGTCGAAAGATAGGTTATGGCGGAGATTGATAGAGTTAAAAATAGCAAAAAAACTCTTAGCCACGGTGTTGTTTGCAGATCAAGCCATCCTATGTGATGCGCGGCATACCAAAGTGGCAAAGACATCGCGATCAGGCCACAAGCTTGTCTGAGTAAAAAGGCGAGCCAACCCGGGCAAGGTTGATAGATCCCCTTGCGTCGTAACCCGACATACAGTGCAGTAGCATTCAAACAGGCACCGAGTCCGATTGCAAGTGCGAGTCCTGCGTGTGCAAGCCAAGGCACAAGCAACAGATTTAGAAGCTGCGTCACAATCAGGACGCCAATTGCAATTTTGACAGGTGTGCGGATGTCTTGTTTGGCATAAAAACCTGGTGCGAGAATCTTTATTGTCAACAGTCCGATCAATCCGACGGAGTAGGCCATCACAGCGAGACGGGTTTGCAGTACGTCCGCTGAACTAAAGGCGCCGTAGTGGAAAAGTGTTGCAACTAAGGCGTCGGCAAGCAGCACCATCGTCAATGCCGCGGGTAGGCCAAGCAGTAGCATCAGTTTAAGACCCCAGTCTAATAAATGACTGTAGCGTTGATGGCCATCGGTCTGTGCATGTGCTTTTGAAAGGCTAGGCAATAACACGGTGCCAAGCGCAACCCCAATCAAAGCCGTTGGGAACTCCATCAGACGGTCCGCAAAGGACAACCATGTGACGCTTCCCGGCGTCAGCCAGGTCGCGATATTCGTGTTAATAAGCAAGGATATTTGAGCAACCGAGACACCCAAGGTGGCCGGTAACATTTGTTTCATGATCCTTCTGACGATAGGGTCTTGAAACGCGGGCTTGACGGGACCGATCAAGCGGGGTCTGAGTCCGAGTCGCATTAGCGCCCACCATTGAACTGAGAGCTGCGCCAGACCACCCAGCATCACACCGGCGGCTAAGGCATAGATAGGCTGAGGGAAGAAATTTGACAACAGAAGGCTGCTGCCTATCATTGATACATTCAGCAGAACAGGCGTAAAGGCGGGTACTGCGAAGCGGCGCCAGGTATTGAGCACACCGGAGGCAAAAGCGACGAGCGACATGCAAATAATGTAGGGAAACATCACGCGTGTCATCCAGACCGCCGCATCAAAGTCATTTGCGCGGGCAGGTTCGGTCAGTCCGCTTGCCATCGCCATGACTACCCAGGGAGCGCCGATTACACCAACCACAGTGGTTAGCGTTAAAACAAGAAATAAAGTAATTGCCACGCGGTCAAGCAAGACTCTTACGGCTTCGGGTTCGTGTTGGTTGCGAACTTCACCCAGAATGGGAACGAAAGATTGAGCGAAGGCACCCTCTGCAAAAAGGCGACGCAGCAAATTTGGAATCCGGAAAGCGACCCAAAAGGCGTCTGTTAGCGCTCCTGCACCGAAAGCTCTGGCAATGATAATGTCGCGTGCCAAGCCAGTGATACGCGAGAGCAGCGTAAAGCTGCTGACGGTCGCGGCGGCACGCAACAGGCTCATTTAGGCGGCATGCGAATGGCACCATCCAGCCGAATCGTTTCACCGTTCAGCATTTCGTTGGTGACAATTTGATGGACGAGTTTGGCATAGTCCTCAGGTCGTCCAAAGCGCGAAGGAAAGGGGATACTGGCAGCTAGCGAGTCCTGAACGGCTTGGGGCATGCCAAACATCATCGGTGTGCCAAAAATGCCCGGTGCGATCGTGATGCAACGAATGCCGAGTGGTGCGAGGTCACGCGCGATCGGTAGCGTCATGCCTACCACCCCAGCCTTTGAGGCAGAGTAGGCGGCTTGACCGATTTGACCATCGTAGGCAGCAACGGAGGCAGTGTTGATTAATACACCGCGTTCGCCAGTTGGTTCGGGTTCGTTTTTACTCATCGCTTCGGAAGCCACTCGAATCATATTGAAGCTACCGATTAGATTGATCGTGATGACTTTCTGGAACATATCCAGGGGATGCGCCCCGTTTTTGCCGACTGTTTTTGCAGCAGGTGCAATACCGGCGCAATTCACCAAGCCAAATAGTGGTCCCAGCTCCAGCGCGGCTGCAACGGCGGCACGCGCATCTTGCTCCTGCGTGACATCGCAGTGTACATAGCGTTGTCCGAGCTCTTTGGCGAGGGCGTGGCCCGCTTCGTCCTGAACGTCGGCCAGCACAACATGTGCGCCGTTAGCGCATAGCATTTTGGCTGTTCCCGCACCCAGACCCGATGCGCCGCCTGTCACGATAAAGACTTTATTTTTGATTTCCATGAGGCTTTTCAGTTGAGTTGAACTTAAACGAGGGCGGCGAATATTTTGGCTTTGATGTCATCGACGGAGCCTACGCCTTCGATTTTGCGATAGCGCGGGGCCCCAGAATCTTTGCCAGCCCAGGAGGAGTAATAATCGATCAAGGGACTTGTCTGGTCTCGATAGACTTTGAGGCGGTGTCGAACGGTTTCTTCTTTGTCGTCATCGCGCTGAACCAGAGGTTCTCCCGTCAAATCATCGCGCTCGGGTGTCTTAGGGGGATTAAAGCGCACATGGTAAGTGCGACCGCTCGCCACATGCACTCGGCGTCCACTCATGCGCTCAATAATGTCATCTTCGGGTACTGAAATTTCCACCACGAAATCGAGCGCCACATTCGCATGTTTGAGAGCGTCTGCTTGTGGGATTGTCCGGGGAAAACCATCAAACAGATAGCCTTTGTTGCAGTCAGCCTGTTTGAGGCGGTCTTTGACTAAACCAATAATGATGTCGTCCGAAACCAGACCTCCTGAGTCCATGATTTTTTTTGCTGCTACTCCGAGGGGCGTGCCCGCCTTGACTGCTGCACGCAGCATATCTCCCGTCGAAATTTGTGGGATGCCGAAATGCTCGGTGATGAATGCCGCTTGCGTGCCTTTGCCGGCGCCTGGTGGACCAAGCAGAATTAGACGCATGAGAACTCCCGATACTTTGAGTGATGATTGACAATATTATGCCGCATTGCAACCGCTCAGTTTTTGTTGATTAAAAAAAACCATTTAAATCAATAACTTGTTTTATTAAGATGATGTTTCACTTCAGATAGCTGTGTCAAATTTGTGTCAAATTTGTGTCAAATCTGTATGTCTGACTATGAAAAATATATATATTTCAATAGCTTAGAATCAAAATCAAAATTATTTATAAGAGTAATTGATCTCTCGTATTTAACAAGTTAGTTATTAAAATCAAAAAATTTTTAAAGAGGTTATTTCGATCAAAACGTCCAAATTTTTCAATAAGATTTTTAAAAGGGTTCAAGAAAGTCACAAAGTTTTTGAAGGGAATGGCTAAAACTATCTTTATTTTGATAGCAGAAATATTGTTAGTGCTCTCAGTGTGAATAAAGGTTCCTCATCTAGATGACAGGTGAAATCACAAAAATTACACGCGCTAAAACCTTGAGTAATCCAAACACTTCTTTTGAAATTTGCTGCTTCTTTTCGTTACCATTGCACAGCAAAATTGTTTGTTCAATGACGATTAAGCGCCTTGCGATGATTTTGCCATTATCGAGTAAAAGATAAACACCGTCTGTAGGATCTTCAATTTCGCCGTCATCGACCAACACGACAGAGCCAGAGGCAAGCTCTTTGAATGAATCATCTTCAATGCGAATTAGCTTCAAATTTTCTGGCGACACCTTAATGTCTTTACAAAAATTTTCAGACATAGCAAACCAAGTTAGGACTGACTCGGTTGATACATCCCCAATTTGACCTGTGTTAGGTGCCACAAAGCCCGTTAGCGAGTCTGGAGCTAGATGAGCAAAACGAGGGGAAATCTCTCTCAAGTTAACGCGCAAAATTTTGGCAAATTTAGAAACAGCAAAGAAACTTAACGCTACTTTGCCATTGAGGTATTGGCTAATTGAACTTTGACTGTTGAATCCAAGCTCTTTTGCAGCTCTTACTTGACTTAGCCCCAGTTCATCCTTTTTGTCTTGCCATAGCTTTTTGAGACGTTTTGCATCTTCAATTTCTTGATAGGTTAATGGTGAGCGCCCTTTGCCTGTCATGGCAAAAAATCCTTGAGTTTGATAGCAGCTGCATTGAACAGATAAAACACTAAAAATAATGTTTCTTTGGCATGGATGATAGCTTTAAATATCTCATGGAAAACAGAGATTGATAAAAGATCAAGGTGGTGAGTCTTTGGTGACTCGGAATCTTATACGCTGAAGTTAAATTTTTTCTAAAGTTAATTGCTCTCTTGTTGTATAAAAGAATAACGTAAAACCAGTTAAAAACACTGTGTCAAATTTGTGTCAGTTCACAAGTGATACTTAAAGCTACATACTTCTCTAAATCTTTGCGTGTCCCCGACCAATATGGGTTGATTTGAGAGAGAGTATGTAGCTTTGTAAACATTCTAACCGGCTTGCCGCATCGCAGCACTTGACGCAGTTTGGCTTGTGTGGTGGTTACCCTGATCTTAATCCTTGCTCAGACAATATTCGACGCACGCGCTCCAGGTCGATTTGTGTGTCAACTCCGGCACCGGGGTGATGCGCTGTTTGATGAACCGCGATTTTGTAGCCGTGTTCAAGTGCACGTAATTGCTCGAGTGCTTCAATCCCTTCTAAAACGCCACGGGAAAGGACTGGAAACTTTTTTAAAAAATGCACCCGGTAGGCGTACAAACCAATGTGGTGAAGCGCAGACGGACTGACTGTCTGAGCGCCGTTTGAGAGTGCATCGCGATCCCAGGGTATGGGCGCGCGTGAAAAATATAGCGCCAGATTATTTTGGTCACACACCACTTTGACAACGTTTGGATTGAAAAAATCTGAGGCCTCGACAATCGGAGCAGCGCAGGTAGCGATTGCAGCGGTTGGATGTTGGGCCAGAAGAGATGCCACGTGATTGATCAGTAATGGGTCGATCAGCGGTTCGTCGCCCTGAACATTCACTACGATTGCCTCATCTGGAAGCTCGAGTTGTTCAACCGTTTCAGCGAGGCGATCTGTTCCCGAGGGATGATCGCTGCGGGTCATGATGGTTTGTATATCGTAGGCGCTCACAGCTTGAGCGATCCCTACGTCATCTGTTGCAATTAAGATTTTCTTGGCTTCGGAGAGAGCAGCGCGTTGCGCGACCCGCACGACCATTGGAATGCCAGCAAGGTCCGCCAACATTTTGCCTGGCAGTCTGGTTGAGGCTTGCCGGGCAGGAATGATGACAAAAAAGGGGTGCATGTTGATGACCTGAGGATTTCAGGATTTGTCTGAGGTGATGTCTTCGGTATCTTCGAGTACGCGCGCCTCAGCCTCTAGCATGACTGGCACGCCATCGTGAACAGGAAAGGCAAGTCGATCAGCCCGGCACACAAGCTCGGTGTGATCGGAGTTTGAATACAGGCGACCCTTGCAAAGGGGGCAGACTAAGAGGTCAAGAAGGCGTGTTTGCATAGATGCATTGTAATCATTCGATGGGCAATCGCGCACTTTTTATCTGTAGCTGACGATCAAGCCAAGGCAAAAATTCCGGGTCTGAAAAATACATGTTGACTTCGGCAACCCATACGCGTGGATCAGAAGTGTTCTCACATTTCACCGCATCTTTGCCTGTGATAACAATGACATCTGCAACGAGTCCAGCAAAAGTCTTTGGATCATAAGAAAAATGATCGGGCAGCGGCACTGTTCCTGCAAGTGTGAGGCCGATTTTTTGCAAGCCTTTGAAAAACCTCGCAGGCATAGCGATCCCTGCGACAGCAATGACACGTGAACCACGGACAAATGATAAAAAGCTATCAAGCTCTATCGAGCGACCATCTTGAAGATGTCGGAAACGACAGATCTCCAGACCGACATTAGTATGTCGCGGCACCATACCTTTTTTTACTCCGCCAGAGAGCAAGGAAGACTGTTTTTTTTCAATATTTGGGACGTTGTCATTTCGGGTCAAAATGGCCTGAACGGTACGCAAACGGCTGACAGGTTCTCTAAGAGGGCCGGCAGGCAGGAGCCAGCCATTTCCTGTCCCCCTTGCATCCTGAACGACAAGCTCAATATCGCGAGGCAGCCTTAAGTGTTGCAGGCCATCGTCAGAGATCACCAGGTCGAGCTGCGGGCAATGTTCAAGTAAAGTTTGGTATGCCAAGCGCCTGTTTGGGTGCACGCAAATGGGAACATCTGACTCTCGTGCAATCATTGCGGGTTCATCGCCAAAGCGCTGAGCAGAGATGTGGCCTTGTCCAAAAAGAGGTTTTTCGCCTATTGCTACCCCATATCCCCGGCTGATGACGCCAGGATGCCAGCCTCTTGCTTTGAGTGCATTGACCAGCGCGATGACAACAGGGGTTTTGCCTGTTCCGCCAATGTAGATGTTGCCAACAATCAACACAGGGATCTTGTTTTGTTCATACTGCTTCGGTCGCCATCTCGAAAGTTGTTTGTGAATTTCAAGGCGAATGCACAAGACGATACCAACTAGCAAGGCGAGGGGCGACATCAGCCATGCCCACAGGCCTCGGGTTTGCCATTGTTTGTGCAACCAGTGCTCGAGTCGGGCTCTGAGGGCCGGATTTCTCACTGCGCGACCTGTGTGGCGAAATGAACTTTGCTCAGTCCTGCTTCGCGTGCTGCTTGCATGGCGTGCACTACGGCCTGGTGAGGTGCCATACCATCAGCGCGAATCAGCAAAACGCTGTCAGGTTGACCGTCATGTTGTGCCCTTAAGCCGGCGGACAAATCAGCGGATGAGATGAGACGTCCCGATAAGGAAAAGCGACCATCTTGCGAAATCGAGACCTCCAGTGTCGGAGAGGTCATTTGCTCAGCGGCAGCCTGGGGTAAGGAAATTTTCAACTGGCGGTCACGCGTGAACGTGGTGGTGGCAGCTAAAAAAATCAAAATGACTAGCAGTACATCAATCAACGGGATCAGATTGATATCAGGTGAGTCGTCTGTCGACAATTGTGAGCGAAAGTTCATCTCTTTGCGTGCTTAAAGATTTTGTGCGACGTAACGTGCGGACTGTTCCAGTTTGAGCAAAAGTGCATCAACGCGGGATTTGAACAGTCGATGTGCCAGAACAGCCGGGATGGCGATCAAAATGCCGAAACCCGTGTTGTAAAGCGCGATGGAGATTCCGCGTGCTAGCTCGGTGGGGTCCGAGCCGTCAGGTCGATAAGCGGCAAATATTTCGATCATACCCACTACGGTACCAAACAAGCCCATCAGAGGGGCAATGCTGGCTACGGTGGCTAGGGCAGGTAGGTAGCGTTGCAGGATATGCGCGACATCGTGTCCGGCATCTTCAACTGCAAGTCTTAACTCGTTTGGTGGCAGGTGCCGGTGTGAAAGTAATGCTGCAAGGACGTACCCTAAAGGTGAAGAAGTACGAAGTTTATCAATGGCCTCGGCCGAGTCAGCCTTTGCGCGAACCATCTGGATGACCTGCGCAGTAAGTTCGGAAGGAATAATGCGTTGGGTTGTTAGACTCAATGACCGTTCGATCACGATCGCCAAGCCAACGATGGATAGGGCAATGAGTGGCCATATTGGCCAACCGGCCTGAATCACGATTGATTGCAAAGAAAAACCTCTAGAATTTAAATGAACATATACAGAATATTGTTGGCATGGTACGGGCGCAACGTGATCCTTGGCAAGCTGAGTAAGGATGAAAAGCTATCCACAGAACTTGTGGATAATTCTGTGCGCATCTTCTGAAATGATGGAAAATGGGTGCTTTGAGGCAATTGCTTAATTTTTGAGCAACCGTAAAGTATTTTTATTGTTTTTCTTTTAAAACAATAGCTTACAAAATTTATTTAATTATATTTAATAACTAAATCGATATTTTCTTTCGCCACAATAACTTATTCATTTTTTATTACGTTTGTGGACAATCTTCGGCGCCAATCCCTTATGTCTTCTAGTTTTCAACTAAATAATCCTGCAATGACGCGGGACATTCTCACGGTGTCAGAGCTTAATCAAGCTGTCGCTAAGCTTTTGGAAGACAGCTTCGATGTGAGTTGGGTTAGGGGGGAGGTTTCCAACTTTACTCCCGCGGCCTCTGGTCATTGGTATTTCACGCTCAAGGATAATGGAGCCTCTGTACGTGCGGTGATGTTTAGAAGCCGGGCTGCCTCAGTTGGTTTTATCCCCAAGTCTGGGGATTCGATCGAGCTAAAGGGACGCGTGACGCTTTATGAGGCGAGGGGCGAGTATCAGATTCAGGCAGAACAGATGCGACGTGCGGGATTGGGCTCGTTATTTGAGGCTTTTCTGGCTCTTAAAGCGAAGTTGACCGAAGAAGGCTTGTTTGATCAGGCAAATAAACGAGAGATTGCGGAGCATCCTCGGGCAATCGGCGTCATCACCTCTCTGTCTGCTGCGGCATTGCGTGATGTTCTGACAGCACTCGAACGACGTGCGCCGCATGTACCCGTTGTGATTTATCCCGCAATGGTTCAGGGTGCGGGAGCTGCGTTGCAACTGCGACAGGCCTTGGCTTTGGCCAATGAGCGCCAAGAAGTCGATACGATCTTGCTCGTCAGAGGGGGCGGCAGCATAGAGGATCTCTGGAGTTTTAATGATGAGGCCCTGGCGCGTGATATTTCCGCGAGTCTCATACCTGTTGTCTGCGGGGTTGGGCACGAAACAGACTTTACGATTGCCGATTTTGTGGCCGACCTTCGTGCCCCCACGCCAACGGCGGCAGCTGAGCTTGTTTGTACCGCGCGCAATGTGCTGATCGAAAGGGTTGGGCGCGCGCGTACGCAGCTCGGACTCTCCATTCAGCGAAAGATCGACCGGCTGGCGCAGCGTGTCGATCGCATCGCAGCTGGCGTGGTGTCACCTTCTCAGCGTTTGACGCATCAAGCGGAGCGGCTCGCGGGGGTCGCTTTTAGAATGCGCGCGACGATGCAACGCATTCATCAACAGCGCTTGACCTTAGTCGATCAAACGCAAACAAGGCTAAGAGGGGTCTTGCCTTCCGTGCAGCTAAACCGCGAGCGCTTGCAGCGCAACATCCATGCGCTATCCTCGGCTCAGCACAGGATGCTTTCAGCGCGCGAAACGGGGCTGATGGCGCTCAACGCGCAACTGCGGGCATTGAGCCCAGAGCAAACACTGAATCGTGGCTATGCGATTGTGCGCACAACAGACGGAAAGCTCGTGCGATCGTCCCACGATATTGAGCTGAACGCGTCCCTTGAGCTCAAGCTTGCGACTGGAGCCGCCTTGGTGCAGGTTCAGGCGCTTCGGCATGCTGATGATGCGATCTAGCGTTCGTTAACCCTTGAGAAAGGAGGGGTTGTAGCCAGGAGTTCTGCGCGTCCGATACAATAAGGAATACGGTTTGTTTTACCTACATTCAAGAGGACTTTGCAATAATGGCCCATACACTCCCAGCTTTGCCTTACGCAATGGATGCTTTGGCACCCACCATTTCGAAAGAAACGCTCGAGTTTCACTACGGCAAGCATCATCAGACCTACGTGACAAACTTGAACAACCTGATCCCCGGCACTGAGTTTGAGTCAGCATCCCTTGAGGAGATTGTCAAAAAATCCTCTGGTGGTATTTTTAATAATGCTGCGCAGGTCTGGAATCACACGTTCTACTGGAACAGCATGGCTCCTAATGCTGGTGGAGAACCAACTGGCAAGCTGGCTGATGCAATCAAAGCAAAATGGGGTAGTGTTGCCGCATTTAAAGAGGCTTTTAACAAATCAGCTGCCGGCAATTTTGGATCAGGCTGGACATGGCTCGTCAAAAAAGCTGACGGCTCCCTCGATATCGTTAACACGAGCAATGCCGCGACGCCACTGACCACTACGGATGTGCCGCTGTTGACCTGTGATGTATGGGAACACGCTTATTACATCGATTACCGCAATGCCCGCCCCAAGTACCTGGAAAGCTTCTGGAATCTGGTCAACTGGTCTTTTGCTGCCAAAAACTTCGGATAAGCCCAGATCACTTGGCTTAATCTATCAAACCGGCCCTTGGGTCGGTTTTTTTTCGACCATGTTTTTGAGCTAAGATTTCGCAAGAGACCTTTAACACTTAATGAGTGATTTGCCATGGATAAAAACGCCTATATTTGCGATGCAATTCGTACACCTTTCGGTCGTTATGCCGGTTCGCTGGCATCCGTACGAACCGATGATCTCGCTGCTATTCCTGTTCGCGCGCTGGCTGAGCGTAATCCTGGCGTTAAGTGGGATGAGCTTGATGATGCGTTAATGGGGTGCGCCAACCAAGCTGGCGAAGACAATCGCAACGTCGCGCGGATGGCGACTTTGCTCGCAGGGTTGCCCGACGTGGTGCCCGGTGGCACGATCAATCGTTTATGCGGTTCTGGCATGGATGCCATCGGGACTGCCGCGCGTGCGATTCGTTCAGGCGATGCGTCTTTGATGCTTGCCGGCGGTGTCGAAAGCATGACGCGCGCGCCCTTTGTCATGGGTAAGGCTGATTCAGCGTTTTCTCGAAGTGCTGCGATTTACGACACCACAATCGGTTGGCGTTTTGTCAATAAATTGATGAAGGCCAAGTATGGTGTCGATTCGATGCCCGAGACTGCTGAAAATGTTGCGGATCAATTCAATATCTCACGCGCAGATCAAGATTTATTTGCGATGGCCAGCCAGGAAAAGACCGCAGCCGCTCAAAAGAGTGGTTATTTTGATAGTGAAATCGTGGCGGTCAGTATCGCTCAAAAGAAAGGCGACGCTTTGATTGTGAATCGTGATGAGCATCCCCGTCAGACTAGCCTGGAATCACTCGCTAAACTCAAGGGCGTTGTGCGAGAAGGTGGCTCTGTCACGGCCGGCAACGCCTCTGGTGTCAATGATGGTGCTGTCGCGATGTTGCTTGCTCATGAACAAGCGGCTTCGCGCCACGGCTTGAAGCCCCGTGCTCGTGTCGTGGCAATGGCGACTGCTGGTGTTGAGCCTCGCATTATGGGGATTGGTCCAGCACCTGCCTCACAAAAAGTTTTGGCCCTTGCAGGTTTGACGCTGGCTCAGATGGATGTGATCGAGCTCAATGAGGCGTTTGCCGCTCAGGGTCTGGCAGTTTTACGCCTGCTTGGTATCGCGGACAATGACCCGCGTGTCAATCCAAATGGAGGCGCGATTGCGCTGGGTCACCCATTAGGGGCCAGCGGTGCGCGTCTGGTCATGACGGCGGTCCATCAACTCGAGGTCACCGGAGGGCGCTACGGGTTGTGCACCATGTGCATCGGAGTGGGGCAGGGTATTGCGATGATTATTGAACGCGTCTAGACCAAACTCTCCTGTGCAGGCTTTCTTCAAATACTCGGCTTACTGCAAGCCGAGTATTTTTTTACCTGCAGTCATACCGCGAGCAGCAAACCATCCTTGTTCCATTTCGAGCGCCAGCCTAACCGGCTTTTCAGAGCAGTGCGACTGATCACTTTGTGGCGTCATATCCGCAATATTGACTATTGTTCCGTCATCATGCAGAAAAGCGATCGACAATGGAATGAAGGTGTTGCGCATCCAAAAACATTGCACATTTGCCTGTTCAAAGACAAATAGCATGCCGTGATTGGGAGCAAGCGACTTGCGATACATTAGTCCCGTTGTTCGAGACTCAGGCGTCGCTGCAACCTCGGCTTGAATGACGTGCATGCCGGCACTTAGTTTTTTGATGGGTAATGTGGTTTTAGTTTGCGCATGTGCAGCGCTAAACGTTGAGAAAAAACCAATAATAAAAACAAACAGCACGACCATCAGATCGCGCTGTTTTTCTTGCGGGAACCGTCTATACATTGCGTAGTATCCAAGGGGTTATTCACCCCGGCCGCTTACGCAGCAGTTATATTGGTGGCTTGTTTGCCCTTGGGACCCTGGGTGACTTCAAAGGCGACCTTCTGGCCTTCTTTGAGAGTCTTAAAACCATTCATCTGAATCGCTGAAAAATGAGCAAACAGGTCTTCGCCGCCATCATCTGGCGTGACAAATCCAAAACCTTTTGCATCGTTAAACCATTTAACGGTTCCGGTGACCTTAGGGCCATTACTTGTGGTCGAGTCTGACATTCCGACTGCCTCTTCTGTACGTTGTATAAACTAAACGGAAAACTGATTAATTGCATTTGAATGAAAAAATCTGCTTCCGGCATCTTGACACTCAAAAAAGCCTTGAGTGTGATGTGATATTGGGGAGATTTAAGAAGTTCGTCAAGTATCGGTTTGCCTAGTATTTGCTGCTTTCGCATGGATTTAGTGTATTTGTTAAGTGATTTTTTATACTAATCTGGTCTATAAAACGAACACTGAACTTTATTTGAACTGTTGACCATGCCAGCACGTACCACCCTGACACCAGACCTTGTCGTAGAGAAGCAGAGCGCTAAAACTGCTCCACCTCCCATGTACAAGGTTATTTTGTTAAACGATGACTACACACCAATGGAGTTCGTTGTTCATGTTCTCCAAAAGTTTTTTGGTAAAGGCCATGAAGAGGCGATGAGGATCATGTTGCAAGTTCACCACGAAGGCAAGGGCGTTTGTGGGGTTTACCCGCACGATATAGCTGCGAGCCGAATTGCGCAGGTTTCGCAGCACGCTCGGGCCCGTCAGCATCCATTGCAATGTGTAATGGAACCGGCAAGTGACGAATAAGGCATAGAATGCAATATAACGGTGTAACACTTGATAGAACGTCGGAGGAAATGTGATTTCCCAAGAGCTCGAAGTTAGTTTGCATATGGCCTTTGTTGAGGCGCGATCAGCTCGTCATGAGTTCATCACTGTTGAGCACTTATTATTGTCGCTGCTAGATAACGCAGCTGCGATTGAAGTGCTGCGTGCATGTTCCGCTAACATGGACGAGTTGCGCAACAATTTGCGTAAATTTGTCACGGACAATACACCTGTCATTCCAGCGGGTGCAGAGGTGGACACTCAACCTACACTTGGATTTCAGCGCGTGATACAGCGCGCGATTATGCACGTGTCGGCAGGTGGGGCCTCCAAGAAGCCTGTGACGGGTGCAAACGTTTTGGTCGCCATTTTTGGTGAAAAAGAGTCCCACGCTGTGTTCTACCTCCAGCAGCAGGGTATTTCTCGCCTTGATGTTGTGAATTATCTGTCGCATGGCATCAGCAAACAAGCTGCAGCCGAGACGCCTGTCAACCCCAAGGAGCAACAAGCTGAAGGTTCTGAGCAGAACGCAGAGGGTCGACAGTCTCCACTGGATTTATATACCCAGGATTTGAACGCTGCCGCGACTGCTGGGCGCATTGACCCGTTGATCGGCCGTGAGCAGGAAGTCGAGCGGGTCATCCAGACGCTATGCCGCCGCCGCAAGAACAATCCTTTGCTCGTCGGCGAGGCGGGTGTGGGTAAAACGGCGATTGCCGAAGGTCTAGCTTATCGCATCACGCAAGGCGAAGTGCCAGAGGTTCTGCAAGATGCGCAAGTGTATTCTCTTGACATGGGTGCACTTTTAGCCGGGACAAAATACCGCGGAGATTTTGAGCAGCGTCTCAAAGGCGTTCTCAAACAGCTGAAAAATAATCCTCAGGCTATTTTGTTCATTGATGAAATTCATACGCTGATTGGTGCGGGCTCAGCTTCGGGCGGCACGCTTGATGCTTCCAATTTGCTCAAACCTGCTTTGTCCTCGGGTCAATTGCGTTGCATCGGTGCGACCACGTATACCGAATTTCGCGGTGTGTTTGAAAAAGATGCTGCGCTCTCCCGCCGTTTTCAAAAAGTCGATGTGTCTGAGCCAACCGTGGCACAGACTATTCAGATTTTGCGTGGTTTGAAAGGTCGCTTTGAAGAACACCATGGTGTCAAATACTCAGGCGCGGCACTGACTGCAGCGGCCGAGTTGTCTGCGCGTCACATCAACGATCGGCACTTGCCTGACAAGGCAATTGACGTGATTGATGAGGCCGGCGCAGCTCAACGTTTGCTACCCCGCTCCAAACAAAAGAAAGTCATTGGAAAGACGGATATCGAAGCAATCGTGTCACAGATCGCGCGCATCCCTCCTCAAACAGTTTCAAGTGACGATCGAAGCAAGCTCGCTACCCTTGAGCGTGACCTTAAAACAGTTGTTTACGGTCAGGATGGCGCAATCGAAGCGCTGGCGGGTGCCATCAAAATGGCGCGCTCAGGTCTTGGGAGGCCAGAAAAGCCCATCGGTGCTTTCCTTTTTTCCGGACCGACTGGTGTAGGTAAGACAGAGGTTGCTCGACAATTGGCTTTCACTTTGGGTGTTGAATTGTTGCGTTTTGACATGTCCGAGTACATGGAGCGCCATACTGTTTCGCGTTTAATTGGCGCGCCACCGGGATACGTTGGTTTTGATCAGGGCGGCTTGTTAACTGAAGCGATCAACAAACAGCCTCATTGCGTGCTCTTGCTCGACGAGATTGAAAAAGCGCATCCAGATGTCTTCAACATACTGTTGCAGGTCATGGACCATGGCACACTCACGGACAATAACGGTCGAAAGGCTGATTTCCGGAATGTCATCCTTGTGATGACAACAAACGCAGGTGCCGAGGCTTTGAACAAACCCAACATCGGTTTTTCAAATACCCGTGCAAGCGGAGATGAAATGGGTGATATCAAGCGCTTGTTTTCTCCCGAGTTCCGCAACCGTTTGGATGCAATCGTTCCATTTGCTGCGCTGAGTCAAGAGGTTATTCTGCGCGTAGTGGACAAGTTCTTGATGCAACTTGAGGATCAGTTGCATGACAAGCGTGTGGATGCGACCTTCACCGATGCTTTACGCGCGCATCTTGGCAAAAACGGTTTCGATCCTTTAATGGGGGCTCGTCCCATGCAACGCTTGATTCAGGACACCTTGCGTCGGGCCTTGGCTGACGAACTGCTTTTCGGAAAGCTCGTAGACGGTGGCTCAGTGCTTGTTGATGTTGACGCCGACGGAAAGGTTATTCTTGATTTTGAATCAAAGAGCAATAAGCCAACTGATGCGGCCAAAGGCTCGGATCGGGAGGCTGAGCTTGTCCACTGATGCCATCAGCATCTGGTCATTCAGTCTCTAAGACTACTGTGCAGAGCCCGTCCCTATACCCTGAGCCGGCCTCTGCACGCGCCCTGACTCTGACTTGTCACCAGTGTGGCGCTGTTTATACTCGTCCTGTTCTGGAACCCGACCAATGGTCGCAGTGCGTACGTTGCAATAGCGTACTTGAAACTTATGCGACTTTTACACCAGGCGCTTGGCTAGCCATTATTTTGACGGCCATCATTAGCCTGGGTTTTGCCAACGCCTATCCGGTCGCCACACTTTATCTTCAGGGCCAAGGGCAAGCTGCCACCTTTTTTGATGCGATCGCAGTGGTTTGGCGCGAGGGCTATCCGGAGGTTGCAGTTGTGACGTTTTCGGTTGGTTTTCTTCTACCAGCTATTCATTTGTGCCTGCTTTTATGGGTGTTGCTGCCACTTTCGTTTGGTCGTTTACCCATGTTTTTTGAATCGGCCCTCAAAGCGATTGACCATTTAAAGCCTTGGTGCATGGTGCCTGTTTTTCTGATGGGCATTCTTGTTTCTGTTGTCAAACTTGCTGGTCTTGCCTCTTTAGTTGCCGGAGTTGGGCTTTTTGCAACCGCCTGTGCAGCCATTCTATTAACAAGTCTTGGACGTTTAAGTGAGCATAGATTGCGCATGATGGCAATCGATTTAGGTGTGCCCGCCGAGCTTCCAGTTGTTCCAAAACCGCCATCTCCAGCACAAATTTCTCGGGCCTGGGCACTTGTGATCTCCGCTACGATTCTCTACATCCCCGCAAATCTTTTGCCGATTATGAACATCACGACTGTGGGAGGGAGTTCCGGGCACACGATTGTTGGAGGGGTGATTGAACTCTTGCAGATGGGTTCCTGGGACATTGCCTTGATCGTGTTCGTGGCGAGTGTCATGGTGCCAGTGTTCAAGCTTGTCGCGCTCTCAGTTCTTATCGGGCTGACTCAATACGGAGCCGAGCATGGTCTGCGTAAACGGACACAAATTTATCGTGTAGTTGAGTTTATTGGACAGTGGTCCATGCTTGATGTGTTTGTGGTGATTTTGCTTTCAGCCCTGGGACAATTTGGCGCTTTGCTGAGTATTCAGCCCGGAAGCGGGGCTATCGCCTTTGGCGCAGTCGTTATTTTGACCATGCTGGCAGCCTTAAGTTTTGATCCTAGGCTCGCTTGGCGTCGCGCTGGACATCGGCGTCACGTATCATCACGTTTTAATATTTAGTCGAACGGTCAACAGAGAGAGCACTTTGAGTCAACCTAATGAGTCTGGATTGCCTGAGTCCGCGCCAGCGCAGTCAGGAAAACCTTTGCCCCGTGTAGGCCGCAGGCCTAAAAGGAGCCTTGCTTGGGTATGGTTTATACCCCTTGCAGCCCTTTTAATCGGACTCTCAATTGTTTGGCGCGGGATTTCACAAAAAGGACCCACCATTACCATCTCTTTCCAGTCAGCCACAGGTATCGAGACGGGTAAGACTCAGATTCGATATCGGGACGTTGTGATTGGACTCGTTAAAAGCGTCCGTCTCAATGATAAACAAAATGGTGTGATCGTCGAGGCGGAGTTGACAAAAGATGGCGCAGTGTTTGCCCGAGAGGGCTCCCGATTCTGGGTTGTCAGGCCACGTATTGGTCTAGGAGGCGTATCTGGCCTGTCCACCTTGCTGTCAGGCTCCTATATCGAGTCTGATTTCGACGGTATGGTCGGGGGTCAATCAAAACGCGCGACTGAAAAGGAGTTTGTAGGCCTTGAACAGCCCCCGCCTATTGCAAGCGATCGCCCTGGTACTCGTTTTGTACTTCGCGCGCCCACGCTCGGCTCACTCGGACCTGGCGCACCTATTTATTATCGTCGGATACAAGTGGGACTGGTGACTGGTTTTGAATTAAACAAGGCCGGACAATCCGTTGATCTGAATGTTTTTATTGATGCACCATATGATAAATACGTTGACGCTAGCACGCGCTTTTGGGATGAAAGCGGAATTGATTTGACGATCGGTCCCGCAGGAATGCACATACAGACAGAGTCTTTAATTTCCCTGATAGCCGGAGGCGTATCTTTCGCTTCCTTTGGTAAGCCTCATGCCCTGACCGATGCGAATAAGCCCTTCAAGCTTTTTGAGTCTCGACGGGCAGCAGAAGCTGTGCCCGAGGGCGTGGCTGTTCCAATACGCATGCGCTATGACCAGCCGGTGCGAGGCCTGAGTGTGGGGGCTCCTGTTGCCTTTCACGGCGTCGATATCGGAGTTGTAGATTCTGTGGCTTTGGATTTCGATATCGTGACTCGAAAGTTTTTTACCAATGTGGATGCGACTCTTTATCCTGAACGACTTGGCTCTGTCTATGTGGAGTTAAAGCTTGCCAGTCAAACTCCGGAGGATCTTGCGGCCTCGTTGAGCGAGCTCACGAGTAAGGGATTGCGCGCACAGTTACGTTCGGCAAATATCTTGACTGGCCAGCTCTATATCACTTTGACAGACTTTCAGAATCTTCCGCCGATCGAGACCCCTCAGGTCACATTGCCTTTCCTCATGCCTACGATTGCCTCGGATGATCTGAGCAGTATGCAAGCGCAGATTGCCAACATCATTAGCAAGATTGATAAGATCCCTTTTGAAAAGCTTGCTCTTGATATCGATTCGATGGTCAACGAAATCAAGCGACTGAGTGCCAATATGGATAAAAACGTCACACCCAAGCTCGCTTCCACGTTGTCGCAGATCGAAGTGACAGTTAAAAATCTCAATACCTTGATTGCTCCGGGCAGTCCATTAACAACAAATGCGGAGTCAGCTCTTGAGGATTTGAAAGCCAGTCTGAAGTCTTTGCGCGCACTGACAGATAACTTACAGGCGAATCCTGATTCGATTATCCGCGGAAGAAGCACGCAACCCTACTCAAGAGACACACTTGGAGCCCCAGGAAAATGAAATTATTTTTCAAGCGTTTATCCTTAGCTCTTGGCGTATTGTCACTTGTTGGCTGCGCGGGTCCTCCCGCGCACTACTACACGCTTAGTCGGGCAGGCACGCCCGGCAGCCCGCCCTCAACAGCCGCCTCCATCACACCCGTTAAAGCCATCGGTCCTTACACGCTGTCCGAGATCAGCGTACCGGCACAGGTAGACAATGTGTCGCTCGTCGTGCGTCAGGGCGATGGTCGATTAATGCTTCTGAGCGAGGATCGTTGGACTGGGCCATTGTCTTCCCAAATCTCTACTGCACTGTCACAGTCTTTAACCCAGCTATTGGGTATGCCACCTATTCAACATCTGGTTTCCGAGGCTGCAAAAGCGTCTGTCACAAAAATCCAATTGGACATACAGCGCTTTGACCTCATTCCAGGTCAGTCCGTGGCACTTGATGCGGTGTGGAGTATTCGCACACCAGGCAGCAAATCATTTTTGACTTGTTACACACCACTCGTTCAACCCGTTGGGATTGGTGTGATAGCCCTTGTTGAGGGGCAGCAGGCAAATGTTCAGGCCCTAGCTCAAGAGTTGGCGCAGGCCCTACAAAATGATCAAGCGCCTAAGGGCTCGCGTTGTACACGTTAGGCCGTACCCGTGCTTCCGAACCCACCTGCGCCGCGCGACGATTGATCGAAGTCTTCGACCACATTGAATTGAATGCGTGCGATGGGGAGAATGACGAGCTGTGCGAGGCGCTCCATTGGTTGAAGCGTATATGCGATTTGGCTTCGGTTCCAGGCTGAAACCATTAGAGGGCCCTGATAGTCTGAGTCGATGAGCCCCACAAGATTTCCCAGAACAATGCCATGTTTATGACCTAAGCCAGAGCGGGGCAAAATCACTGCTGCGTACCCCGGATCTGCTAGGTGAATGGCAAGTCCAGTTGGAATAAGTTGCGTCACACCTGGCTCGAGCACAAGTGGACTGTCCAGACAGGCACGTAAGTCCAAGCCCGCGGAACCATCAGTTGCATAGGCGGGAAGTTGATCTCGCATCCTGGCGTCTAGGATTTTTACGTCAACGGCTTTCATGGGTATTCTCTTTGGTCGGTAGGATGATCTCGGCAAGCGCCTTTGAAAAATGATGAGTCCGATCAGGTACGACTACGCTTGCGTGCGTGTGCTTTGCTATTGATCGCCCGTCGTTTTCGAATGACTAACCAGGTAATGACGGCGATCACAGCAATACCCACAGCAGAATAAATAGTCGCATGTTGTCCTTCTTTAAGGGCTTCTACGCTGAGGGTTGCCAGATAGCCTGGCGCCAGGAGAGCTGGCAGCCATAAGATCGCAGAAATAATATTCGCAATCTGAAAGCGAAGCTCAGGCATACCCATGACTCCGGCAACAGTCGGGATGAAGCACCGTAGCGGACCTAAAAAGCGCGCGATGAGTACGGCTAGAAAACCGAAGCGATAAAAGAATAGGCGCGCGCGCGCGATTTGACGTCTATAAGGGTAAAAGCGTTTGTGTCTTAATACTTTAGGACCCATCCAGCGACCGAACCAAAAGGAAACTGCATCCCCGACAATTGCGCCAGCAATCCCCCAGAATAAGATCGGTCCGGCTGCGAGCGTACCGCTCGCGATCAATGTGCCGGTTGCAAAAAGTAAAACAGTTGCAGGCAAAAAAAGTCCCACAATGAAGAGTGATTCACCAAACGAAAAAAGGAATATGACGAGACTGGCCCACGACTGATTTTCTTGAATGAATAATACGATTGAGTCGATCAAAGCTTGCATGGGTGAGCCTGGAATTGATCAAGATGAGGATTGTGATTGTTTGAAACGCTGAGCAATGGCGTACACAAGTTGACGTGCGGCATCTTGTTTATGACTCAAGGGTAATGCATGTTCGCCTTGATCATCAAAAATTGATACTGTAGTGTGATCAGCATCCATGACGTGTTGTGCAAGGTTTCCGATCAGCATTGGGATGCCTTTGCGGAGCCTTTTTTGATGGGCATACTCAGAGAGATTTTCGGTTTCTGCAGCAAACCCAACGCACCATGGTCCATCATGTTTTGCCGCAACGCTGGCCAAAATATCAGGGTTCATTTCAAATTGAAGTTCGGGAGTAGCGTTGCCATCTTTTTTAATTTTCTCTTCAGATACGTTCTTGATTCGCCAGTCAGCAACCGCTGCAACGGCGATAAAAATATCCTGACCTGAAAGATTTTGCATCACTGCATCGTGCATCTGCTGAGCAGTCTCGACATTGATCCTTGTCACCCCATAAGGGCAGGCAAGTGCTGTGGGGCCTGATATGAGCATGACTTCTGCACCAGCTTCCCAAGCGGCTTGTGCGAGTGCATAGCCAGTTTTTCCTGAGGAACGGTTGCTCAACACACGCACGGGGTCAATCGGCTCAACGGTTGGGCCCGCAGTCATGAGCACCCGTGTGTTGACGAGATGTTTGGGTTGAAAGAAACGTCTGATTTCTGCGACGATTTGCAGAGGTTCGAGCATTCGACCATCACCCGTTTCCCCGCAGGCTTGTTCGCCACTACCTGGCCCCAGAACTTCGATGCCATCGAGGCGTAACTGTTGCACGTTACGTTGGGTGGGTGCAGCAAGCCACATTTCTCGGTTCATGGCCGGGGCGACAAGCAAAGGACAGGCTCGCGCCAGACAAAGCGTCGAAAGTAGATCATCCGCACGACCGTGCACGAGTTTAGCCATGAAATCAGCTGAAGCAGGCGCAATGATAATGGCATCTGCACCTCTGGAAAGCTGAATATGAGCCATGTTGTTGTGCACACGACTATCCCAGGCATCTACAAACACAGGGCGACCACTCAAGGCTTGCAGTGTGACGGGCGTAATAAAGCGCGTCGCAGACTCTGTCATCACGACATCGACTTGTGCGCCCCGTTCGATGAGTCTGCGAACAAGATCGGCAGCCTTATAGCAGGCGATGCCACCGCTTAAACCCAGCACAAGCCGTTTGTCATGTAGATCTTGCATGCTGACCCCGAAGTCGAAGAATTTCGTCGATGACTAAAAGGATAGCACCTACAGTAATCGCTGCATCGGCGACGTTGAATGCAGGATAGTGCCATTGCTGCCAGTAAAACAGAAGAAAGTCCACGACGTGACCATAGGCAATGCGGTCAATGACATTTCCGAGGGCGCCACCCAGAATTAAGGTTAGCGCAAGCATAAAACGGTGCTGTTCCCGGTGGGTATGCATCATCCAGAGGATAAAAACGCTCGCACCTAAACCTAAAATAGTAAAAAACCAACGCTGCCAACCTGGTTGGTCTGCTAAAAAGCTGAAAGCAGCCCCCTTGTTGTACAACAAGGTGAAGTCAAAGAAGGGCAAGATATTAATGCGTTGTCCATAACGCAACGTTTGATCAAAACCAATTTTGGTTATTTGATCAATCAGAATCAGAAGCAAAGCCGTGAAAAGCCACCTGCCCAAACCACGATATCCGCTCGGGGTGTTGAGCGATGCATGCGTCTGGTCCTGATTGGCGCTGTTCATACTCAGGTGGCGGCTGCTTCGTTCAGACTCTCAACGCAACGCCCACAAATGTGGGGATGCGCTGAGTCTTGTCCAATATCGTCACGCCAGTGCCAGCAACGCTCGCACTTTTGATGCGAAGAGGCAGCTATACTCACCTCAATGTCACCAGTTCCTGCGTGGATGCCGACGCGTGAAACAATAAAAATGAAGGGCAACTGATCTGAAACGCTTTGCAACAAAGCAAGATCCTCTCCGCTGGCGGTTAAATCGACTTCGCCCTGTAAAGAGGAGCCAATGCTGCCGGCGCTGCGTAGGTCTTCGAGCTTGCGCATCACGAGGGCACGAATTTCTCTCAGGCGCGTCCAACGCTCTTGTAGCTTGTCAGCTCCTGTCACATTGGGAATCTCGTGAAAGCACTCTGTGAAAATCGTCACGCGCCCAATTTTCGGGGTGTTTTTGAGTGTGGTTTGAAGTAAGACACCCCAAGCTTCTTCGGCCGTGAATGACAGGACAGGGGCCATGAGCTTGAGCAAAGTCTGCGTGATATGAAGCAGGGCGGTTTGAGCAGAGCGACGGGCCGCACTACGAGGCGCCGATGTGTATAGACGATCTTTTAGAACGTCCAGATAAAACGCTCCAAGATCCTCGGAGCAGAAATGCTGCAAACGCGACATTGAGGGATGGAAGTCGAATTTTTCGTAATGTGAGAGGACTTCAGACTGCATGTTTGCTGTCATCGCGAGAGCGTAACGATCAATCTCGAATAGACTCTCAACGGAGACAATATCATTGACCGCATCAAAATCAGCAAGGTTGGCCAAAAGGAATCGTAAAGTATTTCGAATGCGTCGATAACTTTCTACCACGCGTTTAAGAATCTCGTCTGAGATCGATAGTTCGCCTGAATAGTCGGTGCTGGCCACCCATAGTCTGAGAATCTCAGCACCAAGGCTATCCGACACTTTTTGAGGCGCAATCACGTTTCCAACGGACTTGCTCATTTTGCGACCCTGACCATCCACGACAAAACCGTGGGTCAGCAAGCTTTTATAAGGAGCGCGACCAGAAAGCATGCAGCCAGTCAGCAAAGAGGAGTGGAACCATCCGCGATGCTGATCGGAGCCTTCCAGGTACATATCCGCAGGCCAGGGCAGTTCGCCATGCGAACCCCGGTGCTGATTGTCCGGTCCACCAAGCACCGTGGCGTGTGTCGTCCCGGAGTCGAACCATACATCGAGCGTGTCGCGATTTTTTTCGTAGTCTTTTGCTTCTTCACCCAGCAGATCAGCAGGCTCAATAGCCTGCCACGCTTCGATCCCATCTTTTTCGACACGCTTGGCCACTTCTTCAAGAAGTGCGGGGGTGTTTGGATGTAGGGCGCCGGTTTCTTTGTGTATAAAGAAAGCCATCGGAACCCCCCACTGCCGTTGGCGTGAGAGTGTCCAGTCTGGTCTGTTGGCAATCATCGCGTGAAGACGCGCACGGCCCCACGCCGGATAAAATGCGGTGGCATCAATTGCCGCCAAGGCGCTTTGCCTCAGAGTCGGCTCGCCCCCCTTGGGTTGAACGTCCATGCCGGCAAACCATTGACTGGTGGCACGATAAATAATTGGTGTTTTATGGCGCCAGCAGTGCATATAGCTATGCGAATGGGGCTCTTGCTTGATGAGCGTGCCAGCGCCACTCAATGCTTCAACAATTTTTGGATTTGCTTCCCAAATACTCAGACCGCCAAAGCCAGGCAGAGAGGGGACAAATTTTCCATCGCCCATGACCGGGTTGATAATGTCAGCATCCTTCATGCCATGGGCTTTACAAGACAAAAAGTCTTCAACACCATAAGCTGGAGCTGAGTGAACAACACCTGTTCCCGTATCAAGGGTGACATAGTCTCCGAGATAAATCGGCGCGGTGCGTTGATAGCCAACATTGAAGTTGGCCAAAGGGTGCTCAAACGTGATCTGATTGAGCGCTTGTCCCACACATTCAGCAATAATTTCGCCCTCGAGACCCCACTCTTTGAGACAAGCCTCAACGCGATCGAAAGCGAGAATCAATAGCTCGCCCGTTGCAAGTGCTGGTGTAACACGCACCAAAGCGTATTTGAACTCAGGGTGGATATTCAGCGCCTGGTTGGAAGGAATCGTCCAGGGTGTGGTGGTCCAAATGACGATCGCACCTGCTCCAATCTCCGCTTGTCCAAAGGCCTTGGCGAGCGCCTGACGATCTGCAAAAGGAAAGGCAATGTGGACGGCTGGATCCTTACGGTCTGCATATTCAACCTCAGCCTCTGCCAGCGCTGAGCCGCAATCAAAACACCAGTTCACGGGTTTGAGACCACGAAAAACATAGCCTTTTTCCAAAATACGCCCAAGAGCACGAATTTCATTGGCTTCATTGCTGAAATTCATGGTCAGATAGGGTCGATTCCAGTCGCCTAAAACGCCCAGTCGCTCAAAGTCTTTTTTCTGGCGCTCGATTTGCTCAAGCGCATAAGCCCTTGCTTTAGCCTGAACTTCGGCAACGGGTAAGTGCTTGCCGAATTTTTTTTCTATCTGGATTTCGATGGGCATCCCATGGCAATCCCAGCCGGGAACGTAGGCCGCGTCAAAGCCAGCCATGTTGCGGCTCTTAACGATGATGTCCTTCAGTATCTTATTGACAGCATGACCGATATGGATATCACCATTAGCGTAAGGCGGTCCATCGTGCAGTAAAAAAGTCGGACGTCCACGGCTTGCATCGCGGATCGCCTGATAAACCTTTTTTTCTTGCCATTGCGCGACCCAGGCGGGCTCTCGACGCGGGAGGTCTCCGCGCATCGGAAAAGGAGTGTCGGGCAGATTGAGTGTGTTTTTATAGTCCATGGAGCGCAAAGTAAGCGCGCGCATGCTGTGCATCGGCATGCATGGCGGCAGTCAAGGTTGGCAGGTCGGGAAACTTTTCTTCATCCCGCAGATGCTGCAGGAGTTCAACGCGCACGAGTTTACCGTATGCGTCTACATTCAGATCAAATAAATGGGTTTCTAGCAAAATACGTCCGTCATTTTCGACGGTAGGACGAACCCCAAGGCTCGCAACGCCGGGCATCGCAGTCGGTCCCAAACCGTGGGCGCGGACGACGTATATCCCGGAGCGGGCTGCGCATCGTGGCGTGACCCGCATGTTCATCGTGGGCATGCTCAGCGTACGGCCAAGTTTCTTACCATGAATGATGTGACCAGTCATCCCATAGGGACGCCCCAGAAGGCTGGCGGCCCGGGCAACGTCGCCCGCTGCGAGTGCGCCCCGGACTTCAGAACTGGAGATCCTGCGGCCTTGGTCATCGGTCACATCGCTCAGAGTATGCACCTCTATGCCACAGCGTTGACCAAGCTCGCGCAGCAAGTGAACATCACCTGCACGCTGTCGGCCAAACCTAAAGTCCTCGCCCACCAGTAACCATCGAACATTAAGTTCTGTAGCCAGCCATTTTGTAACAAAATCCGTGGCAGACATTTCCGCCATCGCTCGGTTAAAACGTGCGAGCACAACACGCTCGATTCCTGCGCAGGCCAGGGCGGTGAGCTTGTCACGTAGACCAGTAATTTGGGGCGGAGAGAGCTCAGGACGGTGGTTTAAATGGGCAAAATATTGCCGTGGATGCGGGGCGAAGGTCAGGATCGTCGGGGAAAGTTTCAGACGAAAGGCCGCATCACACAATTGGGAAATCATAGCCTGATGCCCGCGGTGAACCCCGTCAAAATTACCAATTGACAAGGCGCAAGGCAGGCGAAACTCGGGCGCGGGAGCTTGACGAAAAATGCTGAAAATTGTTTTCACGGATGACAGTTTACAATTTCAGGCTAGCCTTATTGTGGAATCCCATGCCAGACCCCAAAATTTTTCGTCCCCGTTTTGTGATTTTGATCTCAGGACAGGGCTCAAACATGCAGGCAATCATGCGGGCGTGTCAGTCTGGTGAGTGTGCCGCAGACGTTGTGGCGGTGATCGCGAGTCGCTCCGAGACGGCCGGACTGTCTTGGGCGGCTGATCAAGGTGTTGAAACGGTTGGTCTACCTCATCATGCCTTCCCATCCCGGGAGGCTTTTGACCTTGCCTTGGCCGAGACTATTGACCGTTTTTCTCCAGATTATGTCTTGTTGGCAGGCTTTATGCGCGTTTTAACGCCAGGCTTTGTTGAGCGCTATTCTGGCCGTCTAATCAATATTCATCCCTCATTGCTACCCGCTTTTCCGGGTCTACATACTCACGCCCAAGCATTGGCCACGGGTGTGCAGGCCCATGGTTGCACCGTACACTTCGTGACTCCGGTGCTTGATCATGGTCCGATCATTGCTCAGGGCGTGGTGCCTGTGCAGGCGCACGACACCCCTGAAACTTTAGCCAATCGTGTTCTGGACATTGAGCACATCGTTTATCCGCAAGTCGCTTGTTGGCTTGCGCAAGGCCGTGTCAGACTGACGAGTGATCATCGCGTTCAGGTCGACGGTGTCTCCACGCGTCTTTTTATTTCAGGGCCACACTGATGAGCAATCCCAACAAACCTGGCCGTCGGCCCTCTGGCGCGAGCGGCGTCGGGACTAAAAACAAGAAAGATCAAGCGCGCGCCGCTGCGCTCAGTGCTTCTACAGGCAAGGTAAGACCAGGCTCGGCCACAGAGCGTTTGCTCAATGCCCAGCCACGTGGCACGCATTCAGGTGGTTCAACACAAACCGGTGCGCGTTCTGCAGGGCGTGAAGTCGCCGGTCAGGTTGGCGCGCCCGCTGTTTCAACATACGTTCCCAAGCCACGTCAGCCTGTGATGACCGTTCGGTTGGATCAAATTCGTCAGGTGCTCGACGAGGTGCTGACTTGGCGATTTGCGGCGGACTCTGTCGTTTCCCATTGGTTTAGGGCGCACCCAAAGCTTGGTATTCGAGATCGTGCCGAGGTGGCTGAAGTGGTCTATGACGTGATGCGTCATTTGCGTCGATATCGACAGCTCGGTGAGAGTGGAGTGGGTAACGCCGTGCGACGGTTAGCGATTCAGGGTGCCATCGCAACGATGGGCGCTGAGAAAGTGCGTCCTGTTTTAGATGTCGGTGAGCTGGCATGGCTCGATAGGATTGCCCAGATTGATGATCAGTCCCTGTCGCTTCAGGTAAGAACGAGTTTGCCGGACTGGTTGTTTGAACGTATCAAAGATTTACCTGAACTGGAGTCCTTAACGAGCGCGCTCAATTCTGCTGCCCCCCTTGATATTCGTGTCAACCCCATGAAGGCGGACCGCGATGAGATGCTTGCTGATCTTGCCAAGGGAAATGGCGTGCGTCACGCACCCGTTGCCACTCCCTTTTCACCCTGGGGGATTCGTCTGAAAGGACGTCCTGCAATGAATAAGTGGCATCAGTTTGAGCACGGATTAATCGAGGTTCAGGATGAGGGTAGTCAGCTACTCGCCTTGTTAGTTGGCCCAAAAAGGGGCGAAATGGTCATTGATTTTTGTGCGGGTGCCGGAGGTAAAACGCTTTTGCTGGGGGCATTGATGCGCTCGACTGGCAGGCTGTATGCCTTTGACGTATCCGCAACGCGTTTAGCTAAAGCTAAACCTCGTTTTGCACGCAGCGGTCTGTCCAATATCGTACCAGTCGCCATTGAGCATGAAAATGACACGCGTGTACGTCGATTGGCAGGTAAAGCACAAAGGGTTTTGGTTGATGCCCCATGCAGCGGCGTGGGGACCTTGCGCCGAAATCCTGATCTGAAATGGCGTCAGTCCCTACAAAGTTTGCAAGAACTTACAGCCTTGCAGACCCGAATTTTGGCTAGCGCCTCGCGCTGTGTCGCACCGGGCGGACGACTTGTCTATGCGACCTGCAGTATTTTGCAAGAGGAAAATCAAGCACAAGCTGAGTTGTTCCTTGCGAATCATCCCGATTTTGAACTTGTGGACGCCGCTCCGATCCTGGCCGCTCGCACGCCTCTGCAAATTGAAGGACCTTATTTGAGCTTACGTCCGGATATTCATGGGACAGATGGGTTCTTTGCAGCGGTTTTTGAAAGAAAGAAATCCTTGGTTTCTGATCAGCCTGAAACCTTGAGTGATGCACAGTCTGAGTCAGAAGGGCACGTTTCAGAGGATGTTTAGGCTTTAGCGACCGTTAACACTTAAATAGTTGATTTTGCGCAAAAAGTTAAGGGTATTCGCTAGCAGTCAGGCACCGTCTGGGCTAAAATCCTCTACATCTTAATGTCTTGGATTTTAGACGCATACATGAACGACATCATTTCTTTTGCAGCAGGCGGTTTGCTACAGGCAAACTGGTGGCAGGTTGTACTCTTTACGCTGGGGATGACCCACGTAACGATTGTTGCCGTCACCATTTTTCTGCATCGTAGCCAAGCGCACCGTGGTTTGGATTTACATCCTGCCGTGATGCACTTTTTCCGTTTCTGGCTTTGGTTGACCACAGGCATGGTGACCAAGGAATGGGTGGCGATTCATCGCAAGCACCACGCCCGTTGCGAACGTGATGGCGATCCGCATTCACCGATGATCTATGGCATTGGTAAAGTTTTATTTAGCGGCGCTGAGCTCTATCGGCACGAGTCAAAAAACGCAGAAACCTTGTCTAAATTTGGACATGGTACGCCTGACGACTGGCTCGAGCGCAATGTTTACGCGCGTTTCAGCGCCCGAGGCATTATTTTGATGTTGATCATTGATGTCGCGCTTTTTGGCTCGATCGGTTTGACGATCTGGGCGATTCAGATGGCCTGGATTCCTTTCTGGGCAGCTGGCGTAGTAAACGGTATTGGTCATTACTGGGGTTATCGTAATTTCGCCAGTCCCGACACCAGCACAAATGTCTTCCCTTGGGGAATTTTGATTGGTGGCGAGGAACTACACAATAACCATCATGCCCATGGCACTTCAGCAAAATTTTCCAGTAAATGGTACGAATTGGATATTGGTTGGATCTACATTTTGGGGCTAAAGGCTCTTGGGTTGGCCAAGGTGAAAAAAGTCGCGCCTAAGCTTCGTCTTGAAGCAAACGGCAAAGCTGGCGTGGATTTACGAACCTTGCAGGGCGTGATTGCACATCGTTACGAGATTTTGGCCCGTTACACAGGTCTCATGAAGACCGCATGCAAAGATGAGCTCGCCCGCCTAAAGGCCTCCAAAGCCGATAGCCGTGCCGATGCCCTCGCAGCTGCAACCCATTGGCTCGGACGTGGCGAGGAAAACCTTGCTCCAGCTGAGCGTGCGCGTATCGAACAGGCTATTTCTCAGAGCGACTCGTTATCGACACTTGTCCAGATGCGTCATGATCTTGTAAAGCTCTGGGATAGTTCAACAGCCTCCAGCGAGCAGTTGCTGCATGACCTTCAGGCGTGGTGTCAGCGGGCTCAGCAAAGCGGTATTACCAGCTTAGAGGAGTTTGCCTTGCGTCTTCGCCGCTATGCGGCATGATCGATAAGCTTAACGACCCTCAGCGCGCCGCCGTCACTTTACCCGCCCAACACGCTCTAGTTTTGGCTGGAGCGGGTAGTGGAAAGACAAGGGTCCTAACGACTCGTATGGCCTGGCTAGTTCAAACCAGCCAGGTGAGTCCTCTCGGTATTCTTGCTGTCACATTTACTAACAAGGCCGCCCGGGAAATGGTGGCCAGGGTGTCTGCCATCCTGCCGATTGATACCCGTGGGCTTTGGATTGGTACGTTTCACGGCCTTTGCAACCGGATGCTTCGGGCCCACCATAGGGATGCTGGTCTACCCCAGGCTTTCCAAATTCTCGATACAGCGGATCAGTTCGCTGCAATCAAAAGACTGCTCAAAGCCAACGGTATCGATGATGATAAATATCCGCCGCGTGATGTGCAGCGCTTCATCAATGGAGCAAAAGAGGATGGCCAACGACCTGCAGATATTGAGGCTTTTGATAGCTTCCGTCGTCGCCTGATTGAAATTTACACTCTTTATGAGGCTCAATGTCAGCGCGAAGGCGTCGTTGACTTTCCGGAGTTGCTGTTGCGCGCTTACGAACTTTTATCGCGTAATAGTCCGATCCGTGAACACTATCAACGCCGCTTTAAACACATCCTGGTCGACGAGTTCCAGGACACCAATACTCTGCAATACAAATGGCTGACCTTGCTTGCAGGTGGGGGAGCGCATCTTTTCGCTGTGGGTGATGACGATCAGTCGATTTATGCTTTTCGAGGCGCAAATGTTGGCAATATGGCTGACTTTGAGCGTGACTATGCTCGGGGTGCAGTCATTCGACTCGAGCAAAATTATCGTTCTTTCGGACATATTCTCGACTCCGCTAATGCTCTTATCAGTCACAATACCGGACGTCTCGGCAAAAACTTATGGACTGAGCAGGGCGAGGGCGAACAGATTCGCGTAGTTGAACAACCCACTGACTTGCTTGAAGCGCAATGGCTGGTTGAAGAGGTTCGGGGCTTGATCTCTGATGGTCGTGACCGAAGTCAAATTGCGATTCTTTATCGCAGTAATGCCCAGTCTCGCGTGATTGAGCATGCATTGTTCTCCGCCGGCGTGCCTTACAAGGTATATGGTGGTTTGCGCTTTTTCGAAAGACAGGAAATCAAACACGCGCTCGCCTACTTACGCCTGATGGCAAATCTTGATGACGATACCTCTTGGATGCGCGTGGTCAATTTCCCGCCCCGTGGTATCGGCGCGAGAACCCTGGAGCTTCTGGGTGATCAGGCTAAGGCATATGACACGAGTTTAAGTGCTGCCGTTGCAAGAGTGCCTGGTAAAGGCGGTTCTAATCTTGCTCAGTTCTCAATGCTGATACAACGCTTGTCAGAGGAAACGCGTCAGTTGCCTCTTCCTGAACTGGTAGAGCACGTGATTGAGCATAGTGGTCTGATTGCGCATTATCAGCTCGATCGTGAAGGCGCGGATCGCATTGAAAACTTGCGTGAACTCGTCACTGCTGCCGCTGCGTTTGTGGCAGAGTCTGACATGGGTGGCTTGCCAGCTGGGGAAATTGTTCAGAAAGCCGGTCTTCAAGATCCAATGCAAGAAGGCTTTGATGGTTTGTCACCACTGATGGCATTCCTGTCTCATGCTGCCCTTGAAGCTGGAGATAATCAAGCACAAGCTGGACAAGATGCTGTGCAGCTGATGACAGTTCATGCTGCCAAAGGTCTCGAGTTTGATGCTGTGTTTATTACAGGTATCGAGGAAGGCTTGTTTCCGCACGAAAACAGTATTCTTGAGCAGTCGGGTCTTGAAGAAGAGCGTCGCTTGATGTATGTGGCCATCACGCGTGCGCGCGAACGCCTTTACTTCAGTCTGGCTCAGAGTCGTATGCTTCACGGTCAGACACGTTACGCCATGCGTTCCCGTTTTCTCTCTGAGATCCCTGAAGAACACTTGAAATGGCTCACGCCCAAGCAGGGCTTGAGTGACTCTGAGCCTAGATGGAAGTCGAGTCGTTCAGACTTTGACGCCTATGCCAAACAAGGCGCTACGCTGCGCACACCAACAGTCGCCCGTAGTTCAACTTCTGGCGTGACGGTCGGAAGCCAACAATTTCGAGTCGGTCAGGGTGTGCGTCATGCCCGCTTTGGGGAAGGCACAATTTTTGGTCTGTCTGGAAGCGGGATGGATGCTCAAGCCCAAATCCAGTTTAGAGACGTAGGTGCTAAAACCTTGGCCCTTGGTGTCGCGAAACTCGACATCATTCAGGGCTAGCACTTATTTAGAGCTTGTGCTTGCCATGATAAGTTCGATTTCGCTTTGTAGTTCAAGCCAAGTCTCTTCAAGCTGACTATGTCTTTTGGTTAGCTCCCCATGCTGAGCCATTGTATTGAATCTTTCCTGGCGACGCGCCTCCGAGTAAAGATCTGAATCCGCTATTAAAGTATCAAGAGCTTTGAGCTGATTTTGTATGTCCTCAAGTTCTTTTTCGATCTTTGTCAGCTTTGCATCCAAAGGTTTACGTAGAGCCGCAGTGCGTTGACGCTCCAGAGCCTCTTCACGTTTTTGTTGTTTTCGATCCGTATTTGAGGCTTCAGAGCCAGTTGAGCATAGGGAGTTGTCAGGTAAGCTGATATGACTGATCGGACGTGTCGCGCTGTCTTGCTTGCGCGAGTGGGCTTGATGTTGTGCGAGCCAGTCGCGGTAGTCCTCGAGATCTCCGTCAAACTCTTGAACGCAGCCGTCGGCAACAATCCAAAAGCTGTCTACTGTTGTGCGAAGTAAATGTCGATCGTGTGAAACAAGAAGCATGCTGCCACCAAACTCAGCAAGTGCTGTCGTTAAGGCTTCACGTGTTTCAACATCCAGGTGGTTGCTTGGCTCGTCTAACAGCAGCAGGTTAGGTTTTTGCCAGACGATCAGTGAAAGCGCAAGCCTTGCTTTCTCTCCTCCGGACATGGGTTCAACTTTATCTGTGACGCGATCTCCGCCAAAACCGAAACCACCGAGGTAATTGCGCAATTCTTGCTCGCGATGAGTCGGTGCGAGACGCATCAGGTGCTGCAGCGGACTGCTTTCCAGGTCCAGCATATCAAGTTGATGCTGAGCAAAATATCCAACTTCAAGACCGCGAGAAGCTTTGCGGCTGCCAGCTTGAATGTCAAGTTCTCCCGCGAGCGTTTTGACCAGTGTGCTTTTACCCGCACCGTTTATCCCGAGGATGCCAATGCGGTCACCACCGCGGACCATCAAGCGAACATTGCGCAAAATCGTGATCTGCTCGCCATGCTCGTTTGAATAGCCCGCTTGCATATCTTCCAAGACGAGTAAAGGATCGGGCATTTGTTCTGGAGACGGAATACGGATATCGATTCCAGACTCCGCATGAATCGGTGCCAACTGTTCCATTCGAGCCAGTGCTTTGACACGGCTTTGCGCTTGCTTGGCTTTTGATGCCTTTGCTTTGAAGCGATCAATAAAACCTTTCAAACGTGCAGTTTCACGGGTTTGGCGTTCCCAGGCGATTTTGGTTTGTCGTAAACGCTCGGAGCGTTGAATGACGAAGTCCTGATAGCCGCCTTTGTAACGATTGAGTTTGCCTTGATCAAAGTGAAGAATAGTTTGAGCAACGGAGTCTAAAAATTCAGTGTCATGGGAGATCAGAAGAACAGTGCCAGAGTAGGCACTTAGCCACCGCTCTAACCAAAGCATAGCATCGAGATCGAGGTGATTGGTCGGCTCGTCAAGCAGCAGAAGTTCAGAGGGCGCCATCAGTGCCCTGGCTAGCGCAAGACGCATACGCCATCCGCCGGAAAAGCTGTCAACAGGACGATCCCATTGCGCGGGGGTAAAGCCTAGGCCTGCCAGCAGTTGTTCAGCACGAGAGGCGGCTGTCCAGGCTCCCGCCTCGATGAGCTCGGACTCCAGTTCAGCGATGCGAGCGCCTAGCGCTTCGGCTCCAAGGGGATTGCTTTCAAGTTCTTTCGTCAGCAGGGCGCGCGCGCTTTGCAAGGCACGCAAATTGGTGTCGCCATCTATAACAAATTCGCGGGCTGAATCGTCGCTTGAGGCAATCTCTTGCTTCACACTGGCGATTCGCCAGCCTTGAGGGATTTCCAGATTGCCTGCATCCGCCTCGATTTCATGCTGAAGCAGCGCAAAAAGAGTCGACTTTCCTGCACCATTTTTTCCGACGAAACCAACGCGTTCACCGGGATGCACCACAAACTCAGTTTGATCGAGCAATACCTTTGTGCCGCGACGAACCGTCAAACCAGAAGCACGAATCACGGTGTCAATTGCTCTTTAGTCAGGAGAAGAATTTGATCAGAGGCCTCTGCACTATCAAGCCATACAGGCTCTAAATCAGGGAATGCTGCCTCAAAGTAAGGTCTCTCGTGTCCGATTTCTATCAGTAGCAAACCATCCTCGCTCAGATGAGCGGGGGCTTGCTCAATAATCGTTCTGACAAGATCCATGCCATCATCACCACCTGCCAGCGCGAGTGAAGGCTCGTGGCGATACTCGGGAGGGAGTTTCAGCATCGATGCTGAGTTGACATAGGGAGGATTGCTGATAATCAGATCGTAGTGTGCGGAAACAGGGAGCGGATCGTAGAGACTTCCGTGATGCAAGTTGAGTCGATCTTTTAATCCGTGTTGTTCAACGTTAATGAGTGCAACATCTAGTGCATCTTTTGAAATATCTGTGGCATCCACAAAGGCTTCTGGGAATTGATGCGCCGCTATGATCGCCAGGCACCCTGAACCCGTGCACAAGTCAAGAATTCCGGTTACTTCATAAGGATCGGCAATCCAAGGGCTGAGCTGATTCATGAGCAATTCAGCGATCGGTGAGCGCGGGATGATGACGCGCTGATCGACATGAAACGAATAGCCTTGCAGCCATGCCTCATGCGTCAGATAGGGGGCCGGTAAACGTTGCTCGCATCGTAAATCGATCAAACTCAGTGCGGCCTCACGCTCAGAAGGCAACACGCGTGCTTCCATGAAAGGCTCTAGTTGATCGGGAGGAAGATGCAAGGCATGCAAAACAAGATATACAGCTTCATCCCAAGCATTGTCTGAGCCATGACCGAAGAACAGTTTGCTTTCGTTAAAGCGCGATACAGCGTAGCGAACTAAATCACGTACGCTGCAAAGCGCTTCACGAGAACCATCCATTGTTGTGGTCATGCCGGTGTTAAACCTGAAAATTCTTTAGTGAAGTCGCAGATCATTAAGCTCTCAATAAATCGTTGATGCTTGTCTTGGCGCGCGTTTGAGCATCTACACGCTTGACGATGATGGCGCAATTCAAGCTATGTGAACCATCGGCAGCAGGCAAGGAACCAGGTACGACCACTGAGCCTGAAGGTACGCGACCGTAGTGAATTTCTTTGGTCTCACGATCGTAAATGCGCGTGCTTTGAGATAAAAATACGCCCATAGCCAGCACGGAGTTTTCTTCAACGATCACGCCCTCAACCACCTCTGAGCGGGCGCCAATGAAGCAGTTGTCTTCGATGATAGTAGGGTTGGCCTGCAGAGGCTCAAGAACGCCGCCAATGCCCACTCCGCCCGAGAGGTGAACGTTTTTGCCGATTTGAGCGCACGAACCAACTGTGGCCCACGTATCAACCATTGTCCCTTCATCGACATAGGCGCCGATATTGACATAGGAAGGCATCAGCACAACATTGCGGCCGATAAAAGCGCCGCGTCTGGCAACTGCAGGGGGTACTACGCGATAACCACCTGTTTTGAATGCGGTTTCTCCGTATTCGGCAAACTTGAGTGGAACCTTGTCGTAGAACTGCACGGGAGCCTGACCCATGATCGCGTTGTCATATAGTCGAAAGGACAGCAGCACCGCTTTTTTGATCCACTGATGGACTTCCCATTTGCCGTTGATCTTTTCAGCCACGCGCAAACGTCCGGTATCCAAGGCATCGATAGTGTGTTCAACAGCTTCCCGTACGGCGGCGTCTGCTGCGGAGGGGGAAAGATTGGCCCGGTTTTCCCAGCCTTGTTCAATCGTGGTTTGCAGATCGAGAGTCATGACAGTCCTGTAAATAATCGAAAATAAAGAGTTTGGATAAAGAAAAGTATTTCCTAGCGCTTGGTAACTGGGTAGTGTTGACGAACAAAGTCAGCAATCCGGTGAGCGCCTTCAACGCAGTCAGCAAGTGGAGCAACCAGCGCAATCCGTACGCGATTCAAACCTGGATTGACACCATTGACAATGCGTCCGACATAGCTACCGGGTAACAAGGTGACATTGGTGTGAGTGAGAAGCTCTTTCACAAACTTGTCATCGGGTCCTGGCGTACCAGCCCAAAGGTAAAAGGATGCGTCCGGGCGCTCGACATCAAGCACGGGCTGTAGGATGGGCAAGACTGCATCAAATTTAGCTCGATATTGCGCGCGGTTTTCAATTACGTGTGCCTCATCATTCCATGCGGCAATGCTTGCGGCAGAGACGACTGGAGAAAGGGCGCTACCGTGGTAGGTGCGATAGAGCAAAAATTTATCGATAAGTTGTGCATCGCCCGCGACAAAACCAGAACGCATGCCTGGCACGTTGGAGCGCTTTGACAGACTTGAAAAGCTCATCAAATTACGGAAGTCGTGACGCCCAAGCTGATAGGCGGCCTGCATACCACCTAACGGAGGATTATCCTCGTCGAGATATATCTCGGAATAGCATTCGTCAGAGGCAATGACAAAACCGTACTGATCGGAGAGTTCGAACAGGATTTTCCAATCAGACAAAGGCATGACATTGCCTGCTGGATTACCTGGCGAGCAGACAAATAACAGTTGCGTGCGCGCCCACACTTCACTGGGCACCGTTGTCCAGTCGCAACGAAAATTTTTGGCGGGGTCCGAGTTGACGTAAAAAGGCGTTGCGCCTCCTAATAGCGCAGCACCCTCATAAATTTGGTAGAAAGGGTTTGGACAAACCACCAAACCCTCTTTCGTGTCATCAAGAATAACTTGACCAAAGGCAAATAACGCTTCGCGTGAGCCGAGTGCTGGCAAAATTTGTGTTTCAGGGTCAGGACAGGGAATGCCGTAGCGTTTGCCGATCCAACTGCTGATTGCCTGGCGTAATTTGGGATCGCCCTTAGTGGGAGGATAGACAGACAACCCGTCGAGTCCGTTCATGATTGCAGTTTTCACGCAGTCAGGGGCGGGGTGCTTGGGTTCACCAATTGAGAGATTGATTGGCCGCAAGCCCGAGGCGGCAGGATTTGACTGCGCGAGCAACGCACGCAATTTTTCAAAAGGATAGGGCTGTAAAGTATCGAGGCGCGGATTCATTCGGACATTTTAACCAGTTGCTCGACAGGGTGGGGCGGAAAACCCGCCTAGTGTGCGCTACAATGTCTGGCTATTGCGAAGGTGGCGAAATTGGTAGACGCACCAGGTTTAGGTCCTGACGCCGTAAAAGGTGTGCGGGTTCGAGTCCCGCCCTTCGCACCAACCCCGTACCTTTACTCGGCGTGGGCTGTTTGCTGCGCTTTCCGTCCTCTTTGTTTGGTAGATTTTCATGCAACCTGTGGTTGAAACCCTTTCCGGCCTAGAGCGCCGCATTGAAATCTCGGTCTTGTTGGCCGACGTCGAAAAAGCTGTTCAGGCTGAACTCAAGCGAGTGTCCCGGACTGCTAAAGCCCCTGGTTTTCGTCCTGGAAAAGTTCCAATGGCGATGCTTGAGCGCACCCATGCTGCCGGTATTCGTTATGACACGATCAACAGTAAGGTCGGTCAGGCGTTTGAGCAGGCTATCGAAGCCTCCGGTTTACGTATCGCTGGTGCCCCCAAGCTTGAGCCCAAGACTGAGGGGACTCCTGAGGGTACTTTGGCGTTTTACGCAGTATTCGAGGTTTACCCCGAGGTGACCCTTCCCGATTTGTCAACGCTCAAAATCAAACGTGCCGTGACGCCTGTCGGAGACGCAGAAGTCCAAAGCACTGTGGACATCCTGCGCAAGCAGCGTGCTGAGTATGTTGCCCGCGAAGGTCGCGCAGCGACTGACGAGGACCGTGTCACGTTGGATTTTGCTGGCACGATCGAAGGCGTGCCGTTTGATGGTGGCAAGGCAGAGGATTTCCCCTTTGTATTGGGTCAGGGCCGAATGTTGCCCGAGTTTGAAGTGGCCGTGCGCGGCTTGAAAGCCGGCGAGTCTAAGGTGTTCACCTTGGTATTCCCAGCTGATTACGGTAGCAAGGACGTTGCTGGTAAGACAGCTGAGTTCACGATCAAGGTTAAAGAAGTTGCCGAGCCTATTTTGCCCGTTGTGGACGCAGAGTTCGCTAAATCCTTGGGTCAGACAGAAGGCGATGTAGAGAAATTGATGGCAGATATTCGCGGCAATATTGAGCGCGAAGTCAAAGCCCGTACCCTTGCACGCACCAAAAACAGTGTCATGGACGCTTTGATTAGCGCCGCAAGCTTTGACGTACCAAAATCTCTCGTTGAAAGCGAGTGTCAGGCGCGCGTGCAAGCTGCCCGTGCCGAGTTGACACAGCGTGGTGTACCCAATGCTGACAAAATGCCTATTCCCGCTGATGCTTTTACCGCTGAAGCCGAGCGTCGTGTACGCTTAGGACTGCTGGTGTCTGAGCTCGTTCAAAAAGCGCAACTCCAGGCTAAGCCTGAGCAGGTTCGCGCTCGCATTGAGGAGTTTGCTGCCAATTATGAAAAGCCTGCTGAAGTTGTGAGCTACTATCTTTCAGATCGTGCTCGCCGTTCTGAGGTCGAGGGCATCGTGCTTGAGGACAACGTTGTCCAACATGCGCTGGCTCAGGCTCAGGTCGAAGACGAGCAGGTGCCCTTTGATCAAGTGATGGGAACAACCTAAATGCAACGTTTTACCGATTTTTATGCATCCATGCACGGTGGCGCATCTGTCACACCCACCGGGCTTGGTTACATACCGATGGTTGTCGAACAATCGGGCCGTGGTGAGCGCTCCTATGATATTTACTCACGCCTGCTCAAAGAGCGCGTGATTTTTTTGGTGGGACCGGTTAATGACCATTCCGCCAATTTGGTGGTGGCGCAATTGTTGTTTTTAGAATCTGAAAATCCTGACAAGGATGTCGCGCTCTATATCAACTCACCTGGTGGATCGGTATACGCTGGCATGGCGATCTACGACACCATGCGTTTTATCAAACCAGAGGTTTCCACGCTCTGCACGGGTCTCGCTGCAAGCATGGGAGCTTTCTTATTGGCTGCCGGGCAAAAGGGCAAGCGCTTTTCCTTGCCCAATTCCCGCATCATGATTCATCAGCCCTCAGGCGGCGCCCAAGGCCAAGCCTCTGATATTCAGATTCAGGCCAGAGAGATTCTTGATCTGCGCGAGCGTTTAAACCAGATGCTTGCCGAACACACTGGCCAATCAGTTGAGCGTATCGGAATCGATACTGAGCGAGACAACTTCATGTCGGCACCAGACGCTGTTGCATATGGTTTGATCGATAAAGTACTGACTTCACGCGCGGATTCTGTTTAATAGACACTCCGGCCTATGACCGACAGGAACGATATGTCCGAAATTAAAGGATCTGCACCGACTAAGGTCTTGCATTGTTCATTTTGCAACAAGGCGCAGCATGAAGTTCGCAAGCTGATCGCGGGTCCTTCAGTGTTTGTGTGTGATGAGTGTATTGATTTATGCAATGACATCATCCGTGAGGAAGCCCAAGCGAGCGCAAAGGAGTCGATCAAGACTGATTTGCCTACACCCGCTGAGATCAAAGCCTTTTTAGACCAATATGTGATCGGGCAAACCGCACCTAAGCGAGTGCTGGCGGTTGCTGTGTATAACCACTACAAACGCTTGCGCCATGGTGAGATCAAGGGTGATGGCGTTGAGTTGTCAAAGAGCAATATCTTGCTGATTGGCCCAACGGGTTCCGGCAAGACACTGCTCGCCCAGACCCTTGCGCGACAGCTTAATGTTCCTTTTGTGATGGCTGATGCGACGACACTCACTGAGGCGGGTTATGTAGGTGAGGACGTTGAAAACATCATTCAAAAGCTCCTGCAAAACTGTAATTATGAGGTTGATAAAGCTCAGCGCGCCATCGTGTATATCGATGAGATCGACAAAATATCCCGAAAGGCAGATAACCCCTCCATTACGCGTGATGTATCTGGAGAGGGTGTTCAGCAGGCTTTGCTAAAGCTCATCGAAGGAACTGTAGCTTCCGTTCCTCCCCAGGGCGGTCGTAAGCACCCTAACCAGGACTTTGTACAAGTTGACACGACAAATATTCTCTTTATCGTTGGTGGTGCTTTCGACGGTTTAGAAAAAGTTATTCGAAATCGTACTGAACGCTCAGGCATTGGGTTTGGCGCATCAGTCGAGTCGAAAGTCGAACGTTCGACGGGTGATACATTTCTCGAGGTTGAGCCTGAGGATTTAGTCAAATTTGGTTTGATTCCTGAACTGGTCGGACGTTTGCCTGTTATTGCGACTTTGCAAGAGCTCGACGAAGAAACTTTGATGCAAATCTTGACTGAGCCTAAAAACGCAGTCGTCAAACAGTTTCAAAAGCTATTTGCCATGGAAGGAGCGGAACTAGAAATTCGCCCCGATGCGCTCAAGGCAATCGCCCGCAAGGCAATTAAACGCAAAACAGGTGCGCGTGGCTTGCGCTCAATACTTGAGTCCGCACTACTGGATACGATGTATGAGTTGCCAACACAGGGTAATATCAAACGTGTTGTGCTTGATGAATCTGCAATTTCTGGCGAGGGTAAACCTTTGTTGGTATATGCTGATGAAAATGAAGCAAAACCCGAAGCGAAAAAACCTGGTCTGAGGGATGCTGCTGCTTAATTGCTTTAAGGAGTTGGAGTGTGGGGAGTCTCAAGCCTCCTGCACTTGAAGTTCCCAGCCCCTTCTTAGGGGCTTTTGCTTTTATAGGGGTATCTAACTTGAAATTTAGGCTATTGTCCCAATAACGAAGCTATTCGTAGAAACACGGGCTTTGTATCGGCCGCCCTATAGGATTTGCCGAGTTTTTCTTAGGAGGACATCATGTCCGGACATCAGACCTTGCCTTCTGACCCCATTAATTTGCCCTTGTTGCCGTTACGCGACGTTGTCGTGTTTCCACACATGGTTATCCCCCTCTTTGTGGGGCGCCCACGCTCGATTCGCGCACTTGAAGCCGCGATGGAAGCGGGTAAAAGTATTATGCTTGCCGCACAAAAATCAGCTGGAAAAGACGATCCTACCCCTGATGACGTCTATGAAATTGGCTGTGTGGCGACTATTCTCCAAATGCTCAAGCTTCCCGATGGCACCGTCAAGGTGTTAGTTGAGGGTGCTCAACGTGCGCGTGTCACGAGCATTCAGGACGCTGACACACATTTCACCTCTGAGTTGGTGCCGATTGCTCCAGATGCAACTACTGGAGCGGAGATCGAGGCTTTACGCCGCGCAATCGTGAGTCAGTTTGAACAGTATGTAAAGTTAAATAAAAAGATTCCTCCAGAGATTTTGACCTCTCTTGCTGGTATCGATGATGCAGGTCGCCTGGCAGATACGATCGCTGCCCATCTGCCTCTTAAACTCGAGCAGAAACAAAAGATGCTCGAGATCATTTCGACCTCTGAGAGACTTGAGGCGTTGTTGTCTCAGCTTGAAACTGAGATTGATATTCTGCAGGTTGAAAAGCGTATTCGTGGCCGCGTCAAAAAGCAGATGGAAAAAAGCCAGCGTGATTACTATTTGAACGAGCAGGTTAAAGCGATTCAAAAGGAGCTTGGCGAAGGCGAAGAGGGCGCTGACATTGAAGAGCTCGAGAAAAAAATCGAAGCAGCTCATCTCCCAAAAGATGCTCGCAAGAAAGTGGATGGTGAGCTTAAAAAACTCAAGCTCATGTCGCCCATGTCGGCAGAGGCGACTGTTGTCCGCAATTACATTGATACAGTGATCGCCTTACCTTGGCGCAAAAAGAGTAAGGTTAACAACTCCATTCCTAATGCTGAAAGCGTCCTCGACAATGATCACTACGGTTTGGATAAAGTTAAAGAGCGTATCCTTGAGTATCTTGCTGTGCAACAGCGCGTTGACAAGGTAAAAGCTCCGATTCTGTGTTTGGTCGGCCCACCAGGGGTTGGAAAGACCTCCTTGGGTCAATCGATTGCAAAAGCGACGAATCGTAAGTTCATACGCATGGCCTTGGGTGGCGTGCGTGACGAAGCTGAAATTCGCGGACACAGACGGACCTACATTGGTTCGATGCCTGGAAAAATTTTGCAAAACATGTCCAAAGTTGCAGTGCGCAATCCACTTTTCTTGCTCGATGAGATCGATAAACTGGGCATGGACTTCCGTGGTGATCCAGCGTCAGCATTGCTTGAGGTGCTTGATCCCGAACAGAATCATACCTTTCAAGATCACTACGTTGAGGTTGATTTTGACCTCTCCGATGTAATGTTTGTCGCGACAAGCAATACTTTGAATATTCCTCCAGCATTGTTGGATCGTATGGAAGTGATTCGTCTGTCGGGTTACACCGAAGATGAAAAAATACATATCGCGATGGATCATTTGATTCCAAAAGTCATGAAGAATAATGGCGTCAAGCCCGAAGAGCTGGTGGTAGAAGAGTCAGCGATTCGTGACATTATTCGTTACTACACACGCGAAGCTGGTGTACGTTCACTTGAGCGCGACATCGGTAAGATTTGTCGCAAAGTTGTCAAGAAGCTTCTCGCTGAAAACGAGGAAAGAAAGGCGACAAAATCGTCCGAGCCTGTTGCGAAGGTTGTGGTGACCTCAGAAAACTTGAACGACTACCTTGGTGTGCGTCGTTACAATTTTGGTATGGCTGAAAAGGAAAACCAGATTGGCCAGGTAACCGGCTTGGCATGGACTGAGGTGGGTGGTGATTTGCTCACGATTGAAGTGGCTGACATGCCTGGTAAAGGTGTGATTCAACGCACGGGTTCGATTGGCGATGTGATGAAAGAGTCTGTCGAAGCTGCCCGCAGTGTGGTGCGTGCTCGTGCAGCGAGATTGGGCATCATGGATTCCGTGTTTGAAAAACGTGACATCCACGTCCACTTTCCTGAAGGCGCTACACCTAAAGACGGCCCCTCTGCTGGTATCGCCATCACCACCGCGATTGTTTCTGCTTTGACACATATTCCTGTGCGGGCGGACGTAGCCATGACGGGTGAGATCACGCTGCGGGGCGAAGTTCTTGCAATTGGCGGGCTCAAAGAAAAGCTTTTGGCTGCGCATCGTGGTGGAATCAAGACGGTGCTCATTCCTGAGGAAAACGTCAAGGATTTGGCAGAGATTCCAGATAATGTGAAAAATCATCTGGAAATCGTGCCGGTTCGCTGGATTGACAAGGTGTTGGAGGTTGCGCTTTCTGAGCCAACAAAACCTCTTCCTGAGGAGACTGTCATTGCCAAGGAGGTTGTGGCAAAAACGGAAACAACTGCAACAACGGATCCCGTGATCAAGCACTAGGTGATTGTGGACTGATTCATGCAAGTTTTTGTTGATTCGGTTCGCCTTGACAAGTGGCTCTGGGCAGCCCGCTTTTTTAAATCACGTACCTTGGCCGTGAGCGCGATCGATACTGGTCGCGTTCTCGTCAATAACGAGCGGGCTAAACCCGCTCGTTTAATTAAAGTTGGCGAGCGCCTAAAGATCAGTCGGGAACAGGAGCGTTTCGAACTCGTCGTGAAGGGAATTAGTGAGCAGCGAAAATCTGCACCACTTGCAAGACTTCTTTATGAAGAGACACCGGAAAGTTTGCTGACCCGGCAAACTGCCGCAGAAAATAGGCGGTTTTACAGTGAACCCTCTCAGGACATTGCTGGTCGTCCTACAAAACGTAATCGTCGCGCACTGGAAAGATGGAGGGACAATTAAAAGCTTGACACATTCTTGTCAAACTTTGAGCCACTAAAAAGCTCCTTCTATCAGTGCAGTGGGGTATTGCGAATAAGACCCAAGGCAATCCCTTCAACTGAGAAGTCTTGGCCTGGTTGAATCACGATCGGATCAAAATCGGGATTTTCTGGAAGAAGTTCGATGTGATTACCCTTTTTGTTTAAACGCTTGACAGTGACTTCATCGTCAATGCGGGCAACGATAATCTGTCCGTTGCGTGCATCACTCGTTTTTTTAATGGCCAGCAGGTCACCATCCAAAATACCCACATCACGCATGCTCAAGCCTTTCACTTTTAGTAGGTAATCGGGCTTTTGTTCAAATAGGTTTGGATCAACGGAAATTTCTTTTTCGATATTTTCCGCGGCTAGCATCGGGTAGCCTGCTGCAACGCGTCCCACTAGAGGAACCAGCGTGTGCCCCATGTCGGGTAGTGTGCTGAGTTGAGTGCGCGAGGTTTGTACACGCGTTTGATCGTCAGCGCTGTCGAGATTGGCTGACGACTCTAGGTCGTGATCAGAATCCGAATGAAACTCTGCAGCAGTTTCGGTCAAACGAATGCCACGTGATGCTCCAGCAGTCAGCTCGATGACGCCTTTGCGCGCCAGCGCCCTGAGATGATCCTCCGCAGCATTGGCCGATTTAAAACCGAGCTTTTGAGCGATCTCCGCGCGAGTAGGAGGAAATCCAGTACTTGTCAGTGCCTCACGGATGAGATCCAGGATTTGTTGCTGTCGATCTGTCAGTTTGATTGTCACGGTCAAGACCTTTGAGGCTGAAATGCCGATTGCTGTTTTTATATACAGTTAAGATTTTGCATCATTTTTTTATGCTTGGCAAATAATATCTGTATAAAAAAACAGCTCCGCTATAACGGCGGAGCTGGTGAATGGGCTTTTCTTTGACAGCAAAGCGGTATTTTTAAGATATTTAGCCTTTCATGACGCTTGCCATGGCTTTGGCGACTACGTCAATATTGTGGCTGTTCAGGGCGGCCACGCAAATTCGACCGCTGCTGACAGCGTAAATAGCGTGTTCTTCGCGCAAACGCTCGACTTGTGCTGCGGTCAGACCTGAAAATGAGAACATTCCACGTTGCTTCATGACAAAACTAAAGTCCTGAGTAACGCCATGTTGGGCGAGCTTCTCGACCAACTGCCGACGCATTAAACGAATGCGATCACGCATGCCAGCAAGCTCTTTATCCCACAGGGCAAAAAGCTCCGGGTTGTTCAGCACTGTTGAAACAATCGTGCCACCATGTGTAGGTGGATTGGAATAGTTTGTACGAATCACTCGCTTGACCTGACTGAGCACCCGGTTTGATTCGTCCTTGCTGCCAGTGACGATCGTCAGGGCACCCACACGCTCTCCATAAAGAGAGAAAGATTTTGAGAACGAGGAGCTGATGAACATCGTCATATCGTTTTCAGCGAATAGTCTGACTGCAGAGGCGTCTTGTTCCAAGCCATCGCCAAATCCTTGATAGGCGATGTCAAGGAACGGGATGAGGTGAGTGTCTTTAATGACTTTGGCGACCTCTCGCCACTGGTCTGTTGTCAGGTCGACACCAGTGGGGTTGTGGCAGCAAGCATGCAATACAACCACGCTTTGAGCGGGCAGTGCTTTTAATGCGTTGAGCATGCCTTGAAAGTCGAGTCCGTGTGTGGCTGGATCGTAATAGGGATAGTTCACTACCTCAAAGCCTGCGCGCTCAAACAGAGCACGGTGGTTTTCCCAGCTTGGGTTGCTAATTGCGACCTTTGCATTCGGGACCAATTGCTTGATGAAGTCGGCACCGATTTTCAGGGCGCCTGTTCCGCCAAGTGCTTGCATGGTCAGCACGCGTCCTGCCGCGATGAGCGGGGAGTTTTTACCAAGCACCAGCTCTTGTGCGCCTTTGTTGTAGCCAGCAATGCCTTCAATAGGCAAATAGCCCCTTGCCGCAGCGGCTTCGACGCGAGCAATCTCTGCCTTATGAACGGCTGAAAGAAGGGGAATTTTGCCGTTGTCGTCATAATAGACGCCTACGCCAAGATTGACCTTGTGCGCCCGCGTATCGGCATTGAATTGTTCGTTGAGGCCCAAAATTGGATCGCGAGGGGCGAGTTCGACGGATTGAAAAAGAGTGCTCATTTAGGTGTCAATAGAAGAGAGGAGCTGGAGGGTTGAAGCGAATAATAATTTTGTGATTTTAATAACATTATTGGCATTGGGTGGACGCTGCGCAGATCTGGGGACATAATAAGCGGTTGGCCCCGCATCCGAGGGGTTTCCCGAATAAGTCTAGCATGGCATCCAAGACTCCACCCCAAGAAACGCCAGATATTTTCATACCGCCTGCCATTGCGCATGAGGGTGTTTCTTCCACGCGTGTCTCGATTCCTGTGGTGCCAGCCAGTATTTCAACTGGTAAAGAAGAGCCGCGCTTTGTGGACTATCCGGATAGTCCCTTTCACCTTTATCAGCCTTATCCTCCGGGTGGAGATCAGCCCAATGCGATCAATCAGCTGGAGCAGGGGGTGCGAGACGGTCTCATGATGCAGACCTTGCTAGGTGTGACGGGGTCTGGCAAAACATTTACGATGGCAAATATGATCGCTCGTTTGGGCCGACCCGCAGTCGTTCTGGCGCCAAACAAAACACTTGCTGCACAGCTTTATGCAGAGATGCGGGAGTTTTTCCCGAAAAACGCTGTGGAGTATTTCGTTTCATACTACGACTACTACCAGCCTGAGGCCTATGTGCCCACGCGAGACTTATTCATCGAAAAAGACTCATCAATCAATGAACATATCGAGCAGATGCGCTTGTCGGCGACCAAGAGCCTGCTCGAGAGACGTGACACGATTATTGTTGGAACGGTGTCATGTATTTACGGTATTGGAAACCCTTCCGATTATCACGCGATGGTTCTGATATTGCGGACAGGCGACAGAATTCCGCGTAGAGAGATTCTTGCGCGTCTGGTTGCTATGCAATACGAGCGCAACGATACTGAGTTCACGCGCGGAACTTTTCGTGCGCGTGGCGAGACGATCGACATTTTTCCTGCTGAAAGCGCCGAACTCGCGGTTCGGCTCTCTTTGTTTGATGATGAGGTCGAGAGTCTAGAGTTGTTTGATCCACTGACTGGAAAAATCCGTCAAAAGGTGCCCCGTTTTACTGTTTATCCAGGTTCTCATTATGTGACGCCTCGCGAGACGGTGCTGCGCGCGATGGAAACCATCAAAGCAGAGCTCAGAGAGCGCGTGAAATTTTTTGTTGATAGCGGGCATCTTGTTGAGGCGCAAAGGATCGAGCAGCGCACGCGGTTTGACTTGGAAATGCTTGCCGAGTTGGGCTTTTGCAAGGGAATCGAAAACTATTCTCGTCACCTCTCTGGTGCAGCACCTGGGGAACCGCCCCCAACGCTGATTGATTATCTTCCTAGCGATGCCTTGATGTTTATCGACGAAAGTCATGTCACGATTGGACAGCTCGGTGGCATGTATCGAGGAGATCGCGCACGCAAAGAGACGCTCGTGACTTATGGATTTCGACTTCCCTCTGCAATGGACAATCGTCCGTTGAAAATGGAGGAGTTTGAAGCGCGGATGCGTCAATGTATTTTCGTGTCGGCCACGCCCGGGCAGTATGAGCAAACGCATAGCGATCATGTTGTTGAACAAGTCGTACGACCGACTGGGCTGGTGGATCCAGTTGTTGAGGTCAGGCCTGCACGCACACAAGTGGATGATTTGCTCGGTGAGATCAAGCTTCGCCTCGCCCTTGAGGAAAGAGTGCTTGTCACGACACTCACCAAGCGTATGGCTGAGGATTTAACTGACTATCTGGCTGAGCATGGTATTCGAGTTCGTTATCTTCACTCAGATATTGATACGGTTGAACGTGTGGAGATCATCCGCGACTTGAGACTAGGCGTCTTCGATGTGTTGGTTGGGATCAATTTGTTGCGTGAAGGCCTTGATATTCCAGAGGTGTCACTGGTTGCAATTTTGGATGCAGACAAAGAAGGCTTTTTACGTTCCGACCGAAGTTTGATCCAGACAATTGGACGCGCAGCGCGCAACTTGAACGGGCGCGCCATTCTCTATGCTGATCGCATAACTGATTCAATGAAGCGCGCGATGGGAGAAACGGAACGTCGCCGTCAAAAGCAGCTTGCGTTTAATCAGGAGCATGGAATTGAAGCGCGAAGCGTACGAAAAGCTGTGCGAGAGTTGATCGACGGCATTGTTGCCCCAGCCTTCAGAAACCAGGAGGAGCCAGAGGTTTCTCTTGCATTACTGACCGATGAAAAAGCACTCGCAAAAGAGTTCAAGCGTCTTGAAAAGCTGATGCTTGATCACGCAAGAAATCTCGAGTTTGAACAAGCTGCGGCTGCCCGAGATGCGCTAAAAGCTCTCAAAGAGCGTGTGCTCTTGTCCGGTGCATAATTTCTTTTTCTAGGCATTATTTCAGTGCGTGATCTTCGATTTTAAAGAGGGTTTTAGTTTCATTAACTCTCAGTTTTATAAAATTAAAACTTAATGTATTTTAAAAAAATCTCCCATAACACATTGATATAAAAAAATTATTTTTTTAATTCTCTTTTTTATTACATATTAATTTTTTTAAAAAATATCTGGACATCTTACGGGTTTTCCCGCACAATACGCACCATCATGACAAAAGTTCTCTTCGTATGCATGGGCAATATTTGCCGGTCGCCCAGCGCAGAAGGCGTATTCCGCCACCTTATCAATGACGCAGGCCTCTCTGAGGTCGTCGGGATTGATTCCGCCGGTACTCATAGCTTCCACGTTGGCGAGGCGCCTGATCCGCGTGCAATCGCAGCGGCGCGAAAACGTGGCTACGAAATCACTCGAGCAGAGGCCAGACAGGTCGAGCCCGAGGATTTTCATGAATACGATCTGATCCTTGCAATGGATTGGGAAAATCTTTCTGCTTTGCAGCAACAGTGCCCCAAGCCACATCAGCACAAACTGATGTTGTTGATGCGCTTTGCCAACGAGTTCGAAGAGGCAACAGTTCCTGACCCCTACTACGGTGGTCCTGAGGGTTTCGGCAAGGTGCTTGATTACCTTGAAGACGCTTGCCAGGGTGTGCTTGAGTTGGTTCGCAAGCGCGCGACACAATACCAAGCCGCCTGATCCCCTTGAGAGTGAAAAACCGCGCTTAGCGCGGTTTTTTTACGACTGAAATCCTGATATCCAATAAGGTTTTAAGGATATACCCAACTAAATTACTCAGGAATTATGTATACTTGAGTTGTTTAGTCGGGTAAGTCTTTAAACTCAAGGTTTCTTAAAAAGGATACTGTCATGAGGCTCACTACCAAAGGACGTTTCGCCGTTACTGCCATGATTGATCTGGCACTTCGTCAACAGGGCGGTCCTGTCACATTGTCTGCAATCAGCCAGCGTCAAAATATATCGCTGTCTTACCTCGAGCAGCTTTTTGGCAAATTGCGCCGCCATGAGTTGGTTGATAGCGTTCGTGGACCTGGCGGCGGTTATACCTTGTCCCGTCTCGCTCGCAACATCACCGTTGCCGACATTATATTTGCAGTCGATGAGCCAATCGATGCTACCAACTGTGCGGGTAAATCAGCCTGTGACAGCGGTACGGATGGAAAGCCCGGTATCTGTATGACCCACGAGTTGTGGTCTACCCTTAACCGCAAAATGGTCGATTTTCTTGATTCAGTTTCACTTCAGGATCTTGTCGATCAGCAAAGATTGCGACAAATTCAAGAGGCTAGCAAGTCCTCTGGTGCAGGTGTGCGCGTCAATGTAGTCGGTTCAAACAGCTCTCCGCTGGCTACAGAAGCTGCATCGATTAGTCTTTAAAATATTCAGGAGTTTCAGCATGTCAACCCGTCCTATATATTTTGACTATTCGGCTACGACACCAGTAGATCCTCGAGTCGTTGAAAAAATGATTCCCTGGCTGTACGAGCATGCAGGTAATCCTGCTTCACGCAGTCACGCCTATGGGTGGGAGGCCGAAGAGGCAGTTGAGCACGCACGCGAGCAAGTTGCTGCCTTGGTCAATGCCGATCCACGAGAGATTATCTGGACATCTGGTGCGACAGAGTCAAACAATCTGGCAATCAAAGGTGCCGCGACTTTTTATGCCGAGCGTGGCAAGCACATCATCACAGTCAAAACTGAACACAAAGCTGTTTTGGATCCATGCCGTGAGCTTGAGCGCCAAGGTTTCGAAGTGACCTATCTCGATGTTCAGGAAAACGGCCTGATTAGCATGGATGCACTCAAGGCTGCCATCCGTCCCGATACCGTTCTCATATCCGTCATGTTTGTGAACAATGAAATCGGGGTGATTCAGGATGTCGCGGCCATTGGTGAATTGTGTCGCTCAAAAAATATTATTTTCCATGTCGACGCCGCACAAGCCACCGGTAAGGTTGCTATTGATTTACAGACGTTGAAAGTCGATTTGATGTCTTTCTGTGCTCACAAGACATACGGTCCTAAAGGCATCGGAGCCTTGTACGTTCGTCGCAAACCCCGCATCAGGATTGAAGCGCAGATGCATGGTGGCGGGCATGAGCGTGGTTTTCGCTCAGGCACACTCGCAACGCATCAGATTGTCGGGATGGGAGAGGCTTTCGCTTTGGCTCAACAAGAAATGGGCACTGAGAATGAACGTATCCGCATGTTGCGTGATCGTTTGTGGGCAGGCTTGTCCCAAATCGAAGAGGTTTACCTCAACGGTGATCTTGAGCATCGGGTTCCTCACAATCTGAACGTGAGCTTCAACTATGTTGAGGGCGAATCCCTCATTATGGCGATCAAAGAGTTGGCAGTCTCTAGCGGTTCTGCCTGTACTTCAGCGAGCTTGGAGCCATCGTACGTGTTGCGTGCGCTGGGTCGCAATGACGAGCTCGCCCACAGTTCGATACGCTTTACGATTGGCCGCTTCACGACAGAGAAAGACATTGATTTTGCTGTCGAATTGCTCAAGGCACGTGTAGGCAAGCTGCGCGACATGTCACCTCTTTGGGAAATGGCCAAGGAAGGTATTGATTTAAATTCAGTCCAGTGGGCTGCCCACTAGACACAATGGTTGGAGAATAAAAATGGCATACAGCGATAAAGTTCTGGATCACTACGAAAATCCACGCAATGTTGGAACGTTCGACAAGGGCGATGATCAAGTTGGCACTGGAATGGTTGGTGCACCGGCCTGTGGCGATGTCATGAAACTTCAGATCCGTGTGAATGATGCCGGTATCATCGAAGATGCTCGGTTTAAAACATACGGCTGTGGTTCTGCCATTGCCTCGAGCTCGCTCGTGACAGAGTGGGTCAAGGGTAAGACCCTGGATGAGGCATTGACGATCCGTAATACCCAGATCGCCGAAGAGTTGGCACTTCCTCCCGTTAAAATCCATTGTTCGATTTTGGCTGAGGATGCGATTAAAGCCGCGGTTGAGGACTATAAAAACAAGCATACGGGATAATCATGGGCGTCACACTTACCTCTCAGGCTGCCGACCACATCGGCAAATATCTCCAAAAGCGCGGCAGTGGTATTGGTTTGCGTTTGGGTGTGCGTACCACTGGCTGTTCTGGTATGGCTTACAAGCTCGAGTATGTTGATGAGGCGGCTTCCGATGATCAGGTATTCGAGAGTTTTGGCGTCAAGGTTTTTATCGACCCCAAAAGTCTCGCGTACCTTGATGGCACAGAGCTCGATTATGCTCGCGAGGGTCTGAACGAAGGTTTCAAGTTTCGTAATCCAAACGAAAAAGCAACCTGTGGTTGCGGTGAATCGTTCACGGTCTAAAAGCTTTGGATGATTCCCCCCAACGTCCGCTGACCACTCAGGATCATTTCAGCCTGCTCGGTTTGCCTCGTCGTTTTGAAATAGCCCCTCAGGTTTTGGAGTCTGCGTGGAAGAAGGTTGCGCTTGCGGTGCATCCTGATCGGTTTGCCACCCGCTCTGCTGCTGAAAAAAGGGTGGCAATGCAATGGAGTTCACAGGCAAATGAGGCCTATCGGATTTTGAAAGATCCAATGTCTCGTGCCAGATACCTTTGCGAGCTGGCAGGAGTGGATTTACAAACTGAGACGAACACTGCCATGTCGTCTGATTTTTTATTCCGTCAGATGGAGTGGCACGAACAGCTTGATGCTCTGCATGCGTTAGCACCCGGACAAGAAAGCCGCACACATGTTCAACAGACTCTCGAGCATGACTTGATGACTGCCGAGCAAGAGATAACGGCTGCCGTTCAGGAGCATTTAGAGCAAGAGCGCTTTGATTTGGCGGCAGTCCGAGTTCGTGAATGGATGTTTTTAAATAAGCTGATTGCGCAATTGCGTGCAATTAATTAGGCCTTGCGGTCTCTACGCTGCACAGAGTGCGCAACTGAATCAAATATATGGCGTTATTGCAGATTTCTGAGCCTGGCGAATCACCCGCACCACATCAACGAAAGTTGGCGGTCGGGATTGATTTAGGTACGACGCATTCTCTGGTCGCCGCGGTACGTAGTAGCGTACCTGAAGTGTTGTCTGATGAAAGGGGGCGGGCTCTTCTTCCGTCCGCGGTTTACATTAATGCAGGTCAGCAGGCGCTCATCGGTTACGAGGCGATCGAGCAACAGCAAGCCTTTCCGCTTGACACCTTGGTATCGATCAAACGCCTGATGGGCCGCTCATACCAGGAAGCACTTGACTCTGGCATGCCGTATCACTTTATTGAGGATGGGCAGAGCGTTCGGGTCCAGACCCAGCATGCGAGTGTGTCTCCAGTCGAAGTGGCTGCCAAGATTCTTGAAAAACTTAAGTTGTTGGCTGAGGGAACCCTTGGCGATGCGCTTGTGGGTGCTGTCATTACAGTACCTGCTTATTTCGATGATGCGCAGCGTCAGGCTACACGCGATGCCGCGCGTCTTGCCGGACTCAACGTCCTGAGATTGTTGAATGAGCCCACTGCTGCCGCGATAGCTTATGGTCTGGATCATGGCGCCGAGGGGGTTTATGCTGTGTATGACCTAGGCGGAGGCACCTTCGATTTGTCTTTGCTGCGTCTATCTCGCGGAGTCTTCGAAGTTGTCGCAACAGGCGGTGATACGCGTTTGGGTGGCGATGATTTTGATGCGTTGATAGTAGATAATTTCCTAGAGTCACAAAAAATAGCAACGGTCAGTCATGCCTTGCGTCGATCTTTACTGAGTGCTGCGCGTCGCTTGCGTGAGCGTCTGACTGATCACCCTGAACATGTGGAATCGATTGTGCACGAGGGTTCTACCTATACCCTCGCGTTATCACGCGAGATGTTTGAACGTCTCGCTGAGCCCTTGATCGCCAGAACACTTGCCTGTGCACAACAGGCGCTCAAAGATGCCTCTCTGACCAAGCAGGAGATCAAGGGGGTTGTCATGGTTGGCGGCGCCACACGTATGCCCGTGGTACGCAGAAGGGTGGGCGAGGCATTTGGAACGACGCCTTTGACGGATTTGGACCCTGATCAAGTGGTGGCATTGGGTGCGGCGCTCCAGGCAAATCTTTTGGCGGGCAATCGCCATCCGGGTGAGGATTGGTTGCTACTTGATGTCACGCCCCTGACACTTGGCTTGGAGACGATGGGAGGACTGGTTGAGCATATTATTCCCCGTAATAGTACGATTCCAGTCGCTCGCGCTCAGGAGTTCACTACCTTCAAAGATGGCCAAACTGCATTGGCTGTTCATGTTGTTCAAGGCGAGCGCGACTTGGTGTCTGATTGTCGCTCTCTGGCGCGTTTTGAGCTGAGAGGTATTCCCGCGATGGTTGCGGGTGCCGCACGTATTCGTGTCACATTTCAAGTTGATGCGGATGGTTTGCTCAGTGTGACGGCTCGCGAACTTGCCTCTGGCGTTGAGGCTTCTGTCACTGTCAAGCCCTCGTTTGGTCTGAGTGATGATGAAATTTCTCGGATGCTCTCCGAAGGAATGTCCAAGGCAGGTGAAGACGCTCAAATACGCATGTTGCGCGAGCAACAGGTCGATGCTCAGCAATTAATCGAATCTGTCATGGCTGCACTGGCCGCAGATGCGGATTTGTTGAGTGCGTCAGAACAGACTCGTATTTCACAACAACTAGAGATGACCGCAAACGCAGCTTCCGGCAATGATGTCGAGAAAATTCGCGATGCTGTTAAAGCGCTCTCTGCTGTGACGGATGATTTTGCCGCACGACGGATGGATCGCAGTATACGGGCGGCCTTGACGGGTCGCTCGCTTGAGGATTTATAGGACTAATCATGCCAAAAATTACTGTGTTGCCTCACCCCGAGGTTTGTCCACAGGGTAAGGTGATTGAAAATGCGCCAACTGGCGAGTCCATTTGCCGCATATTGTTGGATAACCATGTCGAGATTGAACACGCTTGTGAGCTGTCTTGCGCGTGCACAACTTGCCATGTGGTGGTCAAGGAGGGCTTTCAGTCTCTCGCCGAAGCATCCGATTCCGAAGAGGATTTGTTGGATCGCGCTTGGGGATTGTCCACGACCTCAAGACTCGCTTGTCAAGCCAAGGTCGCTGCCGCAGACCTGGTCATTGAAATCCCGCGCTACACCATTAACCACGCCAAAGAGAATCACTAAATCTCTCTGCCTGGAATCGTGTAAAGTATCTCGCACATCAATAACAGTGGAGATAACATGCGCACAAATAGTATTCGTCAAAAAATTGCTTCAGGTCAGCCTGTCATCAATGGCTGGTTGGCGATTCCTTCATCTTATTCCGCTGAGGTCATTGGCCATCAAGGCTTTGATTCAGTGACTGTTGATCTGCAACACGGGATGATCGGTATCGATGCTGCTTTACCGATGTTTCAGGCCTTATCTTCCACACCCGCAATTCCTCTGGCACGCGTACCTTGGAATGATCCTGCTCAGATCATGCGCCTGCTTGATAGCGGTGCCTACGGTATCATCTGCCCAATGATTTCGACCGTGGACGATGCTGTTAATTTTGTTTCTTCCTGTCGTTACCCCCCGCGTGGACAACGCTCTTTTGGTCCGGCTCGTGCGCTGCTCTACGGTGGTGCGGATTATTATCCTGGCGCTGACAAAGAAATTTTGGCGCTTGGCATGATTGAAACGCAGGCTGGTTTGGATAATCTTGATCAAATTTTAGCGATTGAAGGACTCGATGGCATTTACATTGGTCCCAATGATCTTGCGCTCGCCCTTGGTTCAGTCCCGAAATCTGAGTCTGATGATCCAGTTGTGATAAAGGCAGTCGAGCATATTCGCGCTCGAGCCATTGCGCATGGCAAGATTGCCGGTATTTTTTGCTCGTCCGGCGAGGCTGCAGCGATGCGGATCAAACAAGGTTTTCAAATGGTCACTCCCGGTAACGAGGCTGCATTGATGGCCAACGCAGCGAAAGCTGCTGTCGCCACGGCTCGTGGTGCGCAAGCTACTGGCGTGTCTAAAACAGGTTACTAATTTAATAAGGTGCATGCTTGATGCTACGTTTTTCGGCAAACCTGGGGTTCCTCTGGGCGCAACTGCCCTTGCTTGAGCGTATTGAGCGAGCGGCAGCGAGTCGATTCAAGGCAATTGAGCTCCACTGGCCTTATGATGTGTCTGCTCGTCTAGTGAAAGAGGCTTGCGAAAAATTCGGACTCACCCTTTTAGCAGCCAATGCTCCAATTGGAAATAGCCAATTAGGTGAGTCTGGTTTGGCAGCCTTATCCGGACGAGAAACCGAATTCCGCAAGTCGTTTGAAATTTCTCTTGCTTGGTGTGCCGAGGCGGGTGCTGGAGCGATCCACGTCTTACCCGGAATCATAGATCCGGTCCACAGAGAACAGGCTACCGAAACTTTTGTGTCCAATCTTCAGTGGGCGGCGGATTGCGCAAGCAAGCAAGGTATCACTATTTTGCTTGAGGCGATCAATCAGCGTGATAAACCAAACTATTTTTACTCAACACAAGCCGAGTCAAATGATATTCGCCTGCAGTGCGGTCGTGAAAATATCAAATTGATGTTTGATGTTTATCACGTTGGTGTAGCGGAGGGAGATATCCTCACAAAGCTCGCACATTACATGCCACACATCGGTCATATCCAGATTGCAGCAGTACCCTCACGCGCGGAACCAGACGAAGGTGAGGTTGCTTATCGGGCGGTGTTTGAGCGCATTGCCGCTCTGAACTATAAGGGATGGATTGGTTGCGAGTACAAGCCACGGGCTAGCGTTGAGGCAGGACTCGCATGGCGAGATCCTTACCTCAGTGAGTGATTGCTGAAAATTGCCTTTGATCTTCCGCGTTTAATCTTCTGCGCTTAATCTTCTGTGCTTAATCTTCTTTACGCAGATGTGGAAACAAAATGACATCCCGAATGCTTGGACTGTCGGTTAATAGCATGACAAGTCGATCGATCCCGATGCCGCAACCACCTGTTGGAGGCATGCCGTATTCGAGCGCGCGTATGTAGTCTGCATCATAGAACATCGCCTCTTCATCACCTGCATCCTTGGCCTTGACCTGTGCATGAAACCGAGCTGCTTGATCTTCGGGGTCGTTGAGTTCTGAAAACCCGTTCGCAATTTCCCGACCCGTAATGAACAATTCGTAACGTTCAGTAATGCCTGGACGGGTATCTGATTCTCGGGCAAGAGGAGACACCTCGATTGGATAATCAATGATATAAGTGGGGTGCCAAAGCTTTGATTCTGCTGTTTCTTCAAATAAAGCCAGCTGTAGCGCACCCAAACCTGAGTGAGCAAGATTTGGGGCCGTGACGTCAACGCCACGCTTTTTAAGTTGATTTTTAACAAAATCAATATCAGCAAGCTGAGCTTCTGAGAATTCTGGTACATGCTGAAGGATGGCCTCAACAATCGTTAAGCGATGAAAAGGCTTGGACAAGTCAAGTTCTCGGCCCTGATAAGTCAGCGTAGCTGTGCCGCACGCTTTAATTGCCGCGGCGCGAATGATTTGTTCAGTGAAATCCATGAGCCATTGGTAGTTTGTATAGGCTGCATAAAACTCCATCATGGTGAACTCCGGGTTATGCCGCGGACTTACACCCTCATTGCGAAAGTTTCTGTTGATCTCAAAGACACGCTCGAAGCCGCCGACGATCAGTCGCTTGAGGTAAAGCTCCGGCGCGATGCGCAGGAACATTTCCATGTCTAGCGCATTGTGATGGGTCACGAAGGGTTTAGCCGCTGCGCCACCCGGGATGCCATGCAACATGGGTGTCTCAACTTCGAGAAAGCCTGCTTCCACCATGGTCTGACGAATGGCGCTGATGGCTTTGCTGCGTGCAATGAACGTTTCACGCGTTTGCTCAGTCATGATGAGATCGACATACCGCTGGCGGTAGCGTAACTCTTGGTCGGAAACCCCATGAAACTTATCGGGCAGGGGACGTAGAGATTTTGCCAGCACGCGTGCTTCTGTTGCGTGAATCGACAGTTCGCCCTTGTTGGTTTTAAAGATGCGTCCAGTAATGGCGATAATGTCGCCAATATCCCATTGTTTGAACGCATCATAGATGTCTTCGCCCAGACTATTTCTCTCCAGATAAATTTGGATACGTCCAGTACTGTCTTGCAATGTGGCAAAGCTCGCCTTGCCCATTACGCGTTTGAGCATCATCCTTCCTGCGACCGAAGCGGGATGCGCAGCGGCTGCCAGAGTAGCCTGATCCTGCTCACCAAAGTTTGCATGCAGCGCATCAGCCCGATGGGTGGGAACAAAATCGTTTGGAAAAGCGACGCCGTGCGTACGCAAACCGGCTAGCTTGGTCCGGCGCTCGGCAATCAGGTGGTTTTCGTCGTGCTGGGGTGTGTTCGAATCAGTCATAATTAGGCGGGGTATTGACGAATATCGTCGATGGTTTTGGTGCCAAAGGCTTCGCTTTCGAGCGCTTTGAGTAAACGTTCAGCAACGGCTCCGGGCGCTGCAAGCTGTTGACTCTCTTTGAAGCCAATAAAACGATCCAGCGAGGGCAGGGCATCCTTGGACGTCGCACGAATCGTTTCTTGCATGGGTGTGTCGATGATTCCTGGTGCCATGGATACGACTTTTGCGCGGTCCCCTTGATCAAGTTGTACCGCCTCTGCAAAGCGATCCATGGCGGCCTTAGTCGCACAGTAAACTGCCCAGCCAGAGCTGACGTTACGACCCGCACCGGATGAGATGAGCATGATTCTGCGATCAGTGGCGTGAGGGGTGGCGCTTAAGACATGTGCAGTCAGAAAGATGGCGGAAGTGATATTGACATGAAAGGCGTCATTGATTGCATCGAGATTCGTCAGATTTTCCGACTGCGCGATTGGTTTGACCACACCAGCATTGTGTATGAAACGCACATGCGAATGACTATTGAGCAGCGGAACGAGTTGTGAGGCTGCGCGCTTGACTGCTTGCGTGTCGGAGAGGTCGACTTCGATTTGCGTGAGCGTTGTGTGGTGCTTCTTGGCGAGATCCGAAAGGGTCGACGAGGCTTGACGAGAAAGTGTGACAAGATGCTCCCCGCGCGTAGCGATTTGGTCTGCAAGGGCTGCGCCTAAGCCTCGCGTGGTGCCAGTCAAAATAGTCAGTGTCGTCATTTTTACACTCCTTGCTTCAGGCTTGCTTGAATGAATGGATCCAAGTCTCCATCAAGCACTTTTTGTGTGTTGGAAATCTCAACGTTGGTACGCAGATCTTTAATGCGGCTTTGGTCCAAAACATATGAGCGAATCTGATGACCCCAACCCACGTCAGTCTTGGCGTCTTCCATCTTTTGCTGCTCTGCCATCCGGTTGCGCATTTCGAGTTCATACAAACGTGATTTCAGCATTTGCATCGCTTCAGCACGGTTACGATGCTGAGATCGATCGTTTTGACACTGGACAACGATGTTGGTTGGAATGTGCGTAATCCGCACGGCCGAATCTGTCTTGTTGATATGCTGACCGCCAGCGCCACTTGCGCGATAGGTATCGACTCTTAAGTCAGCAGGGTTGATATCGATTTCAATGGAGTCATCCACCTCGGGGTAGACAAAGACACTGGCAAACGATGTGTGACGTCCCCCAGAAGAATCGAAGGGACTCTTGCGCACTAGACGGTGTACACCACTCTCGGTGCGTAAAAAACCGAAAGCATATTCGCCTTCTATTTTGATTGTGGCGGATTTAATACCAGCCACCTCTCCCTCGGACTCTTCGAGTAGCTCAGCTTTAAAACCTTTACGCTCAGCATAGCGCAGGTATTGACGCAACAAAATAGACGCCCAGTCCTGCGCCTCGGTCCCACCCGCGCCAGCCTGAATATCCAAAAAACAGTTCAGTGGATCTGCCGGATTTGAAAACATCCGGCGAAATTCCATCCCTTCGAGGATCGTTTGAAATTGTTCTGCGTCACTTTCGATTGCTTCAAGCGTTTCATCATCGTTATCTGAGACGGCCAACTCGAAAAGTTCGCGGGAGTCTGCAATAGATTGAGCAAGTGATGTCAGCGTCGTTACGACATCTTCGATGCTTTTTTTCTCTCGACCAAGGTCTTGAGCCCGTTTGGGATCATTCCAGACATTGGGGTCTTCTAATTCGGCGTTGACGACGTGCAGTCGCTCTGCTTTGACTTCGTAGTCAAAGATACCCCCGAAGTGCAGCCTCTCGCGCGGCGTAGTCGGCGAGGCGGGATGAGATTTGGTTCTGGCGTTCTGCGTCCATGTGCTTTGATTTCCGCTATAAAAACAGGTGTAACCACGTATTTTAACGGAGTATCACTGAGCCCTGCACCAAGCGAGGAGCTCAGTGATAGATCTGACTCAAGCTGCCTCTGCGTATTCGACAATAAGTTGGACGGAAATCACACCGTTCCAGACGTTTTGATCGAGCCTGTAGGCCATTTTGACAAATTCAGGCAAACGATCGGTGTGGTTGAACCAAATGGCGTCAAAGCGCTGGTGGCCACGCTGGACTGAGAGTTTCAGGTGTTTTTCTCCGACTAGTTTCTGGCTGCGCACGTGAAACTCATCTAAAAACAGCGGTGCGGTAAATCCCGCGCCCCAGACTTGTTGCTCCAGAATGTTGGCCACTTGGGCATTGGCGTAACCGACTTCGAGCGAACCATCGGTTTCGATCAGAGGTTCAAAGCTCGTGCGACCTGTGAGTTCAGTGACGGCAAGATCAAATGCTGGTGCAAAACGGTCGAAATCACCCCTTCCCAAAGTGAGGCCTGCCGCCATTGCATGACCGCCAAATTTGCGGATCAGACCTGGGTGTCGTTTGGAAACGAGGTCCAGTACATCGCGCAGATGAACGTCCGGGATTGAGCGGCCCGAACCACGCAACTCATCATCTCCCGCAGGCGCAAAAGCGAGAGTAGGTCGAAAAAACTTTTCCTTGAGTCGAGAAGCGACCAATCCGACAACCCCTTGATGCCAATCAGGATGGAACACACAAACAGACGCCCCGAGTGTTCCGGCCTGAACGGATTCCGTAGCGGCCAGTGCCTGCTCTTTCATGATATTTTCAATTTGTTTGCGCTCGCGATTGATCGTGTCAAGTTCACGTGCAAGCTCCAGTGCTTGCATTTCATCATTGGTGATCAGGCATCGAATACCCAGTCCCATGTCTGCCAGACGACCCGCAGCGTTGATACGAGGGCCCAACGCAAAGCCAAGGTCAAACGCGCTGGCAGCTTGCGGATCGCGTGCTGCCACTGCAAACAATGCTCGAATCCCCGGTTGCATCAACCCGCGTCGCATGCGATCAAGGCCTCGTGTTACGAGCAGTCTGTTGTTTGCATCGAGTTTGACAACGTCTGCAACAGTGCCAAGCGCAACAAGGTCGGCTAAGGCATCGAGCCGCGGTCCACCGTTTGAGGGGTAGTGTCCTCGCTTCCTGAGCTCTGCCCGCAATGCCAGCATGAGGTAAAAAATCACGCCAACGCCAGCTAAATTTTTGGAAGGGAAGTTGCAACCTGGCTGGTTGGGATTGACTATAGCCAGCGCTTGAGGAAGTTCGTCCCCCGGCAGGTGATGGTCCGTCACAATCACGCCAATGCCTTGCGCCTGTGCTGCAGCAACTCCCTCTACACTTGCGATGCCGTTATCGACAGTAATCAAAAGGTCCGGACGCCCGGAAGGGTGCTGACAAGTCAGATCCACTACAGCGGGAGAGAGCCCGTAACCAGTTTCAAACCGATTGGGAACAAGAAAGTCGACCAAGGCACCCATTTCCGTGAGTGCGCGCATTGCGACTGCACAAGCTGTCGCGCCGTCACAATCGTAGTCAGCCACGATTAACATTCTTTTTCCGGTCTTGATCGCATCGGCCAGTAAAGCGGCAGCATGCTCTGCCTGCGTCAAAGTGTTAGGTGAAAGCATCGCAGGCCAGTCCAGCTGAACATCTTCTTGGCGCTTGACACCGCGTGCCGCCCAAAGTCGCGCGAGCAGGGGATGGATACCTGCTGATTGCAGCTGTGCGACAGAGGCCAAATCAGTCGGGCGTACAGTTAGTTTTGGAGTGTCCACCAGTTCATCCAGTCTTGGCTACGTCTTGGCAAAAAAGCTTGCCACCAGTGCCTGATTTTTGGGGTGAGCGTCACCGTTCTGCGTTCACCTGTCAAAGTGAGGCTAGTAACAGAGTCGATCGAATTAATGTAGGCGGATAAGGCGGGTAGTTCTTCAAGCCAAGATCCCCAGTCAGAATCTAAGAAACTCTTTGTTAGTCCATGATAGAAAGTGGGTTGAGAGGTTGCTTGGACCGGTTTCCAGCCAAAAGCGCCACCGTATAACCAAAGACTATTGACTGGAGGCAGTCCGCGTTCGACCCTTTTATCGTTAACAGGGTGGTCATGCCAGACCATTTGTACTTCGTTCAACAGTTTTCGCCACGTTTGCATGGAGGGGTCTTGCGGCCACCAGTCAGAGACTGAGAGTGATGACACGGCTTCTGGTGAGATGGAGAGCAGTGTCGCATTGTGTGGTAGCCACACTCTCCAGCGTCCTATGTCAATTGGCAGCGCCGATATTTCGCTGTGTTCCCAGAGGGGTTTTACTACGTCAAATAATGCGTTGGCTTCGTCGGTTTCAAGCGCAAGTGCTTGGGGGGGGATTAAGCGGGCACCTTCACGGCCTACTGCTACGGAACATAAATCGGCTATCCAGACTTTTTCATCGGACGCCGTCATTCCCGCGCGAAGCGGACCTAGTCCAGTACTCAAATTGAATCCCTCCGCAGGGAGAAAACCTTTCTGGGTCAACTCTAAAAACTCCAACGTTGTGCAACCTGTTTCTTCAGGAGGGCACAGCGTTTGCGTAGGGGTCAGCCGACTCATTTGCTCGGTCAGTGCCGGGCAAAGCGTCTTGACGTGGTCAAGGAGTTCCCTTGCAATGGTGGAGGGAGGTAAGGAGCCGGGGATAATCAGATGCATGATTCAAATTGTAGTGTCTAGACTGCCTGTTTGGTTGTTTGATGCGATAATGTTTGCGTGTTTAAACTACCTTACGAACTCTGGATTGGTGCTCGCTATGCGGGTCTGAGTCGCACGCGTGCCCGAGGCGGCCGTCGCGACGGATTTGTCTCGTTTGTGGCTGCGACATCGATGGCCGGTATCGCGCTTGGCGTGGCGGCTTTGATTGTTGTGTTATCTGTCATGAATGGCTTTCAGAAAGATGTGCGCGATCGCATGCTTTCTGTCCTCCCTCATGTCGAAATATACGTACCTGGCGAGGACCCGATGCGGGTGCTCGAGCAGTGGACCGATCTCGCAAAACAAGCGCGACAGTCGCCTCAGGTTGTCGGCGCTGCGCCTTTTGTTGCGGCGCAGGCAATGTTGATGCGTGGTCAGGACCTTCGCGGTGTTCAGGTCCGCGGGATCGACCCGGAGGCTGAAAAAGAGGTATCCGAGGCCGGCAGGCAAATGGTCCGAGGCAAGATGACCGATCTTAAGCCCGGGAGCTTTGGAATTATTCTTGGCCAAGAGTTGGCCGATATCCTTCAGGTTCGAGTAGGTCAAACCGTGATGATGCTCGCGCCTGCCGCAAATATCAGTCCCGCGGGTTTTACACCTCGAATGCGACAATTCACGCTTGTCGGCACATTTCGCTCCGGACATTACGAATACGATTCATCGCTAGCATTCATTGATGCCACGGATGCTGCCAAAATGTTCAGGGATGGCGGTTTGGCCGGCATCCGTTTGCGCGTCGATGACATGCACCGCGCCCCCGAGATTGCTCAATCTCTGATTGCACTCATGCCTGGCAATGTTGCCATCGCTGACTGGTCGCGCAACAACAGAACCTGGTTTGCCGCTGTCCAGACTGAAAAACGCATGATGTTTTTGATTTTGACCTTAATTGTCGCTGTTGCGGCTTTTAATCTCTTGTCTTCCTTGGTGATGGCCGTCAAGGACAAGCAGTCAGACATTGCGATTTTGCGCAGCTTTGGCGCGACACCCGGCGAGGTTGCCAGGATTTTCCTGGTTCAGGGCGCACTGATTGGTGTGGTGGGGACGCTTCTGGGTGTGGCGGGTGGGGCTGCGATTGCTTTTAATGTGGATGTCTTGGTGCCAGCGATTGAGCGCATGATTGGTGTGCAGTTTCTGCCTCGAGAGGTTTATTTCATTAGCGCCTTGCCCTCTGATCCACAGCTTAAGGACATCACAACGATCGGTATCACATCCTTGGTCATGTCCCTGCTTGCCACCTTGTATCCAAGTTGGCGTGCCTCGAGACTTCAGCCTGCCGAGGTGCTGCGCCATGACTGATTTAGCACTGCAGGCACGAAATATCTCCAAACATTATGACGACGGCAACACTCGAATCGATGTGCTGCAAGATGTCAGTCTGGATATCGCGAGAGGTGAGCTTGTGGCTGTGATCGGCGCATCAGGTTCTGGCAAAAGCACGTTGCTGCATGCGTTGGGTTTGCTGGATGTGCCAAGTTCCGGGTCGATTACTGTAGCCGGTCAGCCAGCAGAGGGTTTATCCGAGTCAGCTCGTAGTCGCCTGCGTAATCGTGAACTCGGATTTGTCTATCAGTTTCACCATCTACTCCCTGAGTTCACTGCGCTGGACAATGTAGCCATGCCGTTAATTGTTCGTCGTGAATCCAGAGATCTTGCGCGTCTGGAGGCTTTAAAAGTTTTGGAAATGGTGGGATTGTCCGCGCGGACAACACATTATCCTGGACAGCTCTCTGGTGGCGAGCGTCAGCGTGTCGCGCTCGCGCGTGCCTTGGTTGCGCGGCCCGCCTGTGTATTGGCAGATGAGCCCACCGGTAATCTTGATCGTCATACTGCCCATCAAATGTTTAAACTCCTTAAACAAGTCAACGCTGAATCCAATACGGCTTTTTTGATTGTGACGCATGATCCTGAGTTGGCCGCACTGGCTGATCGGCGCTTGTACATGGATGCCGGGCGACTGGTCGATGCTCCTTGATACCCACTGTCACCTCGATGCGCTAGAGTTTGAGGCAGATCGCAAAGCAGTTATCGATCGCGCGTTGCAGGTCGGAGTCAAAGCAATCGTGATCCCTGCAGTTGAAATGGCTAATTTTGATCGAGTCCGTTTGCTCGCGCATGAGTTTAAAGAGGGTTTTTATGCGCTTGGCATTCATCCCATTTACGTTCAGCACGCGACAGAACAGCACTTGGTCGAGCTTCATCAAGCCTTGTCATTGCATCGAAATGATCCCAAGCTGGTTGCCGTTGGCGAAATAGGGCTGGACTTTTTCGTTCCTGAGATCAGTCATGGGGCGCAGCGTCTCAAACAAGAGCATTTCTATGCGGCACAACTTGCCATGGCGTGCGAGTTTGATTTGCCTGTTATTTTGCATGTGAGACGATCGCAGGATGTTCTGCTGAAGTATTTGCGTCGCAGTGCCGTCTGTGGCGGCATCGCGCATGCTTTTAATGGCAGTATGCAGCAAGCCAGTCAATTTATTGAGCATGGATTTGCTTTGGGCTTTGGTGGTGCAATGACTTATTCAAGGGCCTTGCAGATTAGGCGATTGGCATGTGATCTTCCGTTGAGTGCATTGGTCCTTGAAACGGATGCTCCAGATATTGCGCCTGCATGGCTCACGGATACTCGACGGAATGAACCGAACCAAGTTTCTGGTATAGCAGCAACACTTGCCAGACTCCGAGGCGTTTCTCAAGCTCTTGTTGAGCAGGAGACTGCAAAAACTGCACAGCGAGTCCTGCCTCGATTAGCGGGACTCGCTTGAAATGAATCGAACTGTCAATCCATCTGTATGACTTGATTAACCAGAGTGTGCGCCGTGCTGGTGTTTGCGCCCGCCCTGATGGTCAGGTAAGGTGATTCCTTTTTCTTTTGCGCGTTTTTGCATTTCAGTACGCATGGAGGTGCGCAGTGCTTGACGCTCTTCAGGTGTTTTGGCCGCTTGCATTTTGGCGCGCATTTGATCGCGTTCTTCTTGCGACATCAGTTGCTTCATTTCAGCGCGTTGTCCCTTCATGCCGTGTTGCTTACCTTGCCCCATCCCGTGCCCCATGCCTTGCCCATGGCCCTGACCGCGACCCATTCCAGGTGTTCCGGCAGGAGCAGTAGTCGCGGCCGATGGCTTGCTTTCAGTAGTTTGCGCGGTCACTGACTGAGCCTGGGCGCTGGCGAATGCCACACAAGTACCCAATGTGGCGAGAATAGTCGTTGCGATGTTGCGTGTGCTTTTCATGGTGTATCCCTTCAAGTTTAAGGTGAGATCGCCGCCACAAACATAACAGTGCAGCGGATAAGTCACATTGAATCAGTTCAGGGACGATTTTTTATGTCGTTTTAGTATTGTTTTGTAGCAAAGATCGAGGAAACATCACGTTGATACATTGCAATACAATTTAGACCTGTTTACTGCTGTTTTCGAGGGAGTCAAGCTGGCATCATGAGCGCCATGGATCACATTCTCATCGTTGACGACGACCGCGACATCAGGGAACTGTTGAGCGAATATCTCCAAAAACAGGGCTATCGAGTCAGCGTGGCCGCGGATGGTCGTGCCATGCGTGTATTGATGACGCGTGCCACGCCAGATTTGATCGTGCTGGACTTAATGCTGCCAGGTGAAGATGGATTGACCTTGTGCCGTGAGGTGAGGGCGCATTCCGATATCCCGATCATCATGTTGACCGCTCGGAGTGAAGAAGTGGACCGTATTGTCGGCCTGGAAATGGGTGCGGATGACTATCTTGCAAAACCCTTCAGCCCCCGGGAGTTGGTTGCGCGCATTAAAAGTATTCTGAGACGTATGCGCGCACTCCCTGCCAATTTAAAGCCAGACCAGGCAAAGTCGCTACGGTTTGCTGGTTGGAAGCTTGACATTGCGACGCGTAATCTCATTTCTCCGGAGGGAGTGACGATTGCGCTCAGCGGAACGGATTACAAACTATTGCGTATTTTTTTGGATCATCCCAATCGCGTTTTAAACCGGGATCAGTTGATCGACATGACCCAGTCCCGCGATGCCGGCCCATTTGATCGCAGCATTGACTTGCAGGTGAGCCGACTGAGGCGTCGCCTGAACGACAACCCTAAAGAACCCACGATTATCAAAACCGCACGGGGAGAGGGTTATGTTCTTGCCTCAGAAGTCATCATGGATCACGAATGAAACTCTCTCTGCGCAGACTGTTACCACGGTCACTTTTTAGTCGGTTAGTCATTATTTTTGTGCTTGGTTTGCTCGTGGCTCAAGCAGTAAGTCTGACGATTGTTTTGCAAGACAGGGGAGAGTTTCTCTCGCGCGCCAGTGGCGTGCAATCAGTCCGTCGCATCGCCGATACAGTCATCTTATTTGATACTGTGAACATTCAAGAGCGCGCACGTTTAGTGAAATTATTAAGCTCGCCTGCTATGCGAATCATGATCACGACTGATCCTCCCGCATTGCCCAAGCTGCGCAGGCAAGATGAAAGTTTTGATTCTCCACAGTCTGTTTTTTTTACTTCTATTTTACAAAGAGCCCTAGGTCGTGAGCGTGAAATCAGATTGGTTGTGCTTGAACCGACGCGCGCTCCACGACCGCCCGATCAAGAGCGTCCTATTGGTCCCATGATAGGCCGAGGCTATGCGTCTGAACACATGGGTCAACAGGGTCAGAATGTGGGTAGGCCTTTTGCGCGTTTAAGTGCATCTGTTGTCGCGCAAGTTCGGCTCGACGATGGAAGCTGGGCAACCTTTGACTCTCAGCTCCAGCCCGAGGCTTGGACTTGGCCTTATCGGGCGCTATTCAGTGCGCTTGTTTTATTTTTGACTGTTGTTCTACTTGCGCTAATCGGTGTGCGCTGGGTCACGCGTCCGTTAAAAAATTTCGCCTCTGCGGCGACTGAACTTGGTAAAAATATCGATCGTCCACCTGTTCCGGAAACAGGACCCGTTGAGGTTGTTCAGGCTGCGCGTGCACTTAATGGCATGCAAGCGCGTCTATCCAAATACTTGCATGACCGCACACATATTTTGGCGGCCATGTCCCATGATTTAAAAACACCTATTACGCGCATGCGGCTTCGGGCTGAACTGCTAGATGATGAGTTGGTTAGAGAAAAATTTACCCGCGATTTGACCGAGCTCGAAGCCATGGTGAGCGGGACACTTGATTTCATGCGAGGACTTGAAACGAGCGAAGCTCTTCAACCCTTGGATATCAATGCTTTGCTTGAAAGTTTGCAAACAGATGCGCAAGAACTTGGTCAGTCTGTCGAGGTGACGGGTAAAGCTGCACATCCCTATACATGCAGACCGACAGCCATGAAGCGCTGCCTGTCCAACTTATTGGACAACGCAACGAAGTATGGTGGCGCAGCACACGTTCAAGTGATTTCCTTACCTGCATCACTCCATATCGTAATCAGTGACGATGGGCCCGGTGTGCCTGAGCGCGAGTTGGAGCGCTTGTTCGATCCTTTTTATCGCCTTGAATCCTCACGTAATCGCGATCATGGCGGGACAGGTCTCGGTCTGACCATTGCTCGAGGTATTGCCGAACAGCACGGTGGAACATTGATTTTAAAAAACGGCTTAAAGAAAGGTCTGGAGTGTCATCTCGACCTACCTACGTAATGTTGCGCTTGGATAAAGCGTATTTATCCTCTAGCTTGACCTGATCCTTGTGCGGCAACATCCAGCGTTTGTCTGGAGCGGAGATGGGCAGACTTCTGGCGCTAACAATTGTTGCCGCTTGCGTTTTTTTTCAGACACTTCCCGATGTGCTTGACTGGCGCATGTTGCTTGGCGTCACTGGCGTGTCTTGCGTGGCTATCGTTCTGTGTTGTGCAATCTCACGCTGCATTGCAACTTGGTATACAGGCTCGGCAGTCATCATTTTGCGAACCTTGACTCGCATTTTTATCCTATTGACTACATGGATGATCGCCTTGAGTTGGGCAAACTGGCGAGCTGAAATCAGACTCAAGGATCAACTGGAGACTGCTCAAGAAAACGTTGTGACGCGGGTTTCGTTTCTGATCACTGGCTTGATACAAGATCAAGGTGATAGCTTCAGGTTTGAAGCGCAAGTGCAAGTTGAGCCACAAACGAAAACGCTTCCGGTCGGCATTCCGCGTAACATACAAGTCGTTTGGCCCAAGCCCGGAAAAAATCGCTTTCAAACGGAGCCAGAACGCTTTCCAAATGAAATCTTGCCCGGTCAGCAATGGCGCGCGGCGTTGATTTTTCGGCGTCCGCGGACTGCGCTCAATCCCCATGGATTTGATTATGAGGCGCACTTGCTGAGTCGCAACATCCGCGCAATCGGTCGCGTACGCGGGCATCCGGTCTTACTTGCTCATGCGCCATTTTCCTCTTTGCAAGTCATGGTGTCGAGCGCCCGACAGAGATTACGCGCAGCGATGCGAGAGCATGTCGGCCAGATGAAATTTGGTGCAGTTCTGATTGCTTTGGCTATAGGTGATCAGGATAGCGTTCAGTCTGAACATTGGGATATTTTTAACAAAACAGGTATCACCCATCTTGTATCAATCAGTGGTTCACATGTGACGATGCTGGCAGCTTTTGGTGGTTTATCCATGTTGTGGTGCTGGAAACGTTTAAGGTGGCGGGGAAGATCCGCGGGGGAACGCATACCGGCCAAAGTGGCAGCAAGTATTGCCGCCCTGGTTGTCGCATGGCTCTATTGTCTGTTGGCAGGTTGGGGCGTCCCGGCACGACGCACCTTTTTCATGTTGCTCGTCTCTGGTCTGCTGCTCATTTTGCGCTTGCCCACGACACCCTCGAGCGTGCTATGCCTGGCCGCAGCAGTCGTGACAGTCATTGACCCGTGGTCTCCGGTTACGACTGGCTTTTGGTTGTCGTTTGGCGCAGTTGCTGTGCTTTTTTATGTCGGAAATCAGTCACAAGACTCGCGCACAGAACCACAGAAATTTTTTCATCGTCTTTGCATAGTGCTGAAAGTCTCCGCACGCTTGCAATGGATCATCACGCTTGCCATGTTGCCTGCGCTGGCTTTTTTGTTTCAACAGGTTTCTCTGAGTTCCCCCTTTGCCAACGCAGTCGCTATTCCTGTTGTGACATTTGTTGTAACTCCGCTTGCTTTGATAAGCGCGGTTTTATCAGCCTTTCCAGGTTTGTCGATTTTCTCCTTTTGGACGGCTTGGTTGGCGCATATTTCACTGGAATTTTGCATGGTTCCCGTCACGTGGTTGGCGCAGGCGCCCTGGTTATCGCTTACAGTTGGGGCGATGCCAGTCTGGATGTTGACACTCAGTATTTTGGGGATTGTTTGGGCGTTGCAACCGCCTGGCGTACCTGTCAGATGGGTGGGTTGGACATTGCTGCTGCCTGCTTTGACCTGGCAGCCACAGAAGCCTGGATTCGGCGAGTGGCGTCTGATCGCTTTAGATGTCGGTCAAGGTGGATCGGTATTGCTTCAAACCCAGAATCACACCTTGCTATTTGATGCGGGCCCCAAGTTGGGTGACAGTGATGCAGGACAGCGGGTAGTGATCCCACTATTGAGGGCGTTGGGTGTACGGTATTTGGATACTTTAGTGATTTCCCATTCAGATGTCGACCATGCTGGCGGCGTTCCAGGTATCTTGCGTGAAATTCCCGTCAGAGAAACCTTTTCCAGCTTTGATTTACCGCAATGGCTTGAACATACAGAGCGCGTATTAAAGCTTTCAAAACCTGTCACGCGTCCTCCAATCATGTCTGCGTGTCTGGCTGATACGCAATGGGAGTGGGATGGCGTGATTTTTCGCGTGCTTCATCCTCAGCTTGAGGCAGTTGAGTCGTTAAACAATACATCTGAACGCCCAGCAAAGAAGAAAGTTCGCACGAATGCAAAGAGTTGCGTCCTGTATGTACAAGGGCGTCAACACGCTGCTCTGATGCCAGGTGACATTGGTGTCAAACAAGAAGAGTCGCTGATGCAGAATATGAGTCTGAAAAGCGATGTTGTTGTGGTGCCTCACCACGGATCTTTGACCTCATCTGCACCTGTCTTTGTTACGAATCTGCAGGCGCAGCATGCGATTGCACAGTCAGGATATCTGAATCGCTTTTCGCATCCCGCCCATGAAGTTGAGCGCCGCTGGAGGCAGGCGCAGACGGAATTTTGGAGAACCGACAATCATGGCGCCGTCACCGTGGAATCGAGCGAAACGGGATTAAGGGTCTATACGGAATCCGTTCGCCGCAAACGCTACTGGCATCAAAGAGATTGATTGTTCACTTAGTTTGCCTAATCCAGCGGAATTTGGCAAATTGTCAGTTATTCGACAGGAACTCAGGGTAAAGTAAGGCTTGCCTTTAGACATCTATCGAATGGCGAGTGAGTAGGAATATAAAAAGCACACTGGAGACTGAATGATGCAAGTTAAACATCCAATAATGAATCAGGCAAAGAAAATCGCCGCAATCGCCGGCTTGGCTTCGATTGCCCTTTTAGGTGCGACGCAAGCGAGCGCCCAGGTTTTTTCCGATAAACCTATTCAGTACATTATTCCTTTCCCACCAGGTGGAGAGTCCGATGTTGTGGCGCGCTTGCAAGCTGATATTTCAGCCAAGCAGTTCAAACAACCCATGGTCGTTATTAATCGTGCCGGTGCGGGAGGGGCCTTGGTATGGAGCCAGTTGAATGGCTATCCTAACGATGGTACGAATATTATCGGGGTCAATATCCCCCATATCATGTTGCAGCCACTTCAAGAGGGCACGCAATACAAAACCAATGACGTGAACTCTGTTTATTATTATCACTTTACGCCAGATGCTTTGATGGTTTCGGCTGATAGCCCTTACAAAACATATCAAGAGTTTATCGCTGCCGCAAAGAAAAATCCCGGCAAGATGACGCTTGCGGGTTCTGCTCAATATTCTGCGAATCACATGGCGACTGAGCGTTTGAACAAGCTAGCCGATGTCAAGGTGAACTATGTTCCTTTCAAGGGAACTGGCGATTTGATCTCCTCTTTGATCGGCATGCATGTTGACGGCGCAATGGGTTACTTGCCACTGGCGATTCAACAAAAGAATCGTGTGCGGACACTTGCTGTGGCAACCGAGCAGCGACATCCTGCTTTGCCCGATGTACCGACATTTAAAGAACTGGGTTTGAATTGGGTGGACGGCGCATACCGCGGGATTGCAATGCCAAAGAGTACGCCGCTAGAGACGCAAAAGAAAATGTCTGATTACATGGCTAAACTCAATGCGGATCCGGCAACTAAAAAACGTCTTGAGGACAGTGGTTTTGTCTTGGTCGACATTCCTCTGGACAAAATTCCTGCTTTCATGAAAGAAAAAGAGCCTTTGGTCATGGAAGATGCCCGCAACGCAGGCATGCTTAAAAAATAATCAAATGTTCTAACTGTGCCTGAGGTTTGGGTGCGATGTTGAGTGGTATTTTTGGCCAGAGTGCAGAGCCTCTCTGGCCTTTTTCTTTATTGCTGCAATGCAACCAAAGCTTCAATGAAGGACTACAATAGAAGAATGGCAACTTTGTTTTTTTAATGACCCTTAGGGATTGATCATGCCATCGCAGATATCTTCTCCACGCCTACATGCTGTGTCTTGCGTCAGTCCTGCTGGCTTGCACCGTATGGCCTATCACGAGTGGGGAGATCCACAGCAATCTGAGATTGTGTTGTGTGTCCATGGTTTGACACGTACGGGGCGAGATTTTGACGCGCTTGCCCAGTCACTTTCCTCCCGATTTAGAGTGATCTGTCCCGATGTGGTCGGCAGAGGTCAGTCTGACTGGCTGACTCAGCCAGATGCCTATGCTGTGGGACAGTATGCCGCTGATATGGTGACGCTCATCACTCATTTGCGTCCCACCAAATTACATTGGGTCGGGACGTCGATGGGGGGATTGATTGGACTGGTCTTTGCGGGTTTGCTGGCCCAATCCCGAAGCAAACGCACTCAGGTCCCTCCTGCACAAAGCCATTTTATTTTGCCTGAGACAGATCTACGTCTTGATTCGCTGACTCTCAACGATGTGGGACCTCACATTGAGCTTGCGGCTCTCCAGCGTATCGGAGAATACGTCGGCGAAGCTGTGAGTTTTACGAGCTTTGAGCAGGCAGTGGCCTACATCCAGGCCACCTGCGTTTCGTTTGGTCCACACACTCCATCGCAATGGGAGTCTCTGACCCGTCATGTTTATATTGAGCAACACGGAAAGTGGGTCAAACATTACGACTTGTCGATTGCTCAAGCCTTTAAACAGTTGACTCCAGAGGCTTCAGCGCAAGGTGAAGCCTTGTTATGGGGGGCTTTTGCCAGTATTCAAACTCCCATACAGATCATTCGAGGACAGCTTTCAGATCTGCTGTCCGAGCAAACGTGTCAAAAAATGCTTCAAGTTCAACCCCACGCTCAGCTCGTACAAATACCCGAGGTCGGTCATGCTCCAACCCTAATGACTCCTGAGCAGATTGCTATCGTCTCGAAGTTTCTGTTCAGTCAGGGCGAGAAACGCCTTCATAGTGCTGGGGTGTAAAAAACTAGGTGTGCATACGATGAATACTTTTGCCGATAAATTTTGTGCTGATTTACATTGTCATTCGACTGTATCAGACGGCATTTTTGAACCTGATGAGTTGGCGTTACGTGCTAAAGAATCCGGTGTCACACTCTGGTCGTTAACCGACCACGATGAATTATCCGGTCAGGAGCTTGCGAGTCAGACGGCTCGTGCGATCGGACTTAATTATCTGACAGGCGTCGAGATTTCAGTCACTTGGGCGAACCAAACGGTTCATGTGGTCGGGCTTGGTATCAATCCGACTGATGCCACCTTGGTGGAAGGCTTGCGTCGCACGCGTGCAGGACGCGCCGATCGCGCCAAGCGCATTGGTGATCGACTGGCCGCGCTTGGGATGCCAGGCGCATTTGAGGGAGCACTACCTTTTGCTGGAAATCCGGAGTTGATTAGCCGCACGCATTTCGCCCGGTTTTTAGTGCAGGCCGGATATTTTTCTGATGTGCAGGCAGTATTTGATCGCTTACTCAAGGATGATGGTCCTGCGCACGAGCCGATGCAGTGGGCCACGCTTGAGGCGGCGGTCACTTGGATTCGTGGAGCGGGAGGTGTATCGGTGATTGCCCATCCTGGTCGTTACAAATATACGCCAACGCAGTTTTCGGGGTTATTTGATACTTTTAAAGACTTGGGTGGTCGAGCAATCGAAGTGGTAACGGGTAGCCATAGCGTTCCTCAGTTCAAGGAGTTCGCCCAAGTGGCACGATATTATGATTTTCAGGCCTCATGCGGCTCTGATTTCCACAGCCCGGATGAAAGTCGTGTCCAGCTCGGAAGCCTGCCCCCACTTCCCGCCGACTTGAAACCTGTCTGGCAAGATTTAGTTTGAAATCTCATGAATAAAGCGTTTGTCAAAGAGCAGGATGGAGCCGATGAAGATGAACTGCCAGAGTCGCTCACTCTGCCTGCAGGGACCAAAAATTATCTAACGCCCGGAGGTTATGCATCTTTACGTGACGAGCTTGCGCATCTTATGAATGAAGAACGTCCTGCCATGGTGCAAATTGTCTCCTGGGCTGCCTCAAATGGCGATCGCTCCGAAAATGGTGACTATCTGTATGGAAAAAAAAGGTTGCGAGAAATCGATCGCCGCATGCGTTTTCTGACCAAGCGTTTAGAGATCGCCGAAGTAGTTGATCCCGCACTCCAACTTAACCGTGATCAGGTATTTTTTGGCGCCACCGTCCTGTATGCCAATCAAGATGGACAAGAGTATCGCGTCACGATTGTTGGGGTGGATGAAGCCGAGCCTCTGAGAGGTCGCATTAGTTGGGTTTCTCCTGTAGCACGCGCGTTGACCAAAGCGAAGCTCGGCGATACCGTGACACTCAGAACCCCGGGCGGAATTGAAGAGCTCGATATTTTGGAAATCAACTATCCGGATTGATAAAGTGAGGCGTAGCCCTCTCTGCTGTCGGGCCAGCTGAGCGCAAAGCCGGAGTTGAGCAATCTTGCATTGCTCAGGCGCTTGCTACCAACAAACATGGGCGAGGCCCCCTCGGGCGGTAAGGGGCCGCCAACGAGTTGAGCAAGTGATGTGTAGAGCGTGCGTATTGGCAAGGGTGTACTGTCGGTTATCAGGTACGTTGGCTTCGGATTGGGGAGTGTCATCAGGTGGGTTATGGCGCGGGCCGCATCATCGACATGGATCCGATTGGCCCAATGAACGGGAGTGGAAGGCGCCGCGACAAGACCCTGTTTTAACTTGTCCAACAGGGCGGTGCGTCCTGGTCCGTATATCCCGGATAGTCTGAGACTAAGTGTCGTCACGCCATGTGTGAGCCCATATTGTTTGAGCCATTCCTCGCTTTCGTTCAGCACACGACCATTGAAGTTTTTGGGCTGAACGGGCGTGTCTTCGTCGACCCACTCATCCCCATGTTCGCCATACACAGCGGTGGACGAGACAAAAAGGATGCGTGTCAAAGCAGCGCTGGCTGTGCTTGTGACGATGTTTTGCAGGCCTTCAAAATAGACCGCGCGGTAATCCGCTTCGGTGCGCACGTTGGGTGCAGCACAAAACAGAACATGCGTCAGATTCCGGGGTAAATTCTGCAACGTCTTTGGCTTTGATAGATCGGCTGCGATCCAGTTCAGACCGCCGGGAGACGACTCCTCCGGACGAGCGGAGCGTTTGAGTCCCCAGACTTTATTTGTAGGATTCTTCAGGATATGAATGGCAACGCGTAGTCCTAGGTCGCCACAACCGGCAATCAACAAACGGATTGGTAGAGGGCTCATATTGACGACTCCTTTAGCTCAGACTGAGATACCCGCCCAGTCGTAGGCACAAAAAATCGCTCTTTGAGTTCCTCAAGTCCCAGCCGCTCAAGTAGCGCCTGCAGACGCGCAATGACGTGGGGCTTGGACGGACCTTTGCGTTGCGCAATGAGCAATTCGTTTTTCATTGAATGTTCCCAACCGACTAACTCCGTAACGGTGACTTGGTAACCGTGTGCTTCAAGCTGAAGACAACGCAGAGTATTGGTCACTTGACTCCCAAATTCTCGGGTATGGAGTGGATGGCGCCAAATTTCGGCAAGCGGGTCTTTCAATTGTGTTGCCTTGTGCTTGCGCAAGACCCCTGCGACTTCGGCTTGACAGCAAGGAACAAGCACCATGTATTCGGCACGTTTTGCCAGCCCAAAGCGAATGGCATCGTCTGTCGCCGTATTGCAGGCGTGCAGAGCAGTGACAAGATCAACTTCTTTGGGGAGGCTAGAAGAGGCGATGGATTGGGAAACGGTTTCATTCAGAAAACGCATTTGCGTAAAACCAAGCTCTTGGGCAAGTTTTAGAGTTTGTGCAACGAGTTCAGGTCTTGTTTCAATACCGACCATGGTGGCGGCAGGCGCGTGGTGACGTAGATAGAGGTCAACTAGTATAAATCCCAGGTAGGATTTACCCGCACCGTGATCGACCACCCAAAAGTCTTCACGTTTAAGCTGAATCTGTTTCAGCAAGGGCTCAATGAACTGGAACAAGTGATAAACCTGTTTTAACTTGCGCCGACTGTCTTGGTTGAGCTTTCCATCTCGCGTCAGAATATGCAGCGCTTTAAGTAACTCGACGGATTGTTCTGGACGAATTTCAGGGGTCGACATGGTGTGGGTGTATGACATACAGTCAACATTGAGGCATACTGACTGGTATCGAATAAAGGTTTAACTTAGGAACTCTTTATCTCAATGATTGATTATTCAAAGCATAAGATAGAGGAGCTTGAAGGCATTTGTTTGTTGTTTGATCAAGAGCAGCAAGCGCGTCACACAGCTTCTGAAATCAAAAATTGGAGGCAAGCTCATGGAGCACAAGCTTACCTCAATATTGAACTCAGTTCTTACAAAGGGCAGCACCTTGTTCAGGTCACCGCAACGTCTGCTTTGCAGGACATGACTCCTGGTTATGACACGCTCAATCTGAATAAAAAACTGGGTTTGAATACGGTTGAATATCCTGAGCAGCTCGATCTGGAGATTGTGCTGTGTCTAGCGCGGGCGCCTATCGCGTATTGCTTTCCGTCGTTCGAGGAATTTGAGGCCGCAGTGCGTGTGCGTCATTTTGCTGTCGAGGCTGCGCGTCGAACCGAACTCGCTTTTAATCCTGACGGTTTTGAACGTCCTCAAGAGTGCTGGACTTATGACGAGCGAAGTGGTTTTTTATTGCGTCCCGGTGTGGATATGGTTGAGGCTTTAATCAAGACTACTCAGCCAGAGGTGTCTGGCCAGCAGCTCTACACTTTTTCATGCGGTCGTGCGGCCGAGTACATTGTCTTGCTCGCCATTGCTCAAGAACTCAAAGCCCACAATCCGGCGCTCTACGGTGCGCTTCAAAAACAATGGCAGACGCGCGCTTTACTCGCAGATGACTTCAACGACGCTTTTATTTACGAAGTTGGCAGTCTGGATCACCCTTTACCGATGCGTTTTTATGTTCCCGGGAGTCGCTTATGGTTCAGAAACCCTGATAGTCACTCAGCTGATGTGGAGGGATTTGAGGGATCTTGGGTGGTTTATCATGGTGGCGGTGAGTTTTGTAATCTTTGGGAACGTGCAAAACCCTTTACTTTGATAGACAAGTGTCTGGAGATTTACCACTGGCGCGATGGCGTTTATTTTGATGCTGCAGGCGAGATCAAAATGAATGAAGACATTGTCCGTGAAAAAGTGGCGTTGACAAAACAGTCTCCTGTTGAAACGCAAAGAATTGTCGATCGGATGATGCGCTACCGTGACGTCAGAGGCGTCTATGCAGAGGGTGGTTGTATCGATGCTTCTCGGGACGTTGTGCGCTGGGTGTGTCCTGGAAGTTCAGACTTGGCACTCGGCTCTCACTTAAATTAGTCAAGGTCGTTACAATCAGTGTGTTCAGAACCGCCGGAAACAGACGATGTCTGATGTAATCGCGTTGATTTTTGATTTTGACGATACCTTGGCTCCAGACAGTACTTCGGGCTTTCTGGAGAGTATTGGCGTGGATACGCAGCAGTTTTGGTCAGGCCGAGTAGATCCCCTGTTGGCCAAGGACTGGGACCCTGTTCCTGCCTATTTACACGAGATGATCGCCTTATCAAAAGAGGGCATGCATGGTCCGATTACGCAAGAGCGTTTGAAGAAGTGGGGCCAAGCGCTACCCTTGCACACTGGTGTTGAGACTCTTTTTCGCCGTTTACGAGAACAGGTGAGACTGGTTCACCCTCAAGTTCAGCTTGAGTTTTATCTCATTTCCAGTGGAATTGGCGATGTGGTGCGTCACACCCGAATCGCGTCTGAGTTCACTGCAATTTGGGCATCCGAGTTTATTTATGATCAGCATGGCGGAATAACATTTCCGCGCAGAGTCGTGAGTTTTACAGATAAGACTCGCTACCTCTTTCATATCCAAAAAGGGATTGTCGGCCCCGCTTACATTGGTAAACCTTTTGAAGTCAACCGCAAAATTCCTGAGGATCGTTTGCGCGTGCCCTTTGATCAAATGGTTTTTGTAGGGGATGGCTATACAGACATTCCTTGTTTTTCGCTGATTCGCAGCTCAGGAGGCTTTGCGTTTGGGGTCTGGGATCCCAAGCATCGTGACAAGCGCAGTCGTGCATGGGGATTCATCGAGGATGGACGGGTATCTAATCTGAATCAAGCCCGTTACGATGATGATGCCGAACTCTATCAATGGCTTGAAGAGGCCTTGACAAGTCTAGCCGGTCGAATCGCGTTGAAGTCACGAGTCTATCGTGGATGAATCTTGGATGCGGCTTGCTTTAGCGCAAGCCCTGCAGGCTCAAGATTCGGGCGAGGTGCCCGTTGGCGCTGTGATTGTCGATCGTTGCGGTGACATGCTGGCAACAGGATTTAATCGCACAATCCAGGATCATGATCCGACCGGTCACGCAGAGGTTGTTGCTTTGCGCGCAGCTGCCAAGAAAATGGGTAACTATCGATTACCCGGCGCGACGCTTTACGTGACACTTGAACCTTGTGCGATGTGCCTGGGAGCCATCATGCATGCACGTCTTGCTCGCGTGGTGTTTGGTGCCGCAGACCCTAAAACCGGAGTGTGTGGCAGTGTGTTGAATTTACCTGAAGAGCCGCGTCTTAACCACCACACCGAGGTGCAGGGCGGTGTTCTCGAGCACGAGTGTGGCGAAACGCTCAGAACCTTTTTTAAAAGTCGTCGTAACAAGGAGACTTAAGTTGAGTCGTAGTCCTGGCAGTAACAATAAAGTCTCCACCTCTGTGTCAAATGCAGGACATAGTGGACTGTATATCTTCAGTCCCTCAAGCGCAGTTGCGGATGCCAAGGTCCTCTCAAGAGGTGTGAAGCGTCTGGAAAAAATGGGTTTTAAAGTGGCGCTCGATCGAACAGTACTTGCCCGCGAACAACGTTTTGCGGGGACTGATGCGCAACGATTGGCAGCGTTTGAACGTGCCACGAAACAAAAACTGCCGATTGTGATGGCTTCGCGTGGCGGCTATGGCGTGACGCGCTTACTTCCGCATTTGAACTGGCGCGCCTTGGCTGACTCCGGAAAGCGATTTGTGGGACAAAGCGATTTCACAGCTTTCAACTTAGCGCTTCTGGCCAAAACTGGTCTAATCAGTTACGCGGGACCCACGGCCTGTTACGACTTTGGCGCCGTCAAGCCTGAAATTCTTACAACTGAGATTTTCGGTGAGGTGATGCGGGGCGAGCTTGAAATTTTAAGTTTTGAATCACCCCAGGCCGATCCTGTGGATGGCCGAGGTGTGTTGTGGGGGGGGAACCTCGCGATGATTACCGCTTTGATCGGGACACCTTACATGCCGAAAATCAAGGGAGGCATTCTTTTTGTCGAGGATGTTGGTGAGCATCCTTATCGTGTGGAGCGTATGCTTAATCAATTGGCTCAAGCCGGTATTTTGGGTAAACAAAAAGCCCTGCTATTAGGTGGTTTCACCGATTATCGGTTGGCAGAGCATGATCGTGGGTACGATCTAAACTCTGCGATTGATTTCATTAAAAATTCAGTCAATATTCCGATTGTTCCTGGTTTGCCATATGGGCATACGCCAATTAAAGTGACACTTCCTATTGGCGCCAAAGTTGGTCTTGCAACAGAGGATGGCATGGCTCATCTTGTTCTTGACGAGCATACAGAAACAAGCAGCTGAGTGTTGCATCAATCCTTAGCTGGTCGCTCTGCGGCAAGGTAAGCTTGTGTCTCTTTGATGACGACTCCCGACAAGAGGACAATACCGATCAGATTGGGGAAGGCCATCATGCCGTTGACGACGTCAGAAACGGCCCACACGAGATCTAGAGACACAACCGTGCCAATCATGACAAATCCAGTGTAGAGGCAACGGTATGGCCAAACGATGCGTTTACCCAACGCGTACTGCGCGCATTTTTCGCCGTAATAGCTCCAACCGAGAATAGTCGAATAGGCAAAAAATATTAAACCTATTGTGACGATCCAGCCTCCAGGCCCGGGCAACATCGCATCAAATGTTTGCGCGGTCAGGGCTGCGCCCGTGACACCAGACTTAAATTGTCCACCCATTACTAATACGATGCCGGTGATGGAGCAAACAATGATTGTGTCGATAAACGTTCCTGTCATGGACACGAGTGCTTGTTTGACGGGTTGATCAGTTTTGGCCGCTGCAGCCGCGATTGGCGCAGTACCGAGACCCGCTTCGTTGGAAAAGACCCCTCTTGCCACACCGTAACGAATCATGGACCCGATGGCACCACCCGCCACAGCTGAGCCTGTAAAGGCGTCCGAAATAATCAACTGTAGTGCTGGCCAGAGCAGGCCGATATTAGAAACAATGACAGCGAGTCCACCGAACAAGTAAATCGCTGCCATAAACGGCACGATCACGGCGGTGACGCGCCCGATGCTTTTAATACCACCCAGTATGACCAGTGCAGTAATCGTTGTCAGCACCACGCCCGTTAACCAGCCAGATACACCAAAACTTGCCTCGATGGACTGGGCTAGGGAGTTGGACTGCACCGAGGCGCCAGTCCCCAATGCCGCGATCATGCCAAATACGGCAAACAACATACCGAGGCCTTTCATTTTGAGGCCGATCGAGATGTAATACATCGGGCCACCGGACATCGTGCCATCGGTTTCTTTAACCCGATATTTCACTGCCAGCAAGCCTTCTGCATATTTGGTGGCCATTCCAAAAAAAGCGCTGACCCACATCCAAAAGAGTGCGCCCGGTCCACCTAGCACCACGGCGGTGGCCACACCTGCGATATTGCCTGTGCCAATCGTTGCGGCCAGTGCGGTCATCAGAGACTGAAATTGTGAGATGTCACCGGGTAAATTTGGGTTTTTACCTTTTGAAAATGCCATACGGAGCGCCGAGGGGAGAAGACGTATTTGAAGCGCCCCCAGCCTGATCGTCAGGTACACACCGGTTCCAACAAGTAAAACCAACAGAATAGGTCCCCAGACGTAACCACCCAGGGTATGAAATAAAATAGTAAGTTGTTCCAACTTTTTCTCCTCGCCTTGTGTCATGAAGTGCAGCCTTGTTGCTGACCCTGCGCATAATAGTTATGGAGAATTTAAAAAGGGCTGTTTTGCCCGTGTTGTTACACTGAAAACATATCTATCAAGATGTAACTCCATTATTTACTAAAGTAGCCTAACGTGATAACAGCATCAAACCTAGCCATTCAGTTTGGACCCAAGCCTCTTTTTGAAAACGTCAACGTCAAGTTTGGGGAGGGCAATCGCTATGGGTTGATTGGCGCAAACGGCTCAGGCAAGTCCACGCTGATGAAAATCATTGGTGGTGATTTGGAGTCGACTGCCGGGAACGTTTACTTGGAGCCGGGTTTGCGCTTGGGCAAATTGCGTCAGGATCAGTTCGCATTCGAGGACTATCGGGTGTTGGATGTCGTGCTGATGGGACATACTGAAATGTGGGAGGCCATGTCTCAGCGCGATGCGATCTATGCCAATGCAGAGTCTACAGATGAGGACTATATGCGGGCAGCGGATCTGGAGGCCAAGTTTGCCGAGTATGACGGCTATACCGCTGAGGCGCGTGCCGGCGAGCTTTTGTTGGGACTAGAGTTTCCTGTTGAACAACACCAGTTACCGATGCGTGAAATCGCACCAGGCTGGAAGCTTAGAGTATTACTTGCTCAAGCGCTTTTTTCGAATCCCGATGTGCTGTTGCTTGACGAACCGACCAACAACCTAGACATCAACACCATTCGCTGGCTGGAAAATGTATTAAACGGTTATCAAAGCACGATGATCATCATCAGTCATGATCGTCACTTTCTGAATCAGGTGTGTACACATATGGCTGATTTGGATTTTGGTGAGTTGCGAGTCTATCCGGGAAATTACGACGACTATATGCTGGCTTCCACGCAGGCGCGGGAGCGCGTGTCCAATGCAAACTCCAAGGCCAAAGAGCGCGTGAGCGAATTGCAGGATTTCGTGCGACGCTTCTCTGCCAATAAATCCAAAGCCCGTCAGGCCACATCTCGATTAAAGCAAATCGATCGTATTAAATCCGCCCAGATTGAGGTCAAGCCATCCTCGCGCCAAAACCCCTTTATTCGATTTGAACAAATCAAAGTCCTGCATCGTCAGGCCGTCACGCTTGATTTGGTTGAAAAAAGTTTTGATGCGCCAGTGATCCGGCCTTTCTCGGCTATGGTTGAAGCAGGAGAAAAAATTGCCATCATTGGTGCGAACGGAGCAGGTAAAACGACTTTGCTTAGGATGCTCGCGCTCGATTTGACACCTGATCGTGGATCGATCAAGTGGTCTGAACATGCTGATCTTGGATACATGGCTCAGGATGTTTCTGATCTATTTATGGATAAAGACAGCAACTTGTTTGAGTGGATGACCCACTATCGTCAGCCAACGGACGATGATCAGTCGATTCGTTCAGTCTTAGGACGTCTGCTTTTCTCAGCAGATGATTTACCTAAAGCGCCCAATGTTTTGTCTGGCGGTGAAAAAAACCGTATGACCTTTGGGCGGTTGATGCTTCGAAAACACAACGTCATGCTACTTGATGAGCCGACCAATCACTTGGATATGGAGTCGATTGAGTCTTTACAGCTTGCACTCGACAAGTATCCCGGGACTTTATTTTTTGTCTCCCATGACCGTGAGTTTGTATCTGCTCTAGCGACGCGCGTCTGGGAGATCCAGCCAGGCGGAAACGTGACGGATTATCGCGGTCCTTATGAGGAGTATCTTGCTTCGAAAGGTATTGAGGACTAGCGAACTTATGATCGTTCTCGGGTTTGAAAGTTCTTGCGACGAAACAGGTGTCGCGGTTGTCTGCACGGACAGAGGTCTACTGGCTCATGCATTGCATACTCAGGTTGCCATGCACGCTGCCTACGGCGGCGTGGTGCCTGAGCTGGCCTCACGCGACCATGTTCGCAGAGTTATTCCATTGACACGGACAGTACTTAAGGATGCTGGCTTGAGCTTGAGCGACATTGGAGCCGTTGCCTACACAGCCGGGCCGGGGCTCGCCGGCGCGCTGCTGGTCGGGGCAAGTGTGGCGCAGTCGCTGGCCTGGTCGCTGAGCTTGCCTGCTATCGCCATTCACCACCTCGAAGGACACTTACTGTCCCCCCGCTTGTCAGACCCTTGTCCGGATTTTCCTTTTGTCGCCTTGCTTGTATCCGGTGGGCATACTCAATTGATGCGCGTCGATGACGTCGGTCAGTACACGTTGTTGGGTGAAACAATGGACGATGCAGCCGGAGAGGCGTTTGACAAAACCGCCAAGCTTCTTGGTCTGGGGTATCCCGGAGGCCCTGCCTTGGCCAAACTGGCAGAGCAGGGCCATGCAGCGGCGATTCAACTGCCTCGTCCGATGTTACACAGTGGTAATCTTGATTTTAGTTTTAGCGGCCTTAAAACCGCAGTCCTGACAAGATTAAAAGCCGAGCAGGCACAGGCAGTGGTGAGTGAGACACTTGCCGCTGATTTGGCTGCCGCCACGCAAGAGGCGATTGTTGATGTGCTAGTTTCAAAAGCGATTGCCGCGTTGGATCAAACGGGTCTTAAACGACTGGTTGTGGCAGGGGGTGTGGGTGCCAATCGTTTGTTACGTCATCAGTTGGCGCATGCCTTGGTCAAACGTAAAGCCGAGGCGTTTTTCCCTCCGCTGGAGTTTTGTACAGACAATGGCGCCATGATTGCCTTTGCCGCTGCGCAACGTATTTCGAGAGGCTTGGTCGATTTGAGTGTTCAGCACCACGGTTTCGATGTTCGACCGCGTTGGGATCTTGCAACACTCTGAGGGAGTGTCGTGACACAAGCTTTAAGATTTTTTGCCTTGTCCGATGCGAGGTTCGGTTCCCTGCAATAGACGCTGGATATTGGCTTTGTGTCGATACATTAAAAATAATGCAATCACGATGAGTGCAACGCCAATCGCAAGATGGGACTGCCAGACCAGCATCCCGCCGAAAAAATAATAAAACGGTGCAAAGACCGCGCACGTGAGTGCTGCCAGAGAAGAAAATCTGAAGAAAACGGCCATGATGATCCACGTTGCCATGGTGGCGATGGCCATGATGGGTTGAATCGCGATCATGACGCCAAAGGCCGTTGCGACGCCTTTGCCACCTTTGAACTTGAGGAAAACTGGATAAAGATGACCTAAAAAAACCGCGATGGCCACACCCGCAACAAGCAAAGGCGTGGCTCCAACCCGAGTGGCAAGCCATACTGCCAGCCAACCCTTGGCAGCATCTCCAAGCAAAGTCAATGCTGCAGCGGCCTTATTGCCGGAGCGCAGCACGTTCGTTGCACCAGGATTGCCCGATCCATAGGTCCTTGGGTCTTGGAGACCAAAAAGTCGACTAAACACCACAGCAAAAGGCACTGAGCCAAGCAAATACGCTGCAATAAGCATGCCAAAAGCGGCTAAGGCAGGGTGCGTTTGGTCCATCGTCAATATCCGTTATCAGGCAAAATTGAATAGTTATTCTAGCGTGAAGGTTCGGACCTTGGGCATTTGCTCGCCTGAGTAACGACCTCTGCGAGTACAATGCAGATCTAGCAATGTAAAATTTTATTTAGCGCCAAACTATGCACATTCTTGTCTCAAATGACGATGGTTATAACGCCCCGGGCCTCGAGGCCTTAGTGGCAGTGCTTCGCGATTTGGCAGATATCACGGTCGTTGCGCCTGAGGTCAACCACAGCGGTGCTTCAAACTCTTTGACTTTAAGCCGACCTTTGGCTGTTCGACAAGCAACAAATGGCTTTACCTATGTAAATGGCACCCCCTCGGATTGTGTGCACGTTGCACTCACAGGGCTCTTGGACAGACGTCCCGACCTCGTTGTGTCCGGCATCAATAATGGTGCGAATATGGGCGATGACACCTTGTATTCCGGCACGGTGGCAGCTGCCGCGGAGGGATATCTCTTCGGTATTCCCTCAATCGCTTTTTCTCTTGTCGCAAAAGGCTGGTCTAACCTTGATGCCGCTGCGGCCATGGCCCGAAAAATTGTTTCTCAGCAACTTAAGCAACCGCTCAAAGGTGCTTCTTTACTAAATGTCAATTTCCCGGACTTGCCACTCACACAAAACAAGGGTTTCCTGGCGACACGTTTGGGAAAACGACATCCTTCTCAGCCCGTTGTGCGCTCGAGCACGCCTTATGGCGAGACTGTTTACTGGATTGGCCCTTCTGGCGCAGCGAATGACGCAACCGAAGGAACCGACTTCGATGCGATCACAAAAGGTTTTGTGTCGGTCACGCCTTTGCGGCTTGACTTGACTCAGCATGCACAATTGTCAGATGTCGCGACATGGGTTGGGCCGCTATGCAATGGCTAAGACCTGATCGCCTGCTTGCGTCTGCCAAGGACTTTAAGTCTCTTGGCGCCAAAGGGCTTCAAGGGATTACTGCGACTAATAGCAATACTAAAATATCCGTCTCTCGCCTGCCTAGTTCAGGCGGTGCAACTGCACCAGTCAAACGTGTTCAAGAGAACATTGGCTTGAACTCAGAGCGTTTGCGAGCCGCCATGGTCGAACGCTTGCATGCACAGGGTATTGATAATGAGCGTGTCCTGAGTGCGATGCAACGTGTGCCTCGACACGCCTTCGTGGACGAGGCTTTGGCGAGCCGCGCTTATGACGATGCGGCGCTGCCGATCGGTCATGGTCAAACAATTTCCCAGCCGTGGGTAGTTGCGCGCATGCTGGCCGCCGTGTGTGAGTTTGGTTTACCCAATCGCGTGCTGGAAGTGGGTACTGGATGTGGTTATCAGGCTGCTGTGATGTCGTATGTTTTTGCTCAGGTCTATTCTGTTGAACGTATCCGAGCGTTGTACGATATGGCTAAAGAACACTTGCGAGATTTGCGTCTGACTAAAGTCAGACTCACTTATGGAGATGGAATGGCAGGTCTGCCGAGTGCTGCGCCCTTTGATGCGATTGTGGTTGCCGCTGCGGGCTTGAGGATTCCTCAAGCTTTGATGTTGCAACTCAGCATTGGCGGCACATTGATTGCTCCGGAGGGCGCGAGCGCCCAAAAATTAATTCGAATTCAACGTACTGGCGATTCCAGCTGGTCTAGACAAGAGCTTGAAGAGGTTCGGTTCGTGCCACTAAAGTCCGGATTGCAACCTTGAACACACAGGAGAAAAGTATGCGAGGGGATGCTCACACATGCATCAAGAAACACATTGATACAAATGTGAAATCAGATTTGTCTTTTAAAGCGGTAACTACAGCTTCTTTGGTCGCTGTTGCTTTGATATTAGGTGGCTGTACGTCCAATACAAGTGCGCCGGTTTCCAGTTTATCGTCTGGCGTACCAAGCACAGCAACGTACGTTGTGAAACCTGGCGATACCCTAAATAAAATTTCCCGAGCCACTGGCGTGCCCGAAGCCACCATTGCCCGGATTAATAAAATCTCCAATCCCAATCTCTTGATTGTGGGTCAAACCTTGCGTTTGTCTGACGCGCAGAGTCCTCCACCCGCTCGTGCATCAGCGAGCGCGCCTTCGTCTCAAGCGAGCAAGCCTGTTAACAATACCGAATCAAGCAGTTCACGTGCTTCTGACGCTGGTTTGATCAGCTGGGGCTGGCCCGCCAAAGGGAAAATCATTCAGGGCTTTACTCAGGCAACCAAGGGGATCGATATCGCAGGTAGTTCTGGAGACCCAATCGAAGCCGCTGCAAACGGCAAAGTGATCTTTGCGGGTGACGGCCCGCGCGGCTTGGGTAATCTGGTGATTATTGAACATAGCGATGGATTTATTACTGCCTATGCACACAACAAGACCTTGTTAGTCAAAGAAGGGCAGGTCGTCAAACGAGGTTCTAAGATCGCTGAAATGGGTCAGTCCGATACCACTTCCGTTCGTCTGCATTTTGAAGTTCGACGTCGCGGGACGCCAGTTGATCCTTTGCAGTATTTGCCGCCACGATAGTCACGATAGCCTGCTCTGATGACGCCTACACTTGTATTTGATTTGGAAACGATCCCCGATATAGATGGTTTACGCCGTCTGCATGGCTGGGGGGCTGAGGTGCCAGATTCCGAGGTTGCGCAACGTGCCTTTGCCGCGCGCAAAGAACTGACAGGAAGCGATTTTTTACCCTTGCACTTGCAGCGTGTCGCAGTAGTAGGGTGTGTCTTTAGAGATGATCAAGGTTTTCGCGTCAGGTGTCTGGGGCAGGCCGATGATCCAGAGCACACGCTGCTTTCTGGATTCTTTAAAACAATCGAGCGCTACACGCCAAAGCTGGTGAGCTGGAACGGAAATGGTTTTGATTTACCTGTCCTGCACTATCGCAGTTTGATTCACGGGGTGGTCGCGCCTCGTTATTGGGATACGGGCGATGAGGACAGGGAATTTAAATACAACAACTATTTAAGTCGTTACCATACTCGTCATATAGATTTGATGGATGTTCTGGCCAAGTACAACGGTCGTGGTAATGCGCCACTCGACGACTTGGCTAAGCTGTGCGGTTTCCCAGGCAAGCTGGGAATGGATGGTAGTCAGGTCTGGAACGCCTGGACACAAGGTCAGGCTAATGAGGTTCGCGCTTACTGCGAAACGGATGTAGTCAACACCTGGTTGGTTTATTGTCGTTTCAGATTGTTGCGCGGCGAGCTTGATGCAGCCTCTTACGAAGCTGAAATCGCGCTTGTTCGCGAGACCCTTGAGCAAAGCAATGAACTACATTGGAAGCAATATCTAGAGGCCTGGGGTCGTTAATCATGTTGGATGATGTGTTGCAGGTCGAGTCTCTCGACCTTGAGGCGCGTGGTATTTCTCGTCGCGAAGGCAAGGTTGTATTTATCGAGGGTGCTCTCCCCGGAGAACATGTGACGATCAATACATTTCGTCGCAAACCCTCATATGAAATTGGGCGTGTACAAGAGATTCGAAAGGAATCCTCTCAGCGTGTCATGCCCAGGTGCGAACATTTTGGTGTGTGCGGAGGCTGCGTGATGCAGCATCTTGAGCCGAGTGCTCAGGTCGCAGTTAAACAACGTGCGCTTGAAGATGCCTTGCATCACATCGGTAAAGCGCGTCCTGAACGCGTATTGCCTGCTTTGCATGGCCCATACTGGGGCTATCGTTATCGCGCGCGCTTGGCGGTACGCTGGGTGGCCAAAAAGGGGACTGTTCTAGTAGGATTTCATGAGCGCAAAAGTAGTTTTGTTGCAGACATTAAAACGTGCCATGTCCTGCCACCATCTATCGCGGCGCTCCTGCTGCCTCTTCGCAAGCTTGTGATGAACCTGTCGGCACCTGATCGTTTTCCTCAGATTGAAGTTTCTGTCGGAGAGGGTGTCATTGCACTTGTACTGAGGCATCTATTGCCGTTGACTGTTGAGGATGTGCAGCAGCTGCGTGATTTTGCCGCTCAGTATTCGGTTCAGTGGTGGTTACAGTCTAAAGGGCCGGATACCGTGATTCCTTTGGACCCCGCACATGAAAATACTTTGCACTACACCTTGCCTGAATTTGGTTTGGAAATGCCCTTCAAGCCAACAGACTTTACGCAGGTCAATCATCAGATCAATCGTGCCCTTGTTTCCCGTGCGCTGAAACTTCTTGAGCCTCAAGCGCAAGATCGCATTGCTGATATGTTTTGCGGGCTTGGCAATTTCACTCTCCCTTTGGCGACACGCTGTCAGGAGGTGGTGGGCATTGAGGGCAGTGCCATGCTGACTGCGCGTGCGCAAAGTGCCGCGCAGCGTGCAGGCATACAGCACGCAAAGTTTGAGACCTTGAATTTGTTTGAGGTCACAACGGAATGGTTAGCGGAGCTGGGCAAATTTGATCGGATGCTGATTGATCCGCCGAGGGAGGGCGCTCTTGCACTTTCTCAAGCACTGGCTCATTTACCCGCCAGTTTGCGGCCTGCACGGATCGTCTATGTTTCTTGCAACCCTGCAACGCTCGCGCGGGATACTGCTATTTTGTTACACGAGGGCGCATACACGCTTCGGGCAGCCGGCGTGGTGAATATGTTCCCCCACACCGGTCATGTCGAATCAATGGCTGTCTTTGAGAGTTGAGTCCAGAATTTTCTGAGCAGCTTGACGGACGCGTTCAGGCGCAGTCCCGCCGATGTGATTGCGCGCCGCGACTGAGCCTTCGAGCGTCAGCACGCTGTGAACATCCGCGCCGATTGAGGGATGAAACTTTTGTAGTTCGCTCACCGACAGATCGGCTAGATCGCAGCCCTTTTGTTCGCATTCACGTACAGCGTGCGCAACGGCTTCGTGCGCATCGCGAAATGGCACGCCTCGCTTGACCAGGTAATCGGCTAGATCTGTCGCAGTTGCGAATCCTTGCAAGGCTGCAGCACGCATCGCATCGGCCTTGACTTTGATCCCGGACACCAAGTCAACAAAAATTGTCAGTGTGTCGCGAACTGTGTCGGCTGTATCAAACAGACCTTCTTTATCTTCTTGATTATCCTTGTTGTAAGCAAGTGGCTGACCTTTCATGAGCGTAAGTAGTGCCACAAGGTGACCATTGACGCGTCCAGTTTTACCACGGGCGAGCTCGGGGACATCGGGGTTTTTCTTTTGCGGCATGATGGAGCTGCCAGTGCAGAAGCGATCAGCCAGGTCGATAAAGCCTACTCGCGGGCTCATCCAAATGACAATTTCCTCAGAAAATCTGGATATGTGCGTCATGATGAGTGCGCAAGCACTGCAAAATTCGATTGCAAAATCCCTGTCGGATACGGCATCGAGTGAGTTTTGGCAAACATCGTCAAAATCCAGTAACTTGGCCACCATGGGACGATCAATCGGAAAACTTGTGCCCGCGAGTGCTGCTGCGCCCAGCGGCAAAATATTGACGCGTTTACGACAATCCGCGAGGCGGGCGGCATCACGCCCAAACATTTCTGCATAGGCGAGTAAGTGGTGACCAAATGTGACGGGTTGTGCGACCTGCATGTGGGTAAAACCAGGCAAAATCGTGCTTGAATGTTCAAGCGCCACGGCGGCGAGTGCGTGTTGCAGCTGATGGAGCAGGATAATCAGTCCATCGATCTCGTGGCGCAACCATAGACGGATGTCGGTTGCGACCTGATCATTGCGTGAACGGCCGGTATGCAGTCGTTTACCGGCATCTCCGACGAGTTCAACCAGTCTTTTTTCGATATTGAGGTGAACATCCTCGAGGTCTAACAGCCACTGAAAGGTGCCTGCGTCGATTTCGCTCAAAATCTGGGCCATCCCGCGTTCGATGTCGCTGCGGTCTTGAGGTGTGATGACTTTGGCCGCTTCTAGCATCTGCGCGTGAGCGAGTGACCCCTGAATATCAAAACGCGCCAGGCGTTTGTCAAAATCAACTGAGGCCGTATAGCGTTTAACCAACTCTGAAACTGGCTCCGAAAAGCGGGCGGACCACGCTTGGGCTTTCTTGTCGAATTGGCTCTGAATAGGTTTAGGTGTATTTTTCATGATGGTCAAATTATAGAACGCAGCGCTGGCCTGGCGGGCATGAGATAATTTTTACTCAACGTAACTCCTTTAAACCGGAAACAATATGGCTGCGGTCAGGGTAGGCATTGCGCAAATAAACGCTTTAGTAGGTGATCTGGCGGGCAACGCCAGACTCGTTTTTGAATCTGCCTTGAAAGCCCATCAAGAGGGCGCTCGGGTACTCCTGACCCCTGAACTTGTCCTGACGGGCTATCCACCCGAGGATTTATTGCTGCGTCCCGCTTTTGTTGAGCAGTGCGAGCAATCCCTTGGACAGCTCTGCGCCGAACTGTCAGTTTTAAAGGGCATGCATGTGGTTGTTGGACACGTCTGTCTGGTCCAGGGGCGCTTGCATAATGCTGCTTCCGTTCTGGCTGATGGACAGATTCTGGGGACGTATTTAAAGAAAGAGCTGCCGAACTATTCCGTTTTTGATGAAAAGCGTTATTTCGAACCCGGCGATTCACCGCTGAGCTTCAGCGTGGAGGGTGTGCGTTTTGGAATCAATATTTGTGAGGATATTTGGGGGGACTCCGCACCCGAGCAGGCTGCAGCGCTTGGTATCCAGGCGCTGTTGGTGTTGAATGCCTCACCTTTCAGCATGGGTAAGCAAGCCCAGCGTATACGTGTGGCGCAACGCTGTGTCCAGCGTATTCACTGCGCATTGCTCTATGCAAATTTGGCTGGCGGCCAGGACGAGTTGGTGTTCGACGGTGCGTCGTTTGCGCTGTCACGTGAGGGGAAACTCGTTTTGCGAGCGGCGGACTTCGGTACGGATCTAAGTTTTATTGAGGTTTCCTATTCTGGCGATCTCCTCTCAACGCAATCAGATGCAAAAGAATTGAAATCCGCACTCTCCCCAGAAGTGCAATCCATCGAATCACAAGTATGGGAAGCGCTTAAGTTATGTCTTGCCGACTACATCAAAAAGAACGGTTTTAAAAGTGTGATTTTGGGCCTGTCGGGCGGGATCGACTCTGCTGTCGTGTTGGCCCTGGCGGTGGATGCGCTGGGTGCAGAGCGTGTCCATGCTGTCATGATGCCATCGCGTTACACGGCCGATATCTCCCAGATTGATGCACGTGACATGGTTGCACGTCTTGGTGTGGATTATCGCGAAATTGCGATTGCGGACCTCGCCAATAGCTTTGATCAGGTTCTGGCGCCGATTTTTGCCGGCAGGCCCGCCGATGCGACTGAGGAAAATATTCAGGCTCGTCTGCGGGGGATGCTCCTGATGGCACTGTCCAATAAATTTGGTCACCTGGTTCTGACTACCGGGAACAAATCTGAGCTCTCAACGGGATATTGCACGCTTTACGGTGATATGGCTGGAGGCTTTGCCGTGTTGAAAGATGTGGCCAAAACCTTGGTTTATCGACTCGCACGTTGGCGCAATACACAGGGCGAGGTGATTCCTGTACGGATCATCACACGTCCCCCTTCAGCCGAGTTGCGCGAAGATCAGACCGATCAGGACAATCTGCCTGAATACGATGTGATTGATGCAATTATCGAGGATTATGTCGAACGCAATGCCTCACCTAAAGAGATCATTGCCAAAGGCTATGCACCAGCGGCGGTTGAACAAGTTGTCCGCTTACTGCGTATCAATGAATACAAGCGTAAACAGGGACCGTTTGGTCCACGTATTACGGAGCGAGCGTTTGGACGGGATTGGCGTTATCCTTTGTCTAACGGTTATCGTGACTGATCTGATTTTCATATAAACAGGACTCATCGTGAAGCAAGTGACTGCCATTATCAAGCCTTTCAAACTTGACGAAGTGCGTGAAGCGTTGGCCGAAGTTGGTGTGAATGGTCTAACAGTGACAGAAGTCAAAGGCTTCGGTCGACAAAAGGGCCATACGGAGTTGTATCGAGGTGCTGAATATGTTGTCGACTTTTTGCCTAAGATTCGGGTGGAGATGGTCGTGGCCGATGAAGCGGTCGAACGCGTCATCGAGGCGATTGTCCGGGCCGCGCGCACGGGGAAAATTGGCGATGGAAAAATATTCGTCACACCCGTTGAGCAGGCGATCCGTATTCGAACAAGTGAAAGTGGCGATGCAGCCCTGTGATTTTTAACTGAATGAGTAACATTTAAATGAAACAATTTGACTGGGTGAACCCCTACCCAACCATTCGTATTCCAGTTTTCGCACGCAACGTGGTGTCGACCTCCCACCCCTTGGCTGCTCAGGCGGGATTGCGTATGCTTCTCAAGGGTGGTTCCGCTGTGGATGCGGTGATTGCCGCAGCCGCGGCAATCACACTTGTTGAACCTGTTTCCTGCGGCCTGGGTGGAGATGCCTTTGCAATTGTCTGGGATGGTAAAACGCTGCAAGGCCTCAATGCCTCGGGATATGCACCGAAAGCTTGGGACATCGATTATTTCAAAAAGAAGTATGGAGTAGATGTCAATGGGCTTGCCAAAGCTCCCAAGCGTGGCGTAGACGCGATCACGGTTCCAGGAGTTGTGGCGGGTTGGGCGGCCTTGCATGAGCGTTACGGCAAGCTTCCCTTTGCCGAGCTCATGGAGCCTGCTATTGAGATCGCAGAGCGTGGTTACTCTGTGCCGCCTGTAGTCGCTCAAAAATGGGCGGCTGCGGTTCCTGAGTTAAAAAACCAGCCAGGTTTTGCCAACACCTTCATGCCTGAGGGCAGGGCGCCCAAGGTTGGTGAGCGTTTTGTTTTCAAGGATGCCGCGCAAACGCTCCGAAAAATTGGCGAGTCGCTTGGACGTGATCTTTACGAAGGTGAGACGGCAGAAAAGCTTGTGGCATTCATCCGTGAGCATGGCGGTGTCCACACACTCGAGGATTTCCGTGAATATCGTCCGGAGTGGGTCACCCCCATTTCAAAGAATTATCGCGGCTATACCCTTCATGAGATTCCTCCAAATGGACAAGGTATCTCTGCGCTTCAGGCACTCGGCATGCTTGAGCACTTCGATATCGCCAATATGAAAGTCGACTCAGTCGAGTCCCAGCATGTGCAGATCGAAGCAATGAAGCTGGCAATGGCTGATTTATATCGCTATGTTGCAGATCCTCGCTCCATGGAGGTCTCGGCTGCTCAAATGCTGGATGACGCGTATCTTGCCGAACGTGCCAAACTCATTGATCCGAAGCGTGCGACTCATTTTGCACCCGGTTTTCCGCCAACAGGTGGCACGATTTATCTCACTGCGGCAGACGAGAATGGAATGATGGTTTCGTTCATTCAATCCAACTACATGGGTTTTGGTTCCGGTGTCGTCGTACCTGGAACTGGCGTCAGTTTTCAGAATCGAGGCGTGGGTTTCTCAATGGATCCCAAGTCTGCCAACGCTGTTCAAGGACATAAGCGTCCCTTCCATACAATCATCCCCGGCTTTTTAACTAAAGACGGTGAGCCTGTGATGAGCTTTGGCGTGATGGGAGGTGATATCCAACCACAAGGCCATATCCAGACGGTCATTCGTATGGTTGACTACCATCAGCAACCGCAAGCAGCCTGCGATGCCCCGCGATGGAAAGTCAATCGAGATTTCACGTTAGACGTGGAATCAACGATGAAGGCATCGACGATTTCTGGCCTGGAAAAGCTTGGCCATTCGCTGAAAGCCATCGATGATCCATACATGGACTTCGGCTCTGGTCAGTTTATTTGGCGTTTATCCAAGGATTTAAAGGACGGTTATGTAGTTGCCAGCGATAGCCGTCGGGATGGTCAAGCGGTCGGTTTCTGAACCAGGCGCCAGAAATCGGGTAAAAAACACTCCGCGACTAAAAGAGGGTACCCCTGGCGCCAAAACACCGAACGCCTAGCCAAGAGATTGGTTGTCGCGGGATGCGAAGTCAGACGGGCATTCGCTAACAGTACCGTTCGATACAGTTCAGATTGTCGATGTACGCGCGCGACTTCAAAATTCGAGCGAGTGATCGCGACGTTGTTGTACAAAATATCGGCAAGAGGGCGGCTTCTAAGTCTGCGAATACCTTGCCAGGTTCCATGGGAAGCCTGAAGGGTCGTCAGACTCCTTGCCGCCACACATTGAATGCCCTCAAGGCTCATGACGATTTCCCTGACCCACACCGGTGTACCCGGGCGGATATTGAGTCGCTGAGACTCATTGGCACTGGCGCCTTCTGGATATTCGGCAAGGACGTGCAACTCTAGTACACCCAGTTCGCGCAAGGCGCCAGTCAGGGCTCCAGGTCGCATCAGCCATTGTTTCTGTGGGTTGGACCAAGATGGGGCAGGACGAGTAGTCCAACGCGTAGAGGATTCTAAATTGTTCATGGATGTGTATTATCCAACTTATGGAAAAGTTGCGTATTTCAAAATTAATGGCAGACCGCGGTTTATGCTCGCGTAGAGAAGCGGATAGCTACATCGAAAAAGGCTGGGTTAAGGTCGATGGTGTCGTTGCCACGCTTGGCGAACGGGCACTGCCGACTCAGACGATTACTCTGGATCGCCATGCTGCGGCGCAGCAGGTTTCTCGGGTCACAATTTTGATTCACAAGCCAATGGCTTACGTATCTGGGCAGGCTGAGGATGGTTATACGCCCGCTGTCGCCCTGATTCATGCGAATAGCCGATCCAAAACTGACCGTAGTCCGCTCAAGTTTGATCGCTCACAGCTCCGTGGTTTGGCGGTCGCTGGACGACTTGATATCGATTCAACTGGTTTGCTGGTGCTGACCCAAGATGGTCGCATTGCCAGGCAGTTGATTGGTGAGGATTCTAATGTCGAAAAAGAATATCTTGTACGCGTCCAAGGGCGGCTCGCCCCTGGTGGACTAGAACTTTTGAATGAAGGCTTGTCTCTGGATGGTAAACGCCTCAAACGCGCCCAAGTTCGCTGGCAAAACGAAGATCAACTTCAATTTATCTTACGCGAAGGAAAAAAGCGGCAGATTCGCAGAATGTGTGAACTTGTCGGCCTCAAAGTTTTGGGCTTGAAACGGGTCAGAATAGGTGGCGTCAAACTCGCTGACCTTCCCGTTGGTCAGTGGCGCTATTTGGGTGCGCACGAGCGGTTTTAGCGCAAACAGTCCTAGTGAGACAGAAAATCCAGTTTATAGCTGGCGCGTTCATCTTGACCAAGCGTGCGCACCAGCCAAGGCAAGGCTTCTTTCATGACCGCAGTCAGGGTCCAGGGCGGATTGATGACAAATACTCCGCTTCCGTGGAGTCCGAGTCCGTCTGAGGCAGGTTTATGCACAGTCAAACTGACGTGCGTCCAGTTTTGACCGGCGATCTTTTCAATTTGACGAGGTAGCTCTTGCGCTTCGCGACGTTGAACTTGCGGATACCAGATTACATAGCACCCTGTCGGGAAGCGTTGCATGGCGTCTTTCATGGTGTCGACCACTCTGCGATAGTCTTGTTTGTCCTCATAAGAAGGGTCGATGAGTACGATTGCGCGTCGCGAAGGAGGGGGGATATGTCCTTTGAGTCCTGCAAAACCGTCATCGCCAAATACGGCTGTCTGTCTGGGAACGCGTGATGGACGTTGATCCAGATTTTGTCTCAAGATATCGGCTTCGTTGGGATGCATTTCAAATAATCGCAGCTTGTCTTGAGAGCGACAAACTTGAAGGGCGAGCCAAGGGGATCCCGGATAAATGCGCAACTGACCATCAGGATTCAATTCGTTGATTAAGTCTAAATATTGCATGACCGCTGGTGGACGGGCTTTGGCTTCCCAGACTCGCGCAATCCCTTCAAGATATTCGCCTTTTTTTTGGGCCCATTGTCCTTCGAGGTCGTACAAACCGGCACCAGCATGTAAATCGATAAACCAATAGGGCGTTTCCTTCTGATTGAAATACTGGAGAATATGCGTCAGTACGATGTGTTTGAGTACATCGGCGTGATTGCCTGCGTGAAAACCATGGCGGTAACTGAACAAAAGACTCTCCGTAGATTAATTTTATATATAAAACAAATAGTTATGCTTATTTTATAAGGTATTGTTTTAAAAAGAAAATCACCTCAAATGGATTGCCCTGGTTGGTTTGATTTCTGTGCAGTCGGGTCTCTAAAAGATGTGGACCATCATTTGTCGTGGATGCTTTAAGCATACCGCAAGCCAGTGGTAAACTTCGGCGGCTTACTTTATAGGTGTGCGGCTCATATATGTTTGATTTCATTCGTAATCACCAGCGCTGGATGCAGGTTATCCTGCTTGTCCTGATCGTTCCGTCCTTCGTCTTCTTTGGCGTTCAGGGTTACTCGAGCTTTATGGCCAGTGAACCCGAACTCGTCTCTGTTGGCGATCAACCCATCACGTTGGGTCAGTTCAATCAAGCACGTTCCGCGCAGCTTGAACAATATCGCAATGCGCTTGGATCGCAATTTGATCCGGCCGCGTTTGATACGCCATCTTTTCGCGAGCAGCTTCTCAATCGCATGATTGATGAACGTACGGTTGCGTTAGCTGCAGCAAAGGGCAGGTACTCCGTGTCCGACGAGACGCTGCGTCGCACGATTGCCGCGATCCCAGCTGTGCAGGAAAACGGTCAGTTTTCATCACAGCGCTATCGCGACGTGTTGGCGGCGCAGGGCATGACTCCCACTACATTCGAGCTTGGCTTGCGTCGTGATCTCGCGATTGCGCAAGTCTTGCAGCCGATTGGTCTAACCGCTCGCGTGCCTGCCGAAGTCGCTGAAAAAATCCTTGCTTTGCTGACTGAAAAACGCGTGGTTGAGCGCCGTAGTTTTGCAGCCGCGGATTACGTCAAGTCGATCAATGTGACTGAGGCTGATATTAAAAAGTGGTACGACGACAATCAGGCCAAGCTGCTTATTCCGGAAAATGTTGACGTCAAATATATCGTTCTCAACGAAGAGTCCGCCTCCAAAGATATCAAGGTGACCGACGAGAATATTGAAAGCTTTTACAAACAGAACCAGGCAAGATATGGACAGCCAGAGCGTCGGCGTGTCAGCCATATTCTGATTGAGCTGCCTGCTTCAGCCAATGACGCGCTCAAAGCCGAGGCACGTACAAAAGCCGAGGATATCGCCAAACGCGCAAAGCTAGCTCCTCAAAATTTCGCTGCGCTTGCCAAAGAGTTTTCACAGGATACTGGCTCTGCCAATCAAGGCGGAGACTTAGGCTGGATCAGTAAAAACATGCTCGTTCCGCAGGTGGAGTCGGCAGTATTTGATCTCGAAAAAGGAAATATTTCAGGTGTTGTAGAAAGCCCTTTCGGATTTCATGTGATCAACGTGGTGGATGTGCAGCCCGCATCGGTTAAACCGCTTGCAGAGGTCAAAGAGGACATTACGAACGAAATTCGCAAGCAACTTGCCGCAGATCAATTTGCCCAGCTTGCAAGCAAGCTCACCAGTCTGGTTTACGATCAGCGAGACAGTCTCGCCCCGATCTCGACGGCGTTGAATATTCCTGTCAAAACGACGACAGGGTTAACACGTGAGGGCTTGTTGGCTGCCTCACAACGGCAGGGCGTTGAGCCTTCGGACTTGGAGCAAACCATTCTTGGCAATCCGAAAGTTCGTCAAGCTGTATTTTCGGCTGATGTACTCAAGGAAAAACTGAACTCTGGCGTGATCGAGGTATCCCCCGATGTGATCGTGGCAGTGCGTGTTTCGGCGATTCATCCTGCTCATGTTCCAGCCTTGGCAAATGTGTCTGAGCAAATCAAGCAATATTTGACGGCTGAGCGTTCTCTGGCAGCAGCCAAGGCCGCTGGTCTCAAGGAGCTTGAGGCACTAAAAGCTGCTCCCAATACTGATGCAAAAGACTTTGATGCTGCAGTTGAAGTCACGCGTCAACAGCCTGCCTCTTTGAGCCGAGAGCAGCTTGAGGCGGTAATGTCACTGAGTCCGACTCAATTGCCTCGTTTTGTCGGAGTGGAAGGAGCGGAGCAATACACAATCTTGAAACTTGCTAAAGTAGAGCCAGGCCCAAAGCCTGAGCTGGCTCAAGTTAACCAGCTACAGGCTCAGTTATCTCAAGCATGGGGCGCTGCTGAAGAGCAAGCTGCACTGCAAGTCCTTCGCAAAGAGTTCAACGTGAAAATGCTGCCGGATGCCACTAAGTTAATCAGTGGCGAATTAGACGCAGCCAAACTTTAAATCTTAAATCTCCATCCAGGCCTCACGGCTTGGATGGTTGAGCAAGCATGGGTCCAAGCACTTTCCGGACGTTTTCCATCAATGTGGGTTGTGCTTGCTCATTAGGGTGAATGGTATCGGCCTGAAACATGGCTGGATTCTCGGCGATACCCTCCAGGAAAAAAGGAATTAGGGCAGCTTGCTCTTTTTTAGCCAGGTTTTCAAATAATTCCTTAAAAGCAGTGGTGTATTCCCGTCCGTAGTTTGGGGGGATTTGCATGCCTGCAATGATTGGGCGGGCGCCGGCTTCTTTCACCATTTCTAGCATCGCCATCAAATTACTCTGTGTCATCTCGAGTGGCAGCCCCCTTAGGGCATCGTTTGCTCCGAGCTCAATGAGCACGATGTCTGGCTTGGAGCGATTGAGCAAGGTTTTCAGCCGAGAACGTCCACCGCTCGTGGTGTCGCCGCTGATGCTTGCATTGATTATTTCAACCTGCGGGTAAGTCGAAGCTAATGCCCCTTTAAGCAACTCTACCCAACCAGACCCTCGCTTTAAACCATATTCCGCAGATAGACTGTCACCGACGATTAAGATACGCTGGTGACTGGGGTTTGCATGTTGGTTGTTTTGAGTATTGGCCTGTGTGAAGACAGGCCAAATGCTAAGAGCTAGCACACCAATACTGATTCGACGACGATATTGAGAGAATGAATTCATGAATGCTGTGACCAATGCGATAGTAGTCGATAGGCTTTGTAAGCAGGTAACAGATGCTTCAGGCATCCTGAATATTTTAGATGACGTGAGCTTTAGCATTTCCTCAGGACAGTCTGTGGCGATCACGGGTGCTTCAGGTTCTGGTAAATCTACACTACTCGGACTCCTTGCCGGGTTGGACCAGCCAAGTTCTGGTGAAGTTCATTTGCTCGGTCAATCCATTGTGAGGATGGATGAGGATGGTCGTGCCGCATTCAGAGCAAGTCATGTGGGTTTTGTTTTTCAGTCGTTTCAGCTTTTACCCAACCTGACTGCTCTCGAAAATGTCATGTTGCCGTTGGAACTAGCCGGGCATACTGCCACGGACGCTGCCATTCAAATGCTCAAACGGGTTGGTTTGAGCGCCAGGCTGCACCATTACCCTGCAACACTTTCTGGTGGTGAGCAGCAGAGGGTGTCGATTGCGCGTGCTTTTGTGCAACGCCCAGTCTTGATATTTGCTGATGAACCCACTGGTAGTCTTGATGAAGCAACGGGTACAACGATTATCGATTTGATGTTCGAACTTGCTGCACAGCAAAATACGACACTCGTTCTTGTGACGCATGACCCCTCACTCGCCGCCCGCTGCAATCGGCAGTTGGTCTTGCAAGGCGGGCATTTGATTTCTTGAGGGCACTGCGTCGTTTGACCTGAATGGGGTAAAAACTAAGTTCGACTTCTGCGCCATTCAATCAGGCTGTTGATGATGCCGCTGGCACAAATGATGCCAATCCCCAGCCATGTCGTTGCATCAGGAAGGTGCGACCATATTAGCCAACCGAGCGTTGCGGCAAAGGTGATTTGCAAGTATATGAAGGGTGCCAGCAAGGAGGCTGGCGCGTAGCGATATGATTGGATTTGCAAAAGATGACCGAGTCCGCCAGCTACGCCGCATAACAGCAAGATTACCCAGTTCAACAGACTGAGTGACTGAAGAACGCTCAGCGCCTCAGGTAAAACAAATGGTAAGCAGAGGCTCAATGCTCCAGTACCGATTGCTCCGCCCCATAAAACAGTTGTAAAAGCACTGTCATGTGCAAGCATGCGAGAAAGCAGATGCTGTGCGGTCAAGAGGCAGGCGGTGAGCAAGCCCATTACAACACCCATAGTCGGTAAGCCAGCGGAGGGACGAACCACGATCAAGACACCTAGCAAACCGAATGCGGCCGCTACCCAGCGCGATTTGCGGGTGGGCTCTTTTAAGACCCAAGGCGCAATCGATAGCATCAAGAGTGGTGCGATAAAAATGAGTGCCGTGGCTTCCGCCTGGTGAAGGTACGTGAGGGTCGTAAAAAAAGATAAAGCCGAACCCAGCATCGCTGCACCTCGCAGGCACTGCAGTTTTGGCATTTTGCTACTAAAGACGCTCAGGCCGCGACTGGGGAGGATGATTGCCATCAACAAGACTAAGTGAATGGCATAGCGAAACCAGCAAAACACCAAGAGGGGCACACCGACCGACATGACCCACTTTCCCATTCCGTCCAGGGTAGTCAGTAAAAGCAATGACAGCAGAAAAGAGCCTATCCCAAATAATGGCTGCTGTGCCGGCGGGGCGAATGCCAACGAGGCATTCAATGCGGAAACCCGGGGCATCAACCTGACTCCTTGTTTGAAAAAATTCCCGACTGCTGCGGGGCACGCAGCAGATCATAACGCTGTTATTTAGCTTGTGTCGTGGCAAGGGCTTGTTAAAATCAAAAACCATGAAGATCCCTCACTCACTACCCGCATGGTTTCCAACGTCATTTTATAGTGCCGTATTTGGACTCCTAGTGTGTTTGTACAATCCATCCGCTGCCCAGGTCCTTGCGCCGACTGAGCTTTCTGTCGTTGGCGGCTTGAGCAACAGGTTGACCTTTTCCGAGATTGAACAACCCTTCTGGACACAGACCCTTGCGCAGCGTTCTTCGGGTGCCGTGACGGCCAAGATCAGGGGTTTTGATGAAATGGGGATCAAAGGACAAGAGCTGCTGCGTTTGATGCGCGAGGGCATCATCGAGTTCGGGGTTGTGCCACTTTCATATTATGCTTCTGAGACTCCTGTTTATGAGGCGATTGATATCGCTGGGCTTGAAACGGATGTCAGCAGCGCACGCCAAGCCACTACTGTTTTTTCACCCGTTCTGAATCATTATTTGGAGTCTAGTCACCAAGTGAAGCTCTTGGGCGTGGCCCCTTACGGCGCGCAGTATTTTTATTGCCAGGCAGAGATACGAGGACTGGCTGATCTGCGTGGATTAACCATACGCACAATCACGCAGACGCAGGCTGAGTTAGTCGAGGCGCTTGGTGCGAAAAGTGTCACTGTTCCATTTGGTGAAGTGATTCAGGCTCTTGAGTCCAAAACCATTCACTGCGCGATTGGAGGCGCTTACACAGCCTATGTTGCCAAGTGGTACACACAATCCACTCACCTTTATGCTTTGCCGGTCGGCTGGAATCAAGAGCTTCACGCCGTCAGCCTCAAGGCTTGGGACAAACTTGAGACCCCGGTTCAGCAGTTTATTGAGTCGAATGTTGACCAACTGATACAAGATCTTTGGACTTTTTCAAACAAGCTGACTAAGCGGGGCTTGGATTGCATGACGAGCAGTAAAGAGTGTCCCACGATGCCAAGGGGCAATATGAAACTCGTCATGCCAACCGCAGCGGATCTCGCCGCAGTCAAACGTATTACTACCCAAAAAGTACTGCCTAAATGGGCGGATCGTTGCTCTGACACATGTGTGTCGGACTTTAATCAAACAATTGGTAAAAGTCTCAATGTCACCGCGCTTAAATCTTCGGTGAAAAAATAAGCCGGTGTATTCTGTACTAACCGGCTTTGCCAACTTGTTGTGATTACTTTTTATCTAGATCACTTGCGCGCAAATCCCACAAAAGTCTGAAGCTGTGGTGGGTGTCTTTTGTCAGACCGAGTCGTCCAGCGATCCATGTGCCAGCTTGATCAGCGCCTGACAGGGTTGTCGTATCAACGATGAGGTAGGGTTCAAGGATTCGTTTGGACATGTCTTCTGAGGGGAGAGGGCTAGAGAGCTCCGGATCTGGCGTCAGGATCCTGACGCTAATAATACCGCTCACGTCATCATAAAGTTCCTGTGCAAGATTCAAGGCTTTCTGTGCCCGCTCAACGGTCCCAAGACAAACGAGGCTTACAGCCGCTCCCGTACCAGCACCAAGGATGTCAGTGACGGCATTCACACGTCTATTCGTGTTGTGCATGGCGCTGAAATTACGCACAGACCATTCAGTCTGATTTTCAAAAGCCTTTCGATAGGGAGCGCTTCTGAAAACGTGTAGGCTGTCGGTACGATAAAGGGCCAAATAAGGACGTGAGGCTGTCTCGGAATAATATCGACGTGACCATTGAAATCCGGGGATTGAGGCGCGTTCTTGCATGTGCTCGGTGTCATACCACCGATTAAAGTCATGCTCTTTTTCTGAGGAAATATCTGTCCATATCAAAAGTTCACCCATCGAATCCAGTGATTGCTGGATATCTGCTGAAATTGTCATGGTGTCGCTTAACCTTTGGCTCTGATGATTTTTTTGACTTGTGGGACGTGTCGAATGGAACGGAAGACTTGTGCAAGATGTCTTCTGCTATCGACCTGAACAGTGAGATTCAGTACAACGGTTGCCATGGCATCGTCATGCATGGTCACGTGAATAATATTAGAGTCAGCTTGTGCGACTTCAGCTGCGATTCGACTCAATACACCTCTTTCATTTTTTGCAACGATGTCAATGCGGGCGGATAAGTGTTTGGCTGTGTCTTCATCCCAGGCGACTTCAACCCAGCGATCCGGCTCTTTGATACGTGCCCGAAGCGCGACGGGACATTCGGCGGTATGGACAACTAAACCGTGACCGACACGAATACCTGCAATGATCTGGTCACCGGGAAGGGGGCCGCAACACGGAGCGAGCTGAACTCCCTGTCCCTCGTTGCCATGAATTTGAATGGGCGTCAGTTTGGCCGCCGACATTTCATCATCTGCCGCAGCGGTTGTCGCAATCAGAGGGTGGTCGGGCGCAAAGCGTCGGGCCACAACTGCAGCTAAGCGTTTGCCCAAGCCGATATCAGCCAGGATTTCTTCGCGTGATTTAGCGCCACTCGATTTTGCAAGTTTTTCCCAGATAGGATCGTCAGGCGCTGGCAGGCTGAGGTTAAGTTCGCTGAGCGCCTGCGTCAGCATTCTTTCTCCAAAAGCTGCGGACTCATCGTATTGCAAGGTTCGAAGATAGTGCCTGATCTCCGAGCGTGCACGCCCAGTGCGTGCAAAGTTCAGCCATTGCGCACTGGGTCGAGAGGCTTGCGAGGTGGTAATGGCAACGGAATCTCCATTGGCAAGCTCTGTGCGAAGCGGGACATCCTCTCCATTGACCTGGCAGCCAATTGCGTGGTTTCCGACATCTGTATGAATGGAGTATGCAAAGTCGATGACTGTCGCGCCACGCGGGAGTGAGACGATTTTGCCCTTTGGTGTAAAAACGTAGACCGCGTCGGGAAACAAATCTACTTTGACGTGCTCTAGAAACTCAGTTGAGTCACCCGTCTGATTTTGAATGTCCAGCAATGACTGTAAGGATTTGCTGGTTCGGCTTTGAATATCCTGAAGATTTGACTGATCACCCTTGTAAAGCCAATGCGCAGCAACGCCTTCCTCGGCGACTTGATGCATATCGTGGGTTCTGAACTGAAACTCGATGGGAGTGCCGAAGGGACCAACCAAGGTTGTGTGTAACGATTGGTAGCCGTTGACTTTTGGGATGGCGATGTAGTCTTTAAATTTTCCGGGTACTGGGCGATAAAGTTGATGAACGATACCCATCGCCATGTAGCATTCAGGCAAGGTTCGAACGATGACACGAAAGCCGTAAATATCGAGCACATTTGACAGGCTTTTCTTTTGTTTGACCATCTTGTTATAGATGGCATAAAGTGTTTTTTCTCTGCCTCTTACTTCACTCTCTATGCCGGCCGCAGGTAGAGCCGAACGAACTTGCTCATCGATTCTTGTTAGAACTTCTCGTCTGTTGCCTCTAGCAGCCATGACGGCTTTTTCAAGCACCTTGTATCGATTGGGATAAATGGCCTCAAAACAAAGATCTTGCAGCTCTCTGTACAGCGCGTTTAAACCGAGTCTATGGGCGATGGGTGCGTAAATATCGAGTGTTTCGCGAGCAACCCGACGGCGTTTTTCCGGACTCACTGCGTCCAAGGTACGCATGTTGTGAAGTCGATCGGCAAGCTTAATCAGGATGACGCGAATGTCTCTTGCCATCGCCAAGAGCATTTTTCTAAAGCTTTCAGCTTGTTGCTGGGCTTTGCTGGCGAACTCTAGCCGGTCGAGTTTGGACAGTCCATCAACGAGCTCGGCTACATCAGGACCAAATTTTTCAATAAGCTCTTGTTTGGCGATGTCCTGGTCTTCCATGACATCGTGCAAAAGTGCAGCGCGAATGGCGTCAACGTCGAGCTTCCAGCCAGCACAAATTTCGGCAACGGATATGGGGTGGCTGATGTAGGGCGAACCACTGGAGCGAAACTGACCGAGATGCGCCTGATCTGAAAAACGGTAGGCATCACGGACGAGAGCAACTTCTTTGGGGTCGAGGTACCCATCCAGTAAATGCTGGAGAGATGCCATTGAAGCAATTGCGGGTTCTGCTTCCGTCACGATGGGTGTCGCCGCGCCGGATACCTCTCCCAATCTTTCCTGAGGCGCTGGAGGCCTTCTAGTCAGGCGCGAGCCAGCACGAAGGGCGGCTAATAACCCGGATGATGCGTACCGAAGTCCGGGAAAGGCCATTTTTTTCCTGCTTAGGTTGGAACCTTGCGCAGCATTTCAACACCGGTCAATCCCGCAGCGATTTCGCGTAAAGCGGTCACAGTGGGCTTGTCTTTGCTGTCAATACGAGCGGCATGACCTTGCGCGAGTTCACGGGCACGATAGGTGGCGGCCAACGTGAGTTTGAAGCGGTTAGGGATGTGGTCGAGGCAATCGTCAACAGTAATGCGGGCCATGGAAGTCCTGTATTTTAGGTAAATGCTGCTATGGAAATTCAGTATACCGTGAGCGTTGCTCTCATGGCAGCAGATTCAGAGATCTGAAAAGATCTGGGTGCCGGGCAAGTTGACGAGGATAACGCAACTTGGCCGTTTCAATAATCTGACTTAACTGCGTGAGGGCAATGCTAAAGTCTTGATTAATAATAACATATTCGAACTCAGACGCATGTGAAATCTCCTCGCTTGCAGCTTCGATCCGTCTTTCTATGACCGCTTGGTCATCTTGTCCGCGCTGTGTCAGTCTTTCCCTCAAGGTAGAGATAGAGGGGGGCAAAATAAAAACCCCAATAGCCTCGGGGAACAGTTTTTTGACTTGTTGCGCACCTTGCCAGTCTATTTCAAGCAAAATATCCTGACCGTAGGCAACAGCCTGATCGATTTTGTCCCGGGGGGTGCCGTAGAAATTGCCATGTACCTCTGCCCACTCGAGAAGCAGATTGTTTTGACGCAATGCATCAAATTCAGTCTTGCTCACAAAGCGGTAATCTTTGCCATGTATTTCTCCAGAACGCGGAGCGCGTGTTGTGCAAGAAACGGAGAGACACAATGTCGGGTCCCGGACGAGTAGGGCGTTGACCAAGCTTGATTTGCCCGCCCCACTCGGGGCGACAACCATAAAAACGTTTCCGGCGACCAGTGACATAGGTGACAATGGAGAGAAGTGAATTAAGTTAAAAGCATAGCAGAGTGCTTAACCAGACAACCCCATTCATAAAAGAAGGAAAGCAATGCTCACGAAGACCCCACATTTGATTACCGTTCCCGAACTTCAAGCGTTTCTTGCCAAAGACCCTGGCAAGGTATTGATTTGCGACTGTCGCTATGATTTGGTGGACTCTGAACTTGGCAAACGTGCTTATGACGCTGGGCATATTCCGGGTGCGATTTACATCAATTTAGGCAAGGTACTCAGTAGCGCCTCAAACGGCTCCAACGGAAGACACCCTCTGCCAGACCCTGACAGATTGGCTGCGGATCTTGCAGCTCTGGGAGTCAATGCCGACACCCTCATTGTCGCCTACGATGCACCAGGAGGCTCCTATGCTGCGCGGTTATGGTGGTGTGCACGATGGGTGGGCCATGCACAAGTTGTTGTCTTGGATGGAACAATAGACGCATGGACAAAAGCAGGTCTTGCGCTCTCTATCGAAACACCGGCACCCAGAGCAGCCGGAAACTTCAAGCGTGGCGCCTCGCTGACGAAATCAGTTTCTTATGCAGATGTGCGTGCCGGCCTGGGTCGTGCAGACCGCCTGATCATCGACGGTCGTCCCGAGGATCGTTTCCAAGGACTCAATGAAACACTTGACCCTAAGGCAGGGCACATCCCGGGGGCGCTCAGTCGCTTTTCCAAACATAATTTGGATGAAAATTTTTGTTTCAAATCTCCAGAGGTACTCAAAGCTGAGTTTTTGACGTTGTTTGGTGAACACACTCCCCAAGAAGTTGTCGCAAGTTGCGGGTCTGGCGTATCGGCTTGTCACCTCTTGCTGGCGATGGAGTTGGCCGGGCTCAAGGGAGCTGCGTTGTATGGAGGCTCTTGGAGCGAGTGGTGCGCTCAGGCCGATGCACCTGTTGAAACAGGACCATCAAGAAAATCAGCCTGATGTGGATGGAAAGTACATCCGTTTGAAAAAGATTGATCAAGTTTTTATCAAATGCCCAAGACAGGGCAAAGAGCAAAAGGAAGAAAAATGTCTGATGTGAAGATTGCGGTCATTACAGGAGCAGGTTCCGGCATTGGGCGCGCGGTCGCGATTCATTTAGCTGCGGCGGGTTATCAAGTTGCGTTGGCCGGACGTCGTCTCGATGCGCTTGAGGAAACTAAAAAAGAGGGCGGCGCGCTTGCTACAAATCTACACCCTATTGTGACCGATGTGAGTGATGAAGCTTCTGTCAATGCGCTGTTTGCAGAGGTTGTCCGTCGCTGGGGACGTCTGGATGTTTTGTTTAATAATGCCGGGCGTGGTGGTCCCCCGGTGCCAATCGAGGATCTTCCCGTTGATATCTGGAAAGATATTGTCAACATCAATTTGACGGGCATGTTTCTTTGCGCGCAGGCTGCCATTCGCATCATGAAGTCGCAAAATCCTCAAGGCGGCCGCATCATCAATAATGGCTCCATTTCAGCGCATGCTCCGCGCCCTTTTTCGATCGGCTATACCGCAACCAAACACGCAGTCACTGGGCTGACAAAGTCCATCTCTCTTGATACTCGGGCCTATCGAATAGCTTGCAGTCAGATCGATATTGGAAACGCAGCGACTCCCATGACCGAACGTATGACAAAGGGTGTTCCTCAGCCGGATGGATCCACGCGTGTCGAACCTCGCATGGATGTCAATCATGTTGCGCAGACAATTACGCAGATGGTGAGTTTTCCACTCGAGACTAATGTTCAGTTTGTCACCATCATGGCGACAACCATGCCTTTTGTTGGCAGAGGCTAAGACGTGAAGGAGCACTGGTATTGATTGAGTAACCATCGTCATGATGGATTACTCAATATTCATTGCCTGTTCTTTCATTTGTTCGATCAAGAGTTTTAGATCAATCGCAGCCTTGGACATCTCCAGGCTGCCAGCTTTGGAACCTAGTGTATTGGCTTCGCGGTTCATCTCTTGAAACAAGAAATCGAGTCTTTTGCCAGCACTGCCACGCGCGGTTGTGTTTTTTTGATTGAGGTTTGTTTCAGGTACGTCCTGCAGCAAGAACTCAAGCTCGCTCAGATGTGACTTCAATCGGGTTAGCTCTTCTGCCACATCGATTCGCAACGCAAACAAACTGGATTCGCTGGCAAGTCGTTCGGAAAGTTCAGGTCCGGAGATATGGGTAAAGCCATTAGGAAATGCGTTTTGAATCGTTTCACGCAGCTTTTGTGCCAATCTTTCTTTTTGATTAGCGAGTAACAAGGGCATTTGTTTTTCTACTGCAACCGCCACCTCACTAATTTGGGCAGCAATCGAGAGCATTGCTCGTCCAAGCCGTTGGCCTTCGCGCTTTCTTCCGGCAACCAGTTCCGATAGGGCCTTGTCAAAAGCCTGCATACAGGCCGACATCCAACGCTCGGGGTCTACTTGGGGGTGCATTGAGCTGGTCCAATTTAGTAAATCAGCGAGGCTGGGCGAGGCAGTTTCAGGCAAAATCCCACGGATGCGATCTAGTTGAGCGGCTACCTTTTTCAAGTCTTCATCAGTGATCTCTGTGTCCCCCGCTGTTTGCGTACGGTTGAAATGCGCACGCACTTCAATTTTCCCGCGGGACAATTCAGCAATGAGTCGCTCTTTGATTGGTTGTTCAGCCAAACGTAGTTCATCAGGCAACCTAAACTGCACGTCCAGAAAACGACTATTGACCGATCTAAGTTCAACGCTGACAGAGCCAAAGTCTTGTTCACATTTTCCGCTGCCAAAGGCAGTCATACTTTTAATCATTGCTGTCTCTCTATGCCGATTGCGGCGCCATCGGGGTTGCGTGGATCAGATGCGCCAAATAAGACACCTTGATGAGCTTGCACGGTTTGTACACGTCCCATCGTAGGCATGATACGTACATCATGGCCTTTTGCCTTCAGTAGTCGGATGGTATCGGGACTAATGCCTTGCTCAATGCGCAGATAATCAGGTAGCCATTGATGATGGACTCTTGGCATTGACATAGCCTCAGCGATATTCATTTTAAAGTCTATAGTATTGATAACAGTTTGCAAGACTGTTGTGATGATTCTCGCTCCGCCGGGCGTCCCTGTTGCCAGCCAGGGTTGGCCATCTTTAAAAATAATGACTGGTGTCATCGAACTGAGCGGTCTCTTTCCAGGCTCGATCGAATTTGCATCGCCACCCAGCAAACCAAAAGCATTGGGTGCGCCTGGCTTGGCGGAAAAGTCGTCCATTTCGTTATTGAGCAAAACACCCGTGCCACGTGCGACGATCCCAGAACCAAAATTCAAGTTCAGTGTATAGGTGCAGCTCACAACATTGCCCTGCGCATCCATGACAGAGAAATGAGTTGTTTGATCGCTTTCAAAATCTTTTGGTCGTCCCGCAAGAACGTGTTTGCTGGAGGTGGCCTGATCACGTTTGATCATTTTGACCAATTCTTTCGCATAGGCTTTAGAGGTCAAGCCGCGCTGAGGAACAACTGTGAAGTCCGGATCTCCTAAAAACTCTGCGCGGTCTGCATAGGCTAATCTGGCGCTTTCCGCAATGAGATGGATGGATTGTGCGCTCGCTGCCCCATATTCTGACAGAGGAAAGTGCTCGAGAATATTCAGCATCTGTATGAGATGTACGCCACCTGAACTTGGGGCGGGCATGGACACAATCTCGAAGCCTCGATAGTTGCCCTTGACAGGTTGACGCACGGCAATTTTATAGTTCGCCAGATCCTCTCGCGTCATCGGTCGCGAAGACGTTGTGAGTGTTTCCACAATGCTTTGTGCAACAAAACCCTTGTAAAAACCTTCTGCGCCATGCTGTGCGATCAGTCTAATGGTTCGTCCAAGATCGGGCTGAAGCAGTCGTTCTCCTGCAGCATACGTCTGGAGATTGACAGATGGACAGTGCGCCAATAAACATTCAGGCGAATCTGGTTTGCGTTTGAAAAAGACTTCTCGCGTTGAGGGCCATCGTTCAAGGTGGGGTCTTTGCAAACTGAATTGCTGCGCGAGCACGGGGCTCACGATAAAACCTTCCTCTGCGAGTTTGATCGCAGGTGCGACCAGTTTTTCTAGAGGCAAACTGCCATGGGTGCGTGCTGCATAGGTGAGCCCGGCGACTGTTCCTGGCACGGCAACGGAGTAGGGTGTACGTGTAGATTTACCCGCAATCACCTGACCTTGTTGATCCAGAAACATATCTCGTTTTGCTGCGGAAGGGGCTGTTTCTCGAAAATCAAGTGCTTGCGTCTCCCCGTTTTTTGCGCTTCTGATCAGCATAAATCCACCACCACCCAGATTGCCTGCGTTGGGCAGTACAACGGCAAGCGCAAATCCAACGGCGACTGCCGCATCAACCGCATTTCCCCCTTGCCTGAGGATTTCGACCCCCACTTCGGTCGCGAGTCTTTGCTCGGTGGCGACCATGCCGCCCGATGCCCTGACGGGATGAAAGATTTCCAAACTGTTGTCATAGCGCGTGACGGCAACATTTTCACTTTGCGCGCGTACTTGAGAGGAGAAAATCAGACTGCAGGCGAGGAGGGGCGCTAGCAAGACACCGACAGGTCTGCTGCGTATACTGTGAGGCGGATGCTTCGAGCTTGGTTCTGGTTGCATCATGTCTTATTCTATGATTTTCAATGTATGTGAGAGCACAACGTGTCAAATACTAGCACTAGCCAAGGTCGACCTTCAGGCAGAAAACTCGATGAGCTTCGTACTGTCAATGTTCAGAGAAACTTTACCCGTTATGCGGAAGGTTCAGTGTTGTTCTGCATGGGCGAAACGCAGGTGCTCTGTACGGCAAGCGTACTCGAAAAAGTACCACCTTTCCTGAAGGGAAAAGGTCAAGGATGGGTGACTGCCGAGTACGGCATGTTGCCCCGTGCGACGCATACGCGCTCTGATCGCGAGGCTGCAAAAGGAAAACAATCTGGGCGCACTCAGGAGATTCAGCGTTTGATCGGTAGAAGTTTACGAGCGGTCATGGACATGGAAGCCTTAGGCGAGCGAACCATCCAGGTTGATTGTGATGTCTTGCAAGCTGACGGTGGGACGCGATGCGCAAGTATCACTGGCTCCTGGATCGCAGTCGCGGATGCAGTGGATTGTTTGCTTGCGCAGGGCGTGATTGCGAAAAGTCCTATTAAAGACTCTGTCGCTGCGATTTCTGTAGGCATGGTCAATGGGCAGCCTACTCTGGATTTGGACTATCCCGAGGACTCGGGTTGCGACGCAGACATGAATGTCGTGATGACGGGCGCAGGCCGCTATGTGGAGATTCAAGGCACTGCCGAGGGCCATGCGTTTGATCGTGGTGAACTCAATTCACTGTTGAGTCTGGCAGAGCAGGGTATCCAAGCGCTCAAAGAAAAGCAGAAGTTCGCGCGCACGCGTTAGATATATGAGTGAGCGGGTTAAACCGTTCTGCCGCCGTCTACAGGTAGTTCGACACCCGTCAAAAAAGAGGCCTCTTCTGACGCCAGAAAGACCGCAGCTTGGGCGATATCTTTTGGGACGCTCAAGCGCCCCATGGGTATGGTTGCAATAAAGCGTGCACGATTTTCCGGGGTATCTGGTACGCCCATAAAATCGCCAAGCATGCCCGTGTCACCCATGACTGGGCAAATGACATTTACCCGAATATTGTCGCTGGCCAGCTCAACGGCCAAAGATTTAGAGAGCAAATTCGCCGCGCCTTTCGAGGCGTTGTACCAAGTCAGGCCAGGTCGAGGGCGCATACCTGCAGTGGATCCTATGTTGATGATGCAACCTGATTTTTTCAGTCGCATTTCGGGCACGACTGCATTGATCATGTGATAGATGGCTTTAACATTCACATCAAAGCAACGATCGTAGGTCGCCTCATCAACATCCAGAAAGGGCTGATTTTTATGGGTAAAACCAGCATTATTGACGACGATATCGATTGTGCCGAAATGGTCGCGAGCAGCTTGAACAGCGTGATCAATATCTGTCCGATGACTCACATCACACTTTACAGCCACGGCTGCATTCCCAATATCGGCAGCGACTATTTGAGCCCCAGCTTCATTTAGGTCGGCAAGCACAATCCGAGCCCCTTCGCGCGCATAGGTGCGCGCGATCTCAGCGCCGAAACCACTTGCCGCTCCCGTGACGATTGCAACCTTGTTTTTGAGACGCATCATTTTGATCGATACTCTTTTTATCTGCAAAGCGTTTGAGAGGCTTCGAATATCAAGCGGCGGCTAACAATTGCCCCAACTTTGACTGTTTGCTGATTTCCCAAACAGTCTGAGTCAGTTTTTTAACTTGAGCTTCAGTCGCCGCACCTTGGTAGGTACCGAGTCGTAAGGTTTTCTCTTCGATTTCAGGACGAGAGAGGGTGTTGCCAGGATCGCCTTTTGGCTCGTCGACTCGGCCGGTTAATGTACGCCCATCGACAGTCTTGACTGTCACCTTGCCGATCCAGCGTTGTGGATATGCTGTATCCACTTCTTCATCTAGTTCCATGGTGACCTTGTCACGGAACGCTGCAACAGCCCCATCCTTCAGGGCTTGATCAAATCCGGCCAGATCGGCGGAGTTACGCAAGGCAATCAGTGCCAGAACAGTTCCCATAGAGAACTTCGACTGGTGCACTGTCTGTGGATCCGTGACGGGACCGAGCACATCGATCGCACCTTGATGAACATGGGTCACAACCGAGGCGATGTCGCTGGCCTTCAGACCGTGTACTTTGATGGCGTGTTGCAAAGCATCGGCCGCAGGATGTGTATGCCGGCAAGATGCGTGATATTTGAACGAGGTTTCGGCGAGGGCCCACCGTGTGCCTAAACGATCTGTCAAGCGGGCTGGATCTGCGTCTGTCGACATGCCAGCGGCCATACCTTGCACACCCTCAAGAATGCGACGCGCGCCAGTGAAGCCGTCTTGGGCTAAATATGCAGCAGTCAAGCCGGCGGAGGCGGCATGAGCGGTGTGGAGTTGTTTGGAATCTGCTGCGTCGCGCAAAAATTCCCATAGTCCAGAAGCTGTCGTGCCGGCTGAACCAATTGCGTGCAGCATCTGCTCCGGGTTGAGTTTTAGCAAGCGCCCAACGGTGACTGCCGATGCGACCGTACCGGCAGTGCCAGTGGTGTGAAAAATCTTATAGTGAGATCGTCCCAGAAATTCACCCACGCGAATACCGACTTCGTAGCCTGCCACTGAAGCTGTGATGAACTCTTCGCCCGATGCGCCGATTGCTTGCGCCACGGCCAGTGCAGGGGGAAATACCACGGCAGCAGGGTGAAAAACTGAGCCATTATGCACATCATCTTGTTCGACTACATGGGCTGCGGCTGCATTGACCATCGCGGCAAACACTGGTGAGGTTAGTCGTCTATTGACGAAATCCTCCGACTTGCCATCAGCTGGACCCATCAGTTCAGCATATTTCGCCACAGACTTGACTGCGCGCGCAGTCGATCCTGCCAGAATGGAGGCGAGCGTATCGAGAAACAAGTCCTCACAGCGCATCCGCACTGACTCAGGAATGTCCGAGTACTTGAGCTCGGAGGAAAACTTGGCCAATTCAGCGCTTGGGTGTAGAACAGTTGCACCAGCAGGTGAGCGCGCAGCAGTCATTGCAATCTCCTTTAGAAGGAACGTGGGAGACCGAGAATATGTTCGGCCACGTAAGACAAAATCAGGTTAGTCGAAATTGGCGCAACCTGATAGAGGCGTGTTTCGCGGAACTTACGCTCTACGTCGTATTCGCAAGCGAAACCAAAGCCACCATGAAATTGTAAACAAGCATTTGCAGCTTCCCAGGATGCATCAGCAGCCAGAAGTTTTGCCATGTTTGCTTGCGCGCCGCAAGGCTGGTTGGCGTCAAATAGTCGACAGGCTTCGTAACGCATCAGACTCGCGGCCTCAACGTTAATGTGTGCCCGGGCAATTGGGAACTGAACGCCTTGATTTTGACCGATCGGGCGTCCAAAAACGATACGGTCTTTAACATAGGCCGTGACGCGATCAACAAACCAATATCCGTCTCCGATACATTCTGCAGCGATCAAGGCACGCTCTGCGTTCAATCCGTCCAGAATATATTTAAAACCTTTGCCTTCTTCACCAATCAAGTTTTCCGCAGGAATTTCCAGATTGTCAAAGAACAGTTCGTTCGTTTCGTGATTCACCATGTTCAGGATGGGGCGTACGGTCAGCCCTTTGCCAATCGCATCGCGCAGATCCACGATGAAAATCGACATTCCTTCAGATTTTTTAGTAACCTGTTCGATAGGAGTGGTTCGGGCAAGCAGAATCATCAAGTCCGAGTGCTGGATACGAGAAATCCATACTTTTTGACCGTTGATAACATAGCGATCGCCTTTGCGAACGGCTGTTGTTTTGATTTTGGTGGTGTCCGTACCTGTCGTAGGCTCGGTTACCCCCATTGACTGCAGGCGCAACTCTCCAGCTGCGATCTTAGGTAAATAAAGATTCTTTTGTGCAGTCGAACCATGGCGCAACAAAGTGCCCATGTTGTACATTTGACCGTGACAGGCGCCGGAGTTTCCACCGCAGCGATTGATTTCTTCCATAATGACGGAGGCCTCTGTTAAGCCCAGCCCAGATCCGCCGTACTCTTGTGGAATGAGTGCGGCCATCCAGCCGGCTTGAGTCAGCGCTTGAACGAATTCTTCGGGATAGCCTCTGACTTCATCAACTTTGCGAAAATACTCATCGGGAAATTGTTTACAGAGATCCCTAATTGCGTCACGGATATCCTGATACTGATCAACGGTGGAGTTCATGATTGTCATATGATGGCAAGTGTTAAGTAGCCGCTAATGTGCCCCATGGCGCCAGACTTGACTATTGACGTTTGCTTAACACGGACTTTTTCATTTATTAAGAGACAAACTGCTCTATGGCAAATCATTTTGACCTCACGGATTTGCAGTTGATCGTCAATATAGGCGATGCCAGCAGCCTGACCCGTGGTGCTGAAAAGTCCCACTTGTCGCTTCCCGCCGCGAGCAATCGTGTAAAAAACCTGGAAGACCACTTTGGCACTAGGCTTTTTCATAGAAATAGCCAAGGTGTAACCTTGACGCCCTCAGGCGAGGCTTTTTTGAGGCATGCCAGACTCGTGTTGCGGCAAATCGATCATTTGCGTGGGGATATCCATGAATATGCCCGGGGTATCAAGGGCCAGGTCCGTATGTTGGCCAATACAACGGCGATGACGGAGTTTATGCCTGCTGTACTTAGTCGTTTTTTGGCTTCGCATCCAGATGTCACCGTTGAATTGCGCGAGCGCTTGAGCTATCTCGTGATTAAGGCTGTATCGGAAGGTTCCGCCGATATAGGAATCGTGGCTGGTAAACCAGCATCATCAGAGCTTGAGTATTTGCCCTACAGGGAAGATAGGCTGGTTTTGGTGACCCCGAGTGCTCACGCTTTGAGCGATCTGGCTGAGGTAGCCTTTTCTGACACGTTAGCCTACGAGTATGTCGGCTTGTCTGAGTGGAGCGCCATTCATGCATTCTTGATTCAAGCTGCGGACAAGCTTGGCTACCCATTTCGTTTTCGTGTCGAGGTTGGGAGCTTTGAAGCGGTCTGCAGAATGATTGAGGCAGGTGTAGGGATCGGTATTGTTCCTGAATTGGTTGCAAAACGTTATTCCCAGCGCCTCAACATCAAAATTGTCCGCTTATCGGATGAATGGTCGGAAAGAAAGCTTCAGATTTGTGTGCGCAATCTCCAGCAACTGCCAAGCTTTACCAAAGATTTGGTCAATATGCTCATTGAGGATGTCCCTGTCGTCAGATAGGCGTTCAATTTGAAAAACCATACTCTTTCTCTTTTTATTGAACATCCCCAACATGTTGACATCCATTGTTTTGGCGTCAGGCAATACTGGCAAGATCAAAGAGTTCAGGGCGTTACTCGAACCGCTTGGATTAAAGATCATCCCACAGGGCGAATTGGGCATTGGTGACGCACCCGAGCCATACCTGACTTTTGTTGAAAATGCGCTGACTAAGGCTCGCCATGCGAGCGCGCTTTCTGGCTTGCCTGCTATCGCAGATGACTCGGGCCTCTGTGTCAAAGTATTGGACGGAGCGCCCGGTGTCTTATCCGCCCGCTATGCTCTAAATGACCAGGGTGAACGCTCAGATGTCGCGAACAATCAAAAGCTAGTGAGCAAACTTAAGCACGAGTCTGATCGCAGTGCGTGGTATGTGGCTGTGCTGGTGTTTGTGCTGCATCCCGAAGATCCACAGCCCTTAATTGCAGAGGCAAACTGGCACGGCGAAATTGTTGATAAGCCAAGTGGTGCAAATGGTTTTGGTTATGACCCACATTTTTTCATTCCTGAGTATGGGTGCACAGTTGCTTCGCTCGATCCCGTACTCAAAAACAAGGTGAGTCATCGTGGCCAGGCGATGCAGATATTATTGAACAAAATGCGCGAAAGAGGTCTTGCTTCTTCATGACACGAATCATTCCCATTCGTTCTGATAGCTGGATACCCAGCGCTGGGTCGGGTCATTCAGGGGTTTCTGCTGATTCCACTTCGCGAATAAGGCAGCCTAACCAGTTGCTTCAGACGCTTCCACCTCTCTCCATATATATCCATGTGCCTTGGTGCATTCGCAAATGTCCCTACTGCGACTTCAATTCTCATGAGACATCGGGCGATATTCCTGAAGAGAGATATTTGAACGCTCTGCAGGCAGATATTGAACAGGCATTGCCAGATGTGTGGGGCCGTCAGGTTCATACGGTTTTTATTGGTGGAGGCACGCCTAGCTTGCTTTCGGCAAATGCGGTTGACCGTCTCATGGCGATGCTCAGAGCGCACTTTAATCTCTGGCCTGATGCCGAGATTACCCTTGAGGCAAACCCTGGTGCGGCTGAGGCTTCCCGGTTCAAGTCATACGCAGAAAGTGGCATCAACAGAATATCTCTGGGTATTCAAACCTTTGATGATTTGCTTCTAAAGAAGCTAGGTCGAGTGCACGATGGTCTGCAAGCTCGCCGAGCGATTGAAATGGCCATCGCAGCAGTCGGTCGGGTCAATCTTGATCTAATGTTTGCTCTGCCTGGTCAAAGCTTTAATGCCTGTATGGATGATGCCCGCGAGGCTCTATCTTTTGGTACAGAGCACCTTTCTATTTATCAGTTGACCCTTGAGCCCAATACTGTTTTTGCTAAATTCCCTCCTCAATTGCCTCCTGAGGATTTGGCTGTCGAGATGGAGGAGGGGATCGAGTCGTTGCTTGGGTCTTCTGGGTTTGAGCGCTATGAGGTCTCTGCTTTTGCCCGGCCTGGCGCGCGCGCGCGCCACAATGTGAATTACTGGCAGTTTGGTGATTATTTGGGTTTGGGCCCCGGTGCCCATGGGAAAATATCGTTTCCCGATCGTATTATTCGTGAAGTCCGTTTGCGTAGTCCCGAAAGCTGGATGCAAGCCTGCGTAGAGCGCACGGGTGTCCAACTTGCGGAAAAAAGAGAGGTTTCCCGCGAAGAATTGCCTTTTGAGTTCATGTTGAATGCCTTACGCTTGCGCGAGGGCGTTTCGCTTGATCTTTTTTATGAGCGCACCGGTTTGCGCTACGCGGATATTGAAAAAAATCTTGCGTTGGCAAGACAAAAGAAACTTCTGACTGAAGATCCCTCTAGGTTGAAAGCGACGGAGATGGGGTGGCGATTTTTAAACGAGTTACAAAGTATTTTTTTGTAAACATTTGTCTGTCTTCACCCATTTTCACCATAGTGGTGCATATTAACGTGCAAATGCACTAAACTAGTGCTAATTTGTGCGCTCATTCGGGGCGCGCACTGGGAAAAGTGTCTGGCACACTTTTTGCTTTATCCAAAGCATGCAGAAATAGAAGTCTGCCAAATCATTTAAGTGCAATTTCCTCACATTTTAAAGCGGAGTCAAATAATGAGCACCCCTCAAGACGTTCTTAAAAAGATTGCTGAAAACGAAGTCAAGTTTGTAGATTTCCGTTTTACAGACACCCTGGGCAAAGAACAGCACGTCTCCGTGCCAGTCAGCCAGATGAGTGAGGATAAGTTTAACGATGGTCACGCCTTTGATGGTTCTTCCATTGCTGGCTGGAAAGGTATCGAAGCCTCAGACATGTTGTTGATGCCAGATCCATCGACTGCTCACATGGATCCTTTCCGTGAAGAGTCCACGATGATCATCACATGTGACGTTCTTGAACCAACTGATATGAAAGGTTACGAGCGTGATCCTCGCTCTTTGGCCAAGCGTGCGGAAGCCTATCTGAAGTCAAGTGGTTTGGGTGACACTGCGTTCTTTGGTCCCGAGCCTGAGTTTTTTGTCTTTGACGGTGTCACCTGGGGTGATGACATGTCCGGATGCCATGTCAAGATCAAATCTGATGAGGGTTTCTGGTCATCAAATACCGATAATGAAGGCGGCAACCTTGCGCATCGTCCGCGCGTGAAAGGTGGTTATTTTCCAGTTCCTCCAGTTGATTCAATGCAGGACATGCGTTCGGAGATGTGCATTTTGCTCGAGGAAGCTGGCATCCCAGTTGAAGTGCATCACCACGAAGTCGCTGGTGCCGGACAGCTCGAAATCGGTACTAAGTTCAGCACACTCGTTAAGCGTGCAGACTGGAATCAGGTCATGAAATACACGATTCACAATGTTGCACACGCTTACGGTAAAACGGCAACATTTATGCCCAAGCCAATTGTTGGTGACAACGGCTCCGGCATGCATGTCCACCAGTCAATCTGGAAGGATGGTCAAAACCTGTTTGCAGGTAATGGCTATGCAGGGTTATCCGAGTTTGCGCTTTATTACATTGGCGGGATCATCAAGCACGCTCGTGCCTTGAATGCGATCACCAATCCAGGCACTAACTCCTACAAGCGTTTGGTCCCTCACTACGAAGCTCCAGTCAAGCTTGCCTACTCAGCGAGAAACCGTTCGGCCTCAATTCGTATCCCTCACGTGGCAAATCCTAAAGGCCGCCGCATTGAGGCTCGTTTCCCTGATCCGCTTGCCAACCCATACCTCGCATTCTCCGCTTTGATGATGGCTGGTTTGGATGGTGTGCAGAACAAGATTCACCCAGGCGATCCAGCTGACAAAAACTTGTATGATCTTCCACCCGAAGAGGATGCAAAGATCCCAACAGTTTGCAGCTCGCTTGAGCAAGCGCTTGAGGCATTGAATAATGACCGCGAGTTCTTGACACGCGGTGGAGTGTTCACGAATGAAATGCTCGATGCCTACGTCGAGCTGAAAATGAACGAAGTCAATCGTCTGCGTATGACTACGCACCCAGTTGAATTCGACATGTACTACAGCCTCTAATCAGCCGACGTAACTTGGGGTCGGGCCTCCCGGCCCGATACCCATGATCTCTGTTGAAGCCTTGGATCTACTCGCCACTACGGTTCTTTTGTTGAACCGTAGCGGTGAGATTGTGCAGGCTAATTCTGCTGCTGAAATGATGTTTGGAAGATCCCGGCGTCACTTGATTGGTGCGCCAGCTACACTCCTATTTGAGCAGGACAGCGCACTCGAACAGTCCATTCGTCAAGCTTGCTCTGGCGAGGTGGATGATTGTCGTCAGTTTGCTCGTACGCGACGTGGTACAGAAACAGTTGAAGTGGGCGTCACGTCTATTGCTCTCATTAACAAGCCTTGGTCCGCTCTACTGGAAATCAAGGACATTGAACAACGTGTTCTGGTCGATCGAAGCATTCGTTTAGTCGACGAGATTGAAACACAGCATGAACTTCTTCGTAACCTTGCCCATGAGGTTAAAAACCCGCTCGGCGGATTAAGAGGTGCTGCACAACTCTTGGAGTCTGAGCTGCCTGATGCTGCGTTACAAGAATACACGCGGGTCATTATTTCAGAGGCTGATCGTTTGCAGGCACTTGTTGATCGGCTTGCAGCCCCTCAGCGCATGCCAGTGCAGTGGCAACTAGTCAATATTCACGAGGTGTGTGAAAGAGTCTGCGCATTAGTGCGCGCAGAGTTTCGAGATGTTGCATTGGTTCGTGACTATGATGCCTCGATGCCTGAGTTCCGGGCTGACCCGGCCAGATTGATGCAGGCACTATTGAATGTTGTTCGTAATGCCGCTCAAGTGATGACCGGCTTGAATCCGACCGCTTCTCCGCAAATTATTCTGAAGACCAGGGTCGCTCGTCAGGTGTTATTGCGACATAAACAACACAGGATGGTTGTTGTTGTGTCTGTTATTGACAATGGTCCGGGCGTGCCTGCCAACTTGCAAGATCGTATTTTTCATCCTCTCGTAACTGGGCGCGAGGGCGGGACCGGCTTAGGCCTGAGTCTCGCTCAGGATTTTGTTCAGCAGCACGGTGGGGTGATTGAGTTTGACTCGAGGCCCGGCCATACCGAGTTTCGCCTGATGTTACCCATGGAGCCGCTATGAAACCAGTCTGGATTGTGGATGATGATCAAGCCATCCGTTGGGTGTTGGAAAAAGCGCTTAGTCGTGCAGGTATTAGTACGAGAAGTTTTGTAGGTGCTAGTGATGTGTCGGTTGCTCTTGAATCAGAGCTACCCTCGGCCCTGATTTCTGACATCCGAATGCCCGGCACAGATGGATTTACCTTGCTCAAACATGTCAAAGAAAGATATCCCGACTTGCCGGTCATTATCATGACCGCATATAGCGATCTCGATAGCACGGTCACTGCGTTTCAGGGCGGGGCGTTCGACTATTTAGCTAAACCTTTTGACATCAATGAAGCGGTTGCATTGATCCAGCGCGCCGTGCGGGAACCTTCCTCTACGGATCATGGCGATTCGGTGTCCAACGATAAAGGGGCGAAAGTAGCAAGTGCGTCTGACAAGGGGATTCTGACCCAATCCTCGTCGGTAGCGATGCAAGAAGTATTTCGTGCGATTGGTCGATTGGCGCACTCCAATGTCACCGTTTTGATTACGGGTGAGTCCGGAACGGGCAAGGAGCTTGTTGCACGGGCCTTGCATAGCCATGGCGTTCGATCAAAGGGCCCTTTTGTCGCGCTCAATACGGCTGCAATTCCGCGAGATTTGCTCGAGGCTGAGCTATTTGGTCATGAACGTGGTGCGTTCACGGGTGCCAATTCTTTACGCCGTGGCCGTTTCGAGGAGGCAAGCGGGGGCACGCTCTTTCTTGACGAAATCGGCGATATGCCTTTTGATCTTCAGACGCGTTTGCTTCGTGTGCTGTCTGATGGCACGTTCTACAGAGTGGGAGGTGCGCAACCTGTGAGTGTTGATGTGCGAATTGTTGCAGCAACCCATCAACCCCTCGAAGAACGCGTGCGCGAAGGAAAGTTTCGTGAAGACTTGTTTCATCGGCTTAATGTGATTCGCTTAAGACTTCCTCCCTTAAGGGAGCGGCGCGAAGATATTCCTGAATTGGCGAGACATTTCCTCACAGTTTGTGCGCGTGGAGTGGGTGTTCCAGTCAAGCGTATTTCTGACCAGGCGATGCAAATGCTTGCTCAATTCGACTTCCCCGGGAATGTCAGACAACTTGAAAACTTCTGTCATTGGCTGACTGTGATGGCGCCTGGTCAGACAGTCGAAGTCACAGACTTACCTGCTGAGGTACGGGCGGCTGAGCTACCTAAAATTGCATCGAGTCAAACTGATCAAGGAAATCAGCAAACCTGGCAGCAGTTACTGGCTTTGGAAGCCAACGTGCGCTTATCGCGCTCTGATCCTGAAGTTTGGTCGGCCTTGACACGGCAGTTTGAACGCACCTTGTTGAAATCTTCGCTGGAAGTCTGTCGAGGTCGCCGAGTCGAGGCTGCTGCGCGCTTGGGGATGGGGCGCAATACCATTACACGCAAACTCAGGGAATTAGGGATGGATTCTGGCTTTCCGGAGAGTTCCAATGAGACTTCTTACTAATTATTACTAATCTACGTGAATCTTTCAGATTTCTTGGCATCTAGGCTATCGGTTTCAGCTATTGAACGTTAAAATTCGATAGTCTTTAATTTGGAGCCATGATGTCTAAACAAATCATTCACACAACGGCAGCACCAGCTGCTGTCGGACCTTATTCCCAAGCTGTCGTTGCACCCGCTGGACAGCTAGTATTTTTGTCCGGTCAGATTGGCTTAGTCCCTGAAACGGGATTAATGGTGTCTGATAACTTTGAAGCTCAAGTCAGACAATCTTTTTCCAATATGAAAGCTGTGATTGAAGCAGCGGGTGGACGTTTAGAAAATATTGTCAAGTTGACCCTGTTTTTGACTGACTTGAAGCAATTTCCAGTTGCCAACAGCATCATGGCTGAATTGATTCCCGAACCTTTCCCTGCACGTTCCACAGTGGGGGTCAGCAGCTTGCCAAAGGACGCACAGTTCGAAGTCGAGGCGATCATCGTCATCTGATGTTTCGCACGTCTGGCCGGAATATGCATGACTAGCTCTCACAAGCGAAATTCTCCTAGTGTCAAATCGACAGACCTGTCGATGCGTGGAAAATTTGAACGTCTAGGACTGACTTCTCCCGAAGCACTGATTCTGCATTTGCCGCTTCGTTATGAAGATGAGACGCGTATTCAGTCCATTGCTGAGTTGCGTCCTGGAATGTCTGCACAGATCGAAGGTGAGGTGATACGTTCTGATGTGTTGACCAAACCGAGGCGTCAATTGACGGCTACCGTTCGAGATGACACGGCTGAAATCAGTTTACGTTGGCTGACTTTTTATCCGAGCCAGCAGAATCAGATGCAAGCCGGCAAGCGTTGGCGCATCAAAGGCGAAGTGCGAGGTGGGTTGTATGGATTTGAAATGATTCATCCACGCATCTCAACGCCTGGTGCGCCGCTGTCCTCTGTCTTGACCCCGGTTTATCCAACCACAGATGGTTTGTCTCAGCCCAGCCTAAGAAAAGCGATCTCTCAGGCTTTTGCAAGTGCCGACTTGGTGGATACCTTACCCAAGGAGTTAATCAAAAAGTTAGGATTGCTGCCTTTTGATTCAGCGATTCGAACACTTCACGCGCCTACGCCAGATATGGACGCTCAAGCACTCATCGAACACGAGCATCCCGCCTGGAACCGCATTAAATTTGATGAGTTGTTGGCGCAACAGCTCTCCCTCGCAGCGGCACGCGCGGCACGTCAAGCCAAACGTGCGCCTCCCTTCGAGCCTAAGCACGGTCAGCAGAGCCTCGTTTCACGCTTGAGAGACGCACTTCCTTTTTCTCTTACTTCCGCTCAGCAGCGGGTCTGTGAAGAAATCAGTACCGACTTGGCGCGTCCGCATCCGATGTATAGATTGTTGCAAGGCGATGTCGGAAGTGGAAAGACAATCGTTGCTGCATTGTCGGCGCTGCAGGCCATCGAGCACGGCGCACAGGTCGCATTGATGGCTCCCACTGAAATTCTTGCTGAGCAGCATTACCTCAAGCTTCGAGTATGGTGCGAGCCCCTTGGTATTAAAGTTTATTGGCTCACTGGAAGCGTACCCGCCAAGGTGCGTAGAGAGGCACTAGCTGCCATTCAGTCTGGAGAAGCAAAGCTAGTTGTCGGCACACAAGCGCTGATTCAAGAGAGTGTTGATTTTCATTCGCTTGGTTTGATCATTGTTGATGAACAACATCGCTTCGGTGTGACACAACGTCTGACCTTGTCAAGAAAAGGGGAGAGTGACAACACGGAGACCGGCACGGAATACGTTCCCCACCAGCTCACAATGAGTGCGACTCCCATTCCGCGCACGCTGGCGATGACTTTCTATGCGGATTTAGAGGTTTCATCAATCGACGAGTTACCTCCGGGAAGAACCCCAGTTATCACTAAATTAATTGCGTCAGACCGTCGCGGCGAATTGATCGAGCATATTTCTCAGGCATGTGCCAAAGGGCAGCAAGTCTATTGGGTATGTCCGCTCGTGGAGGAAAGTGAAGCGTTGGATCTACAAACTGCTGTCGACACTCATCAAGATTTGACTGCGGTTCTAAGTGGACTGCATGTAGGTCTGGTGCATGGACGCTTATCTCCGACAGAAAAAGCACAAGTGATGCAGGCTTTTCGCTGCGGTGAAATCAATGTTCTCGTTGCGACAACGGTCATTGAAGTGGGTGTCGATGTACCCAATGCCTCACTGATGGTGATCGAACACGCTGAGCGTTTTGGTCTGGCGCAGTTACATCAATTACGCGGTCGGGTCGGACGGGGATCTCTGCAATCAGTGTGTGTGCTTCTTTATCAGACACCGCTTTCTCTGATTGCACGACAACGTTTACGCGCGATGTACGAAACGCAAGACGGGTTTGAGATCGCGCAGCGCGATCTTGATTTAAGAGGTCCGGGTGAGCTGTTAGGTGCCAGACAGTCTGGCATGGCTCTACTAAGATTCGCGGATTTGGCCTCAGACTCTGGTTTGGTGAATGTTGCCAGAGAAGTCGCAATAGAGCTTCGACGAGATGCGCCTGAAATCGTTGAACGGCATCTGGCGCGCTGGATGCGCGGCAGAGAGGATTATCTACGCAGTTAAATCGATTCAACAGTGTGATTTTTTCTTATACATAAAAATACTTGAAAAGAAGAATGTGATATGACTTTGACCGAACTTAAGTACATCGTTGCCGTTGCAAGAGAGCGGCATTTTGGACGCGCTGCTGAAGCATGTTTTGTCAGTCAACCAACACTATCGGTTGCGATTCGCAAGCTTGAAGACGAGCTTGGCATCACATTATTTGAACGCGGTGGAACCGAGGTCGGCGTGACGGCAATCGGTCAGCAGATTGTGTCGCAGGCACAAAAAGTCCTGGAGGAAAGCGCGAATTTAAAAGAACTCGCTCGACTGGGGCACGATCCCTTGGCGGGTGCCTTGAGAGTAGGTGTGATCCATACGATCGGACCTTATCTTTTGCCTAAGCTTGTACCCACTCAAATTGAACGTACTCCTCAAATGCCTTTGATTCTGCAAGAAAATTTTACAGTTCGGTTGATTGAATTACTCAGGCAAGGTGAGATTGATTGTGCCATCATGGCTTTACCTTTGCCAGATGCGGGATTGATGACACAGCCTCTTTATGATGAAGAGTTCATTGTGGTCATTCCTGCCAAGCATCCCTGGGCAGACCGCAAGGCGATTTCCGCTGAGGATCTCAAACAGCAAAATATGCTTTTGCTTGGAAGCGGTCATTGCTTTCGAGACCAGGTGCTGGAGGTCTGTCCGGAGCTGTCCCGCTTTGCTGCTTCAAGTGAAGGTATTCAAAGAACGTTTGAAGGCTCATCGCTTGAGACCATTCGACACATGGTGGCTGCGGGTATTGGTATTACCGTGATGCCTCGGACCTCTGTTCCTAAAGAAGAGCGTAACAACAAACTATTGCGATATATCCCTTTTGAGCGTCCTATTCCTGATCGTCGCGTAGTGTTGGCTTGGCGCAAAAGTTTCCCTCGCGCCGCCGCGATTGATGCGCTTGCTCAAGCGGTTTATGCCTGTCAATTGCAAGACGTTAAAATGTTGCCACAACAATCAGTCTTACAGACACAGATACAGTGACATCCGCAGACTCTATGCACTTAAGTTGACCTCAATGTCAAAACTATCGCTTTACTGGCGTCTGGTGCGGCTCGATAAGCCCATCGGAATCCTGTTGCTTCTCTGGCCGACTTTATGGGCGCTTCTGGCTGCTTCGCACGGCATGCCTGATTTACATGTATTCATTGTCTTTGTTTTGGGGACAATTTTGATGAGATCCGCAGGGTGTGCGATGAACGACTATTTCGATCGAGATGTTGATTTGCATGTCAAACGAACTCAGGATCGGGTCCTTGCAACGGGGGCCTTGGCGCCTCGCGAAGCACTTTATGTTGCGGGTTTCTTAGGTCTTGTCAGTTTCGCTCTTGCTCTGACAACGAATACCCTGACAATCATGCTTGCGTGTATTGCAGCCATTCTGGCTGTGACGTATCCCTTATTCAAACGTTTCTTTGCGATTCCGCAGGCCTATCTGGGTATTGCGTTCGGGTTTGGGATTCCAATGGGCTTTGCGGCAGTTCAGGGAGTGGTTCCGCCAGTTGCCTGGCTCATGCTGGTCGCCAACATCTTCTGGGCAATTGCCTATGATACAGAGTATGCGATGGTGGATCGTGATGATGACATCCGTCTGGGGGTGAAGTCTTCCGCTATCACTTTTGGTCGATTTGATGTGGTGGTGGTGGCCTGTTGTTATGGAATAGCTTTAATTTTGTTAGGCATCGCCGGAAATTGGCTTGGCTACGGATGGATGTTCTATGCCTCGCTTAGCGTTGCGGCAGTGATTGCTTCGAAGCATATCGGCTGGATCAGAGGGCGTGATAGACAGGCTTGTTTCAAAGCTTTTTTACACAATACGTGGATTGGTGCAGCCGTCTGTGCTGGTTTTGCATTAGAGGTTTTGACTTAAACGTCGAGTTTTTTGAGTAGTCCTTCAAATTTTAAATGGGTATTGCGATGACTTCATTTCCCTCCGTGGCGTTTATTGGTGGTGGCAATATGGCCAATGCCCTTGTATCGGGGCTTTTAAGCCAAGGTTGTCCAAAAGAGAATCTGTACGTCATCGAGGTTGCTCAAGCGCTACGTGAACAATGGGCGTTGCGTGGTGTCAAGACAAGCGCCACACCGGATCAGCAACTCAGTCCGTACCAAGTCTGGATTTTTGCTGTGAAGCCTCAGCAAATGAAAGACGTTGTATTACAGTGCAAACCATGGATGTCTCCAGAAACACTTGTCATCAGCATTGCAGCGGGCATTTCGCTTGCCTCGCTCGCGACATGGCTAGGATTACCACATGCGCCCTATACAAAGATTGTTCGGTGCATGCCGAATACGCCTGCACTTGTTGGCGCAGGTGTGACCGGTCTTGCTGCGCCTGTCTCCTTGTCTCCATTTAATCGTGAAATTGCAACAAGTTTATTATCAGCAGTAGGGAAGGCCGTTTGGGTGAAGGATGATGCCGCGATCGATGCTGTGACAGCTCTTTCAGGCAGTGGTCCGGCGTATGTGTTTTTGTTTCTTGAGGCGTTGATCAAGGGAGGCGAGGCGCTCGGTTTAACACCTGCTCAAGCAAAAGAGCTCGCTCTGGCGACATTGTCCGGAGCGAGTCAGCTGGCAAGTGACTCATCTGAGCCGCCTGCTACGTTGCGTGAACGCGTCACGTCCAAAGGCGGGACAACGGCGGCAGCGTTAGGCGTGTTTCAGGAATCACGATTTGTTGAAATTGTTACCCAGGCGATGAAGGCGGCAGATCAGCGGGCGGCAGAGCTGTCCAAGGAATTTGGTTCTTAATTCACCAGTGTCAGTTCTTTTAAATTTGGTTGTCGTTTACGCTTAAATCATTGGGATACTGAAGTGAAAAAAACATTAAGTTTGTTATTTGCTGTGATTGCTACGTTGATCGTAGTTTGGTTAGGTGCGAGCTTTTATTCGGCGCGTATGGCAGGTAACTATGTGACATCTTTGCCTGAGCGATACAAGCAAAATGACCACATTCACATCAAAACAATTGAACATCATCAATCTGTTTTTTCCTCGAATGGAAAGTTTGAGATTCGCTTTCCGAATTACATTCCTCGCGATCAACAGGCACCCACTGCCATCGGTCTCATCGTTGAATATAAGATTTCAAATCTGCTCTTACCAGACTCGGCTGGTCGTCTGGAGTGGAAGATGACGGGTGATGAAGCGATTGACCCGTTACTCAAGCAACTCTTCGGACAAGGTCCGACGATGCAAGGAAAGGGATTCATTCGTTATAGCGGTCAGCGACAGTCGAGTGTCGAGCTGTCTGAGCTGTTATTTAAAGACGCGCAATCCTCCTTAAAGCTTACCCCTCTCTCGGGCCAGGCGACTTGGGATAATGAGACGCTGCAATTAAAACTCAAATCCGCCCACCTTGACGCACGCACTGAAGGTTCAGTCACTGAGTGGCACGGAATGAGCATAGATATCAATCTTTCAAATCGAAACTTGGGAATCGGCACATATGTTTTCGACATTGAAAAGGGCGCCACGATTTCTTCAAGATTTGAAGGGATGAAAATCACAAAAATTGCGAGTCTTGTGAATGATCGCTTCAACTTTGCAATCACTCAGACGATCAAACAGTATTCATTCGACAAAATCAAACTGAGTGATGTGGATCAAGAGTTTTTGTTGAGCGGTATCGACAAAGAAAGTGTCATGGCGATCTCCTCGATTTTTCGCGATGCGAAAGATGTGAATACTTTGAGCGCTGAGGAGCGCATAAAAATGTCAATCGCTTTGCGAAATCTATTTAACAAGGGATTTTCCTTTGGTATTCCCCGTCTTTCCACCAAAATAGACGGAGGAACGTTGACTGGAAAATTAAATGTTGAGGTACTTAAGGCCGATGGAGCAGATATTGCTTTTTCCACCGCACAACGTTTGCGAGCGTCAGGAAATATTGATTTGACCGGTCGTGGCGGTCTGGATAATACTCAAAGAATGACTGCCTTAATGCTGGGTCTGGCAGTTAAGACACCAGAAGGACTACAGACAAGCTTCGAATTTTCAAATGGTGTCATCAAGGCCAACGGTAAAACCTTTGACATTAAGGATAATCTTAAATTTCTTGATAACGTTGTCAATGGTGTACTCACACCATAAATTTAATCAGCAATCGTAAAAAAAAGAGGATCAAATTAATTTGATCCTCTTTTTATTGACAGTCGCTTGGATTATTTTGGACTTTTCAACAGGCCTCTTTACACCGGTGTAAACATTGGCACAGGAGGCCCATCCTCAGTCGTCGGTTTGAAAATCAATTTAACCTTTTGACCGATTTTGAGTGCGGCTAAATCACAATCAACGATTTGCGTCATCATCGTGACACCCTCATCTAGCGTGACATAGGCGATGCAATAAGGATTGGGGTTTCCACGTTGCATGACGCTGAGCGAGTAGATGGTCCCTTTTCCTGAACCTTCCTTCCATTCGGTTTCACCAAAACAAAAAGGACATAGGGTACGAGGATACCAATGCGGTTCCTTGCATGATTTGCAATACTTCACCAGGAACTTACCGGTTTTTGCTGCTTCCCAAAAAGGCTGGTTGCCTTGTTCTTCAGCGGGAGCAGGGATCGGGTTGGGTTGATACATCATTGTCATGATTATTCACGCTCCATGATCAGAGTTGCGCTGCCATGGCGCGATCCTAGAAAACCGCCCGTACCGTGGGCAAGTGCGATATCGCAATTTTTAACTTGTACGGCAGGATGAGCTTCGCCGCGTAACTGACGAACTGCCTCGATCACTTTAGTGATGCCGCCACGATTTGCGGGATGATTGTTACACAACCCGCCGCCATCCGTATTGAAGGGAAGCTTGCCTACACCAGAGATCAAGTTGCCATCTGATACAAACTTGCCACCTTCGCCTTTTTTACAGAAACCCAAGTCTTCGAGTTGCATCAGAACTGTGATGGTGAAGCTGTCGTATATGGAGGCATATTTGATGTCTTGAGGAGTCAGTCCTGCCTCTTCGAAGGCGCGAGCCCCCGAGATGCGTGCACCTGAGTAGGTCAGGTCGACACGACCGCCCAACTGACCCTTGACGGACTCACCCGCTCCGCGAAGCTTGACGAGGGGACGCTTGAGTGACTTGGCGATGTCAGGACGGGCGACGATAAGCGCGCCTCCGCCATCACTCACCACACAACAATCCAAACGGTGTAGGGGAGTGGAGACGAGCGGGGAGTTCAATACATCCTCGACTGTGACGACATCGCGCAACATTGCATGAGGATTATGTTGCGCGTGATGAGAGGCGGCAACCTTGATCCATGCAAGTTGCTCAGATGTAGTGCCGAACTCGTACATGTGACGTGCGGCGACCATTGCATAGCTATTGACTGTGACAGGCCCAAAAGGCGCCTCAAAGGGCACGTCAGGCAAATCATTTCCCCAGTTTCGGGGCTGTAAACCAGAAGAACCAGCAGAGCGAGGACGGCCTGCAAGTGTGATCAAGGCGATGTCGCATTTTCCCGCGGCAATGGCTTGTGCGGCATGTGAGACATGGATCAAGTAGGAGCAGCCACCCGTCTCAGTCGAGTCAACATGGCGCAGCTTGTTGAGACCCATGTAATCTGCCATGTTCAACATCCCAAGGCCGGGAGCATCACCTGCGCAGAAATAACCGTCAATATCGCTCAAAGTTAGACCAGCGTCCTCAAGCGCGCCTTTAGCTGACTCTGCATGGAGTTGAGCGACGGATTTGTCGGGTGCTTTGCGTGTGGGGTGCTCGTATGCCCCGACGATATATGCTTTGTCTCGTATAGTCATTGGATTCAATACTAAGTTGTGAAAGAAAATGAAGAAAAAGAAATATCCCTCTTTTTACCACTCTTACAGGGATCCGTTTTCAACTTTGGTTATCCGACTTCACTTTTTGTTTCATGCCGGCTGCACCTAGCAGGAGCCAACCAACCATGAGGCATATGCCGCCAGTGGGTGCGACGATGGTCGCTTTTGAAATATCGAATATGTATTTGAGCTCAATCGAACCACAAAACAGCACGATTCCGATTAAAAGGAGCCAACGACTTATTTTAGCGAGCCGTCCATGCAACTGACTGGCAAAGAGCAAGACGACCGCGTGGATCAATTGATAGAGTGCTGCCTTTTCAATTGCCGATACGGCCTTGATATCGGTGACGGCATGGGAGGCTATCGCACCAAGCCCCACAGCAATAAAACCTAAAACCGCTGCCAGGAGGATCCAGCGAGTATTTTGATCGTGTCGAACATTCATCAGGCAGTCTAAAAGTCGTAAAATCATTGATCGGGTGTTCCCGTATTATGCAACTATTGGCTCTTTTGAGCCTGATTCAGGCGAATACTATGACATTTAAATGGATGATTGCTTTGGCACCGTTGCTTCTTGGTGCGTGCATGGGGGTCAATCAAAATTCTTCACCCAAAGACACCTTCACGATTCCTGTGTCATACGATGTGGTTTTTGAGCGCGCGCAGGCACAGGCAAAGCGTTGCTGGAGCGCGGACGGCGAGTTTCCTGTGATTGGTTCGATCGATCGAACTGCCCGCACTGCATTTGTGGCGGTGACAGGAGAGCTTGGGGGTAACCGCTATGGACAAGTGGACATACGCGCCCTGGATGACCAATCCAGCCAAGTTCAGGTCATGGTCAACGGAATCAATATCTGGAATGTGAAATCACTTGCAGCCATGCATGAGGTGTTGCAGTTTGGCACACCGACCTGCATCAGCTATATGCCCAGGCCTCAGCCTTAGTTTTAATAGTTTCTTTCAGTCTACTCATTTTATATATTCGTTAACTTTTTCAGAGCAGCACAGTGTCCTTAGCAAAACCTAACACCTATTTTGGCTTAGAAATACCGTATCTTGATTTTTTACAGCTTGAGCCCGTTCTCTGTCAGGATGACCGTGCAGTCACACGCATCAAAATTCGAGATGAGTTACGCAATAGTCGCGGCCATATTCACGGCGGTGCGATTATGAGCATTCTTGATTTCACGCTGAGTGCGGCGGGTCGTTCCATAGATCCGCTGGGCATAGGCATGGCGACAATTGATATGCACACGACTTGCCTGGAGCCTGCCGTGACAGATCTCACTGTCGAAGCACGCTGCATCCGAAGGGGAAGTTCAATCGCCTTTTGCGAGGGAGAGGTGCTTGATACGGAAGGAAAGGTTATAGCCAAAGCCACCGCAGCATTCAAAGTGCTTCGGGTAAAAGCTTAAGGTAAATACTTAAATTAATACCCTACGTGCCAAATAGTGGCAAATGTTTTTAACCAAGCCTTGCTTTGACTTGCGCAGAAAGTGCAGACATCTCTGCGCGGCCTGCAAGTGCTTGTTTCAAAATAGCCATGACTTTGCCCATTGCGGGCGCTCCAGTGATGCCCTGTGCTGAAACCTCTGCAAGTGCTGCATCAATTGCCGCTGCGACCTCGGCTTCTGAGGCTGCCTGAGGTAAAAACTCTTTCAAGATCGTTAATTCCGCAGTTTCTTGCGCCGCTGTTTCAGTCCGTCCCGCCTGCTCGAATGCTGCAATGGATTCGCGACGCTGCTTGATCTGTTTTTCGATGATTGCAGTCACGTCTGCATCAGTCAGATCCTTGCGTTCATCGACCTCGCGTTGCTTGATTGCAGCCTGTAAAAAACGCAAAGTCGCTAGACGTTCGGTCGCCTTGGCACGCATCGCGTCTTTTACGGCGTCTGTGATTCTGTTTTTTAACTCTGACATGGGTTGGCCTTCAGCGATTAACAAAGTTTTTAGATTATATCTGCCGCTCCCGGAACGATGCGTTGCTTTTTTGTGTCGATCGTCCAGAGACTCTCACCGCTCTTGGATCCGCTTGAGTCGAATCGTTTTTCGAAAAACATCGCCATGCCATCCGAGCGCTGCATAATCAACGTTGTGCAGCGGGTGCCATAACGATCATTTTTTATAAAAGGGCTACCCAAAAGTTTTTCGCGCTCTGGACCTATTCCGGTATCAGGAAGCTCTTGGATAGAGGCTGAGCGGGTGTCTTGCATAATTTCGAAGAATCGTTCTGGTGCCAGCGAAGAAGAGTTGGCGCTTGATGCAAGATATTCAGATACGGCTTGTTTGGTTCTGGTGAGTTTTGGCCAAGGAGTGTTCAACGAGGCATTGGAGATACCAGCGACGCCTGCTTTGACTGCTTGGGCGCTGACGCCCGAGCGATTGGAGAAATACCAAAGACCTGAGGCGTCTGAGAGTAATAAATTGAAACCGTTATAGGCTGATGTGGAACCTTCAAGTGCTTGTGCGAAAGTCATTGCAGACATGTCGCTTCGTAAAAAACCATCTGTCAACTTGCCGCGCGAGGGAGCTTGAGGGTTATTTTGCCCGGGCTCGCGATAGTTTGTCAGCAGGGCAATACGCCCCTGGGTGGTCATTCCCAGCCAAGTGCCTCCTGCAGTGAGATCCCGTCCGCCCAAAATGTTTGCTGCATCAGTCCAGGGACTGGCGGGGAGGGTCGGGCGGTTATGCAACTCATCGCGATTGGCGATAACAATCAGAGGCCAGTCTGGACGAGTATTTAAAGCGATGATGGCGAGGCACATAGAATTAGACGGATGATTTAGCTTTTTTTGCCTGGTCAGCTATTTCCGCCATCTTAGAAGGCCAGTTGACCATAATGACTCCAATCATCACCAACAGCGCACCCCAGACAAACTCTGCGTGCAAGGGCTCATCAAGAATCAATACGCCAAAGGTGACGCCAAGCAAGGGGGTGAGAAAAGTGAAGATGGATACACGAGAGGCAAGATAGTGCTTGAGCAGCCAAAACCAGACCAGCAAGCTTAAAAAAGCAATCAAGACACCCTGACTCACAATGCTGATAATCAAAAATGGGCTCCAGTTAACCACGAACTGCCCGGTCACTAAGCACGCAACGAGCAGAGCAACGGCTGCAAAAAACAACTGATAAAAAGTTGTTTGAGTGGCGGGAAGTTTCGCGAGTCCTGTTGTGCGTATCAAAATGGTGGTAATGGCCCACCCGAGTCCCGCACCGAGTGCCAATAAGTCACCTAGAAGCATGCGCAGGTCAAAATGTGGCTGGTTGGCGCCACCGATAAAGCCAATGCCAATCCCTATGAAGCTGACCAATACTCCGAGCCATTGACGTCGATTTAAATGTTCCTCCGGGACCCAGTAGTGCAGGCCCAGAGCAGTGAATATCGGTGCGGTATATAAAAAGACAACCAGATGTGATGCTGTTGTCAGGCGCAAACTTTCGCCTATCATCCACCACTCCAATCCAAACAAGAGGCCAACAGCCATACCAGCGCGCCAAGGGCCACGCCAGAGCGCAAGGGAAGTCCCTTGGTACCACATGAAAAGTGCCAGCAAGATGCATCCAAGAGTGGAACGCAAGCCTATTTGCATGGAGGGGCTGATGTCATCCATGCTGAATTTAAAGAGAATTTGCTGACCACCCCAAAGCGTGCAAAGCATAATGATGCAAAGATATGCAGTAGTATCCAGCGGCTTGCGTGAGGTGGTCATGCGATTCCTTTCTATGTCATTGATTTTACACACAGGTTCTGACACGCAGGCGTTTGCTTGGATATTGAAAGCGGACTGTTAAAATTCCGGCTTCATAGCTTCTTTTGACCCTCAACTTTTATGGCGATCTCGCACCCTCCCGTTGGCGCTCCGCTGGACACTTGGCTTCTCTATCTTGAGTCACTGCATCCGAGCAAGATTGACATGGGTCTCGATAGGGTCCGCGCTGTCGCGAATCGTTTATCTCTAGACTCGCCGGCTATAAAAATTGTCGTAGGCGGAACAAATGGCAAAGGTTCGACCTGTGCCATGCTGGAGTCCATTTTGCTTGCGGCAGGTTATCGAGTTGGGCTTTACACTTCTCCGCATTTAGTGACCTTCAATGAGCGCGCTCGTGTAAATGGCGACATCGTGAAGGACGCTGAGCTTATTCGTCAATTCGAGGCCGTTGAGGCCGCGCGTAATGGGGTATCCCTCACGTATTTTGAGTTCACAACTCTTGCGATCCTTCGACTGTTTGCCCAGTCCTCACTCGATGTGATGGTGCTCGAGGTTGGTTTAGGCGGTCGTCTGGACGCAGTCAACATTGTTGATGCTGATTGTTCGATCGTGACAAGCGTCGACATCGATCATGTCGACTGGTTAGGTGATACCCGCGAAAAAATCGGTTTTGAGAAAGCGCACATATTCCGTGCGGGACGTCCCGCTATTGTCAGTGATCCTGCACCACCTCAGTCTTTACTCGACTATGCCCAGCAGATTGGTGCTGATCTGTGGTTATTTGCTCGCGATTTCAATTATTCTGGCGACCGGCAGCAGTGGGCATTCGGAGGCCGCGAACAAAGACGCAACGCGTTGGCCTATCCCGCTTTACGAGGTGCAAATCAGTTGCTAAACGCTTCGGCCGCACTTGCTGCGCTCGAGTCCTTGCGTGACCGCTTGGCGGTTCCTCAGCAGGCGGTGCGTCAAGGTTTACTTCAGGCCTCACTGCCAGGAAGATTTCAGATTTTGCCTGGTCAACCAACCATCATCTTCGATGTCGCCCATAATCCCCATGCAGCTGCCGTTCTAGAAAAAAATCTTGGGAATATGGGGTTCCATCCTTATACCTATGCCGTATTTAGTATGCTTTCTGACAAGGATGTGGCTGCTGTTGTCAGACACATGGCTCCTCGGATCGATCACTGGTTTTGCGCAGCCTTGCCAGGGCCACGCGGACTATCAAGTGAGGCAATTCAAGCCAAGGTTCGGGCGGTTCTTTCAGAATCGGACTCGAAAGCACCAAAAGATGTTCAGGTTTCTGGCTTTGACAGGGTCAAGGACGCCTTTGCTGCCGCACGCAGAAAAAGCAACCTGGATGATAGAATCGTGGTGTTTGGGTCGTTTTTAACGGTCGCTGAGGCGCTGAGCGCGAAAGATGAAGTTTAATTTCCATTTTCACCTTACAAACCTTCGCTTAAAGCGCATGTTTAGCCAGTTTGTTTTTCCGGTCAGGATGTTTTAAATGGGACTGTTTTCCAGAAAAGATAGTGCCCCCTTGCGTAAGCCTGCTGGCAAGCCGCGGCCATCCGTTACGAGTGAGGCACAGGCAGCCGAGCTTCGTATCAAGGCAAGACGGCGCCTGGCGGGTGCGGTTGCTCTAATCCTTGCAGCGGTAGTGGTACTCCCCATGCTGTTGGACTCCGAGCCAGCTCCCGTTGCGAGCAACATTCCTATACGTATTCCCGATCGACAAACGCCTTTTCAGCCACATTTATCCGGACCTGACGCAGCCGCATCCAATGCTGAGTCGCAAGTCTCCGCAGGTCAGTCTGCGAATAATGCTTCAACCGGTCAGTCTGGGGCATCGGGTTCTACGGATGCTGCCGCCGCACCCGGTCAGATCAAACCTGACACTGCAACAAAGCCCGTCGCACAACAGAATTCCGAAGCGGCTAAGGTTCCACCCGCAAAGCCCGCTTCACCCCCAGCCGCTCCGCCCCCATCGGCCCAGCAACGCAAGGATGATGCCGCTCGGGCACTCGCTCTGCTTGAGGGTCGTACGCCTGTTGCCAGTGCACCAAGCCCCAAGCCGCCTGTCAAAGGTAATTTCGTCGTACAGGCGATGTCCCTTGATTCAGCCGCAGAGGCACAAAAACAGCGCAATGTTCTGATTTCAGCTGGACTGAATAATGCGTTTGTCGATGGCCCTGTTGATGTGAACGGCCGACCAAAATACCGTGTGAGAGTGGGGCCATTTCAGTCCCGTGAAGCTGCTCAAGCAGCTCAAACTCGGCTTCGTACACAAGGGTATGGCGGCGCGTTTATCACTACACAGTGACCGGCTTCGACTTTGTCCTGTTGGCGATTTTGGCCATTTCGGTGGTGCTGGGATTATTGCGAGGCCTGCTTAAAGAGGTGTTGTCCCTAGTCGCATACGCTTCAGCTTTCCTTGCGGCAATTTGGTGGGGACCTTTGGTATCAGAGTTTTTTTCACAATGGATCACTCAGCCCTTTGTCAGCATGGCGCTGGCCTATTTAGGTGTTTTTATAGGTGTTCTACTGTCTATTGGTTTCATTAACATGACGCTCTCGGCTTTGCTCAGCAAAACAGGCCTGACTCCAGCAGACCACGGTTTAGGAGCAATCTTTGGATTATTGCGCGGAGTGCTTTTCGTATTGGTTCTTGTCATCCTAGCCGGATACACACCCTTGCCCGAAGAGCCTTGGTGGAAGAACGCCATGTTTTCAAAACAAGTTGTTGGTGCGGTGCAGCAAATTAAGCTCAGACTGCCACCGCCCGTCAACGATTGGCTGCCTTATTGATTTTGAGTGTTTATTTAATTTTGGTTTAACCGTAATCAGGATATTTCATGTGCGGAATTGTTGGAGTCGTTGGGCGCGGACCTGTTAACCAGCTTTTATACGATGCGCTGTTGCTTCTGCAGCACAGAGGACAGGATGCTGCAGGCATTGCGACTTCGAATGGTAATCAGTTCAACATGTACAAAGCACATGGGCTTGTGCGTGACGTATTTCGTACCCGCAATATGCGCTCGTTGCCTGGAACATCCGGCATCGGTCAGGTACGCTACCCGACAGCAGGCTCCTCAGAAAGCGTTGAAGAGGCGCAACCCTTTTATGTCAATGCTCCGTTTGGCATTACCTTTGCGCACAATGGAAATCTAACCAATTGGCATGAGCTTCGAGAGTCTTTATTTAGGGTGGATCAGCGTCACATCAACACAAACTCTGACTCGGAAGTTTTACTCAATGTGCTCGCACACGAACTCCAACGCGCTGCAAATGGCGTTTCTCTCGATGAGTCGGCTATTTTTCGAGCCATCAAGGCTGTTCACCAACGCGTGAAAGGTGCCTATGCGGTGGTCGCACAAATTTCGGGCTATGGCTTGATCGCCTTTCGTGACCCCAATGGTATTCGCCCACTCTGTCTTGGTCAGTTTGAGAGCCCTCAAGGCACCGAATGGATGGTCGCCTCTGAGTCCGTTGCGCTAGAGGGTTCTGGATTCCAGTTTGTTCGAGATATTCAACCCGGTGAGGCAATTTTCATTTCTCTTGATGGAAAACTCAGCAGCGAGCAGTGCGCACCTGACGGTATTCATGCGCCCTGTATATTCGAATATGTGTATTTTGCTCGTCCCGATTCTGTATTAGATGGTGTTTCAGTATATGGATCTCGCCTGAAGATGGGCGAGTATCTGGCAGATAAACTCGCCAAGACTCTTCGCTTAGGAGATATTGACGTGGTGATGCCCATACCTGACTCATCGCGCCCCTCTGCCATGCAGCTTGCCGACCGTCTGGGTCTCAATTATCGCGAAGGGCTAATCAAAAACCGTTATGTGGGCCGTACGTTCATCATGCCGGGTCAGGCCGTTCGTAAAAAGTCTGTTCGACAAAAACTCAACACAATCGGTATGGAATTCAAAGGTAAAAACGTTTTACTTGTGGATGATTCGATCGTGCGCGGCACAACCAGCCGTGAAATCGTGGAGATGGCTCGCGCCGCGGGTGCAAACAAGGTTTATATGGCGTCCGCTGCGCCTCCAGTTCGCTATCAAAACGTTTACGGTATTGATATGCCTACTCAGAAAGAGCTCATCGCGACAGGTCGAAATGTTGAAGAAATCGCCAAGATCATCGGCGCGGACGCACTTGTTTACCAAGATATAGATTCTATGCAGCGATCCGTGACAGATTTGAATCCAGCATTGACCCGCTTTGATAACTCTTGTTTTACAGGCGAGTACATCACAGGTGACATCACCCCCGAATATCTCGAACGTATCGGTCGCAATCGATCGGGCGCTCAGGATGGTTCAAATGGTCTGCTTTTCAATATGGGTTTTGCAGCAGAGGACAATTAAACTTCTTTTTGTTCTCTTAACGATTTGAACCTCTCGATGAAAGCTTAGCTGCTGCGAGCACGTATCAGCGAACCTATCACTATTAAAGCCAGTACACACAGTAAAAAAAACATCGCCAGACTCCACCAGGCGTATTCAATACCAAGCAGCTTGACGCGAGCTTCCATGCAGCTTGCATAAATACCAAATAGCCATGGCGCTCCGGCGTCCAGTCCGGTTTTAGTCATGATTTGATCCGCCAAGGTTTGGGCGCAGGAAAAGTTATTTGCAGCAACTTTTTCCTGATACCAAGCAGAGGTGATCCCCCCAATTGCTCCAGCAGAAATCAATGCTGCGCCGAGAGCCAGCCTAGTTCGAGCCGGATCTTTTAGGGTAATCACAAAAGCAACTGAGCCAATGACGAGATAGAGTAATCGCTGAAAGACGCACCAGGCGCACGGCTGCATGTCATAGACATATTGCGAGACGAGTGCAACAACGACAGAACTGAAGCTCAGCAAGCTAATGAGACGCAGAACGAAGATTTCACGCTGCACGTTGATTTTCCTGAGAAAGTGTGTCGAGTAAGGCACGTTCAAATTGTCTTTGGGTGCGAGGTTGCGCGAGCGCCTCGCCTTTTATGACAAAAACATCCTCTACACGATCACCTAGTGTCATGACTTTAGCTGTTTGCAAATAAACATTGAATGCGACAAACACTTGCGCCAAGTCGCTAAGAAGACCGGCTCGATCAGTGGCCGTTATGTCCACGACCCAAGAGTCATTGCCTTCGCCAGGTTTGATTTCCACAGAAGGAGGAAATGGAAATGCTTTGGAGAGCCGCGAGGATCGCATGCCGATTTGTTTATTCAGATCAGCCAGACTCAGTTGATCGAGTTGGGTCGACAACTCGTGTTCGATAAGGGCTGAATCTGATCGAAGATCTCTTTGTCGGTCGATTGGCAAAACGATAAAACTGTCTAACCCATAGCCACCTCGCGTGGTGTGGATGCGCGCATCTTGAATACTTAGCCCTCGACTGCCAAAGTATCCACAGAGACGTGCAAAAAGTCCCTTTACATGCTTTGTGTAGATCATCACCTGGATACCTTCGCCACCTTCAGTCGGTCGTGCCTTGACAACCGTCTCGTCAGTACGGAAGCAGTGATAGAGATGACGAGTATGCCAAGCGATTTCAGCGGCATCATGCCTTAAAAAATAGGCAATATCCAATTCATTCCAAAAGGCTTCGCGCGCGTCATCCCGCAGACCTGCGAGACGCGTCAGACTCGCGGCTTCATCCATGCGCTGGCGAAGAACGGTATTTGAGTCCCCTGAAGATCCCCCTAATTTTGCAAGCGTCAAGTTGAAAAGATCTTCAAGAAGTTTGCCTTTCCAGGCATTCCAGACTTTTGGGCTGGTGCCTCGAACGTCTGCGACAGTCAAAAGGTATAGGGCAGTGAGATTTCTAGGCGTTTGAACAATCCGAGCAAATTCATGAATAACCTGGGGATCAGACAAGTCTTTCTTTTGAGCGACCTGCGACATGAGCAAGTGATGCCTGACGAGGAAGACAACTAGTTCTGTTTCGTCACGCTCTAGACGATGCGCTCGAGCAAATTTCTTGACTTCTTCGGCCCCTAAAGTGGAATGATCTCCGCCACGACCCTTTGCAATATCATGGAAAAGCGCAGCAACATACAGCAGCCAGTGACGATCAAAGTTAGCAGTCAGGCGCGTAGCCAGCGGATACTCTTGGGCGTGTTCGACCATCGTAAAGCGCCTGATATTTCTCAGGACTGCCAGAGTATGCTGGTCCACTGTGTAGACATGAAACAAATCGTGTTGCATCTGTCCCACGACACGTCTGAATGCTGGCAGATAGCGAGGCAAAATATTCAACATGGTCATGCGTCGCAGTGCATGAACGATGCCTTGGTTTTGTTTCAGAATATCAATGAATAAATCTCGATTGACGGGGTCAGCCCTAAATTTCGCATCAATCAAATGTCGTGCGTGCCAAATCGCTCGCAAAGCTCGTGCAGAAAGTTCTGTGAGCTCTGGATGCTGTTGCATCACAAGAAATACATTGAGCAGTTCCGATGGGTGCTTTTGAAACAACTCTTCGTCATTGATGTCTAAACGGTTGTGATGTGCTTGGTAGTGTTGGCTTAGCGCATGCCCGTTTAAGGAAGGAAGAGGAAACAAATGCTCCCCAATTGCTTGGACCAACAGAGTGTTGAGCTGGGTGACCAAGCGTGCAGCCCAATAGTATCGTTGCATCAGTATTTCACTGGAGCGCCTGGTAATAGTAGGTTTGATTTGGTAGGCGTCGGCCAACCCATGCTGCAAGTCAAACAACAGACGGTCTTCCCGACGATTGACCAGCAAATGCAACTCAATACGCAGGCGTTTAAACGCCTGTTCGGCACGATTCAGATCCCGCGCTTCGGTGCGCGTCAGGAGTCCTGACTGCGCAATCTCTCGCCAGCTTTTGCCAAATCCTGCAGCCTTTGCCATCCATAAGATGACCTGTAAGTCTCGCAAACCGCCTGGTGATTCTTTGCAGTTCGGCTCAAGAGAGTAGGGCGTATCTTGATACCGGGCATGGCGTTGCTGCATTTCGCTGCGTTTTGCTTGAAAAAAATTTCGCGCATCAAGTTGTTCTTTCATGCGTGTAATCAAGCGCTGTGTGAGCGCGCGGCTACCTGCAATCCACCGCATTTCAAGCAATGAAGTTTCTACTGTAATGTCGGATCGAGCCTCCGAGAGACATTGTTCGATCGTTCTGACACTGCAGCCTGGTTCGAGACCGACATCCCACATTGCTGCGACAAGTCCGCTAAGGGTGGTCTCATCAGCGGGAGTGGGCTCCGAAGGCAAGAGAATTAAAAGATCGACGTCAGAGAACGGGTACAGCTCACCACGTCCAAAGCCCCCGACGGCGGCCAGTGCGGCACCTTTTGGAAGGGGATAGAGCTCCAACAGGTCACGCAAGGCTTTGTCGGCAAGGATTCTCAGTGTTTTAAGTAACGTATCCGCACGAGGTCTTACTCGAAAACGATCACAAGCCTCTTGCCTCGCGCGCTGAAGGTTTGCACGGATGTCACTAATACGCTGTGTGAACTGATGAGGTAAAGACTGATCAGTTAAAGTTTTACTTAGACTATTTTGCTCATTCATCTGCACACCCTAAGTGAGGGGCTTCAACATCAAGCGATTGCGACAAACGCGTTACAACGTGATGAACGACGGTGGTTGAGGCATACCGGGAGACTGGGTGAGTACTTCTACTCCAGAGTCCGTAACCATCACGGTATGCTCCCATTGAGCGGATAGACTGTGATCCCTGGTTACGACAGTCCAGCCGTCTGCGAGTTGTCGGATTTCTCTTTTGCCCGCATTGATCATCGGCTCAATCGTAAAAATCAGGCCAGGCTCGAGTTTTTGCCCTGTTCCAGCTTTTCCGTAATGCAAAATTTGCGGATCCTGGTGAAATTTCTGACCAATCCCGTGGCCACAAAACTCCCGGACAACAGAAAACCCTTGTTGTTCTGCATACTTTTGAATGGCATGCCCGATGTCTCCCAAGGTGTTACCAGGTTTGACTTGGGCGATACCAAGCCACATACATTCATAGGTCACTTCAGTCAGGCGTTTTGCAAGAATGGAGGTTTCCCCAACGGCGTACATACGGCTGGTGTCACCAAACCAGCCGTCTTTGATAATGGTGACGTCAATATTCAACACATCACCGTTTTTTAGTACCTTGTCACCAGGTATGCCATGACACACCTGGTGATTGACGGAGGTGCAGATCGCCCCCGGGAAAGGCGGGTAACCGGGCGGGGCATAGCCTACAGTCGCGGATTTAACCTTAAGTTCTTCAGTTAAAAACTTCAGGCATAGTTGATCAAGCTCACCTGTTGTCACGCCCGGTTTGACGTAGGGTGTGATGAAGTCCAGGACTTTTGCCGCATCACGGCAGGCTGCCCGCATTTTGGCCTGATCTTCTGGATTAGTGACTAGACTCATGGTGACTTGAGTAAATGTAGTGAAAGATAGTAGAATTATAGGCTTACCTAGTTTTGTAGTGGTCGATTGTCCTTATCTGTGACCCCACTGAACGCGATGTCCCACATCTAATGGGACATTGTCAGGTAAAAATCGCGTGCCATGTCACCAGGGTGCTTGTTTATCAGGTGCAGACATGGTGCTAGACCCAACCCTCGGAGTTTTATTATGTCTTTAATGCGTGAAATGCTGGAAGCGGGCGTGCACTTTGGTCACCAGACCCGTTACTGGAATCCCAAGATGGCCCCTTATATTTTTGGTCATCGCAACAAAATTCACATCATCAACCTCGAAAAGACTGTTGCAAACTACCAAGATGCAACCAAGTTCTTGCGTCAGGTTGCTGCGAAGGGCGGTACGGTCTTGTTCGTTGGCACCAAGCGTGCAGCGCGCGAACTCGTTGCTGCGGAAGCCGCACGCGCTGGGATGCCTTTCGTTGATAGTCGTTGGCTCGGTGGCATGTTGACTAACTTTAAAACAGTTAAGAGCTCAATCAAGCGCCTCAAAGACATGGAAGTCATGATCGCCGAAGGCGCAACCGAGCGCATGACTAAAAAAGAAGGCCTCATGTTCCAGCGCGAACTCGACAAACTGAATAAGTCGATTGGCGGCATCAAGGATATGAATGGTTTGCCAGACGCGATTTTCATGATTGACGTTGGTTATCACAAAATTGCTGTTGCAGAGGCTAACGCCTTGGGCATCCCAGTTGTTGCTGTGGTTGACACTAACCACTCGCCTGATGGCATCGACTTTATCATTCCTGGTAATGACGACTCCGCTAAAGCTATTGCGCTCTACGCCTCTGGTGTTGCGGATGCTGTGATCGCAGGGCGTGGCGACAACGTCAATGGTTTGGTCGAAGAACTCACACAGGGCGAAGAGTTTGTAGAAGTCGACCAGGCTAAAGCCTAATCGTTGTGATCGCCCGTCAAATTGCGGGCGCATGATTGACACACCCTGACCAAACGGTTCAGGGTGCTTTTATTAATACTGGAGCAAACATGGCTGAAATTACCGCCGCAATGGTCAAAGAGTTGCGCGAAAAAACCGACGCACCAATGATGGAGTGCAAGAAAGCCCTGACTGAAGCCGCTGGCGATATGGCCCGTGCTGAGGAAATTCTGCGAGTCAAGCTCGGCAGCAAAGCCAGCAAGGCAGCGAGCCGCGTCACGGCGGAAGGACTGATCGGGCTGTACATTTCTCCCGATGCTAAAAAAGGTGCTGTGATTGAGGTGAATTGCGAGACCGACTTTGTAGCTAAAAACGACGATTTCGTTGCTTTTGTAGCCAATCTGGCAAAGCTCGTAGCCTCCGAAGGTGTTGCTGACGTTGCAGCATTGTCAACCGCTCCGATGGCTGATGGTACTGTTGATAGCGTGCGCACTGCACTGATTGGTAAGATTGGTGAAAACATTTCGATTCGCCGTTTTCAGCGCTACGAAACACCTAACAAACTCGCAAGCTATGTGCATAGCGGGAAAATTGGGGTGTTGGTAGAGTTTTCTGGTGCAGACGAAGTTGGCAAAGATTTGGCCATGCATATCGCCGCGACCAAGCCACGTGCGGTAGATGAAACCGGTGTTTCTGAGGCTGATAAAGAAACAGAACGTTCAGTTGCCCGTCAAAAGGCTGCTGAGTCAGGCAAGCCTGCTGAGATTGTCGAGAAAATGGTCGAAGGTGCTGTCCAGAAATACCTCAAAGAAGTCGCTTTGCTTTCACAGCCTTTTGTTAAAAACGACAAACAGACTGTTGCCCAAATGCTTAAAGAGAAATCTTCTGCGATTTCAGGGTTTTCCCTGTTTGTGGTAGGCGAGGGCATTGAAAAGAAGACGAGTGACTTTGCTGCCGAAGTAGCCGCAGCGGCTGCCGGTAACGCATAATTTTTTGTACCCAAAGCCGGGCGGCGCATGATTGGCCGCCCGGCTTTCGCTTACAATTTTGTTTGTGTTTAATACTCCGGATTAATTCCCACTATGACCAGCAGAATGCATAAACGAGTCCTTCTCAAACTGTCTGGCGAAGCATTGATGGGAGATGATGCCTTTGGCATTAATCGCGCCACGATCATGCGCATGACCGATGAGGTGGCAGAGGTCGCCGCTATGGGCGTCCAACTTGCCATTGTGATCGGAGGAGGCAACATCTTTCGCGGTGTCGCGCCCGGTGCACAAGGTATGGATCGTGCAACGGCTGACTACATGGGTATGATGGCAACGGTCATGAACGCGCTTGCCCTTCAAGACGCCCTAAAACACCGCGGTGTTGATGCTCGCGTTCAGTCTGCTCTCAACATCGAACAAGTCGTCGAACCCTACATCCGACCCAAAGCTTTACGTTACCTCGAAGAAGGCAAGGTTGTGATCTTTGCCGCAGGCACAGGCAATCCTTTCTTTACGACTGATACGGCTGCTGCGTTGCGCGGAGCTGAAATTGGTGCCGAGGTCGTACTGAAAGCCACTAAAGTTGACGGCATTTATAGTGCGGATCCAAATAAAGATCCCGCAGCGACTCGCTATACACGCATAAGTTTTGACGAAGTGATCGTGAAAAGACTTGAAATCATGGATGCAACGGCATTTGCTCTGTGTCGTGATCAAAAACTACCCATCAAAGTGTTTTCAATCAATAAGCCTGGTGCGCTCAGGCGTGCCGTGAGTGGTGAGGACGAGGGTACCCTCGTTCACGTCTAAAGGAAATGAAATGAGTATCGCGGACATTCAAAAATCTGCAGAGAGCCGTATGGGGAAGTCTATTGAAACCCTGAAGGCAAACCTTGCCAAGATTCGTACAGGTCGTGCCCACACAGGCATTTTGGACCACGTGCAAGTTGAGTATTATGGCTCTCCTGTTCCGATCAGTCAGGTTGCCAACGTCACATTGATGGATGCGCGTACGCTCAGCGTGTCAGTCTGGGAAAAAAACCTGGGTGCAGCCGTTGAGAAAGCCATTCGCGACTCTGACCTCGGTTTGAATCCAGTGGGAATGGGCGATAGCATTCGCGTGCCCATGCCTGCCTTGACCGAAGAGCGCCGTCGTGACTTAAACAAAGTGGTTAAGTCTGAGGGTGAGGACGCCAAAATTGCGATTCGCAACCTTCGTCGCGATGCAAATGAAGCCTTCAAAAAGCTTGTCAAAGAAAAGGAAATTTCTGAAGACGATGAGCGTCGCGCACAAGACGTTGTACAAAAGCTCACGGATCGCTGCGTGGTTGAAATCGATAAAATGATCGCGCAGAAAGAAGCTGAGATCATGACGGTTTGATCCGTCAAACTTATGGCTCTTAGCTCAACTCTTGATATACCCGTCACGACTGCAATTCCAAAGCATGTTGCTATCATCATGGATGGTAACGGTCGTTGGGCAGCCAAGCGTCTGTTGCCCCGCACTGCGGGGCATGCAAGAGGTGTTCAATCCGTTCGCTCCACTGTGGAAACCTGTGGAAAGTTGGGAGTGAAATACCTGACGCTCTTTGCCTTTAGCTCAGAGAACTGGCGCCGCCCCGCTGACGAAGTATCCTTATTGATGCGTTTGTTTGTTCAGGCGCTTGAGCGAGAGGTCTCACGCTTGCAGGAGCAGGGCGTCCGTCTGCGTGTGATAGGGGATCTTTCTGCGTTTGAGCCCAAGCTTCAGGAGCTGATTGCTCAGGCTCAGGCTAACACTGCTCACAATGACCAACTCCATCTGACAATCGCCGCCAACTATGGCGGACGCTGGGATATTTTGCAGGCGATGCGAAAGATGATGCGGGCTAAACCCGAGCTTGCCTCGCAACCCGAGCAAATCGATGAGTTAGCGTTATCCGAATATCTTTCCATGGCTTGGGCTCCTGAACCTGATTTGTTTATTCGAACAGGCGGAGAACAGCGTATTTCTAACTTTTTAATCTGGCAACTTGCTTACACAGAGTTGTTTTTTACTGATTGCTATTGGCCCGACTTTGACCCCGATGAGTTGAAAAAGGCATTTGAGTGGTATCGCAATCGTGAACGCCGCTTTGGACGGACAAGCGCCCAACTCCAAACCGTTCCTTCGAGCTGATTGTTATGCTCAAACAGCGCATCCTCACCGCAATCGTCTTGTTTCTTGTGCTGGCGGGCGTTCTTTCCGTGACTTCCGAATGGCCTTTTCTAGTCTTTTTAGCCTTGACTTGCGGGTTGGCTGGCTGGGAGTGGACAAGACTGACTTTGGGACATCAATCACGCATCCCGGTTTTCCTTGGTGTTATTCTTTTTCTGGTGAGCCTAATCCAGGCATATGTCTGGGTGACGCTAGGCTCATCTAGCACGGCAATCGTTCAAATCTGTGTCTTGCTCAGCGTTATTTTGTGGCTTTGTGCGGTGAGCATTGCATTATTTCGAGCCCAAGTCACCACTCCCGTCGCGCCGTTTCTTTGGAGCGGATTTGCATTCGTGACGTTATTTGCGACCTGGGGAGCGTTAGCTGAGCTCTACCGTACGCACGGGGTCGTGTATGTGGTTTCGCTTTTGGTTGTGATCTGGGTCGCTGACATTGCCGCATATTTTGTTGGTCGCGCTTTGGGTCGTCGCAAACTTGCTCCCGCTATCAGTCCAGGCAAAACGCGCGAGGGCGCGCTTGCCGGTATTTTGGGTGTTGTGATTTGGATAATTGCCTCGTCCCAATGGCCTTCTAGTTTTGGCGCGGATCTTGTCAACAAATGGGGACTGACTGCTGCTGTTGTGTTATCAATTGTCATGGCGGTATTTTCAATATCCGGTGACCTGTTCGAATCCTTGCTTAAACGCAGAGCTGGAGTAAAAGACTCAAGCGCCTTATTACCCGGTCATGGTGGTGTTTATGATCGTATTGACGCTGTCGTTGCAGTCGTTCCTCTTGCCTACATGCTTACTGGAGGTATTCAGCTTTGAACCCGTCACGCGTCACAATTTTGGGTTCAACTGGTTCTATTGGACTGAACACTCTTGATGTCATTGCGCGACACCCAGATCGTTTCGTCGTGTACGCTTTATCCGCGCACACTCGTATTGAAGAGCTTGCACAACAGGCTCGGGCAACCAAGGCACAAGTCGTCATCGTACCGACCCATGATACAGCACGTGTGTTCAAGGACTGCTGGCAACCAGGTGAAAAGTTACCCGAAGTGCGTGTAGGGCCTCAAGCTCTCGCTGACACTGCTGCCGATACGCAAACAGACATTGTGATGGCTGCTATTGTTGGTGCTGCAGGACTTCCTGCCGCACTCTCAGCTGCCCAGGCGGGCAAGCGCGTGCTACTTGCCAATAAAGAGGCCTTAGTTGCTGCGGGCTCTTTGTTTATGGCCGCTGTGAGGCAAAGTGGCGCGGAGCTTCTACCGATTGATAGCGAACACAATGCCATTTTTCAATGTTTACCACATGACGGTCGAGCCAGTGCACCGACAGGACCTACTCAAGGTGTCAGAAGATTAGTTTTGACAGCATCTGGCGGCCCATTTCGAACAAGGCTTTGGAGCGAGCTTGAGCATGTCACGCCAGAGCAAGCCTGTGCTCACCCAAACTGGAGCATGGGTAGAAAGATATCTGTTGATTCCGCCACAATGCTCAACAAAGGGTTGGAGGTCATCGAAGCACACTGGCTCTTTGCCATGCCGGCTGATCGTATTCATGTAGTGATCCATCCCCAAAGCGTGGTGCACTCCATGGTTGAATATGAAGACGGCTCAGTTATTGCGCAGTTGGGTCAGCCTGATATGCGTACGCCCATTGCTTATGGTTTGGGTTTTCCTGAGCGTATTGCCTCCGGTGTCGGATTACTTGACCTTGCCCAGGCAGGCAGACTTGATTTTGAGCAGCCTGACCTCATTCAGTTTCCATGCCTGAAACTTTCGTTTGATGCGTTGCGTAGCGGCCAAGGTGCCTGTATTACTCTGAATGCCGCAAATGAAGTCGCCGTTGCCGCATTCCTGAATGGAAAGCTCCGTTATACCTCAATCGCCTCCATCATCGATACAATGTTGAACTGGCAAGCGGGTCTGACAGACCGCTCTTTGAATTCTCTTGATGATGTGATGGCTCTTGATTCGGAAACACGTCGTCACATAGAACAATTCTTGCCAAGATAGACCTACAAGCACTGTCACACATTCAATGAGTTAGGATTTAACTTAATTTTTAGCTGGGTGTATGCTTACAACGCTTCTTTCCTTTTTTGTCACACTGGGCATACTCATTACTTTTCATGAGCTCGGCCATTATTGGGTCGCACGCTGGTGCGGTGTCCGCGTGTTGCGTTTTTCCGTTGGGTTTGGAAAAGTCTTAATCAAACGCGTGGATAAAAACGGAACTGAATGGGCGTTGTCTGCCATTCCTTTGGGCGGTTACGTCAAAATGCTGGATCAAGACGACTTGTCGCCTACTGATGCAGCTTCATCTTCTTTTTCAACGAGCTCGGCTTCTACAGCTACGTCAACCTCTGCAGACTCAATGTCTGCTGGCAAATCCGTTGTTGATCCGAGGGGCACAAGTTTTCAATCCCAACCTGTCTCTAAGCGCTTCGCCATTGTTGCCGCCGGCCCCTTATTCAATTTGATTCTTGCCGCGCTTCTGTATGCTGGTCTGAATTTTGTTGGCACGCAAGAGCCTGAGGCAATTTTGGCTCAACCTGCAGCGAGCACTCCTGCCGCCCAAGCCGGACTTCAGGCTGGGGACAAGCTTGTTGCTATCAATCAAACTCCGGTTGCCTCATGGCCCCAAGTTCGCTGGAACTTATTGCAACGCCTGGCCGATGGCGGTGAAGTCCAACTCACTATCGAACAGGGTGGTGCGCAACTGACTCGAACTATGTTGTTGCCATCTGTTGGAGATCCTTCTCAAGCGGATCCTATGCGTGACTTAGGATTAAGTTTGGCGAGTGGGCCGCCTTTTGTTAGGGGGCTTGTTGAAGGCAGTGTCGCGCAGCGCGCAGGGCTCGAAACAGGCGATCAAATCATCCGCATCAATGCAATCAATCGTCCCGATACTGGCACTTTAATCAAAACGATTCAACAACACGCCGGACGAGAGGTTGATATAGAGGTGCTACGCAATGGGCAAGCTCTAAAGTTTGCCTTGATACCCAATGCGCATACCCTTGAAAACGGTCAAACGGTTGGCCGCGCTGGCATACAACTCGGTGCTGATGTTGCAATGGTGAATGTACGGTATGGATTGTTTGAAAGCTTGATCAATGGAACCGTCAAAACCTTTGATACTGCATGGTTTTCTCTCAAGATGATGGGCCGCATGTTGACTGGAGAGGTTTCTCTAAAAAATATCAGTGGCCCCGTTACTATCGCGGACTATGCAGGACAAACTGCCAAAATCGGCTGGGCGGCTTACGTTGCCTTTTTGGCATTGGTTAGTGTCAGTCTTGGGATATTGAATCTCCTGCCAATTCCTATGTTGGATGGGGGGCATCTACTGTATTATCTGATCGAGATGGTGCGTGGAAAACCACCTTCTGCTTTAGTGATGGAGTGGGGGCAAAGGGTTGGGATTTCCTTGCTTGGAGGTCTGATGGTTCTCGCACTATTTAATGATTTGCTGCGCATTTTCAGCTAAGGCAGTTCTGACTTAAAATCCACTCATCGCAGCTTTTTTTTGCAGCTTGCGTTTGACCGATACACAAGATATTTAAGGATTACCTGGGATGCTCGCTCGTTTGCCATATCTGTTCAACAAAGGTTTGCGCGCGTTGACGCACACCTTGTTCCAGGCGCTGTTGATGGCATCTTTGTTGATCCCGTTTGGGGCACAAGCTTTCCAGCCCTTTATCGTGAGTGATATTCGTGTTGAGGGCATGCAACGCACGGATCCTGGTTCTATCTTTTCACAGTTGCCTGTAAAAGTTGGTCAGAAATTTACTGAAGAGCTTGCAACGGAGTCGATTCGTAGACTTTACGCGACCGGATTGTATGCGGATGTTCGTATCCAGACCGCAAATCGTGTTGTGGTTGTCTCTGTTCAGGAACGCCCAACAATCGCTGCTATCACGTTTACTGGCATGAAAGAGTTTGAGCCCGATACCATTATCGGAAATCTCAAGCAAGTTGGTTTTGCCCAGGGGCGCGTATTTGACCAATCCATGCTCGAGCAGGCCCAGTTTGAGTTGCGTCAGGCTTATCTCAACAAAGGAAAATACGCCGTCGAGATTTCTCCAACTGTCACACCCTTGCCGCGCAATCGCGTCGGGATTAATTTTGATCTTTTCGAAGGCGGTGTTTCCCGCATCCGAGAGATCAACATAGTCGGTAATACGGCATTTACACAGAGCAGATTACGCGACCTCATGTCGTTGACGACTCCTGGCTGGTTGACTTGGTATACCGACACCGATAAATATTCACGTGAAAAGCTCGAGCGTGATATTGAGGCGATCAAGTCTTTCTATCTTGATCGCGGCTATCTTGAATTCAAAATTGAGCCTCCTCAGGTCACGATCTCTGGTGATCGGAAAGATATTTTTATCACCCTCACTATTTCAGAGGGCAAGCCTTACACCGTATCTGATGTTAAGTTGGCCGGTGATCTGCTGGGTCTTAATCAAGAGATCAATGAGCTTGTCCAACTCAAAGCCGGACAAGTATTTTCAGGTGCAAAAACGAATGCCACGGCCAAGGGTATTACCGACTTTCTCGGTGGCCTTGGCTATGCGTTTGCCAACGTGAATCCAAACCCTGTTCTGAATCGGGAAAATCAAACTGCTGAAGTGACTTTTTATGTTGATCCGAGCCGTCGTGTCTACGTTCGTCGTGTTCAGATTACTGGCAACCATCGCTCAAAAGACGAGGTCATTCGTCGAGAGGTGCGACAACCCGAAGCCGCTTGGTATGACTCCGGCAAAATTAAATTGTCCAGAGATCGTCTGGATCGTGTGGGTTACTTCAAAGACGTGAAAGTTGGTACAGAGCCAGTCCCTGGTTCACCTGACCAAGTCGACGTTAATTTGACAGTTGAAGAAAAGCCTACAGGTATGCTCAACCTTGGTGTGGGTTATGGTCAGGTTGATGGCGTGATTCTTTCTGCCGGTATCTCTGAGGAAAACGTCTTCGGAAGCGGTACCAACTTGACGCTGAATCTCAATACGAGTGCGTCAAATCGAACCGTTGTCTTGGCTCATACTGATCCGTATTTTACAAATGATGGTATTAGCCGCACGACCTCACTGTATTACAGGACTGTCACGCCTTATTCGAACAACCCTGGTAATTACAAAGTCACAACGGGTGGTTTAGGCTTGAACTTCGGCGTTCCGATTACCGAGTTCGACAGAATTTTCACTGGCGTGAGCCTTGAGCGTAACTCTATCGGCTTGTATGACAACTCTCCGATTGCTTATCGCGAATATGTCAGAGATTACGGTGAAACAACGACAGCTGCCATTCTGAACTTAGGTTGGTCCAAAGATAACCGTGATAGCGCACTAAGTCCAACAAAAGGTTCGTTTACTCGACTCAAGGTCGATGTGGGTACGGGCAGTCTCGACTACTATATGTTTGGTGCTCAGTACCAAACTTATCTTCCGATCGGCCGCGACTACACTCTTGCGTTTAACGGAATGTTTGATTACGGTAATAGTTATAAGACGAATCTTCCTTATCCAATCATTAAAAACGTGTACGCCGGCGGTATCGGAACTGTGAGAGGCTATTCGCAAAACTCTCTGGGTCCGACTGATCCGCTGACAGGTACTTATTTGGGTGGCTCAAAGCGGGTTGTCGGTAACGTTCAGTTTTATTTGCCGTTCCCCGGTAGCCAACAGGATCGTTCATTACGCTGGTTTGCTTTTGCCGATGGCGGTCAGGTCTACGGCACAGATGGCTTGGGCAATGACACGGCGATTGATTTTGGTCAATTACGCTATTCGGCTGGTATCGGCTTGTCATGGATTTCGCCCTTGGGACCGCTCCAACTTTCTTTTGCCAAACCGCTTAATGCAAAGCCCGGTGACAATACTCAGATTTTTCAATTTCAAATCGGCACAGGGTTCTAAAATATTATTTAGTATCGTTTAGTGGCACAATACCAATCTGTAATTTCGTTTATCGTGAGAATTAAATAATGGCTTCATCCACTGTTTCCCCATTTCAACTGCGCAATGCTTTTACCGGATTTTCCAAAAGATCCATGGCGTGGATGCTTGCCTTATCCTGCCTGACTTTTGTGTTTGCTTTTGGTAGCGTTTCTCACGCGCAAGGCACCAAGATCGGTTTTGTGAATACTGAGCGGATTCTGAGAGATTCTGCGCCAGCCAAGGCCGCTCAAACCAAAATTGAATCAGAATTCAAAAAGCGTGAAGAAGAGATCCAGCGTTTGGGTAATAATCTTCGTACAGCAGCCCAGAAATTCGAAAAAGACGCACCTGTTTTGTCTGAGTCAGACCGTAATAAGCGTCAACGCGAACTTGCCAATATCGACGCCGATTTGCAACGCAAGCGTCGCGAACTTCAAGAGGATTTCAACCGCCGCCGCAATGAAGAGTTTGCAACCATCATTGAACGCGCAAATACTGCGATCAAGCGTATTGCAGAAAAAGACAATTACGACATGATTCTGCAGGATGCAGTGACAGTTAATCCACGCGTTGATATTACTGATAAAGTAATTCAAGCGTTGGGTGCTAAATAACAAGACCGGTTCATGCCCGTCCTGTTAGACCCAACCCGGGCACCTGTCTTATCTGAGCTATTACGCGCTGTCCCTGGCGGGTTAGTTCAGGGCGTGGTTCCGGGAGCTGAGTGCAATGAAGACCCACGCATCGCTGGTCTGGGATCTTTGGCCAATGCCAATGAGCTAGAGATCTCATTTATTGTTCATCCGAAATATCTTGAGCACTTGTCGCGCACCCGTGCCTGTGCAGTGATTGTGCTGCCCGAAATTGAAGAAGCGCTTGCGAAGGCTGTTCCTGCGCCTCAATTTGCACGGATCGTTTGCAAGCATCCATACTTGCTTTATGCGCGTATTTCACAGTGGTTCGAATGGGCAAGACAGCCTGCATTTGATCCCGGGATCCATCCAACGGCAATCGTCGACCCCACAGCAACGATTGCGCCAAGTGCCCTGATTGGACCACACGCAGTGATTGGTGCCCGTTGCTCGATTGGAGCCATGACACAAATTGGTGCTGGCTGCGTAATCGGTGATGATGTTTCAATTGGCGCATCTTCTATACTTTATCCACGCGTGACGATTTACTATGGCGTGAAAGTCGGCGACCGTGCAATTATCCATAGCGGCGCAGTGCTGGGTGCGGACGGCTTTGGTTTTGCTCCAGATCCCAGTTTGTCAAAGGGTGCCTGGGGAAAAATTCCCCAATTAGGTGTCGTGTTGATCGGTCATGATGTTGAAATTGGTGCGAACACTACGATTGACCGTGGCGCCCTGGATAATACGGTTGTTGGTGATGGTGTCAAAATAGATAACCACGTGATGATCGGACACAACTGTCAAATTGGTGCGCATACAGCGATTGCTGCTTGCGTAGGGATTGCGGGCTCCACAGTGATAGGTTCTCGCTGCACAATAGGCGGCATGGCAGGAATATCTGGTCATTTGCTGATTGGTGATGATGTGCACATCTCAGGCGGAACGGGTGTGATTGCCAGCATCGATCAACCTGGTCGTTATACGGGTGTGTATCCCTTTACAGAACATAAAGAGTGGCAACGCAATGCTGCAGTGATTACTCAGCTTTCTAGTTTACGCAAACGGGTGAGGGCGCTTGAGCGCGAATAGATAGATAAATTGCAACCCGCTTTGCTGATGGCTCGGGACCTTTAATAAGCTTTGCCGTTTTGGTTTTACATTCATGAAGCATCTAGGATAAGTTATGCAACTTGATATTAAAAGTATTCTCGACAGACTTCCGCATCGATATCCCATGCTCTTGATTGATCGTGTCATTGACATGGTCCCCGGCAAATCCATCAAGGCCTTGAAAAATGTTTCCATTAATGAACCTTTTTTTATGGGACATTTTCCTCATCACCCTGTGATGCCCGGTGTACTGATTCTCGAAGCAATGGCCCAGGCAGCGGCAATTTTTTCGTTTGCTGATGAAACCGGGCTCAAACCGAAAGATGAAGAAATTTTGTACTACTTTGTCGGCATTGATGGCGCGCGTTTTCGCAAACCTGTTTTGCCTGGAGATCAATTGCACATCGAGGTTGTTGCCGAACGTCTAGGGCGAACAATTTGCAAATACCAAGGGCATGCTTTTGTCGATGGACAAGAGGTTGCCGAAGCCAAACTGATGTGTGCCATCAGACCTATGGAAAAATAAATGACTGCGTTGATTCATCCAACCGCTCTCATCGACCCCCAGGCACAGTTGCACGAATCAGTGTCGGTCGGTGCATATTCCATCATCGGACCTAATGTCAAAATTGGTGCGCATTCTATTGTGGGACCACATTGCGTCATCGACGGTCATACCGTCATTGGTGAAAGCAATCACTTCTATCGTTTTTGTTCAGTTGGCGGCATGCCACAGGACAAAAAATATGCAGGCGAGCCAACCCGTCTAGAAATGGGTGACCGCAACATGGTGCGTGAATATGTCACCATTAATACGGGAACAGTTCAGGACGTTGGTGTGACACGCCTTGGTTCTGATAATTGGATCATGGCCTATGTGCATGTTGCGCATGATTGTCAGATCGGCAGTCAAACCATTCTAGCCAATGGCGTTCAGATGGGAGGTCACGTACACATCGGTGATTGGGCAATTGTTGGTGGATTGGCAGCTGTGCATCAGTTTGGAAAAATTGGAGCACATAGCATGACGGGCGGTCAAAGTGCTCTGCATATGGATATTCCGCCCTACGTCATGGGTTCCGGTAATCCATGCGTGCCCGTTGGCATCAACGTCGAAGGGCTCAAGCGTCGTGGTTTTAGCCAAGAGTCTATCTCTGCACTGCGCGATGCCTACAAAATCATTTATCGTCGCGGCTTATCCTTGAGTGATGCCTGCGCAGAGTTGCGTCAGCGTCAACAGCAAGAGCCTGGCGTGGCTGCCGCGCTTCAACCTTTGCTGGACTTTATCGAAGCGAGCAAGCGAGGCATCATCCGACCATGACTTGGCGCCTAGGGCTCATTGCCGGCGAGCCTTCCGGGGACTTAATCGCCGCAAGGGCCTTAGCAGGCCTGAAACTGGCTGACCCACAGGTACGTCCAGAAGGAATTGGCGGTCCTCATTTGGCAGCAGAGGGGCTTGAAGTGTGGCACCCTATGCACGCATTGAGCGTATTTGGTTATGTTGATGCGATCAAGCGTTTGCCTTCACTAATCAATATTTACAGAGACGTAAAAAATCGCTGGTTACGTCAGCCTCCGGCAGTCTTTTTGGGGGTAGATGCTCCAGACTTTAATTTGCGTCTAGAGCACCGTTTGCGTCGCGCTGGGGTTCCAACAGTTCACTTTGTCGGGCCTTCCATTTGGGCTTGGCGTTATGAGCGTATCCATTACATTCGTGAAGCTGTCTCGCATATGCTGGTGTTATTTCCTTTTGAAGAAGCAATTTATAAAAAGGAAGGTATTCCTGTCACGTATGTCGGTCACCCTATGGCGGATGCGATCGCAATCAAACCTGATCAACAAGCTGCCAGAGTTCGATTGGGTCTAGATCCTACGGCTCGAATCATTGCGGTTTTACCCGGCAGTCGTGCCTCTGAGATCAAGTTGATTGCACCACGTTTTCTGCAAGCCGCTCAACGTTTACAAAAACAAGATCCTGCTTTGCAATTTGTTGTTCCGATGGTAAATGAACAACGCGCGCGCGAGTTCGGAGTGTTCCTAAAACAGTTTCCAGTCGAGAATCTGCATACGATTCTTGCGCCAAAATGCATTGTTGGTGCCTCTGATCCGATTGCCTGGTCTGTACTGGAGGCTTGTGATATCGCACTTGTCGCAAGTGGCACTGCAACACTTGAGACGGCTCTTTTTAAAAAACCAATGGTGATTTCTTATGCAGTTTCACCTTTGGTTAGAAAAATTATGGCTTGGAAATCCGGACAGCAAAGACCTTATTTACCCTGGGTAGGGTTGCCAAATGTCTTGCTCAATGACTTTGCTGTACCCGAGTTGATTCAAGACGATGCAACACCTGAGAACCTTGCGCGTGAACTTTCAGCTTTGCTCGGCGATGAGCGTCGTTGTGAAACGATTCGAAACCGGTTCACTGAAATGCACCATACCCTTCGTTGTGATACCCCTGCTCGTGTGGCGCAGGCAATAGAATATGTTGTTCGCAATGGCTAAAGCTAGGCATTCACTTGCTCAACCTGGATTGTTTGATTGCTCTGATGATCAGGCGTCTAGTGTTGCCGGTGTAGATGAAGCGGGCAGAGGACCGCTTGCGGGAGATGTTTATGCGGCCGCTGTCATACTTGACCCTCATGACACAATCGAAGGTTTGGCTGACTCAAAGACTTTGTCAGAAAAGAAACGCGAATATTTTGCCCAAGCGATTAAAACGCGTGCTTTATCTTGGTCTATCGCAGTCGCGACAGTTGCTGAAATTGATGAATTGAATATTTTGCAGGCCACTCTTCTTGCAATGAAACGAGCGGTAGAGGGGCTTTCAGTCAAACCTGAACTCGTCTGGGTGGATGGTAACCAGTCCCCACGCCTGGGCTGTCGAGTGCAAACAATCGTTAAAGGCGATGCTTTGGTGCCTGCTATTTCTGCGGCATCCATTTTGGCTAAAACAGCGCGCGATCATGACCTGCAACGCTTACATTTACTATACCCCCAGTATGCTTTTGATCAACATAAAGGCTACGGTACAGCACTTCATATGGCACGACTCAAGCAATATGGCCCGAGTCCAGTACACAGGCGCAGTTTTGCACCGGTGCGCGCCTGTTTGGAATCATGATGAAACACATCGAGTCACGCGCTAATCCTCTTTATAAGCAGCTTTTTAAATGGCAGTCCAGTGCCGGACGTCGTGATGAACCCGTGCTGCTAGAAGGGGTCAATCTCTGTCAGTCCTGGCTGGATCTTGGTAGACAGCCCAATCATGCGATTTTCGACATCGATAGAATCGGTCAGCCTCATCTGACAGCCTTGATCGACAAGTTAAATCCGGATGTGTGTCTCACGATGTCAGGTTCTTTACTTGGCAATCTTTCAAGCGTGGATACTGATCAAGGGGTCTTGTTTGTCGCACAGCCGGCTATTCATCCTATTCCTGAGAAGATTGCTGAAAATGTTGTCCTGTTGGATAGATTGCAAGACCCCGGCAACGTGGGCGCGATTTTGCGTACATGTGCGGCAGCTGGGATTAAACGAGTATTTGCTTCAAGTGGAACAGCCGGCTTGTGGTCTCCAAAGGTATTGCGAAGCGCACAAGGTGCGCATTTCGTTTTGAAGTTACATGAACATATTGACTTATTGTCGTTGACGACCGCCTTGAGTGTGCCTTTAATCGTTACAACTCTTGAGCGCGCGAGTGATCTCTATCAAACAGTTTTGCCCAAACATGCAGCTTGGGTCTTTGGCAATGAAGGGCAAGGTGTCGCACCCGACTTGATGTCACGTGCAGATTTGCGTGTCAAAATCATGCATGATCAAGCAGTGGAATCTTTAAATGTCACCGTTGCTTCGGCAGTGTGTCTCTTTGAGCAGAGACGACAACATCTTTTTTAATATGCAGAGTGTCGGTCTAGTCCGACTTCCTGTAGCACGGTTGTCGAAATTTCTTCGATTGATTTGGTTGTCGTCGACAGCATGGGGATAGACTCTCTTCTCATCAGTCGCTCTGCCTCCGCAACCTCATGGCGGCATTGAGGTAAAGACGCATATAAGCTATCCGGACGGCGTTCGTGCCTGACCTCCATCAGTCGTTCGGGTTGAATAGTTAGTCCAAAAAGCTTTGACCGAAAGGGCATGAGTGTTGATGGCAAGGCTCCCCGGTCAAAATCCTCAGGAATTAATGGGAAATTGGCTGCTTTAACGCCATATTGCATCGCTAAATAAAGACTAGTCGGTGTCTTTCCACATCTAGAAACACCTACCAAAATCACATCAGCTTGTGCCAATCCTGATACAAATTGACCATCATCATGCGCAAGGCTGAAATTGATTGCTTCGATTCGATTTCGATATTGTGTCGAGCTGACAGCCTTGTGAGACTTGCCGATTGAGTGACTTGATTTCATCCCCAAATTTTGTTCGAGAGGTTCGACAAAAGCGCCAAACAAATCTAGAAACAGAGCATGGGCAAGCTTGACCCTCGCCAAAACGTCAGGGTTGACAAGAGTTGTAAAAACAATCGGTGGAGTGCCTTGGTCGGCTGCGCAGCGATTGATCCGTTGAACAACGGTATCCGCTTTTTCGACGGTATCAATAAATGGGACCCGGACTTGTCGAAAAGTGACAGACTCAAACTGAGATAAAACTGAGTGGCTGAAGGTTTCCGCCGTAATTCCCGTACCGTCAGAGATGATGAAAACTGTGCGTTCGGTGGCGGGTATGGTCATGAAATTGATCCGAAATCGTTAGCTTGAGTAGTATAATGCAGCGCAGCAATTGTTTAGTTGAATGGTCACCCCAAAACGGCCAAGGCCAGTTTGGTTAGTGCGCTTGTATCTCATCACACGCCTCATCTTTTTTACTTTGAGGCTTCGCTGAGGTCAATGCCTTAACCAAACTCGCTTTCTCACATTGTAAAGGGTGACTTTCATGTCATATGTCGTTTCTTTCGAGCAGCTCCGCATGTCGGATGTTGACTCTGTTGGAGGTAAGAACGCTTCTTTAGGCGAAATGATCAGCCAGCTTTCTGATGCTGGTGTGCGGGTACCTGGTGGCTTTGCCACCACTGCGCAGGCCTTCCGTGACTTTCTGTCCGGAACGGGTCTGGATAAGCGTATCGCCGAGCGTCTTTCAACCCTCAATCCTGATGATGTCCGTGAGCTTGCTTTGGCGGGTGCACAGATTCGCCAGTGGATTGTCGAGGCTCCTCTACCTGATCAGCTTCATCAGGACATCAAGAGAGCTTTTATCGCCCTGGATGCAGACGGAAAGGGCTCCTTTGCGGTCCGTTCATCCGCGACGGCTGAGGACTTGCCTGATGCCTCCTTCGCCGGCCAGCAGGAAACTTTCCTGAACGTGGTTGGCTTCGATGATGTGATCGACAAAATCCGTCATGTATTCGCCTCGCTTTATAACGATCGCGCGATTTCATACCGCGTGCACAAAGGTTTTGCGCATGCTGACGTAGCGTTGTCCGCGGGTATTCAGCGTATGGTGCGTTCAGACAAGGGTAGTGCAGGTGTCATGTTTACCCTTGATACGGAGTCTGGTTTTGAGGATGTTGTCTTTATTACCTCCTCCTATGGCTTAGGAGAAACTGTTGTTCAGGGTGCGGTCAATCCTGATGAGTTTTATGTGTTTAAACCCACGCTTGCATCGGGACACTATCCAATTGTCAATCGTCGGATCGGTTCCAAACTACTCAAAATGGAATTCGATCCCGCGCGAACAGAGGGTAAAGCGGTCCGTACGGTTGATGTTCCAGTATCCGAGCGTAATCGCTTCTCTTTGACTGATAACGAAGTCATCGAGCTCGCGCGCTACGCCGTCATTATTGAAAAGCACTATCAACGTCCCATGGACATTGAGTGGGGCCGTGACGGTATTGATGGAAAGATTTATATTTTGCAAGCCAGACCTGAGACCGTGAAATCTCAAGAAAGTAATGGCGACGTTCAACAACGTTACAAACTCAAAGCGACCGGTGAAGTGATTGTCACAGGTCGTGCCATCGGACAGAAAATCGGCTCAGGTCCTGTGCGAGTGGTGAGTGATCTTTCTGAAATGGATAAGGTCCAGCCTGGTGACGTGCTCGTCACGGACATGACTGATCCCAACTGGGAGCCAGTCATGAAACGTGCTTCAGCCATCGTGACCAATCGTGGTGGCCGGACATGTCATGCGGCAATTATTGCTCGCGAACTCGGTATTCCCGCTGTAGTAGGATGTGCGGATGCGACCGATCGACTCAAAGAAGGTCAGCAAGTAACGGTTTCTTGTGCCGAGGGCGATGAAGGCAGAATCTATGATGGTCTGATCGAAACAGAAATAGAGGAAGTTCGTCGAGGTGCGATGCCTGAAGTTGGGCTTAAGGTCATGATGAACGTGGGGAATCCTCAGTTAGCCTTCGATTTTTCCCAAATCCCTAATCATGGTGTCGGCCTGGCACGTCTTGAGTTCATCATTAATAACAATATCGGCATTCATCCCAAGGCTGTTTTGGATTATCCCAATGTGGATGCCGAGCTCAAAATCGCAGTCGAATCCGCAGCGCGAGGACATGCGAGCCCCCGCGCGTTTTTTGTAGAAAAATTGGCTGACGGCATTGCGACTATTGGTGCGGCGTTCTATCCAAAGTCTGTGATTGTTCGACTGTCTGATTTCAAATCAAACGAATATCGCAAACTCGTCGGTGGTTCGCGCTACGAGCCCGAAGAAGAGAATCCAATGTTGGGCTTTCGAGGTGCTTCACGTTATATTTCCGCTGATTTTGCCGAATGCTTCAAAATGGAGTGCGAAGCCCTTAAGCGTGTACGCGATGAAATGGGCCTGACGAATGTGGAAATAATGGTGCCCTTTGTGCGCACCGTCAAGCAGGCTGAGAGAGTGATTCAATTGTTGGCTTCACACGGTTTAGTCCGTGGTGAAAATGGGTTGCGCATCATCATGATGTGCGAAGTGCCATCAAACGCAATCCTAGCCGAACAATTCCTGGAACATTTTGATGGATTTTCGATTGGTTCGAATGACATGACTCAGCTTACGCTCGGACTGGATCGTGACTCCGGGATGGAGTTGCTGGCAACTGACTTTGATGAACGTGACGATGCAGTGAAATTTATGCTGAGACGTGCGATTCAGGCTTGCTTAAAGGCTGGTAAGTATGTCGGTATATGCGGTCAGGGGCCAAGTGACTATGCCGATTTCGCGATTTGGTTGAAAGAAGAGGGTATCTTGTCAATGTCCCTCAACCCTGATACCGTCGTCGAGACTTGGAAAAAACTCGCCTCTTAATTACAACGATTGCATTTAACGGCTGATGACAATGCAGTTTGCTTAGTGCTTTGCAGACTGGAATGGTGACATCAGTCGCGAGAGCGTGTGTCGTGCTTCATCAGACGCTCTTTCTCCCGGGCCCAGTCTTTCTCTTGAGCTGCATCGCGTTTGTCATGCAGCTTTTTGCCTTTTCCAAGTCCAAAATCAAGTTTGATTCGACCGTTTTTAAAATGAAGATTGATTGGCACTAAGGCATAACCGCGCTGTTCAACTTTACCGATCAGTTTGCTGATTTCCTCGGCCTTGAGTAACAGCTTGCGCGTGCGCATTGCATCCGGATGGATGTGAGTCGATGCCGAGTGCAAGGGGCTGACATGCATACCCAGAAGCCAAAGCGCGCCATCCAAAACAACGACATAGCTTTCCTTAAGCTGTGCGCGACCCGCACGGATAGCCTTAACTTCCCAGCCCTGAAGCACGAGTCCTGCCTCGAACCGCTCCTCGATGGTGTAGTCGTGGAAGGCTTTCCGATTTTCGATAATACTCATAAGTTCCCTGCGTCATTGACGCATTTGCAACAAAAAATTACTGTAAAAGATGCACTAGCTAAAAAAACGACTAAAACTCTTCAATGATAACTAATAATAGTTAAAATTCTGGTTACTAATTATTAACAAAAAAACAGACGCCTTGCTTTGGATTGATAGGCCACAGCGTTGAGGTCGACATCGGGCTGCCATGGTTTTTTCCTCACTGGTCTTTTTATATCTGTTTTTACCAGTCAGCCTCATTATCTACTATTTGATTGGGTCAAGGATTGGTCGTCGCCGGCAAAATGGCGATGAGATCAGTGCTGGCCACGCTACGCAAGCACAAAACCTTATTTTAATCGCCTCAAGTTTCTTTTTTTATGGCTGGGGAGAGCCTGTATGGGTTGGATTGCTTGTGGTGAGTTCGGCTGTGGGTTGGTTAGTCGGTCTTTGGGTCGAGCGTTGTCAAACGATGCGTTGGAAGAAAATCGCAGTGTTTGTTGCTGTTTTATCAAATCTCTGTTTGCTGGGGATTTTTAAGTACAGCGATTTTATTGTTGAGAACATTAATTACGCATTCATCACGGGCCTCGATACACCAGGCTTTGCTCTTCCTATTGGCATCTCTTTTTACACTTTTCAAATTTTGTCTTATGTTGTCGATGTGTATCGAGGCGAGGTGAGGGCGCAAAGACGGTTTTTAGATTTTCTACTTTATGTCAGCCTGTTTCATCAGCTTGTGGCGGGGCCTATCGTGCGTTATGTCCACATCGCCAATGAAATCAATCATCGCATTCATACCTGGAGTGACTTTAGTCGTGGCTTGCATCGCGTTTGTGTTGGTTTATTTAAAAAAGTCTTTATTGCCAACGTCGCGGGTGAGTGGGCCCAACGCACACTTGGTTCGGACTTGTCTTCATTGTCAGTAGCAGATGCCTGGCTCGGTCTCGTCATGTTCACGATACAAATCTACTTTGACTTTTCTGCATATTCAGACATGGCAATTGGACTAGGGATGATGTTTGGTTTTCACTACAGAGAAAACTTTAACTACCCCTACATTGCCAAATCAGTGACGGACTTTTGGAGGCGTTGGCACATTTCTTTAGGGACTTTTTTTAGAGATTATGTCTATATCCCGCTAGGAGGTAATAAAAGCTGGGCTTTCCGCAACCTTTTCATTGTCTGGGCCCTGACTGGTTTTTGGCATGGCGCCAGTTGGAATTTCATGCTGTGGGGGCTCTATTTTGGCGTTTGGATTGCGCTGGAGAGATTATTTATTGAACGCATGCTCAATGCTTTACCTGTAGCGATCAGCCATTTCTATCTCATGACGATTGTTACCCTTGGGTGGGCATTGTTTTACTTTACCGATTTTGAAAGACTCACCATCTTCTTTCAAGTTCTTTTTGGTTATACCTCTTCAGATCTGGTCGGATTGACAACGCTAAGTGACTTGCGCGCGCATGCGTTATGGTTAATTTTGGCTATTTTATGGTGCATGCCAGTAGGTACATGGTTGCAAACCCATTTCAAGTCTTTGAGATTTGATCATTGGCGACCTGCAACCCAGTCCTGGTCTTTATTGTTAGTGGATGTCTTCTTGTTGATCACGTCAACCGCCTTATTAGTCGGTCAGACTTACAACCCATTTTTGTATTTTAGATTTTAGTGATGTGCGAACACTTTGAGCCGCCTTTGAGAAAAAGCCCTGCCGCCCATAGGGTGCATGCGCTCGTGGTCACGATGCTCATTGCTCTGGTTGGTTTATTGTTTGTATTTACCTTTCGCTTCAATCCTGAAATTTCCGAAATTGAAAATCGTCGCTTGGCGGCTTGGCCGACTTTTAGCTCTGAGTCGCTGCTCAATGGTCAATATGCTCGGGATATTGAAACTTATGTTTCTGATCATTTTCCTGGCCGCACATGGCTAACAGAACTTGCTTTCGCTATTCGCACTTATCGCGGCATTGACTTGGGTGATCGTATTATTCAAGTCAAGGGCGCTGAGACAGGTTTTGAAGATGTCAGTCAATGGGCTGGATCAACAGAAGCAACCTCCGAGTCTGAGTCTGCTGTGACGCAAGCCGACACACTGCCGGATGTGAAAACTGAATCACAAACAGAAGCTGAGCCAGAGCGACTAAGTAAACTTAATCCAGAGCCCAAAACAAAGCTAGATGCAGAGCTACAGGTAGAACCCAAAGCAGAGATAAAAATAGAGCTACAAGCAGAATTACAAGCAGCGTCAAAAGCAGAGACACCGACAGATGAGCAATTAGAGCCACAAAAAGAGACAGACGCTTTGCCTCGACAAGAAAAACAGGCGGAAATAGAATCAATTTCTCGACACGAATCACAATCTGCATCGTATTCTGAATCACAACCTGCATCGCAAGCTGAACCTCAATCTCATACTCAATCTGCATCACAAGCAGAATTACAAGCAGAAGCACAAGCAGAAGCACAAGCAAAATCGAAAGTAGCTCCGAAGACAGCGTCAATTGCGCAAGCCACTCAAGCTAAAGAGGTCGATCCTTTACCCAAGAAGGATCACGTTGAAACAAAGCCTGCATCGACGGTGCAAAGCCCGCCGGCGCCTGTCGCGTTGCCGCCAAAGCCCGCAACACCCGCCGCGCCCCAGGTATCAAATAATCAAGCCAAGCCGTTGAATGTCGTCGGTGGTGTCTTGCTGCATGACGGTCAAGCGCTATTTATGTTTCAAGGTACGGACAGAGGGGCGCAAGGCTATGCAAATGCTGTGAATACGTGGGTGGAGTTGGTGGCTAAAAAGCGTCCAGGCATGACCACTACCGTTGTGGTCACGCCAACAAGCAGTCATTTTTATCTTCCACCTGCAGCGCGTGCCCGTACGACTTCAGAGGCCAAAAATCTTGCTGCAATGCGCTCTGCGCTTCTGCCTGAAGTGCGTTTTGCTGATGTGATTGCCGAGATGGAAGGTCATCAAGATCAACCTTTATTTTATAAGTCGGATCATCACTGGACCGGGCTGGGCGCCTATTATGCTTATCGTGCGTGGGCCCGAGCTTCAGGTGTTCAACCGCTGGATCTTTCGGCTTTTGATAAGCGTTCTGTGCCCGGCGTGGCAGGATCCTTTTGGAGTTTGACTCAGGCACCGGAACTGCGTCATGCTGACAAAGAATCCTATTATTACGTACCCAAAACTGTGACATTTGATGGCACGCAGTACACCGGATCTCAACAGAGAACGCCGATTCCGCAGCCTTTTTTTGCTGAAAAAAGTCGTGGTTATATTGTGTTCTTAGGTGGTGACATACCACTTCTTGTTTCAAACACGAGTGCGGGGACGGGTCGTACAGCACTTGTTGTCAAAAATTCTTATGGCAATGCCTTTGCCCCTTATTTACTTCCTCACTTTGATCGAGTTGTTGTTTTAGACTATCGCTATGTTTCACGTAACATTCAGGATATTGTTGATACATTCGGTGTCACTGATCTTGTTTTTGTGAACGCAACCATCACGGCAAACTCAGGTGCTCATCAGGAGCGTATGCGCCAAGTCGCTCGAGGCACATCTACCGCTTGGCTCACCGAAGCTGAAAAACGCAAAATTAAACAAGATCAGGAGGCCGCTGCACAGGCCCAGTCTTCTGCCGTTTCAACAAGTCCTTCGCAATGACAAAGTACCCACCGGAGAACGCTATGTTCCTGACTCAATCACTTTCATCTCCTAAGCAGACACGGCACAATAGAGTTCTTTTAGTTGGTATGCTCAGTGCGCTCAGTTTTATTCTTGCTTCTTGCGCGCAAGCAGACAGGGTTTCTGAGCAATCCTCAACCCTGACTACTTCACAAGCTCTCACACAATCCGTTCAAGTACCTCAGCCCAGATTGCCCTCCGGACCGCGTCCATCCAGTGGCTTAGTATTTGTGCCGGGTGACCGGATTGTTTGGCTGGGAGACAGTATTACAGCCGCACATACCTATGGTCGCTATGTAGAAACTTTTTTTCTCCTTAGACGTCCCGATTTGAACTTAACCTTTATTAATGCCGGGATTGGTGGACATTCAGCTCTGAATGGTCTGAATCGAGTTGAGCAGGACGTTCTTGCTCTCAAACCCTCTGTGGTGGTTGTGAACTTTGGCATGAATGACGCAGGCTATCCAGCGGGTAGCCCTCATGCGGCGTTCATTCAAAATATGGATGCCATCATTGCACGTTTGCGTCAGGGCGGGGTTCAACGCATTATTTGGGTTGAACCTACACCTGCGCATATTGCAGGCATTCCGGCCCAGTCTAAACTTGTTGAGAGACAGAGGCAACTTGAACGTTATGTGGCAGAAATGCGTCGCCATTCTGTCGGTTCTGACGTGATCAAAGTGCAATGGCATGATCAGATGAAGCAGGCGCTCAATGCTGCCGCAAGCAAGCCAGATTTCAAACTAATCCCCGACCGCATTCACCCCAGCGCTGCGGGTCATGCTGTGATGGCTGTTGAGTTTTTGCGCCAGATTGGCGCGAATCTTGAACCATCTGTCATTGAGAGCACACTTCGCAACAACACCCTAGAAACTGAATTCAGGCAAGTCAGTGCTGACAATAAAAAGACTTTCAACGTTCGATCCAGTATGGAGCGTTCTACAGGTGCCAGTGTGGATATTTCCACTGCGATTCCTCCAGTGCCTATGCTTTATAGTGCCGAGCAAACCAAGCTGCTGGCCAATCAATCTCTTGAGGCACTCAGAGGCTTGACTTGGCGGGTCAAAGGCTTGGAGCAGGGCGCACGTTTCACAGTCAAAATCGATGGGTTTTCTGTTGGCACGTTTAGTGGTGCTGAATTGGCAAAAGGCGTAGATGTCATGCCAGGCGATCAATCTCGCAAGCCATTGTCTGTCGCAGCCAAGAGAGAACTGCAAGCCTGCGCGCTGAAAGATCAATACGTGTTTTTAAACGATTTCGAGTGCTTGTTTGACATGCTCTACCAAAAAGATCAGCTCCGTATGCTGATGCGACCAGATCGTGTCCGTGACTTGCCAGATTTTGGCTCAGTTCGTCTTGCGACTTACACAAACTTTACGAATGCTTGGATTGATTCGGCGAGTCAGGCTATTACGGAAAAGGCCCTGCAAATAAGACGAACACCGCATATCTTATCTCTTACCCAAGTACGCTAATCGTTTCATTTACAGATCAATCTTTCAAACTTGGTTTGGAAATCACGACGCTGGTTCCCGCTTGGAGGGTTTGGCCCAAGTGAAAGCCATTCATCTGTCTTGTTCGATTAGGATCGACCTGTAGTTTTTTAGCTAATACTTCGACGGTTTGGGGTATGTCCACGACAACTGTGCTCCATGGTGAGAGCGGTTGATCGTAATTGCGATAGTTTTCCTGAAATCTCTCAACATTGGCCACAGGAATTAATAGACTTTGGTTCTTTGTTGCGGGGATAAATGTCTTGTTAAACGACGGATTTAAATCCACAAACTCATCGTTTGATATACCAGCCAGTTTCGTGACAACGCTGATGTCGATTGTCCGTGTGACATCTAGGCGGGTAAAGTAAGGTTTGTTGCGGATATCGGGTAAGGTGATTTTATATTTCTCGGGATTCTCTATGATGTGTCTGATTGCAAGCAGCTTGGGGACAAAAACCATGGTCTCGATTGGCATGTTCAAACTCAAATAATGAGTAGGTAGCTTTCTGCGCTGATTATTCGCGATCGCTTTTGAAACATTGCCCGGCCCCCAATTGTAGGCTGCTAGTGCAATATGCCAGTCACCATATTTGGCGTGAAGTTCTTGCATCAGATCAAGCGCTGCTTCGGTTGAACGGACAATATCGCGACGCTCATCTTTGATAGGTGTATGGACTAAATTCAGGTGTCTGGCAGCTACCGGCATCAACCCCCATAATCCAGCCGGATTCAGTCCTTTTCCTCGTCGAACATTAAAACTGCTTTCTAAAAAAGGAAGCAATGCAAGTTCCGCTGGCATATTGCGTTTCTTGACTTCTTCAAGAACGTAATAGATATAAGGTCTAGAAAGCTCAAGGGTGTCTTTGAAATGCGTCCCACTTGCGCTGTAAAGTGAAATTTGACGTGCGACCAGAGGTGTGTCGAGCGGCGCAAGGGCAAAACCTTCACGCATAGATGTCCAAATGCTAACGACTTGTCGTTGCGCATGCACGCGATCTTGTGTTTCAAGGTCATTCGCAGTTGACTGACTAATGTATGCACAGCCTGACAAGATAATTGCGAAGCAGAGCAGCCCGAAGAGATAGGCATTATTTTTACAACTACACATAAATTCAGCCCTTATTCAAGCTGAAAGACGCTCCCTAAGATTAACGTCTAACGGTAAAATCTGGACATTCTAGCTAATCACGACCCATCATGCATTCCGTAGAGCGCTCCGTTCTGGTGCCCCACAGTGCCGGACAAATGTTTGATCTGGTAGCCGATGTTGAAAAATATCCCCAATTTATGCCTTGGTGTGGAGGAGCCACAGTGTCTTCTCGTGACGCAAACGGGATGCAGGCCTCCATTACTATTTCGCTTGCCGGAATCAGACAAACATTCACTACTCGTAATAAACACCAGTATCCACACTGTATTGAACTCGAGCTTGTGGATGGCCCCTTTTCTGTATTGACAGGAAAATGGGAGTTCATTTCTTTATCAGAAGATGCTTGTAAGGTATTGTTTACACTGAGATATGCGTTTTCCAACCGTGCCCTTGAAACCTTGGTTGGGCCTATTTTCAATCGCATTGCGACGAGCTTCATTGACTCCTTTACTCAGCGTGCTCAGGTTTGCTACGGCGAATGAATTCAACCACTGCACCTCAAATAAGCTTGGTGATGATCAATATTGCAGTGGTCTCGGCACCTGATGGGCAGCTCTGGTACCGTGAGTGCTCAATGCCTGTCGGCACCACGATCGAGGAAGCTTTAGTTGAGACGGGGTTTTTTCTGGCATTTCCGGAGCAATCTAAGGACAAAGTTGTCGTGGGTGTATTTGGCAAGCGGTTATCACTGAGCCATTGCCTGGAGGATCATGATCGAATCGAAGTTTACGCCCCATTGCGCGTGGATCCGAAAATTGCTCGGAGACGTCGCGCAGCGCATCGCGAAAAAACCAGACATATCAAAAAGAAAATGCCGGTTAGTGATCTCACCCGCTAGGTGAACACTGAGATTATAAAAAACGTCCAGACTCGGGCTGTTGTCAGGAGGAAATAAATGGAGTTTGAACTAAATGAGGAACAAACAGCCTTTGCAAAACTAGCAAAAGATTTTGCCGCGGGAACTTTTGCACCTCATGCCGCGCGCTGGGATGAAGAAGAGATTTTTCCTCGTGAAGCGCTCAGAGAAGCTGGCAGACTAGGATTTTGCAGCGTGTACGCCTCGCCAGTTATTGGTGGTTTGGGATTGTCCAGACTGGACGCAAGTCTGATATTTGAAGAAATGGCTGCGATTGATCCTTCTACCACGGCCTTTCTCACTATTCATAATATGGCCACCTGGATGATCGGCCAATGGGGAAGCTCAACAATTCGCGACCACTGGGGGCCATCACTTGCCACGGGCGAACACCTAGCTTCTTATTGCCTAACGGAGCCAGGTTCGGGGTCAGATGCCGCGTCTTTACGGACCTCAGCCACCTTTACTGACGGTCACTATGTTCTAAATGGATCCAAAGCATTTATTTCTGGAGCAGGTGAAACGGATCTATTGATTGTGATGGCACGAACCGCAGGTGCGGGTGCGGGTGGAATCTCTGCTTTTGCGATACCCGCTCATTCACCCGGTATTACTTACGGTCGAAAAGAGCGCAAGATGGGTTGGAATAGTCAAAGCACACGCGCAGTGACATTCGATCACGTCAAAGTGCCTGCTGATCATCTGCTCGGCCAAGAGGGGGAGGGTTTTAAAATCGCAATGCGCGGTCTCGATGGTGGCCGGATCAACATTGCGAGTTGTTCTGTTGGCGCCGCCCAAGGTGCGATCGAGACATCAAGAAGTTATATGCAAAACCGCAAACAGTTTAATCAACCCCTCACGAGTTTTCAGGCCTTGCAATTTAAATTCGCGGATATGGTGACCCATACTGTGGCTGCACGGCAAATGGTTCGACTCGCAGCTTGTAAACTTGATGCCGGAGCTGCCGATGCAACGACCTACTGCGCGATGGCCAAACGTTTTGCCACAGATATAGGATTTTCTGTCTGTCTGGATGCTCAACAATTGCTCGGTGGTTATGGTTATTTGCGTGACTATCCTCTTGAGAGATTGGTGCGAGATACGCGTGTCCACCAGATTCTGGAAGGCACGAATGAAATCATGCGTGTCATCATTGCACGTCATTTTTTAGAGAAGGGCGGAGAGTTGAGATGATTGCTGGTTCGCAAGATTTAGTTATTTGTGAAGAGTTGAGTGGTAAAGACGGCGCAAAGATAGGTATCGCACAGCTCAATGCACCCAAAACTTTAAACGGTCTTTCACTCGAGATGACACGCATGCTGACCGCCAACATGAAAGCATGGGCTGACGATCCGGCTTTGGCGGTGATTGTCTTAAAGGGCGCTGGAGAAAAAGCATTTTGCGCAGGTGGGGATCTTCACGCCCTCTACCACAGCATGAGGGAAAATGTTTCTGGTCAGCCTATGCAGAACGCGTACGCAGGGACATTTTTTGCCGAGGAGTACGCGTTGGATTACCTGATCCACACCTATCCAAAACCCATTTTGGTATGGGGCGACGGGATTGTAATGGGCGGTGGAATGGGTCTCATGATGGGCGCGAGCCATCGCGTTGTGACTGAAACCACTCGCATGGCGATGCCTGAAATCTCGATTGGCCTGTTTCCCGATGTTGGCGGTACATGGCTGTTGAATCGACTTCCTGGAAATGCCGGCTTGTTCCTCGGCTTGACTGGCGCGCAAGTAGGTGCAAGCGATGCCTTATTCGCCGGCATGGCAGACTATCATGTTCAGCGTGATCGGTGGAATGATCTTCTGGTTCGCCTGTGTGCTCAGGAGTGGGAGCGCGTTGCACAATCGCCCACTCATCCGCTCTCTGATAAAGAGTCAGCAGAACTGGCTAACAATCACGATCGGTTGCATCTCCTCTTGACTAAACTTTCATCTGAGCCAGACAGCTCAGTACAACCTTTACAAGTTCATCTGCCCTTGATTCGGCAACTTTGCGGTGGCGAGGATCTGGATCGAATCGTTCGTAACATTCAGCAATTAACCGATCATCCAGATCCCTGGCTTCAGCGCGCTGCTCAATCCTTAGCGCATGGCTCCCCGGGTTCTGTGCGTCTGACCTTTGCCTTATTAAGACACAATAAGCTGTTGTCTCTGGCGGAGGTTTATCGAGTCGAATGGTTCGCAGGACTCATGGCTGCCGCCCATGGAGATTTTGCAGAAGGTATTCGCGCTTTATTGATTGATAAAGACAAGCAGCCCAAGTGGAATCCCGCCACGCTTTCTGAAGCCGATGAGAAGTGGGTGAAAAAGTTTTTGACTATGCCGTTTCCCGCTGACCAGCACCCACTTTTTCGCCTTGGAGAATCACAATGAGCAAGATTGCATTTATCGGACTCGGCAACATGGGCGCCCCCATGGCCGCAAATCTTTTGAAAGCCGGACATATGCTCAAAGTATTTGATTTAATGGCGCATGCTGTGCAGTCTTTGGTTGACCAAGGCGCCGAGGGCGTCTCCTCAGCCACCAAGGCTGTCGAAGATGCAGAGTTTGTCATCACGATGCTTCCGGCAAGCAAGCATGTCGAGGCACTCTATCTTGGTCACGATGGCTTGCTCAGACATTGTCCGAAAAGTGCCTTGATTATTGATTGCAGCACGATTGCTGCTGAAAGTGCGCGCCGTGTAGCCAGCGCTGCTCAACAACGAGGACTAAGCATGTTGGATGCGCCTGTCTCTGGTGGAACAGGCGGAGCCATTGCGGGAACACTGACCTTTATTGTGGGGGGGGAAGCCGTTGATCTCGCCCGCGCCCGTCCAATACTTGAAAAAATGGGGAAAAATATTTTTCATGCGGGTGCAGCCGGTGCCGGTCAAGTTGCAAAGATTGCCAACAATATGCTTCTTGGGATTGCGATGGCAGGAACAGCCGAAGCGCTTGCCTTGGGTGTAGCCAATGGCTTGGATCCAAAGGTTCTGTCTGAAATTATTTCAAAGAGCTCAGGCTGCAATTGGTCTGTTGAAAAATATAACCCCTGGCCAGGGGTCATGGAAAATGTTCCCGCCTCTAAAAACTATTCAGGAGGATTTGGCGTTGATCTCATGCTCAAAGACTTGGGTCTCGCGTCTGAGGCGGCAATCAGCACGGGTTCGGTGATCGCGCTTGGTGAGCTTGCAAGAAACCTCTTTGCCTTGCATAGTAGTCAAGGCAACGGCCAGCTTGATTTTTCGAGTATTGTGAATTTGATTAAGCGGTGAGCTGTTTAATCTGGGTTCAACGTATCGTGTAGGGTAGCGCAACTGTTTCTATCATGGCCCCATTTTCAGCAGCTGTACTAAGCTGCTGTCGATCTAATGCCTCAAATGTCGTTTCAAACAGAAGCCAGCTAAATACTTGCGTGCCACTTTTTTCGGTTGAGACGTTAATGAGCCTTCCGCAGGGTTCTCCAGATTGTGAGACATCGAAAATGTCCGCACCCGGGGTGAGTATTCCAGCAGATTCTGCGGACACTTTACCAAGCACCATGCGTTTTTTCAATGTGCCGCGATAATGACTACGCGCGACAATTTCCTGACCTGGGTAACACCCTTTGGTGAAACTCACCCCGCCAATCAACTCTAGGTTAAGGGTTTGGGGGATGAAGAGGTCTTGGGTCTTTGATTCGATCCAGGGGAGTCCGGTTTTGATGTCTTGGGTCTCCCAATCTGAGGGAAGACCAATGGTAAATGCATGGCTGAGCGCCTCGCAAGCGCAATGATGTTCTGAACTGGCCATCCACCACCAGCGACGCAACGGCTCGCCGGATGAAGCGTTCAGCCCAGAGGACGGTGCGGCGATCCATATGCCAGTCGAGGCATGATTGGTTTCCCACTCATCTATTGGCAAAGGATGTCCCAGCACATTGCTCAGGCTCTGGACGTTTGTTTGGGAGGCCGCAACGCCAACGACATGGCTTTCAATAGTCTTTAAAACCAGCTTTGAGCGCAAGACAAACATCGAGAGACGCTTGAGTACAGCAGAAAGAATGTCTTGACGCATCATGCCAATCACTAGAGGCACATCCTCGGAATTTGGGGCCTGTCCGAGAACCATCGTCGACAACAAACGACCTTGTGCGGTGCAATATCCAGCTAAACGAGACTGACCGATTCCCGGTGAAACGATGTCATTAGTGAGTTGTCCCTGAAGAAAGGTCAACGCATCCTGCCCCCTGGCCTCAAACACTGCCAGCGTGTCCAACGGGTAGGCAGTCGCGATGCAGTGAGATGTATTGGCAATGTGGCTCGGGGAAGGTGTCAAAATCGGATGCATGAGGCCTCTTAGCGCGATGAAATGCGATAACTTACATATTAAACTGTCGGACATATGAATGCTCTCAATAAACTATTCCTCTTTGTGGTCTTACCGGCACTGATTGCGATCGCCGCAGCGATCGGTGCAGTGTATTACTGGGTCAATCATCCGCTCACACTTCCAAGTCCAAAAGTCGATCTGTTGGTTCCCAAGGGAGCGACACCTGCCAGTATCGCTTCCCAAATCAATCAAGCTGGAATTGAGCTCAATTCAGCCGCCTTTGTTTTAATGGCAAAATTGACTGAACTTGACACCAAGCTCAAGGCCGGCGGCTACCAGCTCGTGACCGGGGACAGCCCTCTCAAAATCTTAAGGCGAATGGCACAAGGCGACGTGACCTCCAGGCAGATCACGCTTGTTGAAGGCTGGAATATGCGTCAAATTCGTGCTGCGCTTGCCCAGCATGGTGATCTGAAGAAAACGCTAGAAGATTTATCTGACGCCGATTTGGTTAAACAGATAGGCTTGCAACACCAGCATCCCGAAGGATTATTTTTTCCGGATACGTATATTTTTCCAATCGGCACGACTGATCTGGATATCCTTGAGCGTGCCGCGCGCGCGCAGCAACAAATACTGGAGCGAGCCTGGGCCTCACGTCAAGAGAACTTACCGTTGACTTCACCCTATCAAGCACTGATTCTAGGGTCAATTGTTGAAAAGGAAACTGGAAAGGCATCGGATCGGGCACGAATTGCCGGTGTATTTATCAACCGACTTAGACTCAACATGCCGCTACAAACTGATCCAACCGTCATTTACGGCATGGGAGAAGCTTATCAGGGAAAAATTCGCAAAAAAGATTTGCAAACTGATCATGCATGGAACACGTACACGCGAGGTGGATTACCTGTCAGTCCGATTTCGAGTGTTGGCCAGGCATCGCTCAATGCCGCGCTGAATCCTGAAAAGCATGACTACCTTTATTTTGTAGCCAAAGGGGACGGCACCAGTGCTTTTGCACGGACGCTACCCGAGCACAATAAAAACGTCGCGCAATACATACTGGGGCGCAAGCCATGACGCATACAAGAAGAGGCTTGTTTTTGACGTTCGAAGGCGTTGATGGTGCAGGTAAAAGTACGCACGTTGAATGGACGGTCGAGCAGCTTAGGGCGCGCGGCCTTTCTGTCGTATCGACACGCGAACCTGGTGGGACCCCAATCGGAGAACGCTTGCGCGAACTTCTTTTGCATGAGCCAATGGGATTGGAGTGCGAGACGTTGCTGATGTTTGCCGCCCGAGCGCAACACATAAAAGAGGTAATCAAACCCGCCTTGGCTTCAGGTGCTTGGGTAGTCTGTGATCGCTTTACTGATGCGACCTTTGCTTATCAGGGTGGCGGAAGAGAATTGGGGACGGCGCGTATTGCTGCGCTCGAGCAGTGGCTGCACCCCGATTTGCAGCCCGACTGCACCTGGTTGTTCGATGTGCCTCTTGAAGTTGCACGCGAACGTCTGGATCGAACCCGAGACAAAGACCGCTTTGAAAAAGAAGCGAGCGCATTTTTCATACGAACGCGAAATGTTTATCTGTCGCGAGCGGCTCAACAGCCAGAAAGGTTTAGTGTGATGGATTCAACTGTCCCAATCGAGGATATCAGGGTGTTACTGGCCCAACAAATTGATCTGCTTGTCGCTCGGAGCGCAGCCCTTTGATGCAACCACATTTTTTGCCATGGCATACGGAGCTCGCGCGGAAATGGCTCGGCGATAAGGATCGCTTCGCACACGCTTGGCTCATCCATGGTCTGGCTGGCATTGGTAAGCGCGAGTTCGCCTTTGCTGCAGCCGCCTCTTTGCTTTGTGAGACACCCATTCAAGGATTGGCCTGTGGTCATTGTCTGGCATGTGGGTGGGTTGCCCGCGGCAATCACCCTGATCTCAAGCGTATTCGTCCTGAAGCTGTCGCCGCAGAGGAGGGGATCGATCTTGGTGCAGAGGATGACTCAGGAATCAGCGACGAAAAGACGGCTGCTGAGACCGGATCTTCAACAAAACGTGCACCCTCGAAGGATATTCGGGTAGAGCAAATACGTGGGCTAGAGCCTTGGTTCAATCACGCCACCCATCGTGGCGGTTGGCGTGTTGCGCTGATCTATCCCGCCGAGGCCCTCACAACGATCTCAGGAAATACTTTACTTAAGGTGTTAGAGGAGCCTCCGCCTTCCACGATATTTTTACTTGTCGCCGATGGCCCGGATCGACTACTCCCGACGCTCCTGTCTCGATGCCGTAGGCTGCCTTTGGCCACACCGAGCGATGAGATTGCTCAACAGTGGCTGCAAAGCAAAGGTGTGCAACAGCCTTCGACATGGCTCGCCGCAGCGGGCGGTGCGCCACTTTTAGCCAAGCAACTTTCGGAGACGGAAAGCAGTGCCTGTCCTGAATGGATAACGGAGTTTCTTGCAACTCTTGATTCAAAACATCATATAGATGTTGGCGCATTGGCCGATCGCCTCACGAAATTCAATGCAAATGTTTGGCTCGATGCCTTACAACGGCTTTCGGTTGATTTGAATTTGTGCGCACACGGTCTGCCGTGTCGTTATTATCTAGCTCAGCAGTCAAGGCTCTCTCAAATTAGCCTACATGGGGATGTTGTCCAGTTTTCTCAACTTGCATCATGGCTCAATGAACAAAAGCGTGTCGCGAGTCATCCGCTCAATGCAAAATTATTCGCTCAAGCCGTATTACAGCGACTGATAAATGTTTGTAAATTTTAAGTATCCGGATATTAATAAATGTTTGTTGATTCACATTGCCATGTAAATTTTCCTGAGCTCGCAGCGCAAATGCCAGATATTCTGACCCGTATGGAGCTGAACAGAGTGGGTCGTGCGCTCTGTGTGAGTGTGAATTTACCTGACTGGCCAGGCCTTATTGAACTAGTCGAGCAGCATGAGGCGCTCTACGCATCAGTAGGCGTACATCCGGATTATGAGGATACGATCGAGCCTACGGTCGAGGATCTGATCGAACGCAGTCGGCACCCGAAGGTGATCGCTATAGGTGAAACGGGACTTGACTATTTTCGCCTGTCAGGTGATCTGACATGGCAGCGTGACCGCTTCAGACGCCATATTCAAGCTGCCCGGCAAACTAAGCTTCCATTGATTATCCATACTCGGTCATCGTCTGAGGACACGCTTGCCATCATGAGGGAGGAGGGAGCATGTGACGCGAGAGGGGTCATGCATTGTTTTACTGAGTCTTGGGAGGTTGCCCAGGCCTCAATGGACATGGGGTTTTATATTTCTTTTTCGGGTATTGTTACTTTTAAGAAGGCACTTGAACTTCAGGATGTTGCCCGAAAGATGCCTTTGGATAGGATCTTGATTGAAACTGATTCGCCCTACTTAGCTCCGGTTCCGCATCGCGGTAAGCTTAATGATCCTTCAAAAGTCATTCATGTGGCGGAAATGATTGCTTCTCTTCGCAACGTCCCTGTTAAAGAGATTGAAGAGGCATCAACTAGTAATTTTTTCAATTTATTCAATAAGTTAAAGTAAAAATTTAAATTAATTATTAAATGTTAATTATTAAAAGTAAATTATTTTTAAATTTAAATCTTATTCTTACAAAATTATCTAACTTATTGTTTTTAAATATTTTAATTATAAAATTTATCCGGATTGATATGCATAAACAAGCTCTTCGAACATTTTTACGACAATCCATCTTTGCCTTTGTTTTGCTGGGTGCGACCGTGTCAGGATTTTTACAAACAGCTCAGGCTGCTGATCCGAAGGATTTCTGGTTCTACATTATCAATGACCGTGACCAGCAGCTAAAAGAACTTTTGCGCAGAGGGATGGATCCCAACCAGAAAAGCCCAAATCAGCAAACACCTCTGACCATGGCCGCGAGAGAAAACTCTTGGCGCGCTTTTGATGTGTTGCTTGCGAGCCCCAAAATCGATGTGAATCTCGCAAACTCCTACAGGGAGACGCCCTTGATGTACACCGCACTTTTGGGTGATCTCCCACGTTCGCAAGCACTCTTATCGAAAGGTGCAAAGGTCAATCAATCGGGGTGGTCAGCGCTTCACTATGCCGCAATCAAGGGTCACACTCAAATTGTGCGTCTGCTGCTTTCAAATGGGGCTGCTGTCAATGAACCTTCGCCGGATGGCGATACGCCCCTCATTTTGGCTGTTCGTTCGGGTGATGTGGATACTGTACAAGCACTGATTCGGGCGGGGGCAGATCCTTTGCTTTCGAATTTCAAAGCTCAAAATGCAATCGAAACTGCTCGCTCAGAGGGTAAAGGCTCGCTTGCGACCGCACTTGAAAAAGTTGCTGCTGCAAAGAAAACTCAGCCCTGAGCCTGAATTCTTTTTAAAAGTCCGATATTGACGATACCTTTCAGCTCGGAGAAGGGAACAAGGATGGTTGGCATCCCGAGCGCATAGGGTCCCAGAACATAGTGACCAAAAGTAATTGCGATGCCGTCTTCCATCAGGGCGGCGTTATCAGAAAACTGAAAGGGCCACATTTTTAGATAATCTGCCCGATTGGATTGGGCAAACTCGTTTGATTCAAGCCATTTGTAATATTGCTTTTGAAGTGCCATCTCAAAAGCGTTCATTCGCCCAGGCAAAATTAAATCATTCAGTGTGATAATTCGGTCAAAACGAGGCAGCCAGTTGATGTACTGGGCACTTGACATGCCGTGAGCGCCTCCCGAGTACAAATAGTTCTGTAACTCAATCACGACTACGGATGGTGTCGATCGTTTGACCTCGGCTGACAGCACAATTTCATATCTTGGTTCGGCAGTTTTCCAGAAGGCATTTGCGAGTTCAGAGAGACTCCGGATAGGCTGATTCTGACTGGCATCCACTTGCCCCATCGCAAGTAATGATCGCTCGAGAAACGCATTGAATCGTTCATTTCCTTCAAAACTCAGGCGTTTCAATGTGATGGAAGGACAGGTTTCCCCATGACAGTCAGGTTGAGTGCGCACAACATTGATGACACGGTAAGAGGGACCACCCGTGCTGGTTCCCACAGTGGCTTGTGGATCAATTGATTGAGGCGTATTGGTAGAAAGCGTAATGTCTTGGGCACGCTCAACTGGTGCACTGCAGCCAAACAAAAACACGAGCATCGCGATCACAGAAGAGCGAACAGAAATATTCATTTTTTTTGCTCAAGATTGTTTGTAAAGATCAATCACGATAGTGCATCCATAATTTCTTCTCGAATTGCCTCCGGCGTACTGCTTGGGGCAAAACGTTTGATCACTTGGCCATCACGACCAACTAAAAATTTAGTGAAATTCCACTTGATCATCTCTGTGCCTAGTAAGCCGGGACGGCTGCTTTTTAGCCATTCATACAGCGGGTCCGCCTGTGCGCCATTTACATCAATTTTGGCAAACATGGGAAAAGTCACACCAAAATCAAGTTCACAAAAACTTTTTATGCTTTGTTCGTCCCCAGGTTCCTGATGTCCAAATTGATTACAAGGAAATCCCATCACGACTAAACCTTGCTCTGCAAAATCCAGATGGAGTTGCTGCAGACCTTTGTACTGTTTGGTGAAGCCGCACTGAGAGGCGACATTGACAATTAAAAGAACTTTTCCGGCGTAGTCAGAAAAAGGGACGAGTTGACCGGTAATCGTTTTCAAGGTCAGATTGGGTAGCGCCACAGTTTCTTCCTTAACGAAGAGATGAGAAAGCTTCGATTGCACGCAAACGACTGCTTCGCAAATCGACAATCTGTTGGGGGTAGTTTAGTGCCTGACGACTGAGGGGGGTCGGATCATGTATCTCTTTATTGGAAAGACCGGCCAACTCCGGTAACCAGTGTCGAATAAAGGCTCCCTCGGGATCGAACTTTTCGGACTGACTGATCGGGTTGAACACGCGAAAGTAAGGCGCTGAATCCGCACCAGTCGAGGCGCTCCATTGCCACCCGCCATTATTTGCCGCTAGCTCACCATCAATGAGATGTTGCATAAAAAATTTCTCGCCTAATCGCCAGTCAAGCAATAAATTTTTAGTTAAATACATGGCGACCACCATGCGCAAGCGATTATGCATCCAACCCGTCTGGACAAGTTGACGCATAGCGGCGTCCACGATTGGCACGCCGGTTTTGGCTTGACACCAAGCGTCAAAATCGGCTGGGGCATCACGCCATTTGACTGCGTTGGTTTCGGGACGCATAGGTTGATGCATCGAGAGGGTAGGATAGCCGTAAAGAAGATGTTGGTAAAACTCTCTCCACAGCAATTCGTTCATCCAAGTCATGATTCCCGCTTGACCTGTTTCAAGCTCTCCTTGATTAAAACGAAGTGCTTGTTGCCAACAGTGTCTAACCGATAGCAGACCGGAGGCAAGGTAGGGCGAAAGGGTACTGGTTCCTGGGATTGCGGGATAATCACGGTCGCGTTTGTAATGCACCATTCGTTCACTTGCAAACATTTCAAGACGCTCGAGCGCCGCTTGTTCGCTTGCCGGCCATCCAGATCGAATCGTTTCCGTCGATGAAGGCCACCCGGTTAAAGCGGCTGGGATAGGGTCTCTTTTAACAGATGCAGAGGCGACCTGGGCTTTTGGAGTAGGCAATAGACGCAGGGGAGCAGTTCGCAATTTTTCACGACAAGCTTTAGCAAAAGGTGTGAAGACGCGGTAGTACTGATCGGAACCTGTCTTGACGCTACCGGGAACAAGCAAGGTTCCACCATGATGGCCCGTCATTTGAATCTCGTTTTGCGCCAACAAAGCATAGGCTGCACGGTCTCTTTTTCTTTCGTTCACACCGAATTCACGGTTGCAATGCACCTCAGTGACTGAATGCTTTTTGCAAAAAGCAAGCAAAGAATCGGGTAAGTCTCTCCAATGGGGAACATTAAGGATTTTCAAAGGAACATTGAGCGCATTCAGAGCGTCAGATAACTCGCGCAGTGCGCGAAGCCAAAAGTCGACTTTGTGAGGAGAGTCTCCGTGTTCAAGCCATTGCTCAGGCGACAAGACGAAAAGTCCAATGGCATCGCCTTCAGACATCGCCGCACTTAAGGCGGGTTGATCGCTTATACGCAAGTCACTACGAAACCAACAAATTTTTGCCATGATTTTTACTTTTCCGCCCAACGCTTAACCGCAGCAAGCGTGCTGCTGACGTGCTGGTCTGGACTCATGCTGTTGTGCGTGAAATAGATTTTAGAATCTGGTGTGACAACGTATGACACTCTACTGGCCATATTCGATGATATAAACATCGTGGCGTCATACGCGCGCATCACCGATCGATCAGCATCCGCAGCCACGGCGAATTTTCCACCACAGGGACCTAAAGAAAAACGTTTTAATGTCTCGATATCATCGCCTGAAACGCCGACAACAGTCGCGCCATATTTTGCAAATTCTTCATTTGCTTGGGCAAAAAGATTAGCTTCAATCGAACAGCCACTTGTAAAAGCTTTTGGATAAAAATAAACGACTACGGGTCCTTTTTTTAAGGAATCCGAAAGTGAAAAACGATAAGGCTTGCCCGCCAGTGCTGCATCCAGTGAAAATGATGGTGCTTGTTGTCCAGGTTTAAGTTGTGCCTGAGCTGTACCAAACAGCACACTGAGCATGAGCAATAATAGAATGCGAGGCAATGTAAGCGTCATGAAGTGTGTTCCTTAGATCCAAGGACAAAAAAAGCGTACAGTAGAGTAAAGTCAAATCCAGTTATCAATATACAACTCGCGTTGGGGTAAAAGATGGCTAAACCATTCGAAAAATCATTGATTATTGTTTTATCTGGTTTGTCCTTTTTTGCAGGTATGGGTCTTTTCGGTCAGAGCCATGCTCAGCGTGTGGTTCCACTACCGCCACCGCCGCCCATTATCTGGCCTGATGAGCGTCCCGCAGATCCCGCACGCTGGACTCAAGAAGACGTCACTCCCGAACAACGCTACGACACTGCCCGCAAAGAGTCGGTCGCCGCGCATCAGATTGCTAAAGACTACTGCCTATCGTTGCCTAAAGCAGATCAAGCGGTATGCCTAGCTCAAGCGCGTCTCGAGTATGAACGAGAAATGTCAGAAATCAAGATGCGCTTTGGCGTGACACCCTAGTTTTTATAGAGTTCAGTTCAATCGTCCGTTTGCTCCGCCCACACTGATCCGTCCAGCGCCTAAGAGAGCGATTGCGAGGGCCCCAAACAGGTACAAACCTTGCAGCTCAAGAAGCCACCCACCCGTTTTAGTGAGGTGAAAAAGCTGGTGACTATGTGCCAAGTAGATTGCGACCAACATATTGAGCACCACGATCAAAGCGCTCGCACGAGTGAGTAGTCCAACAATAATTAAAACCGGGGCGATAATCTCGCCAATAAATACGCCATAAGCGACCCACGCAGGCCAGCCATTGGCTTGAACCATTGCTGAAATTCCGCCAATACCGTGCATCAGTTTATGCAAACCATGCATCAATAACAAAATACCTAAAGACAGGCGAAGTACTAATTTGCCAATGTCATCGAAGCGATTCATGCAGACCCCTAAATTCATTCGTACCGTAAGAAGCATCTTAACTTGCGATTAGGTATTATTACCAACAGAACATTTTGATCAAGCAAATTAGGAGATTATTATGAGTCAAGCAGTTAGATATGAACAAGAGGGCGGAATCGTCACACTTACGCTCAATGAGCCCGACACACGCAATGCGATATCTCCTGACATTATTGAGGCGCTTGTTGGATATTTCGCGCGCATCAATGCTGATCTTTCCGTTGGTTGCGTGATTCTGACAGGTGAGGGCGAAGGCTTCTCTTCAGGCGGTAATGTCAAGCGTATGCAAGATAGAACGACCGCAGCCGTTCAAAAAGCACCAGTCGATATTCGTGCCTACTACACAAATGGTATTCAACGCGTTCCGCTTGCGTTCAACACCCTTGATGCTCCGATCATCGCTGCAGTCAACGGTGCAGCCATCGGTGCTGGGTGCGATCTGGCTTCCATGTGCGATATTCGAATTGCAGGGCGAAGTGCCAAGTTTGGCGAAAGCTTTGCGCGGGTAGGACTTGTGTCGGGTGATGGTGGCGCATGGTATTTACCGAAGGCTGTTGGGCTATCTAAAGCCTATGAGATGACCTTTACCGGTGATTTTCTGGATGCTGAGGAGGCTGCGCGGATTGGACTGGTGTCCAAGGTTGTCGATGATGCGGACTTGATGGCCGAAGCTCGCGCCATGGCATCGCGAATCGCTGCGCACCCTGTACATTCTATTCGGATGAGCAAACGATTAATCCGCGACTCTCAACATGTCAGCTTGCCGATCGCGCTTGATATGGCGGCCGCTTCACAGGCACTTGTGCAAACCACGCACGATCACAAAGAGGCTATCCTGGCTTTTGCCGAAAAACGTAAGCCAAAATTTGAAGGACGCTAAGCGAAGACCGTGAGAGCAGGGGGACTTTAACTCTGTATGATGAAGGCAATATCACGGAATGAGAGGATGCCAAAATGAAACTGACTTTCCTGGGGGCTGCCAGTACCGTCACAGGTTCTAAGACACTTCTGACGACTGAGAGCCGCCAAATTTTGGTGGATTGTGGGCTCTTTCAAGGGTTTAAAAATCTACGGGCGTTGAATTGGACTGCGTTACCATTTGATGCTCAAAAATTGGATGCGGTTGTTTTAACGCACGCGCATCTCGATCATTCCGGTGCCTTGCCTTTGCTTGTGAATCAGGGTTTTAGAGGTGCAATCTACGCGACTGCTTCAACCATCGATTTATGCAAAATCCTTTTGATTGATAGCGCCAAGCTTCAAGAGGAGGAAGCCGACTTTGCCAATCGCCACCATACGACTAAACACGAGGTGGCGTTACCTCTGTACACCGTTGCTTACGCTAAAAAAACTTTCAGGTTTTTTAAAGCAATCGAATTTAACCAATCGATTGAAGTCACAAAGGGGATTCATTTACGATTCCGCCCCGCAGGACATATTCTTGGCGCAAGTTCCGCTGAAATAACGGCTGAAGGAAAAACAGTCTTGTTTTCAGGTGACTTAGGACGTCCAAACGATCCGATTATGCATGCACCAGCACCCATTGAGCGGGCAGACTATATTGTCGCTGAATCAACTTATGGAAACCGAATACACGGCTCGGTGGATCCCGCTGATTTACTGGGCGATGTGATCAAACGCACATCTGAGCGAGGCGGAATCGTTTTGATTCCATCCTTTGCCGTGGGACGGGCGCAAGAGATATTGCTAGCCATTTACCGCTTAAAACTTAAAAAAGCCATTCCTGATTTGCCTATTTACCTGAATAGTCCGATGGCAATCGACATGACTGAAATTTACCAGCGTCATTGCAATGAACACCGTCTTAACGGACGCGAGTGTGCCGGTCTGGGCCATGTTGCAAAAATGGTGAGAACCCAAGAACAGTCAAGGGCGCTGAACGCTATTCGTTATCCATCTGTAATCGTTTCCGCAAGCGGAATGGCAACGGGCGGGCGTGTCCTGCATCACATTAAAACTCTTGCGCCCAATCATCGAAACGCCATTGTTTTTGCAGGTTTTCAAGCTGGCGGAACGCGAGGAGCCCGAATGGTGTCCGGTGAACGAACGATTCGCATCTATGGTGAGGATGTGCCTGTCAATGCGGAAATTATCGCGCTTGATGGCATGTCCGCGCATGCGGACTCATCGGAAATCATGTCATGGTTGAAAACATGCAAAAAAGCACCCAAAGCTGTTTTCTTAAATCATGGTGAACCGGACGCGGCGGATGCCTTACGTATACAAATCAAGCGATCGCTTGGTTGGAATTCCATTGTTCCTTTATTAGGTCAACAAGTGGACCTTGAGTAAAGGGGTTTGGATCATTTGATCAATTAGCAATAACCGCATAATGTATATTATGTAAAGTAAAGGATTCGAGTCGATGAAAGTATGTATTTATGGCGCAGGCGCCGTTGGTGGTCATTTGGGCGCCCGCCTTGCCTCAGCTGGCCAACACGAGATATCCGTTATTGCCCGCGGCCCGCAGCTCGCAGCGATCAAACAACGCGGTTTGACTGTTTCGCGTGGCGATGAGGTACATACAGGTTCTCCTCAACACGCAACAGACGACCCTCGAACATTGGCGCCACAAGATATTGTGATTGTCACGCTTAAAGCGCAGGCACTACCGGATGCAGCGGCCTCGATAGAAGGTTTGCTTGCGCCGGATGGTGTGGCGGTTTTTGCGATCAATGGCATTCCTTGGTGGTGGCACAAAGGTCTAGCTGTGCCTCAAACTCCCCTTTTCTCCCTTGATCCACAAGGCGAGTTATGGACGCGGTTGAAAGATCGCAGCCTGGGATGTGTGATTTACTCACCCAATGAAGTCATTGAACCAGGTGTGATTCGAAGTGCGCCAAAGGATCGCTGGATGCTCGGTGAACCTGACGGCTCGAAGTCGCCTCGCTTGGATCGCGTTGCCGAGGTTTTTCAGTCGGCTGGCATACGCGGACTGGCGACAACTGAACTGCGTCATGAAATATGGACAAAGTTATTAATTAACTGCGCGTTGAATCCTGTTGCCGCGCTCTCTCGGCTACCAACGCCTTTGATGAACAAAAATCCCGACATTATCGCGCTCAGAAAATCCATCATGCTTGAGGTCACGGATATCGCTTTGGCTTGTGGAACTGATTTGCGCGGAAAGATTGATTTGGACGAACTCTGTACGCCAACAAAGCGCTCAGGTTCAAATCGAGCCTCCATGCTGCAAGATGTTCTGGCAGGCAGAACGCTTGAGCATGAGGCTATTTTGGGGGTTGCAGTCGCGTTCGCAAAAGACCATGGCGTATCGGCCCCGCGTTGCGAGCTCATGCTGGGCTTGATGCGCGGACTTGCTGAGTCTATGCAACAACCTGCAAACTAGTCCGGCTGGATGAGTCTGGATTAGATGATTCTTTTAAGACTTGAACGCCGCGCGTAACTCTCGCACGCCTAGTGCGAGTATGCGAGCGTCTACGCCCACAGCAACAAATGTGCAACCCAGTTTCAGATAATGTTGAGCCAAGGCTCGATCAGGCGTCAATATTCCGGCAGCCTTGCCATGTTTAAGAATAGTAGTAATGCCTTTTTCAATCGTTGCGACGACTTCAGGGTGACCGGGGTTTCCTAAATGACCCAGAGCGGCTGAGATGTCTGAGGGGCCCAGAAACACGCCATCTACGCCTTCCACCGCGCAGATGTCGTCCAGATTGCTCAGTCCGGTTTTCGTTTCAGCCTGCACAAGTAAACAAATCTCGTCATTGGCTACTTTTACATAGTCTTTACGAGCGTCCCATCGTGACACTCTCGCAGAGCCATAGCCTACGCCACGAATGCCATGAGGAGGATAGCGCACCGCTTGAACAAGCTCTCGAGCCTGTTCAGCGGTGTCAACCATCGGGATTAGCAAGTTTTGAACACCAAGATCCAGCAATTGTTTAATGAGATGTGTCTGACCAATCGGTGGACGTGCCACCACTTGAGTGTTGTAGGCTGCACAGGCTTGCAACTGACTCAGAATGGTTAAGGGATCGGTTGGCGTATGCTCACCGTCGAGCAGCATCCAGTCAAACTCCGCCGTCGCACAAATCTCTGTCGCAAAGGCATCAGGGAGAGAAACCCATAAACCGATGTTTGCCTCCCCTGCTTTCAGAGACTTTTTAAAACGATTGGAATAGTCAGGCATCAATTTTCTCGCTTGCTAGATTTGCTACTTGAACTGCATTATTTGGCAAGTACTTTACTGATGGCTTCACCAATCTGTGTGGTGTTCGCCTTGCCACCCAAGTCTGGCGTATGCGGACCTTTGCTCAATACTTCCTCGATCGCTGTCACGATCGCATCATGCGCATCGAGATAGGGTTTTTGATTGGCCTGTGGCAAACCACGACCCAAATAGTCAAGCATCAAGGCACCGGACCAAATCATTGCGATCGGGTTAGCGATATTTTTGCCATAAATATCTGGCGCAGAACCGTGGACAGGCTCGAATAAGGACGGGAATTTACGATCGGGATTCAGGTTGGCCGATGGGGCTAATCCGATAGTGCCAGTACAAGCAGGCCCGAGATCCGACAGGATGTCGCCAAACAAGTTCGACGCAACGACAACATCAAAGCGGTCAGGTTGGAGGACAAAACGAGCAGATAAAATATCAATGTGCTGTTTGTCTGTTGTGACACTCGGATAGTCTTTGGCAATCACAGCCGCACGCTCATCCCAATAAGGCATGCTGATTGCGATACCGTTTGATTTAGTCGCAATGGTCAGGTGTTTACGCTGACGGCGCGAAGCCATTTCAAAGGCGAAACGTAAGACGCGGTCACAACCGATGCGAGTAAAAATAGACTCCTGCAACACGATTTCACGCTCGGTGCCTTCGAACATTTTTCCACCAACGGCAGAATATTCGCCTTCAGTGTTTTCACGAACAACAAAAAAGTCGATATCACCAGCTTTACGGTTTGCAAGCGGGCAAGGCACACCATCGAACAAACGCACAGGACGCAAGTTGATATATTGGTCAAATTCGCGTCGGAATTTGAGCAAGGAACCATACAAAGAAGTGTGATCCGCCACAATTGCAGGCCAGCCCACAGCACCGAAATAAATCGCATCGCAATCCTGAAGATGGCTCTTCCAGTCAGCGGGCATCATTTCGCCGGTTTTGGCGTAGTAGTCACATGAGGCCCACTCAAAATGTCGGTACTCGAGATTTAGACCAAATTTCTCTGAAGCGGTTTTCAAGACCCGCAGGCCTTCGGGCATCACTTCTTTACCAATACCATCACCAGGCAACACTGCAATACGAAATGGGCGACTCATGCGCTTATCCCCTTGTTAAAAGATACAGAATCTTACTCTTTTCCAGATGCGTATCGGAGGCTATAAAAATGTTGCGACGCAGCGTGAAAAGCGATAGCCAAAATGGGTAGTAACGTTATTTTTTACAATTGCTGGGACCTAGAGCATCCTGAGCGGCGCGGTCGATCCCCACTTTTAATTCGGAGAGGTTGGATACAGTGAAGACCTTTCCGCCCGTCGCTTGTGCAACGCACGCGGCAGCGCCTGAGCCACCGATGTCCACGACATTGATTTTCAGATGCGGCTTTTGACGCGCTAAATTTCTGGCAACCATGCAGGGATCACCACCACAGGACTCTCCTCCATCTGACACTATCAAAATGGTGCTTTCTTTGTTCACACCATCCACCAACTGCCCTGCTTCTAATATCCCGTCAGCCAAAGGGGTCCCCTGGCGAGGGCTCAAGCCACGCAAACGATTGATCATCTGACCTCGCTGGGACGGCGCGTAACGCCCCAAATTACGCGATGCCGGACACTCGTCAACAACGACTAAACCCGTGCTGACATCCGAGGGGAGTCGTTGAAGAACGTTCACTGTGGCTTGCTGGGCAGTGACCATACGAGTCGGTTGACTTAATAAACGCTCAAGTCTCATGCGATCTTGGGAACTGAGGAATTGCATCCCAAGGGGTCCGCGATTCAGAATGGAAAACGCCCACATCTCTTCTTCGCGCGTCGCATTAACATTCACCATCATTGAACCGGACGCATCAAATACAACCACCATTTCAGGGGCGAGTTGAGCTGGCCGATCCTCCGGGCATAAATTTTTGGCCGTTGTAATTGTTGCAGGTGGCTTCACCACAGGTTTTGGTTTTGGTGGTGGAGGTGGCGACACGGGTTTAGGAGGTTCAACCTTAGGCGGCTGCGGCGCTGGCTCAGGAACAGGCTCAGCTACTGGTTCAGCAACTGGCTCAGGATCAACAAATGGCGGATCTGCTGGTTTAGGTTCTGGTTCTGGCTCAGGGGGCACTTCAGCGACAGGCGAAGGAAGCGCAGCAATGGGCTCCTGTTGTTCAGGCGTAAACGGCGCCGGAATTTCAGATCTGGAAGGCTCTGATGCCGATGGATCTTGAGCAGGTTGCGTGCTGATTAACGCATGGAGTGGATCCACTGCATGCAGGGGTGAACGCGGGCACCAAATCCACCACACCAGTACCAGCAACAATAACAGTAAGGCTAATACCAACAACAGCCATCCGCGACGTAGAGTCAATACAGATGAAGAAGGAGAAATAACAACTGGTGGAACAAGTTTCTTTCGTGATTCTTGTGAGGGGATTGCCTGATCCCAAAAAAGTAGGACAGGTTGTCCGCCAACTGAATAGATCGCCTCTATAGGTGGATCTGCACTTGCATCGCGCAAGATTTTTAAAATTGCAGGATCATGCTCAGGATTTAAAGAATATTGATCCGCAAAATGTTGAATGGCTTTAAGGCGTTCAAAAAGCTTGCTTTTAAAATCATGTGTGGCTGGATCCGGCAAGTCTTGAAAAGCTGTCGGCTGACCCGCAAACGAAGTCTGCCACTGCACAAGACCTGCCGGCATGACTTGTGGTCTGGCATACAGCGCACTCACCGTTGGCGGAACATTGTTGCCAAGTGCACCCAATAAAGAATCGTACAGCGCCTCTAAATCCTTTACGGATTCAACAGGTAACTGACGCTGCGCGATTCTATTCATACGATTACTTGTACAAATCAGCTTCTATTTTACGCAACTTAGCAACTTCATTTTCGACTGCTTGAATTTTTGCACTCAGCTCTTGTGCATTTGCAGACCCTGTCGTGATGGGAGTTTTTTGCAAGGCATCCAAGCGCGCGCGCGCCTGATTCACCTGATCTGTGAGTGCTTGATTGCTTGGATTGCTATTTTGAACTTGTCGAAGATAGGCTGCTACGCTGCGATTAATGTTCGTGATGTCCGCGCGGCGCTTTGTAATATCAGCACTCACAAGTGTATTTTTCTTTTCCATATCAGTCATGGCTTGTCGCAGCAGCGCATTTGTTTGCCTTTCAGCGGCCAACTGAGACTCTTTATCCTTGGCTCGCGCTTCATAAGAGCCTGAAAAATCACAATTCATTTTTGTGAGTAGTCCAGCATCACGCATGGCACGAGGATCACAGCCTGCTTTGTCCATCGTGCAAGCCGCCAATAATCCAGAAAACCCAATTACAAGGGGTAACTTTAAATATTGTTTCATCATGTCACCATTATTTAAAAAATAGCTCGTTTCAACATGCCAAGCAGGTCGAATGCATCCATTTAGCCTGCAACTTTGATGGAAGACGACAGAGCCAGAGCTGTATCAATATTGCGTTGCATCAAGTCGCGGTCGCGAACGAGTACATCGAGCTTTTGCTGAAGAGGTCGAACATCGGCACCCACTGCCCGTTCCTTTTCAATGATGTCCTGAAAACCATCGATACGTGCATTGATATTAGCGAGCTCTTTTTCCAAGTAAGCTTTGTTCGCTCTGATTCGATTGAGTTCAGTTTGAGCCTTTTTCTGATCAATCTGCTTGGTTGCAATTTGTTGTTGAAGTTGTTGTAAGGTTTTTTGATTTTCACGCAGGACGACATTCACTTCTTGAATGCGTTGTCTGAGATTGTCGTTATCTTTTTGAACATCTTCTATAAAAGACTGTATGCGCTGCTCATTGTTTGAGTATTTGGCTCGACGCTGATCCAGCACATAGGCACCACCTGCTCCGATGCCACAACCTGCTACAGCTGCAATAGCCATGCATGCCGCTTTATTGCTGGAATTTGTCAGCGCACAGGCTAGTACTCCAGTTAACGCGCCCGCAGCGCATGCTTGTGCACCCGCTTTTGTAAAGAACTTTGCTGAATCTCCTTGAGTCAGTCGAGGATCCACATCGCCATCCCCTCCCCCTGTCGTTTGGCAGCCTGCCAGAAAAAATAAACTGACAAGAGCGATAAAGGCCATTCGGAATTTTAATGTTGCTTGCGACATCATTGTTTTCTCCTTAATTGACTGGAACTGCTTTACAACTGGCTAGCCATTCGGCTTGAGTAATTTTTCTATCTGTTAAGTACTTGCCCAGATGCGCCCAGTATGTATCAATATACGAGCCGAGGTTGCTGCTTTTACGGGCAAGCAATTGTTGTCGTTTAACGACGACTTCAGGGGAGATCATTTCTTTCGTATAAATTGCTCCCGCTTCTACGATGCTGTCTGAGTAAAGACTCATCGCAAGTTCCTGAGCGGCTAAACGACCGTCAACATTACGTTTGGTTAAATTGCAACGTGTTTGATCTTCTTTAGACATGGCTGAATGATTAGTACAGCTTTCGTCATAATTACGTTTGATTGCATCGTAAAAACGCCCTTCGCGATTGAGTAACACGCACATGAAGGCACCTTGTTGAAGCGCGGATCGAATTGCGATTGAACGCTGCTCATCTCGAGTTTGATTACTGCTTCGCAACTCTGTGCGCAGATTCTCTAGCTCTTTTTTAAGCTTGTCGTCCTTGAGTTCGGACATCAAGTTACCGAGACGTTCAACTGTGCTCGGACTATTCGGATTGGACAATGAACCCGTTGCATTGGCAGTGGCAGTATTGTCGCGCACACCAAGCTCTGCCCAGTCTCTTTCAATTTCTTTGCTTCGATTCGTTGAGGTCAGTGATGGCGCAACCATAACCAATCTAAAGCCAGCTGTTCGTTGTTTATTAGGTTCGGCATCGCGATAGTAGGTTTGCTCTTGACGCCAAGAGGTACGCACATCGCTTTCTGGCGTCATAAAGTTGGCACCGCGGACAATAAAGCCACCTGCCTGGCCATGAAAACGATCCAGCTTATTCAAACGAAATGATTCAAACATCATTTCGTCTGCATTCCCTAACATGTCATGTAGACCAAGTGGGTTGGGCTTGAGCAATCCAGCGAGCTGCAATTTTCCATTTGCAGACTGGGACCCCGCAAACCAGACGTATTTATTCATACCATCGGGCATGGGAAATGTGGCCTCGCGAAATTCGGTACTCGACACACTGTTGCCGCCACGTGCAGCGAATTCCCACTCGACCTCAGTTGGGAGTCGCACGAAACCGGCAACACCGTCTTCAGTTGGCAAACTTTTGAGAGCATTTTTTCTTAACCAGATATTGAGCTTGTCACTAAACTGCATGGCATCAAACCAACTTAATGAAACCTTCGGTAGCATCAGTTTCATTGATGGGCGGGGACAAGGCTCTTGCATTACAGCCTGATATTGCAATTCCGTAACTTCGTACTTTGCCATTAAGTAGTAACGACCGGGATTTGGTTTGTCCGTGGTGAAGCTTCCTGCTATGAAAGCAGGATGCGCTTGCTCAAGATAGCGTAACGCCGCACCTTCAGAGCCTAATGTCACACCAAAATCATCCAGAGGCTTTTTGACAGGAACTAAAACTTTTCGAAAGGCCATTGACCCTTCACAAGGAAGCGGCAACACCACATCGTCATCGCTTGGTTTTGGATTAAAAAACTTTTGATCCCATGCTTGGGCATTCACGCTCGAGCACGCCAAGAACATGGCTGATATAACAGTCATTCGATTAAAAAATTTATACATCACGTAGACTCTCCGCTGGCTCGATTTTGGTCGCAAAACTTCCCCCTGCACCAGACACGATAATCGCGACCACTAGCGCAGCACCCAGTGCAACCAAAAAATGAATAGGCTCAAGAAGACAGACAAATTGTCCAGCAGGCATATAGGCGCCTAATAATTGATTAAACAAATAACTGCCGAATACATACAAAATACAACCGGTTGCAAAGCCTGCAAGGGTAAGCACGCAGGCTTGCGCGACAACATAGAGTTGCATCGCCCGCCTTCCATATCCCATCAAACGAAGTAACGCTAAATCCTTGCGCTTTCGATCGATGTTGGCCATTAATGCGCCAATCAATGACGCAGCGCATCCAAGTAAAGCAATCCAGGCGATAACGGCAAAAATAAGTCCAAGGACCTTATCAATAGACTGAACTGACTTGATTTCAGCAAGGCGACTGGAGGTTTCTATGCCCTCACTTTGTAAAAGTGTGGAAAGAGGTTCGACACTTTCAAGTCGTTCGGCATAAATACGTGCTCTTGCAAAATAATTTCGCGTTTGACGCGTATCCCCTGTGTCAACCCCACTCCCCTCAACCTTGAATCCGTCCCTAAAGTCCTCGATATCGACAAGCAGAGGGAGCGTGAGAAAGGCGGCAGGACGATTGAAAGCTGTTGCTGGTAAAACACTCAGCACGCGCAAGGGGATTTGCGCTCTTTCAGAACGATTATCAAAGACGCGCGCGACCCGTAGACGAATCGTATCGCCCTCGCCCACCCCCAGTTTTGAGGCCGCTGATGCCGTTAGTACGACTTCATCATTTTTGACAGGGATCTGTATGTTTTTAAGTACTGGATCACCTTGGGCAGTAGGTATCAACTCAGCATTTTCGACAAATCGTCTGCCATCCACAAAAAGATCACCAATCGTATTGAGCGAGCGTGTCATGGGCTGCACAAAGCCAACCCCAGGAGTTTGACTCAGTCGCGCAAACCATTGATCGTCAAGCTTTGCGCTTGCCAGCATCCGGATTTCCAGATTTCTTGGGTCTGATAACAATTCGGTACGCATTTGACTGACGATGCCAAATTTCAAACCAAATAAAAGCAACAAAGGCGCGACAACAGCCACAATCGAGGCGATGATGAAAAATGACACTTTTCGGTCATGCAACAAATCGCCAATACTTAACTTAAGCAGCAATCTGAGAGGCGGCTTTGGCAGTCGGAGGAATGGGTCGTTACATCGCATCAAAAATTGTCCGACGCTGATGGCTGATCGTGCCAACAATGGATCTGATGCCAACTTCATCTACTAATGACCACTCATGGGTCACAATGAGTGCAGTGACATTCAATGCACGGGCAAACTCGACAATCAAGGCAAACAATTCTTTGGCAAGAATTGGATCCAGGGCTGCAGTGGGCTCATCCGCCAATAAAAGCTTAGGTCGGTGCGCGATGGCTCGCACAAAGGAAACACGTTGTCTTTCGCCGATCGAGAGTTGCGCAGGTGACTGCTTCAGCAAGGGGACGAGTTTCAAACGATCGATGATTTCGTCGAGTAATGAATCCGAGCCCTTTAAACCCACTAACTGGCGGGCCAAATAAATATTGTCATGGACGTTTAGGTAAGGCAAAAGCCCCCCACTCTGTGGGACAAATCCGAGATAATTTTGACGAATGCACGCCCAGCGACGTTCACGCTCACGCAAACTAATCCCCATATCGTGTGCAATGTCAAAATCAACAAGCTGATAGCGTTCAGCCGATTCAGGCTCCAGAAGTAAACCGATCGCCTCAAGCAAGGTACTTTTTCCACAACCACTTGGACCCACAATCGCGGTCACGTCGCCTGCGTTGAGCATTAAGGAAGTGAGCACCACCTCATAGGTTTGCCCCGCCAAGCCGCGGGAAACCTTTAGATTCTGTATATCGAGAATCGATTCATTCACAGTAATTAGGGTAACGATTCAAGTGGAACTGGGTAAACCGATTCACTGGGGTCGCTGCCTTTGGCAAGCGATACCCATGCGCTTGTATCCTCATTGAAGCTTTGATACTGCCTGAGTTTTGTATTGAGGCGAATAATGAATTGAGTTTGGGCTGCAACAGACATTGATTTCCAAGCTTCTTCATCTAGACCCAATACATCACTTTTGTAGGGTAAGCCTTCTAGATACTCTCCAAGAACCAGCTTGCTAAGATTTTCCGATCGTCCTTGACGAAGTTGATTTGGATCACGCCCCATTGTCGCGGCAACGGAACGCAGACGCTCAAACATAGCTGTTGGGGAAACAAGCGATGAATTGGCGGCCTCAACAATCTCTTTAACTGCCGTGCTCATGTCGCTGAGTTGTCCCTTTGTTAATAAAACGCGCACCTCAGTCGTCGGAATATTTTGTTTAACAAGATCCCGGTCGCTTATCCATGCTTTAAAGAATGGAGGCGCCTGAGTACCTGTCACGCTGCCAAGATATGCCAATTGCATGGCATGACCAATGAGAGCGGCATCACGTGCAATCGCAGCGGAGGGCGTGGAAGGTGCAGGCGCAGCAGTAGAGGGTGTGGGAGAAGCATTCAGTGCACTGCCTGCAACAGGCTCGCCTGCAGAGGCTTGTTTGATTTGGTTCACCAGAGAGTCGCCAAGCGTCGCAATCGTGTCACCAAAAATGTTTACTTGTCCAGCATCAACAGGGTAATAAAGTGGACGATTGGTAATGGAGTTAAAAGCGAGAGTCTCGTATTGACGTTGAGCAGACTGATGATTTTTAACGCCAGCGGGAGTTTTTAAATGCAAGACGTAAAGAGCAACGCCTTTTTCCTTGGCGAGTTCACGTACTGCCTGTGCATCCAGTCCGGTTGTAGAAAGAGGATCGTTCGAATCTAGTGCGCCGGCATCGGTGACCAATACGATATAACGGGCACCAAACTCATTCCAATTAATCTTCTCAAGCGCCTCTTTGACTCCAGCATAAGGATCTTCGTCAAACTTAGGCGTGGATACCTTGGTCGCTTTGAGCTCTTTGATTTTTTCAAAAAAATCAGCGCCATTTTTAACCTTTGTGGGATCGGCGTACATACGCGTGTTGTATTCGATCCCAGGTACAGCGCTCAAGGCAGAACGAAAAGCAATCAGACCAAATTTGACTTTGTCGTCTAACTTTTCCTTTTCCATGCGCGCGTAAATATTTTTAATCACTGAGCGGGTGCGTTCAATATAAGGATCCATTGAAAGCGTAGAGTCAATGACAAACACTACGCCTGCGCTGAAAGCTTTGATCGAGCTCTGTACTACTTTTGGATTCACGGCGGGGTTTGCAAGAGGATCTTGTCGACTGACAGAGGCCACCTCGAGCAAACGCACATTAAATCCACTATCACTCATCACCTCCTCTGCTTGCAAGATGGGTAACAAGTAAAAGTTTTTGCGGAAATCGACAAATAGCTCAGGTTCGCGTGCCACAACGAGTGGATTTCTTCCCGTTTTACTCATGCTGTCGAGAATTGGCGCATAGGCTGCAGCAGGATTTGAAGAATCAAGAATTTTTTCGATTGGTTCGCGATCTTTAAAAAACAAGGAAAGATTCCGATTGGCGGGATTGGTAAACGCAAGCGACATTTGCATTTTCCACTCCACAGTGCAGGCAGAGTCCAGCCAGCCAATTTTCTTACCGGTTGTATCCGGGCCGACTTCAACGAACTGTTTTCCGGAATTTTGTTGTCGCTGATAAACATAGTAACGACTGAAAGCTTCTTGGGAAGCGCCAGTTTGATCACCAGGTTTGGCAAATAACTTGCAAGTCGGAGTTGTTAACACTCTTTGATAAAGAGTGGTTTTACCTTCTTGCAAAAGAGGTTTGTTGGATTGTCCTTGGCCATGACTTGCAGCAGAAATAAATAGGAAACACACAATCAGTGCGATGCTGAAGGATCGGGATTTATTCATACTATTTCCTCAAGGCGTCGAGACGTGCTTTGGCTTCAGAGTGGTTCGCGTCCTTAGAGAGCACCACTTCATACCAGTAAATGGCAGTTTCTTTGTCTGCTGTTTTGAAACAACCTATGGCAAAACTTGCGGGATCGAACTCTTTTGCATAGGCCAAGGCAACCGGAATATCACCAGACTGGCCTTTAAAAGCGTACAGTCTTTGTGCGAGATCGCACCTGTTCGCCTTTTTGGCAGCGTCAATCACTGAAAGAACCTGAGTGGAATCCGGGTTGGTTTTTAGACAGCTTTGAATAAATATCAAATCATCTTTAACTGTTGCCAATGCCTCCGCACTACATGCAGGAGGCTCAGCCGGGGTAGCTGCAACAACTGGGGCGGGATTGGATGACTCAGTCACAGACTCACTTGACGGAGTCGCAACCGCCACAGGCTCCTGATTCATTTTCAACCACGCAAACAGTCCGACCCCGGCAACAAGCAAAACCAAGGCAAGAGCAATAAGCAGTAATTTATTTGATTTTTTTGTCTCAGGAACGATAACTGGCTCAGGTATGGGAGCGACCTCGACAAGCGCAGGCTCTGGTTCAGGCTTGACGACTGACTGCGAAACGTGTGAAACAGGGCTGACACTTTGTCCAGCGGCATGAGATGACAATACGCCCTCGCGGATTCGCATCACACCAATACCATTTTCAGCATCGATTCTAATTTGGACCTGATAAGTCATCTGAGGATTTTCAACCAGAGGATCCACAACGACAGGATCAAGAGCCAACACAACAGTATCGGCAACGACTTCCTCAGAAAGACTCACTTGATGCCAGGTTTGAGACGCCGTCCACTGACGTCCATCACCAAGAAACCGTTGGTCCTGATTGCGTTGGATACAGACTTCGGCGCGGGCACCGATTTGAATATTTTCTGTTTCCCAGCCAGTCAAAACAAGGACTGCATAGCCTGGGCGACCGCTCGCACTTGGTCTGAGTTCTGGTCGAGTTTTTTTCATGGGTGATTCACTTTTGCAGCATTCAATTTTGCGATTAAGGCACCAAGTTCCGCGTTTTGCTCGGGCTTGATCTCTCTGCCGCCGTCATGGCCGGCATTGTCGAGAACCATTTGCGCAAAACCAACCAACCAATCACCCATAAAGACCCGAGTGTGATCAAACGCCTCGCTACCTATTCCTGGAAGTTTTCCTTTGGGAATACGGCTGGGCGGTTCAAATAACTTATGTCCGGCATTGATGCGGCTATCTGAGCGATCACTTAAAGGAACATTGATATAGCCAAGCCAGGCGATGAAGTCTGACATCGAGGTCCTGGCTGCCATGACCTGACGATCGACTAACCGTTCCCGCTTAGTCCCCACCTGCTCATGACCGCTCACCGCTTGTAAGATTTGTCCTTGCAAATCCATTCGCGTTGCTGCAGTAATAAGTTCATCGCAGAGCATTTCCATCGCTTCTTTCGATAACCCAAAGTAAGTGAGTAATCCTGATTGACTCGGTATATCTCGCAAATGTTCGATCCATTCTCTTACAACAGTCTGTGCGAATCGTGCATCACCACTCGCGGGCTTGTTAGCTGCTGTGTTTGGTTTAGGACTCGATGCAGGTTGATCACCAAAAATATCAAGCACATCATCCAAACCGAAGGGATCATCACCAAGGTTTAGCGCAGAAGTCACTTGTTTTTCTGATACATCTTGTGGTTCTGGTACAACCTCGTCGGCACCCATGTATAGATCTTGCAAGACAGCATCAGACAAGCGAAGCTTTTCTTGCAGCTCCGCAAGAAGGGTAATACGTGGTCTAAGCGCCGTCACAACTGATTGCGCAATCTTTCGCTTGGCTTCCACCTCTCCGACTCCGTCTTGGTGAAACCAGCGTCCCAAGCGGTTATCCACCAAGTCATGCAACAACGCATCCATTTGTTCGGCGATACGATCGAGCTTGATTTGACGAATCGAGACTTTCGCCAAATATTGACTCAATCTTTCGACACCACCATCGTTGAGCGCCATCATGGCGTGCCAGGCCGACTCGGGTTCGGCGACATGACTCTGGATGAGTTCTGCACCTTCAAATGTCTGCTTCATTAAATGAAGTTGGTTTTCAACGGCAGGCGTCACGCATTTCTCTTGACCATTTTCCATATCAAGGAAGGCGACAGGCATCCTGGGTTTACGCACTAAAAACGTATTGTTAAATGCAGCGCCATTGGCCCAGTCTTGCATCCATTGATAGCCACCGAATCGCTCAAGCATCGTCATCTTGATCAGGTTGTTCCAGACCGAGTGAAGCATATCCTCATCTTTGCTGAGAGAGTCTGTAATCTTCATATCGAACATTGTCACTGCCCAGATCAAGCCTGGATCGCGTTTACTCCGATCCTCTGGCTGGTCCCCTTGAGTTTTGCGAATCCATTCTGTCAGTACAGGCCCCACCTCAGTCACATCCGATTGTTTATGTGAGGCAGTACATACCACCAACACATTCATCTCTTGTGAGTCGGTATAGCGCTCAAATAGATAGGCGACTTTGCCGCGCAATAAGAGTTGCGCAACAGGATTGCCAGATTTTTCCCGAGCCTGAGCAGCACTGATATCAGAGAGCGACTCAAGACCGAGCCTTCCGCGATAACCAGGAAAATCAAGCAAATCCACTTCAGAAAAAACTTTTTGATGCGGGGAATTAACCAGAGGAAAAATCATCTCGGCAGTCAGCGCCGCCAACTGAGCTAAAGTGAGCGTCTGGGCAGTTTTAACCTCCCCTTCACAAACAGGTAAAACCTGGATATTCAAATCCTCAGGTCGTCCTAGTCTTTCAAGCATATCCACGTTCATAATGCTGTCGGCTTGTGAGAGCGCCCCGCCCTGACCGGTCGGTCGAACGATCGCATCAATCGGTGCAAAGACGCGCGAAGGATAGCCAAGCGAATGTAGCGTTTGTGAAAGCATTAAAAACGTTTGCGTCAACGCAGGTGATTGTCGCCAGAGACATGAAAAAAGCGTCGCACGATCAGTGAGAGACAAGTAAGGCGCTAACTCAACCGCTCGAGGTAAAAACTCCCCTTCAAGCACGCGAATAGACTCGCCATAACTTTCACGAAGATAATCCCATAATGAGACCATGTCATCTTCAGAGACACCCGGCACACGTTGCGCCAAACGCTTTGTCTCAAGTATGGAAAGCTGTTGACGAGCCATTGTCAAATCGACTGCTTGTCCAACTTTTTCAAAATTAAAGTCATTGAAGTAGGAATTAGAGAGGATTTTGACGAGCTCGATTTCCTCGAACAGTTTGAGCTCTAGAGGGTATCCTGTTGGTCCTGGTTTGGCTTTGAAACTAAAGCGTGTCACAAGCCCCGTTGCTTCTTTACCACCGCCAGGCGGATTAATATGACTCAGAAAGTCGAGTCGCTTGCCGTCAACTTCGGTTTCAAGTTTGCCGTCAGAACCTGCGGCCAACGCAGAGATTAAATAGGACTTGCCAGCTTGTGACAAACCAAAAAACCCCACAGTTGAGGGCAAGCGCGAAGCGACGGCAAGACTTTTAGCTTGGTTGCGAATACGACGCAATTTTGTCACCAGGCTATCGGCTTCATTATCGACGCTTCTGGCGTTGCCGCGAACACGTCCCACCCACTCGATCGCACGTCCGGACTCTTGGTGAATCGTCAGCCAGCCTTGGGACAATTTATCAGTTAAATCAGTCATGTTGCTCTACCTCACGCTGCCGCTGTCAAGCCAATACTGCGAATCACCCAAACCGCTATCCACCATCGTGTTTAATCTGAATTTAACTTTACTTTTCGATCCGCCCTCCACTCTGGCAAGTTCGAAGCTTTCGGGACCTGTGCGCTCACTGCGTCGAAGCGCAACTTTTAGGACAACGCCCTTCGATGCCAGTTTTTCCCTTAACTCTGGATCGTCCACACTAAGCGTATAAAGCGGTGAGGCAGGCCAGCGATCAGCTGCCAACTGTCTGAAGCCGATTCTCATCGAGCCGCGCATCTCAAACGTTGTGTCGGGAAACTCGTATTCGTCATTGTCAAGATCGATATCGCGATAAAAAACATTGGAGTCTTTGATCGCATTGTTGTTATCGATCATTCCAATAAACCGCAACGTTGAATAGGGTTTAAATGCTGCGGAACGGAAAAAGAAATTCGGCAACCTTAAACTGCGGCTCAATAAACAGAGCATCGCGCCGACCGCTGCAGTACTTTTGGGGTCATCGATCCGGCCATTTTTATGAAAGGGATACCACGGACCTGTCCGGTACTGATGCATAGGCAAGATCCTGCCTGGTGGCAAGGACAACAGCGAGCGGACATAAGCAAGCACCCCGGGCATACGAGAGGGTCTTCCTGTCAACAACAGTACATCTGGCTGATAGGCATAGACCACTTCACATAACGCTTTGAGCGTCTTGCAGATATTGAGCTCACCCCGGATGAACTGTTCGTGGAGGCGGCGCAGGTTGATCCCGACGCCAACATTCAAAATACTAAAGCCCTGCGCACTCGTCCCACCCGCTCTTTGGACTGCAGTATTGACATAATCAAGGACATCTTGAGTCGGTTGACCGGCATCAGACATCAATTCAGACAAACTCATCACACCTAAATTGCCTGAATCAAGCGGATCGTACTTTTCATATTCTTTAATGACGCGCAGGGCAGCAGGGTAAAGAACCTGCAAGGTAAGCTGCTGGCGCAAGACAGCGACTTGGGCATCAAGTGATTCGCTTCCCATCAACCGTGAAAGCAGCGCATCTGGCTCTAGTACGCCTGCAGTCTTGAACGATGCCGCAATGGAAGGCAAGACAACCAAACGAATCACATCCAGTACGATGTCATCACCGGCGATTTTGAAACCATCTCTAAACCGTTGCTCGGGGATGATGTAGGCACTACCTCCTACTTCACGGCCGGCATTATCCGGGCCTTTATCGAGTGAGTATTCATTTATCACCAGATCAGTGGTGCCGCCACCAATGTCGATCGATGCAATCGAGACATAAGGATCGTTTGAGTCCTCACGCTTAGGCTGATCGGGTCGCGCGAGTGCTGCAAAAAACTCCTCGGGACGTCCACCAAAATTATTGTGTGTTTCACTAAACACATAGACGACCTGACCACACGTCGCTTCGTCCCACTGCACGTGCACATCGGGAAACTCGGGAAAGGCGAGTTTCCGGTCTTCCTCAGTCTCCATACCGGCGTCTTCAGGATGCCATCCCATACTTTTCCAAATCAAACCAATCGCCTGATTCATACAAGACTGAAAAATCTTGCGTTCTGGTTGGGGCATTGCGGGTGGAACTGTCAAAATAATTGAGCGCAAATGACGCGGCACACGCGCATGACTTTGACGTAAACGTTGTGCCGGACTATTGATTTGAGCCAATGCTTGTGCGAGAACCTCGCACAGCATAAAGGTCATCAAAGAGCTGCGTGAATAATGCGGATGAAAAACCGGCATGCGATCGTCTGGGTCCAGCGTGTAGAGCGCCTCACCCATTTCATTAATCAGACGAGAAACTGGTGCCGCGGTCGCGTGCGGTTCAGCCTCAGTCTTGACATACGAGGTGTTGAATCGCCAACCTGGTTCGAAGCTTTCCTGATCCCACAGGTAGCGCTTTGGACTGGAAAGGCCCGTCGCACCTTCTGTGCCGCGTCTTAAGCTGGCCAGACGACCCGCCTCATGACCGATCCGGGCAATAGTTGGCCACAAAAAAGCATCATTTCGTCCGCTTTGAACTGAAAAATGATCCTTGCCAAAAGAAGCCTGTGAAAACTCGACCCGACTCTCAAAAGGATCGACATAGACCTGTTCAGGTTTTGTCAGATCTCTAAGTTCAAGTTCATAACGTCTGCGCAACCCGTCATTTTCCTGAGGATGGTCTTCGATCAGAATGCCACAACTACGTGAGTTGCCTATATCAAGAACCAAATCAACTGGAATAGGTTTGTAAAGATCGTTACGCGCGTTGGAGATGACCTTCACTTCGGGCAAACTCAACTGCGTGCCGAGCAGGTGCAGTACGTTTAAATAATGAGCTTGATGCTGTAACTCTGCAGTTTCAAGGCGAATATCCTCAGCGTCTTTTTTCAAACGTGGACGCGCGAGCTCAGCAAACAATTCCCTCAACCATGCATCGACCCACTGCTGATCTAAAAACCAACCCATTTCATGTGAGCGATGCGCAAAGGCGAAGCTTGTCCCCGCTTTGACATCGTCTTCAGAAGGTCCCATGTAGGCAGTATCGGTTCGATTCGGTAAAACCTTGGTATCAAAAGCAAACGTGATGCGATGGGTATGACCGTCTGGATCAGAACCTGTAGGCACTTCGGTGATGCGCACGCGCGACCAATTTGAAGGACCTTCCTCAAAGCGCGAGGGTGGACTGAATCGAAAGAAAGGAACAGGTAACCAGACATCGGTAAAAAGTTTGAGCGACTGATCGAGGCCAACGTCCAAACGAGAGGAAACTGGCGATTTTTTTTCATCAAAAGAAAAATGTAATTTTCCAGTTCTTTCATCTTCCTGAAGACGACCGAGCGGTCCAGCTTCACCAAGTTTGGCGAACTCTCCCGTCTGACCTTTAACAACGAAGCTTGCGGCAAAGTCCAAAAACTGGATGCCGCTTCCCATAATCAGTGTGGTCTGGTCTTCATAAGAAGTGATTTCTGACAGCATAGTGTCGCGTCCTGCTATTTGGGTGCGTGTCGCATGGACACGGGAAAAGTTGCGCCGTTTTCATAACGGCCTTGACAATTTGCCTGACCATTAGGCTGAGGAATACAAGTGACCTTGGGCAATGCGATCGTTCCGCCGTCCGAGCATTTCGCAACACCTTGATCATTAATTTGTAGAGATTGTCCTTGCATCTGTGCGCTGACAGCGCCTACGCATTGTGAACCATCCGCGCGGCGAATCGTGACCTTCCCCTGACCTTTGCCTTGACTGAAGTCATATTCAATTCGCAAAGGCTTGCCAGTCTTTGCATCCTGTATGCCTGTACCCGCTGTCCAGGCGCCATCAAGAAAGCGTGTGTCGCCAGAGTTGATAGCCTGTTGCGGGATCGTCATTGGTTGGCCAGGCGGCTGACTGCCAGCTGCATCCGCCCTATTGCCAGATTGTCCTGGTTGCGGAACTGACTGCGGAGGTTCTGCTTGTGAAGGTGTTTGTGGTGGTGTTGGATTTGGTGTTGGTGTTGGTGTACCACCGGGCAATTCGGAAACAGGTGTTTCAATATTGGCAGGTGTGGTGTTTGGTGTATCCGCGTTAGGTGCAGTTTCACTGCCGGAAGCCGGGAGATTAAGTTCCGGTGTGGCCGCACTCGGTGCCTCTACCTTTGGTGCATTAGCAGAGGGGGCATCCATGGCACCTGCTCCGGGAACCGTTGTCCCAGCCACAGGATCGCTACCAGACCACCAACGACGTACACTCGTGACACCGCGACCTATCCAGCCATCTGGTGCTGTTCTGGGCGTTGTTTCAAGCGTGGCAGAGGGTTGGCCTGATACACCCGTTGGAGTGGCGATTTGATTGGGCGCTAAAGGTAAGGCTGAAGGCAACGTTGCGTTGGGTACCGAAATAACAGGCGTTTGACCGCTCCCGAACCATGAAACGGGTGCGCAACTGCGCAGCAAAATAAATAAAAGCAAAAGTAGGAGAAGTAAAAGCAGCAGCCACCACCACCAGGGCCTACGCGACGCTGCAGCGACAGACAGATTGGTATTCGCAACAGTTGCGTGGGGCAAAGGACGCAGTGAAACAAAAGGGTCAGAAGGCAACCCAGCACCTTGACTATGGAACCCCCAAAAAGCAATGACTGGCTCACCATTCACCAAATAGATGAAATTATTATCCGGAAAGTAAAACACCTTGCTCATGAGAGGTAAGACGGTGTTTCGTTCACGCTCTGCTTGATCATCCCTTGCCTGAGCAAGCTTCATTTTTTCGATGGCTGATTCAAGCGTGCGATGCGCGGAATCCAATCGAGCCAGTGCATGCTCTCTTTCTTGTGCAGAGGCCGTAGACCAAGGCACAACGTCTCCCGCAATCGGTGAGTACCAATCAACCATGCTGCCATGTTGATTGGATTGCGGAATCGCAAGACAGTTTGCTGTGGAGGCACCCGCTTTTAAGCGAATCGCTTCGCGCAATTGAAAGGCCACCGAATAAACAGGCTGCCCACCCTCGCCTATCGCCTTGTAATGTTGAGGGTTACCACTGACTAGCAGACTTCCAGACATTCAATCTGTTCCTCTGTGGAGACAACAAAATTTGTACTCGAAAAGATAAGTATCTTAACCGATACACCTTTTTCTTTACCTATGAAAATCGTTTTACAACAGAGTGAAATAAAACAATTCTTAATGAACCGATTATTCACAAAAAAGCCATTTCGAACAGGATATCTGATTCTAAGAAAAAGTCTTTCGCTTTATTATCTAGTCAAATTTTCAAATGCTTGCTGTCGATCTCTTTTACTCCATCCATTCATTCGAGTTTGCAAAATGAAATCTTCCACTGCACATTTTTCTGAGCACTACCCCCGCGATTTAGTTGGCTATGGTGCGACACCGCCACAGGCCAACTGGCCAGGCCGAGCAAAAATTGCTGTGCAATTCGTCTTGAACTACGAAGAAGGTGCAGAAAATACTGTTTTAGATGGAGATCCTGGATCTGAGCGTTTTCTGTCTGAAATCGTTGGAGCAGAAAGCTTTCCTGCTCGCCATATGAGCATGGAGTCGATTTATGAATATGGTTCCCGCGTGGGCGTTTGGCGTATTTTAAAAGAATTTGAAAGAAGAAAACTACCATTAACGGTTTTTGGTGTTGCAGTCGCCCTCAAGCGGCATCCCGAGTTAACTGCCGCTTTTTTAGAGCAAGGACATGAAATTGCCTGTCACGGACTGCGCTGGCTCCATTATCAGAACATGGATATCACGACCGAGCGTGCACATATGCAGGTGGCCACGGCCATGATTAAAGACCTGACTAAAGGTCAATGGCCTCTGGGCTGGTATACCGGCCGAGACAGTCCAAACACTCGCCAGCTAGTCGTTGAACACGGCGGATTTGAATACGACAGCGACTATTACGGCGACGACCTGCCGTTTTGGACGCAGGTCACTAAAAGCGACAATACAAAAGTGCCTCAGTTGATTGTGCCTTACACCCTCGACACCAACGATATGCGCTTTGCCACGCCTCAAGGTTTCAACACAGGACAGCATTTTTTTGAATATTTACGTGATAGTTTCGATGTGCTGTATGCCGAGGGCGAAGACCATCCGAAAATGCTGTCAATCGGCATGCATTGCCGCCTGTTAGGCCGTCCGGGAAGACTGATCGCTTTACAGAAGTTCCTTGATCATATTTCGAGACATGACAGAGTATGGGTGTGCCGACGTATCGATATTGCTCGCCACTGGCAAAAAAACCATCCTTTTGTGCGCAATTGACAGCATTGGCATTGTTCAGGGTGGTAAAAAATGCAATACTTCTTAAGTGAACTGGCTATATGTCCAGTAGTCGTCCGGCCAACCTAGGAGATCGATCAATGACTGAACATCAAACACAAACTGCAGAAGTTCAACCCATTCAGGCCAACGCTACCAATGTTTTGGCTAATGGTGCCAAACTCATCGGAGAAACAGTTTTGCCCGGTGCGAGCTTGCTGCTAGATGGTAAGTTTGTAAACGGTGCTGTTCATACTGTTGCGGGTTTAGGTGCGCGACTCGCTTTGGGTCCGATCGGCGTTGCACTGATCTGTGCTGACTCGTTTTCTAAGTCCGTTACAGATAAAAATTTATGGGATCATGCCTCTGAAGCCTTCAAGGCAAATGCTGAAAAGCGCGCTGCCGCAAAAGCTGCAAAAGCCGAAGCACAAGCTGCTGCGCAAACAGCTGAAGCAACGCATGCAGAGCCAGTTGCTGCCTGATAAAAAAGGCTGCTGTCATATGTTCTAGTGAGTTCTTGACTCAATAGACTAAAAAGCGGACGTTAATCGTCCGCTTTTTTTACGATCAAGGGTATCGATTGCAAATCATATGTCCCCACCCAGTCTAATGATCGCGCCTAACGAAATCAAAGTCTGCTATCTACAGCCAGATGTCCTGCAAGATGTCGCATTGATTAAGCACTATCTCAGAGCGTTCGATGCCGATGAGTTGAACACTTATGCGAACTTTCGCTTTGCCAAAGACAGGCATACCTATCTCGTTGCGCACGCTCTGCTGAGAGGCGCCCTTTCAAGATATGCTGGCAGCGAGCCCGGTGAGTGGGCGTTTAGAAGAAATGCAAACAACAAGCCCTTTATCTTAAAGCCAGAACATGCCGGTGATCTTCAGTTTAATTTAAGCCATACTCAGGGCATGGTAGCCGTGGCGATCACAAGGATGGGTCAAGTAGGCATTGATGTTGAATGTCTGAATCGTGACAATACTTCCTTGGATATCGCCATGGAGATATTGAGCGAAGACGAATATTCCGACTTCATACAACATAAAGAAAACTACAAAAGATTATTGGATTATTGGACGCTCAAAGAAGCCTATGTCAAAGCAACGGGTCTTGGGCTGACGTCAGGATTAAAAAATCACGCATTTGATTTGTCAGAGCCGAATGAGCCAAAGATTCGTTTTTTAACGCCCAATCAATACAGCTCCAGAGATTGGAAATTTTGGCAAAATTATTTGCATCATGAATACTTGCTTGCTGTTGCATGCCATATGCCTGAAAAACAAGACGCCCGGCTTGATATGGAAGAAGCTTTGTGGCTACTAGACTAATAAAAAGTCGGTTAAGGTATTGGTATGAATCATGACAGCTTTAGCTAATAAACACCTCTCGGAAATGAATACTCAAACACTTGAATTCAGAAGTGACAACTGTGGCAGTGCTGCGCCTGAAATCATCGAGGCATTGGTTCGTGCGAACACAGGGTCTGCAATTGGTTATGGCGCAGATGCCATCACGACACAGCTCAATACTCGGCTCAGTGAACTATTTGAAACCAGCGTGCGCGTTTTTCCCATTCCGACAGGAACTGGGGCGAATGCATTAGCCCTTGCTGCGACAGGCTCGCCATTTGGTGCTGTATTTTGTAGCCCCGAAGCCCATATCAATACTTCCGAGTGCAATGCCGTCGGTTTTTTTGGAGGTGGTTTAAAAGTCACACCGATTGAAGGCATATACGGAAAAGTTTGTCCGGATTCATTTGAAAGACACCTCGACTCAGCTGGCTTTGGTCTTGCACACAAGAGTCAACCTATTGCAGTCAACCTTGTACAAGCCACCGATCTGGGCGTTGTTTACACCTTACAAGAAATCAGTCGCATCAGCGTCCTTGCCCATGCTAAAGGATTAAATGTTCACATGGATGGCGCCCGCTTTGCCAATGCGCTTGTTCATCTCGGTTGCACACCTGCTGAGATGACTTGGAAAGCCGGTGTAGACATTCTTTCACTCGGCGTGACAAAAAATGGCGGCTTGTTGACCGATGCCATCGTAGTCTTTAATCCTGACATCGCTGAAAATATCGGATTTCACCTCAGACGCGCCGGCATGATCTGGTCCAAAATGCGTTTTGCTTCTGCACAAATCCTCGCGTATGTGGAAAACGATCTGTGGCTCAGGCTTGCACGGCAATCCAATTCTGCTGCTCAGCGACTGGCACAAGGCATCGAGCAGTCCACCACAGCTCGTCTCATCGCCCCTGTGGAGGCCAATGAATTATTTGTGGAGATGGCACCGCAGGCGCTCGATCAGCTGGCTGATGCGGGTGCGTTGTTTTATCGACGTGGCCCTACTCTGGCTCGATTTGTCTGCCGCTGGGATACAACGGAAGATGAAATTACTCAACTTCTTAAATTAATAAAATGAAAAAAATTTTTCAAAAATTCATTCTTTTAAGTTTTGTCAGCGTATCCTCTATAGTCGGATCTGCATGGGCAAACGGTCTCACCATTGCACAATACAACGAATGGAACCGGGATCCCATTAAAAAGGAAATGCTGAATACTTATACGGCGGGCATGGGGCAAGGGGTCGTATTTTCAAATATTTACAATAAAACTCAAAAAATTCCGATGATCTTTTGCCCACCAAATAATTTGCAACTGACTGGGGATCTGACCAATTCGATCCTCGCAAAATTTATCGCAAAAAATAATTTCAAGCTCACTGATGAAATATCAATCATTTTGATTTTCGCAATGAAAGACGCCTATCCTTGTTGAGGCTGACGTTTGAAAATCAGAAATCATAACGATGGATATTCGTCTATGTATTCGGAGATGAGTGTATGAAAACAATTGCAATCATCATGGCGATTTCTTCAATTTTAATTTCAACACCTGCTCTCTCTCAGCAAACCTCCTTCGCTTGCCAATTCGTCGAGTCTGCAGGTCTAAGTTGGGAGAACAAAAAATGGGATTTAAAAAAATTCAATAAAAATGGCTCATTTTTTCTTTCCTCTACAAACGCAACTTTGGACCTTCAGTCCGTATCCAAAGTTTTAAATGTCAGCCAGGCAAACGTTCTGTGTCATCCCCCCTTTGCGGGGACTCAAGCATGTGCTGATGCGCTTGGCGGTGGATTAATCTTTAATTTTAAAAATATGAATGGTGGGATTTCACAGCTCTTAGGCGCTTCGATGTCTGACAGAGAAGCTCTGAAGGATGACGTCCGTGTCATGACTTTTACTTGTACACAAATGTAAATGAAGTGTGTATGTCAATAAACGGGTACAAAAATGCTCAAGGGGTTACAGTCATTTAGACTGTAACCCCTTGATTTATATGGTCGGAACGGAAGGATTCGAACCTTCGACCCCTTGCACCCCATGCAAGTGCGCTACCAGGCTGCGCTACGCCCCGAAAGACAAAGATTATAGCAGAGTAGTTGAGACACTCGAGAGAAGATCTTTGATCCCCATCAGCTCAGTGCGTAGGGCATGAAGTTCTTGAGCGGTCAGACGCACGGCTGCATCTGGATCTTGCGCGGTCTCCCGACCTTCGCTCAGGCGATTTCTTGCACCACTAATGGTAAAGCCTTGTTCATATAACAGCTCACGGATTTTGCGGATTAATAACACCTCGTGGTGTTGATAATATCGCCGGTTGCCTCGTCGCTTGACGGGCTTGAGCTGCGTGAATTCCTGCTCCCAATAGCGTAAAACATGCGGCTTCACCCCACATAAGTCGCTGACCTCACCTATGGTGAAATAGCGTTTTGCAGGAATAGAGGGGAGCACAACGGACTTATCAGTAATTGTCATAACCCAGCCGAATACTAAATACAGTTAAACCAGTGTATCGCTAACTGGCGGAAACAGGTTCACCTGGATGTTCAACAGCTCCTTTGAGCTTCTGGCTTGCATGAAACGTGACAACGCGCCTCGCAGCAATCGGAATTGTTTCACCTGTTTTTGGATTGCGGCCTGGACGAGGTGGTTTGTTACGTACCTGAAAATTGCCAAAACCAGAGAGCTTGACTGGTTCGCCCCGCGCAAGAGCATCGCGAATTTCTTCAAAAAAGGTGTCAACGATATCTTTTGCTTCGCGTTTGTTTAATCCAACGCGATCGAACAGCATCTCAGCGAGTTCAGCCTTGGTTAACGTTCTTGGTTCAGTCATTTTATCAATTATCTAATATTGGGCGATTAACCAAGGCTAGCGTGAACGTGCCTGATGGCCCTTTTCGAGCGCTTCACGGATCTTGCTCATGCAAGCATCCACACGCGCATCATCAAGGGTTACCTCATTGTCTTGCAGTGAAACTCTAAATGCCAAGCTCTTTTCCTTTGAATCGGTCTTAGCAGGATCTCTCCACACATCAAACAACGCAACGTTTTGGACCACCCCTAAAACAGGATCCTCAGCAACGGCATGCGCTATCGTATCCAATAAAGCCTGTACTGGCGTATCGGTAGAAACCCAAATAGCAATGTCTCTTTGAACAAGCGGCTGACGAGACAACTCCCTCACGGCAGGCATTGATACTGCGGTCAACGCATCGAGTTTTACCTCTAGCAAGACAGGTGCAGAAGAAAGCTCCTGCTCTTGTACCCAGCGGGGATGCAGTTCGCCTATCCAGCCTATATGCTGCCCGTCAAACTCTATGGCGGCACTTCGTCCGGGGTGCAATATAGGATGCTGACGAACATTGAATCTAAGGGCGGGCGCTCTCACACCAAACAATACTTCAAGGTCGTGCTTGACATCGTAATAATCGACGACGCGCGTATTCTCACCCCATTGATCCTCATGCACAGGCCCCCATGCAGCCAGAGCAAGATATTGAGGCTGATGAATACCCGCAACGGTTAGTGCCCCATCCTGAATCGCAGTGTCCCGCATAAATACTCTGCCAAGCTCAAACACACGGACACGAGATTGCTTGCGGTTGGCGTTGTACTTAATGTTGGCGATCAAACCAGGCAGTAGCGAAGAACGCATGACAGCTAATTGGCTGGCAATCGGATTGATCAACCGAATAGGGTTCGACTGATCACACATGCCCTCTTCCCATGCCGCTTCAACAAAGGAGAAGTTAATCACTTCTTGGTACCCTAAGCCGGCTGCTTGATGGCGAATTGTATGCGCTGAACGCGAGACTTCAGGAGCCATACGCATGCGAGCCGGTGCGACAGGTGGAAGCGCGGGGATATTTTCAAAACCGATAATTCGAGCGATTTCCTCAATCAAATCCTCTTCGATCTGAATATCAAACCGATAAGAAGGAGGATTCACAACAAAAATACCGTCACTTACAGAGAAAGAAAACCCTAGTCTTGTAAATGTCTGCTCAGCCTCTGCTTGGCTCACGCGAATCCCTAACACTCGGCAACAGCGATCCAGCCTCATTTTTACAGGCTGACGTTCAGGGATATTGATGTGCTGATCATCAATTGGACCTGCCTGCCCCCCACAAATATCAAGGATTAAATTTGTAATGAAATCAATATGTTGTGGGATATTATTAAAGTCAACTCCACGCTCAAAACGGTGACTGGCTTCGGAGTTGAGTTTAAGCTTACGCGCACGGCCCGCTATAGCTTCTGGAAACCAAAATGCGGCTTCCAAATAAATATTTTGAGTATCCAGCGTCACTGCGACATCAAGTCCGCCCATGATGCCGGCAAGGCTCTCAGGGGCACCGCCACTCGTAATAACGCCGTATGTATCGTCGAGCTCGATTTTCTGTTCATTGAGCAAAGTCAATGACTCTCCCTTGCGTGCCCAGCGAACTTCAAGCTTTGGCTCAGCAAGTTTATCCAAGTCGAAAACATGGGTCGGACGACCAAGCTCGAGCATCACGTAATTGGAGATATCCACCAAGGCGGAAACAGATCGCTGCCCCGCCCGCTCAAGACGCTCAACCATCCAAGCAGGAGTGGCCGCGCGAGCATTCACGCCGCGCACAATTCGACCGGCAAAGCGACCGCACAAGTCTGGTGCCGAAACCTTTACCGGAAGTATCTCATCGAGCGTCACCTGAACAGGCGTTATCGCAGGGGCACAAAGCTCGGCACCAGTCAGGGCGGCAACTTCGCGCGCCACACCCAAAATCGACAAGCAATCTGCGCGGTTGGGCGTGAGTTTCAGAGTAAACAAGGTATCGTCAAGATCTAGCGCTTCACGCAGGCTAGCACCAGTAGTCGCGCTCTCTGGCAAAACCAATAAGCCACCGTGATCTTGAGACAAACCAAGCTCACGAGCGGAGCAAAGCATTCCGGACGACTCGACACCACGCATTTTTGCCGTGCCAATTGTCATGCCACCGGGAAGTTTGGCACCGACCGTTGCAAGAGGCACTTTAATACCTACCGAAGCATTCGGTGCGCCACATACGATCTGAAGGGGGGCACTGCCGCCAGCATCGACCATGCATACGCGCAACTTGTCTGCATTAGGGTGCGGCTCTGCACTGATGATTTGCGCAACTACCACGCCAGAAAAATCTGGAGCGACAGGGTTCAGTTCCTCGACCTCGAGGCCAGCCATCGTCAAGCGATGTGACAGCTCCTCGGTGGAGATCTCAGGATTTACCAAGGCACGTAGCCAGGACTCAGGAAATTGCATAGTGAACCGTCTCGGGTCTGAACTAAATTAATCGTTGAATTGTCGCAAGAAGCGCAAGTCACCCTCAAAGAACTGTCGAAGATCGTTAACCCCATAACGCAACATCGTCAGCCTCTCGAGGCCTGAGCCGAAAGCAAAGCCAATGTAGCGCTCGGGATCAAGTCCGAAATTACGGACAACATCGGGGTGAACCTGACCCGAGCCGGAAATTTCTAGCCAACGGCCTTTGTTAGGACCGGAGGTAAACATCATATCTATCTCTGCAGAAGGCTCTGTAAAGGGAAAAAACGAAGGACGAAAACGCAACTCTAAGTCTTCGGTTTCAAAGAAACACCGAAGAAAGTTGGTGTAAACGCCTTTTAAATCAGCAAAGGAAATATTTTCATCAATCCAAAGCCCTTCGACTTGATGAAACATCGGCGAGTGCGTCGCATCGCTATCAACGCGATACGTTCTGCCAGGTGCGATGACTTTGATTGGAGGCTTGTTCATACGTGCGTAACGGACCTGCATAGGACTGGTGTGCGTACGCAACAACAATGGCAAGCCCTTATCGTCCTTCATATCAACATAAAAAGTGTCCTGCATCGATCGAGCCGGGTGATTTTCTGGATTGTTGAGTGCGGTGAAGTTTGTCCAGTCATTTTCGATTTCAGGACCATCCGCCACATCAAAACCGATCGATTTAAAAATCTCCTCTACGCGCTGCCAAGTCCTAATAACAGGATGCACACCTCCAGCCCCCATCCCTCTTCCGGGCAAGCTGACATCGATAGTTTCTGCGGCAAGGCGAACATCAAGTTGCGCTTGTGCAAGCGCGGCTCTGCGTGAATGAAGCAATGCCTCAATCTGCTGTTTGATTTGATTGATCCGCGCACCCTCTAAACGCTTGGCTTCAGGATCAAGCTTGGCTAGCCCTTTCATCATTTCCGTCAGACTGCCTTGCTTGCCTAAGAAACGCGCCTTGGCGTTCTCAAGAGAAGCGGCATCTGTGGCCTGTGCAAATTGCTGCTGGGCCTGCTCAATCAGGTCATTGACTATCTGAGTCATTTCGAAAAACCTTAGAGAAACGAAGCTTAAAAATGAAGCTTAAAAATGCAAACGGAGCCAAAGAGGCCCCGTTTACAGATACATCTAGTCAGAGCTTAAGCAGCCAACGCAGATTTGACCTGATTGACGACGGCAGCAAAGCCAGCCTTGTCATGAACAGCCATATCTGCCAAGACCTTGCGGTCAAGTTCGATTGCCGCTTTCTTAAGGCCTGCTACAAAAACGCTGTAGGTGACGCCATGTTCACGGACTGCGGCATTGATACGCGTAATCCACAAAGCGCGGAATGTACGCTTTTTGTTACGACGATCACGATACGCGTACTGACCTGCACGCATAACCGCCTGTTTGGCAATACGGAACACATTACCGCGGCGACCGCGATAACCTTTCGCTGCGGAAATAACTTTTTTGTGACGGGCACGTGCCGTGACACCACGTTTTACGCGAGGCATTGTTTATCTCCTATCAAGCGAAAGGCATCATGGCTTTAACTGAAGCCACGTTTGTTTTGTCGACCGCTGCTGAACCGCGCAACTGGCGCTTGTTCTTAGTGGTTTTCTTGGTGAGGATGTGGCGTTTAAAAGCCTGACCTCGCTTGATCGATCCGCTGCCGCGAACCTGAAAGCGCTTTGCAGCACTTTTCTTGGTCTTCATCTTGGGCATATCAATTCCTGTTTATTGACTTGTACTCTGTAGGTGCCCTGAAAAGATGATTTGCCAGAGACGGCTAAATCCAACTTTCAGTTCTTGTTAACCCCAGCGCACTTTTTGTACTGCATCACTTTTGAACTGCATTTTTTTACTGCAACGACTTTTCCCGTGTAGCTTTACCGAGAAAGCCTTTGATTATATGACATATTTTCATTGTTTGCAGACTCCATCCGCTGAAACCTCAAAAAGCGCTTAACTCGACTTGAAACGATATTGAAAAGCCTCTGCAAAATGCTGCGAATCGATTTCTCTATCCAAATCTAGATCAGCGATTGTTCGTGCAACACGCCTGACGCGCTGAATCGCCCGTGCTGAGAGATAGTATCGATCAATCAATACGGTCAAGAGAGATTTAGCACCTTCAGTCATCGAGCAATACTCATCCAATTGACTATCACTGAGTCGCGCATTGAGATTTCCCTGTCGGTCTTTCTGTAAAACCCTAGCTTGGCAAACACGAGCGCGCACTTTTTCTGAAGTCTCACCAAGTGGCAAGTCCATCCACTTTTCATTTTCTTGAGTTAAATGCACATGTAAATCGATTCTGTCCATCAACGGACCGGATACCCGAGCTTGATATGAAAGTAATTGCTCAGGACGACACTGACACGCGCGTTTGGGATGACCGCTCCATCCGCACGGGCAAGGATTCATCGTTGCGATAAGTTGAAAGTCTGCAGGGTAAACAATCTTCATGTTGGCCCGTGCGAGCGCAATCTCGTAATTTTCAAGCGGTTCCCTAAGCGCTTCACGTACTTTACGGTCAAACTCAGGTAATTCGTCTAAAAAAAGAACACCGCGATGTGCAAGGCTTGCTTCACCTGGTTTTGGCTTGAGCCCTCCTCCAATGATGGCCGCAAGAGAAGCTGAATGATGTGGCGCACGAAACGGACGCAGCACATTGAACGGTTGAGAAATGCCGGCATATGCCGCAATGGAAGCAACTTCAAGAGATTCGGCCTGGGTCAACTCAGGCAAAATATCAGGCAAGCGTTTTGCCAACATGCTTTTACCTAGGCCTGGCGTGCCGTTAAATAATAAGCTGTGCCCGCCCGCTGCCGCGATTTCGAGCGCCCTTCGGGCAATGACTTGACCGCGTATCTCTGATAAACACGTCTTGGGCCTGGCGACTTCAAAGGTTTTTGCAGCAACTGCGGGCTCAAGCGTAGCCGTTCCATTCAAATGTGCAACGACCTGTTCCAGACTTCTAGCGCCCAAAACGTTGACGCCCGGCACACGTGCTGCCTCACATGCATCGGTAAAAGGCAAAATCAGTGTTGCGTTGCGAACTGTTCGCGCAACAGCCAATGCAATCGCCAGCGCACCTCTTGTCTGAACCAGTGCACCAGTTAAAGAAAGTTCCCCGGCAAAAACGATATCAGCCAAGAGTGAAGAAACTTCGTTGGATCTTGGGCTGAGTGGATCTGAGTGTTGGGTGACTGGCAACAATATTTGTCCAGAGACCAACAGCACACCCAGAGCAATCGGCAAATCGAAGCGCCCTGATTCTTTAGGAATATCGGCCGGAGATAAGTTGACTGTCAGTCGCCCGAGTGGGAACTCAAAACCGCTGCTCAGGATAGCGGCACGCACACGCTCACGACTTTCGCGGACTTCGGCGTCTGCCAAGCCAACAATTCCAAAACTAGGGAGCCCGCGTGCCAGATGGGTTTCAACGCGAACGACTGGCGCATCCAAGCCAATGAGTGAGCGGCTAAGCAAAACAGCAAGTGACATGGCTTTTTCCAAACAGCCAAGTATGTCGTGTTTAAGTACTCTTTCACGCCCGGACGAGCTGAAAGATCCAGCTCGTCAACTCCTCATTGACTTGAACTTAACTTGCACTTGCAACAATCGGGCATTCGGACAAACGAAAATTAAGCGCTCAACGATCAATCAGACTGATCGGCATTTTCAAGCTTGGCTACACGAGCCTCGAGAGCATGCAACTGTTGCTCCAGGGTCTCAATACGAACATGTGCACGGCTCAATAGTTCAGCCTGAACATCGAACTCTTCGCGTGTGACAAGATCCATTCGATTGAAAGCCTGCCCCATAAAGGCCTTGACGTTGCGTTCAATATCGGCAGCTGGACTTTTAGCGATAAGTTCCGAAACATTTTTTTGAAATTCTTCAAACCAAGCATTTGCTTTCATCACGATGTGCTCCTGTAGCTAATACGGTAGTTTAGAGGGAGTTGCGATCACCCTTACCCTCAAACACTTTTAAAAATTCGAAAAATATCCAAAAAATAACCGTCAACCCAAGAAATAAGCTAAATACTTTCGCACCAACATAGTGCTCATTTATGTTCTTTGCACTTATTTTGAGCCATTCAAGCCAAACAAGTTCTATAGCAGTGCCTGAAATCAATTTATTTGGCTGGCACGGCTTTTGCTTAATCCTCGACACACCCCTTTTATCGAGGAAACACACATGAAGCTCATCATTGCCATTATTAAACCGTTCAAGCTTGACGAGGTCAGAGTTGCCCTCTCCTCGTTGGGCGTTCAGGGCCTCACTGTCACCGAGGTCAAAGGTTTTGGTCGTCAAAAAGGCCACACAGAACTCTACCGAGGCGCAGAGTACGCAGTCGATTTTTTACCGAAACTGCGCGTTGAAGCTGCCGTTGCGGACAACCTTGTTGATCAAGCAATTGATGCAATCGAACAGGCGGCACGAACGGGAAAAATTGGCGATGGAAAAATATTCATCGCGCCACTCGAACAAGCTATTCGCATCCGCACAGGTGAAACCGGCGAAGCCGCACTCTAATTTCATTGAATCAATGGAGCATTAAAAATGGATAAAGCCGATATTGCATGGGTAGGTGTTTCAACCCTGTTAGTTCTTCTGATGGTTGTACCGGGCTTGGCCTTGTTTTATGGTGGATTGGTGCGATCGAAAAACGTCCTGTCCGTGTTGATGCAAGTCATGTGTACTTTCGCCGTAGCAGTGCTGCTTTGGTTTGCATACGGCTATTCGCTTACATTTACTGAAGGCAATGCCTTTGTAGGTGGATTTTCACGTTCATTCTTCAGTGGAATGTTTAATCCAGCAGATGGCGTGTATTCGATGACAGGCTCCATTCCTGAGTTTCTTTACGCAGCTTTTCAAGCGACCTTTGCTGGGATCACCTGCGCACTGATCGTAGGGGCCTTTGCCGAGCGCGCCCGTTTTTCTGCAGTACTCGTGTTTACTGTTTTATGGTTCACTTTTGCCTACATTCCCGTCGCACACATGATCTGGTTTACTTCAGACACTTCTAAAGGCTTGCTTGCAGCAAAAGGTGCGCTTGACTTTGCTGGTGGAACAGTCGTTCATATCAATGCAGGCGTAGCAGCTTTAGTGGGAGCGTTTGTAGTTGGAAAGCGTCTTGGATATGGTAAGGAAGCCATGCAGCCACACAACCTACCTATGACGATGATCGGAGCTTCGTTGTTGTGGGTGGGATGGTTTGGTTTTAATGCAGGCTCAGCGCTCGCAGCGAACGAAATTGCCGCGCTTGCCTTGTTTAACACCCTGATTGCAACCGTGGGTGCGGTCTTAGCCTGGGTATTTACCGAATGGGCTGTCAAAGGCCGTCCGTCCATGCTCGGTGCAGCATCAGGTGCAATTGCCGGCTTAGTGGGTGTCACCCCTGCTGCTGGCTTGGTTGGACCTGTTGGAGCACTTGTTATCGGAATCGCTGCAGGTGTCATCTGCGTGTGGGGAGTCAATGGTCTGAAACGCATAATGGGCGCTGACGATACGCTGGATGTCTTCGGCATTCACGGTGTCGGCGGCATTGTCGGTGGCGTTTTAGTTGCCTTCTTCAACGCAAAAGCACTCGGAGGCCCTGGTCTCGATTCGATTAGTTTGATCGGCGGACAGTTATTTGTTCAGCTCGAGGGTATGGTTATCACGATCATTTGGTCTGGAATCGTTGCTTTTGTTGCCTTTAAGATCGCAGACATGATGTGCGGCTTGCGTGTGAGTGAGGACATGGAACGCGAAGGTTTGGACATCACGACCCACGGTGAATCCGCATACCACCGTTAATTGGATGGATTGAGTTTGATATTTGCCGACGCTGCTGTGTGTAGCGTCGGTTTTTTTATTGTGACTACTGAAGGATAGATGGGTCGATTGTGCTTTGGCGATTCAAAGCAGTGGCGACTTGTTGGCGCAGCGCATTGGAATGCCCTCTCCTGATTTCCCGTTTCACATCAAGAAGTTGCTGGGGGTGCATGGAAAACTGGGTCAATCCCAGTCCAAGTAGCAATCGAGTAAGTTTAGGATCACCGGCCATTTCTCCGCAGACTGCTACAGGAATACCTGTACGCATGCCAGCATTGATCGTATTTGCGATCAGCTTCAGAACCGCTGGATGCAAAGGATCATATAGCGCTGAGACCTCATTATCCGCTCGATCGATCGCGAGCGTGTACTGGATCAAATCGTTAGTGCCGATCGATAAGAAATCCAAGGCATCAGCAAAAGGATCAATTGCGATTGCAGTCGCAGGGATTTCCACCATGCAGCCAACCTGAATATTTGCAGAATAGCGTTGGCCGCGCGCATCAAGCTCACGTTTAGCCGACTCAATAGCGGCCTTGGCCGCAACAACCTCATGCATGTGTGCAACCATGGGAAATAAAATCCGTACTGTCCCGTGGGCCGAGGCTCTCAAAATTGCCCTGAGCTGTGTGGCGAATAAATCAGGATGAGCCAGGCAATAACGGATGGCACGCAATCCCAGCGCAGGGTTTGTTGCCACAGTCGCCTCACCATCCAAGGCCTTGTCCGCACCCACATCAAGAGTACGAATGGTGACAGGCAAATTATTCATCGCCTGAACAACCGAAGCATAAGCAAGATACTGCTCTTCTTCGCTCGGTAATTCAGTGCGACCAATAAATAGAAACTCACTACGAAACAGACCTATTCCACATGCGCCATTAGCAAGGGCAAGGTCCACCTCATCAGGTAACTCAATGTTGGCTTGCAACGACACAGCTATACCATCAAGCGTTTCGGCAGGTACATCTTTAAGAGCGATTAATGTCGTGCGATCGTCTAGGTAGCGCTCTTGTAACACTTGATACTGCTCAAGTGCGAGCGGGGAAGGATTGACGATCAAGACACCTTGAATGCCATCGATAATGACTAAATCTCCGTCTCTTAACAAGCTACGCGCATGTCCGAGTGCAACGACGGCAGGAACCGACATGCTGCGCGCCACAATGGCAGTATGCGAGGTCGCACCACCCAGATCAGTCGCAAAGCCTGCAAATCGAGCGCCACGCAACCGTATCATGTCAGCTGGAGAAATATCGTGAGCAATGACGATCAGTGGCTCGTCACTCTCACCAGCAAGCTCAAACGCACTTAATGCTCTAGAACCCGCAAGCTCGTGTAAAACGCGCTCGATGACATGGCGGACATCAGCACCACGTTCGCGTAAATACTCATCTTCCATTGCTGCAAACTGCTCACCAAGAATCTGACCTTGTGTGGTGAGTGCCCATTCAGCGTTGTAATGTTTGTCTTCGATCAGTTTAAGGGCCTCGTCTGCAAGCAAGGGATCCGACAAAAGCATGCCGTGCACACTGAGCAAAGCAGCCAACTCACGCGGCGCATCCTCTGGCAAAGTTTCAGCCAGTTCGAGCATTTCTCTGCGAGTCGTTTCTAGGGCGCGACTCAAGCGTGCTTGTTCAGCTTGTACTGCAGACAATGGCACGCGATAGTGGGCGACTTCTAGGGCGGCGGCGCCCATGACTAGAGCCCGTCCGATTGCATAGCCGCGTGCTGCCCCCTGCCCGTAAAGGCAAACCATTGGTGAAGGACGCAAGTCGTCCGTCAGGCTATTCGCCTTCGCCGAATTTGTCATCGAACAGTTTTTTAATAGCGTCGAGCGCACGCTCAGCATCACTGCCGTTTGCCTCGACTTTGACGTTGGAACGTATGCCAGCAGCCAGCATCATGACGCCCATAATACTTTTGGCGTTGACGCGCTGAGCGCCTTTAGAGATAAAAATTTCGCTTGAATACTGACTAGCGAGTTGAGTTAATTTGGCCGCAGCACGAGCGTGCAAGCCAAGTTTATTGGACACGACGATATCAAGATCAGGCATATCGAATATGGGTGAAGATGAGGTTAGCTCGCGCAGATACCGTCAGTCTACACGCAACACCGACTGTGTGGCTCCAAGCAGTGCCTTGTTCATGACAATATCTAATGTTGCATTGCGATAATTGATTACTTTGAGCAACATTGAGGCGTTTACCCCACCGAGCACTCTACAATCGACACCACGTTCCCGCAATGCGTGTGCGGCGACAACGGCGATATTTGCAGGTGTTGCGCCTGGCAAATCAGTGAGAACAAGAACACCTTCGCCATTGTCCGCTTCCAGTAATGCCTTGGCTAAAAGCGCCGAGGTCGAAGAAGCGCACTCATTAGGCTGAATATCAAAAATGAAGATGCCGGGATCCTCGCCGAGTACGTGTTTTGCACACACCTCCAAAGCGGATGCAAGGGGCTCATGCGCCACAACAAAAATTGAGACCATCTCTCAGGTAGCCTGAGCAACAGCTTGTTCTAACGCCTCGACAAATCGAGCGCCAACATCAAAACCTGTTTGTTCTGTGATTTCAACAAAGCAGGTTGGGCTTGTGACATTAATTTCAGTCACATATTCTCCGATGACATCCAGGCCGACCAGCAGTAATCCACGCTTGCTCAACTGAGGTGCTATTTCACGCGCAATTTCCCAGTCCCTTTTCGAAAGCGGTTGGGCAACGCCCCGACCACCCGCTGCAAGATTGCCACGCGTTTCACCTGCAAGTGGAATACGAGCAAGACAATACGGTACAGGTTCACCACCTATTAGCAGGATGCGCTTGTCGCCTTGTGTGATCTCAGGGATATAGCGTTGAGCCATGATGGAGCGTTGACCATTGTGCGTCAGTGACTCAAGGATGGCATTGAGATTGGGCTCGTTTACGGAAAGCTTGAAAATGCCAGTACCACCCATGCCGTCGAGCGGCTTGACAATCACATCACGATGTTCAGCGTGAAAGGCTTTGATTCTGGCCATATCTCGCGTCACAAGCGTGGGAGTTGTGAACTTGGCAAATTCTGTAATGGCAAGTTTTTCAGGGTGATTACGGATAGCTTCACCGCTGTTAAATATACGCGCGCCTTGTGCTTGTGCGTAATCAAACATATGGGTGATGTAGACATACTCCATGTCAAACGGAGGGTCCTTGCGCATCACTACTGCGGAAAAGTCCTTAAGGGGGATCTCAACAGCCGCACCTAAATCTTTCCACCAGTTCGATGCGTGCAAATCGGCACCATCGACTAGTCCGATGGGAGCCGCGCAAGCAAAGACATCTCCGTTTTGGATGTATACATCACCCTGCAGAGCAACACTTAGAGAATGACCACGGGCAACAAGTGCCCGCATCATTGCAACAGAGCTGTCTTTGTAGGCCTTTAGGGATGGAAGCGGATCCAGAACAAACAAAACATGCATGACTTAGGCCGCAGCTTCTTTTGTAGGCGTTTTCTTGCGTGGTGAAAGCACCATCACCATTTGGCGACCTTCTAGCTTGGGCATCGCTTCAACCACAGCCATGTCTGTCAAGTCATCCCGTACGCGTTCAAGTACACGCATACCGAGCTCTTGGTGCGCCATTTCGCGGCCTCGAAAGCGCAGCGTGACTTTGGCCTTGTCACCTTCATCGAGGAAACGCTTTAGATTACGAAGCTTGACTTGATAGTCACCTTCGTCAGTCGCCGGGCGAAACTTGACCTCTTTGACTTGGATAATTTTTTGTTTGGAGCGAGCTTCGGCTAAACGTTTTTGTTCTTGATATTTGAATTTGCCATAATCCATCAAACGGCAGACTGGCGGATCAGCGTTAGGCGCGATCTCAACCAAATCGATGTCGTTTTCTTCAGCCATACGAATGGCATCGAAAACTTTAACAATACCGAGCTGTTCGCCCTCTATACCTAATAAACGCACCTCAGGAACTCGGATTTCACCATTGATGCGATGTGGTTTTTCTGTTGCGATGTTGACGACTCCTAGTAGTTAGGCCGACTGCGGTGCAGGCGAACCGGAATTGCGGCGTAATGCCACGTCTTCGTTTAGCAGTGAAACAAACTGAGCGGTCGGCATCACACCGAGCTCAACGCCACCACGTCCACGTACAGCTACTGCCCCTACCTGACGTTCTTTTTCGCCGACCACCAGGATATAAGGGACCTTTTGCAGACTGTGTTCTCTGATTTTATAGGTAATTTTCTCACTGCGTAAGTCTGATTCTACTCTAAAGCCTTGTTTTTTCAGGCTTTGTGTGATTTCTGCCGCATAATCAGCCGCATGTTCAGAAATACAGCACACTACGGCCTGAACAGGGGCGAGCCATGCTGGCATCGCGCCGGCATGATTTTCAATCAGCATGCCGATAAAACGCTCAAATGAACCCAAAATCGCACGATGCAACATCACTGGCGCACGGCGTTGATCCGAGGCGTCAACGAACTCAGCGCCGAGACGTTGGGGCATCGAAAAATCAACCTGGATCGTCCCGCACTGCCAATGACGCCCAATTGCGTCCTTCAAGGTGTATTCGATTTTGGGGCCGTAGAAAGCCCCCTCTCCGGGTGACACCTCGAAGACACACCCGGTTCGTTTAAGGCTTTCCATGAGTGCAGTTTCAGCCTTGTCCCAAACCTCGTCGCTACCGATACGTTTTTCGGGTCGTGTGGCGACCTTGTAGAGCACTTCAGTAAAACCAAAGTCGGCATAGACCTTTTGTAGCAGGGATGTAAACGCAGCACACTCGTCCTGAAGTTGATCTTCGGTGCAAAAAATATGCCCGTCATCTTGTGTAAAACCACGCACGCGCATCATGCCGTGCAGTGATCCAGAGGGCTCGTTACGATGACACTGCCCAAATTCACCGTAGCGCAAAGGTAAGTCGCGGTAGGAGTGCAAACCAGAATTAAAAATTTGAACATGACCCGGGCAGTTCATTGGCTTTAAGCCGTAGACCCGATTTTCAGATTCGGTCGTAAACATATTTTCACGATAGTTATCCCAATGCCCTGTTTTTTTCCAGAGTGAGATATCGAGTATCTGCGGAGCCTTGACTTCCTGGTAGCCATTGTCGCGATAGACTGCACGCATGTATTGCTCAACTTGCTGCCAAATCGCCCAACCCTTTGGGTGCCAAAAAATCAGTCCAGGGCCTTCTTCCTGGAAGTGAAATAAATCCAGATCTCGACCGATCTTGCGGTGATCTCTACGCTCGGCTTCCTCGAGCATATGCAGGTATGCATCCTGATCCTCTTTGGTGGCCCAGGCAGTACCGTAAATCCTCTGCAACATCTCGTTGTTGCTATCGCCACGCCAATATGCGCCGGCGACCTTCATTAACTTGAAAACTTTGAGTTTCCCAGTGCTGGGAACATGAGGGCCGCGACACAAATCGATAAAGTCCCCTTCTCTGTACAAACTGATCGTTTCGTTTCCGGGGATCGCGCCAATAATTTCGGCCTTGTATGTCTCGCCAATCTCTTTGAAATAGGCCACAGCATCGTCACGCAGCCACTCCTCACGCGTCACGACTTCGTCTTTTTTAGCAAGCTCCGCCATTTTCTTTTCAATGGCAATCAAATCCTCTGGCGTAAAGGGGCGCTTGTAGGAAAAATCGTAATAAAAACCATTATCGATCACAGGGCCAATTGTGACCTGCGCTTCAGGAAACAAGGACTTGACTGCATAAGCTAACAAATGTGCAGTCGAATGACGAATCAGATCCAGACCCTCAGCATCTTTAGCGGTAATAATGGCAAGATTCGTATCGCTCTCTAGTCGGTGCGTAGTGTCAACCAGACGGCTTTTTCCCTCATGGGTAATCCGTCCGCCTAGGGCAGCACGCGCAAGTCCTGCACCAATCGATTGAGCCACCTCGGCAACCGTGACCGGTCCTGGGTATTGACGCTGCGACCCGTCGGGGAGCGTAATAGAGAGCATCAGCACTAATCCTGTAACAAATCGACAATCATGAAGTTTACCATTCCATCCTGCTCCAAAAGGACTTAGAAAAGCATGCGAATCTTGAGTGGACTGGTTTTCTTATCTTTGGTCTTGTCGCGCGCGATACTCGCCTCAGAACCGGGGGCATCGACTCTATCTGATAAACGTTTGATTTGTCTGGCAAAAGCTTACCCCGATCACCTGATTCCCCCCACAGATCACAAAAGTCTTCAGTCGCGCTCTGGGCAAACTTACCCTTTCAATCCTCAACAGACGTACAAAAATTACGAAGATGAGCTCGATTTTGCTGATCTTTACAGCCAGTTACGCGTACTCTATTCAACTGGTCTGATGAAATCCCCACCAGATCACCAAGCTGACCCGGGCCGATTGCGGCATCAACCTCTTTTTTTGGATATGTATGGTCATCATGCCTCGGCAGTGACTGCCAACCTCGTTCAGATTGATTGGGCACCCTGTCGTTGTCAGGTCCAATTTTCCAAAGTCAACGGGGCTGCTTCGGCATTGCAAGCGGTTGGCGATGAAATTGAAAAAGCAGGACTGGGACATTATGTCGCTCAACCATTAGGCACCTTTAATTGGAGAAATATCGCTGGCACGCAACGACTAAGTATGCATGCGTTTGGCATAGCGATTGACTTTAAGTTGCCACGATCACTCGGTCGATATTGGCGCTGGGATCTCGGACGTATCAGTTATACGAATAAACAGAATTGGTATCCCCTAGAAATTCTTCAGGACGAAGCCTTGAATCAAGTCGTGAGAATTTTTGAGTCACACGGCTTTATATGGGGGGGCAAATGGTGGCACTACGACAGCATACATTTCGAGTATCGACCAGAGCTCAGTTTGGCTCTACATCATTAACGGGGGACAACGGTATTCATTAAACTTGTTTTTGCGAAGAAACATTTTTTAATGGAGATCATACCGATGTCCCACATCGATTCTATCCTAGGACTGCCTGGATTAGCCATT
>NZ_JAUHHE010000030.1 GCF_030410375.1 Zwartia vadi
TGATTCCCGTTGTTTGCAGAGGAACTTTTCCTTTCCCTGATTGTGTTGATGACTCGTTGCGTTGCCTCAGAGAACGTGACATGCAAAGTGTGCTTCTTTGTCTTCTCGTCGAAATGGACTGTGGTTGTTTACCGTTGACCTTAATCTGAGGTCAGGGGAAAGTGGTCTCAATACAGGAGATATCGTGAGAACGTTTGACACCATCACATTACATGTCGGACATGAAGTACAGGTCGAAATCACCCCATTGGTTCGGGAATCCATCGAACTTGCTCAGAATGCAATTGCACTTGGGTCAACCAAAATCGATTCAGTGCGTCAAATTTACCCAAAACTATCATCACAACCCAGAGAAACCATCTGGTACGCAATCATTCATGGTGTTGATTTGTCTAGTCGTGGTGCCGTCACCTACTACTACAACATGAGACGTGAAATGAAACATCATTGAATTTACGGATGTAATCCCGATTGTTTCATTCAGCAGAACGATCCATTCCATATTGAATACCTTAAGATGGAATACAACGGATTACTGCTTTTGAATCGTATAAATACCTTTTGGTGTTACCCAAGAACGAGGATGTCGAGTCCAAATCTGATCCCCACGTTCTAGGTAACACCGCCATGGACTCGGCAATAAAGGATCAGTAATGAGTAGTACATCAATTACCACACAAGTATCGGTATCTGTTTACGAAACGCCTCCAGAATTAGGAGCAACGCCAACAACCTTCACACTCGCTGAAGATGATTTTTGGCAACCATCTCCTGACGAAGCAAAAATGAAAGGGATGATGTCAACACCCTATTTGATTGTTGGGTTTGATACAGAATTTAAGACACCTGATTACCTCGTGAACCCACAAGATGTTGCAGCTGGGATAGCAAAATACCGTGTTCTTTCTTACCAGTTCCATGCCAAGACAAGCGATGGAAAAGAATGGCAGGGGATCTGCTGTACGGAAGGAGATGAAAGGATCACGATTGCTGAATTCATGATCTTTATATTGGGCAAAGGTGCCAACGAATATGAAATCAAAGAACTCCCAACAAACATTTTCCTTGTAGGTCATTTCACCAGAGCTGACATCCCTGCATTTGAAGATTTCAAATCACAGACAGAATATCTGTCTAGCGTTCGTAACACCTTTCTATCAATTGAGCAGTACATCCCGATTCAATTAAAGTCATCAACTGATGATGTCGTAAAGCTTAAGATCATCCTACGAGACACCATGTTGCTTACACCACAAGCATCAAAAAGCTTAAGAGCAATTGGTGATCTTGTAGGACATCCAAAAGTGCAATTAGATCCAGATCCAGTAATCCACAAGAATTTGATTGAAAGAATGGATGAAGTTCGTCGAGATCGTTGGGAGATCTACAGACAATATGCTTTGATGGATGCAACGATATGTGTACGCTACATCGAGAAAATCATTGATCAATACGAAGCTGTAACGGGGAAGAAGAAAGTTCCCGTGACACTCACATCAATTGGTGTCGACTTATTGCTTAAAAGTTGGGCTGAGGATCTTTGTATCGATCATTTGTCTGCTCTTGGTAAAGAAAAGATTTCCAAGTCTGTTTTCAATAAAAAGAGTGGGCATTACACCCAAAAGAAGGTTGAAGTCGACATTGAGGAGCTGTCGCATCATATCCCGTTCATTACAGAGTGTTACCACGGGGGAAGAAACGAACAAAACTGGTTTGGTCCAGGTTTAGATGATAATTGGATTGACATCGATCTTGCGAGTGCATATCCAACCGCAATGTCATTGATCGGACTTCCTAATTGGAAAGCTATTCGAGAATCCATAAAATTAGATGACTTCACACCAATCACGTTAGGTTTTGCATGGGTTGATTTCAAGTTTCCCGAGGGAACTCGATACCCAACCCTACCAGTTCGAACAGATAATGGATTGATCTTTCCGTTGGAAGGAACTTGTTATTGTGCCGCACCAGAGATTTTTGTAGCCAAAGAGTTGGGTTGTCGGATACAGATTCGACGTGGTGTGATTATTCCAACTGATCAATCAATACCAATCTTTGGTGAGTTCATCAAAAAGTGTATTGAAAAGCGAAATATAGCGGGTTCAAAAACACTCGAAGGATTGTTCTGGAAAGAGATCAGCAACTCAACATACGGTAAAACAGCTCAGGGGTTACATAAAAAACGTGTCTATGACATGCGAGATCAAGATACTCGTCCCCTGCCACCCAGCAGGATTACAAATCCATGCTTTGCCGCATACATCACGTCCTTTGTACGGGCAGTGTTGGGTGAAATCATGAATTCAACTGATAAAAACTCGATTGTTTTTAGTTGTACTACAGATGGATTTATCACCAATGAACCAAAGGAAAGAATACCAAATATCTCTAATGGAACAATATGCACCATCTATAGCGAAGCACGTAAGTTACTTACGGGTGATGAGCAAATGGTAGAGATCAAACATGAAATCAGACAACCTCTAGGTTGGAGAACTCGGGGGCAGGCAACACTTCGACAGCAGGAGTCACTGTTAGACGATCCAATGGGGATTGTTCTTGCGAAGGGTGGATTATTTACTAGACCTGAGTCTGAAACAACGGCACAACAAAACAAAGAAGTGATCGAACAGTTCTTCAAACGCCAGCCCGATACGATGATTCGAGTGCAGTCTTTAACTGGGATTCGGGATATCGTTGAACATGATGCCGATCTTGTTCCCAAAGAGATCAACAAACGATTGAGTATGGAGTACGACTGGAAGCGACAACCAGATTATGTTGATACAAACACTGAGTTCGACCACATTTACTTCTCAACAAGACCCTGGAAAAATGTAGATCAATTCAAACAAGTTCGATTGATGTGGAACGAATACACAAAAGGTGATCCACATTGCATCAAGAATCGTGAGAATTTCGATGAATTTGCTGATTACGTTGAGTGTCGAGCGTTATCACCTGAGAAGGCAAAGTATCTTCGTAAGGACAAACCAGATATTAATCGTTTAAGACAAGCACTTTGTTCGGCTTGGCAGCATGAGGAAGCAGGTATCAAGCAACCCAGAAGCATGACAGCTCGAAAGTTTGCAGAGTTGTTGGAATCAATGGGTATTCCATGCAAAAGAGCGGATGTTGAAAACGGGAAGAAAAAACCTTTTGAACCACACACCTGTCCACCAACAACAACAACCATTCGACTGTTGAATCAGGTCAAACAATCTTTTCCGAAACTCAAGATGAATATGTTGTTGATGAAGACAAAAAACAGGGATTCCGTTACGATTCGGTTTTGAAGGGTTCATGTAGTTGGGGATTGCATCCCCAACAGACTTCGTCTCAATCCTGTATTCAAACTGGAAATCACAACAGATCAAGATTCAGTAGGACATTAGCTTCAGTAAAAGTTTCGACTCTCCACCCATAGAGCACTTTTACTGAAGCACAGATATAACCCATTGATTTAATTGATGAATTTTAAATCGATAAAAATAAATCACATCAATTAAATCAACAAACAACACTCAAAAACGACTACTTCAGTAAAGGTTTCGTTTCTCCACCCATAGGGTACTTTTACTGAGGTTACACGAGGCTTATCTTCTTAAAAAGAGATCCAGTTTGGGTTGAGAACTTTAGAAAAACTATTAACACATAAGATGATACATTTCTTAAGAGAATGTGTTTTATATCACTATCCTGAGATACTTATATTGTGATGAACAAGCAATAAAACATCACAGTATTCAACAACTTAGGGGATAAAAGTGAATCAAAAACCTCAGGCTCAAACCATTGTTTTTTACGGTACCAAAGAACAAGTAGATTTGTTTGTTAATAATGAACTTGATGAAAATGGCTCGTTTTCAGTTGAAAGCGTTATCAATGGACAGCCAGTAGAAATTTGTGTCAAAACGCAGCGGAAAGATGATGAGCACGGCTCTTATATAAAGCTGGAATATGTTGCTGAGGATAGGGTTGCGCCTCTGTTTGCTGCCTATCTCATGGAGAGTACGGATTACATGAAATCAATTGCCAAAATTCGTAACTTTTCAGAACGAAAGGAAACAATATTTCGGTATGCTGAGGGAAGCATTCAAGACTACATGGAAATGACAAATGTAGAATACAAAAATGGCAGAGCCTATGGAGAAGTATCCACAGCTGAGCTGTTTATAAAGGAAGTATTCAAGGACAACACCTTGATGACATCTTTCAGATGGGTTGGTATACCAATCTAAAAAATTAGCAATTATGTAGCGCACGTGGGACATGATTAATCATGTCCTTTTTTTTTATGAAAATTTTAATCTTTACTAGCAGAATTAATGGGTCAAAAAAAGTAAGAAACTGTTAACACATAACAAGTACTGACCTGTCCGGGAATTTCCTACCAGTGGTAACTAGAAATTCTGGCCTGGGTTGTTAATTCATTAGTCAGTGTTCCCACGAATTCTCGAGGGGTCAGGTAGTTCAAACTGGAATGGGGTCGGATTTC
>NZ_JAUHHE010000031.1 GCF_030410375.1 Zwartia vadi
TTCGCAGGTTATGTTGCGCCGAAATTTATGTTGCGGCAGCGAGGTTATGAGTCAGAAATCATAGGGGGATTTCTAACTCATTCCGCACATAATAAACGGGTGCGAATCTATAGGTGCCGTAGAAACGCCATCAGCGATGGCAGCTTATTTGTCTCACGTGATGGTGGTGGCAATCCGGAAATATCCACGCTCGCCAATGCTTTTGCTTTCATCTCCAAGTCCACCTCGGCGTAAATATTCGTCGTGTCCAGAGAAACGTGACCTAACCAGGCACGGATCGTATTGATGTCAACGCCTGAACGCAACAGATGAACTGCGGTTGTGTGTCGAATTGAGTGTGGGCTTATTCGCTTAGCCAATATTGTCGGGACTGCCTTAGAGGCAGTGGCGGCACATTGGGTAACGATACGATGGATGCCGAATCGTGTCATCGGTTGGTTCGTGCGGCCGAGGAACACGGTATCGTGTGCATTGCGACCTGCAATAAGACGATTCAAAACGGTCGATGTCTCTGGCCACAATGGACACATTCGTTCCTTGTTTCCTTTGCCGAGTATGCGCACTGAAGCCGGGTCGCCAAGTTGCAGACGGCCAATGGTTAATTTCGCGGCTTCATCGGCGCGAGCCCCGCTGTTGTACAAGAACAGAAGCAATGCGTAGTCGCGCGCACCCATTTTGGTTTTACGATTTGGCTGCGCCAATATCACATCCATCTCATGCTTCTCAAGATAGCCGATCAAGGTCTTGGCGGTCTTTTTGAACGAGATTGATCTCACTTCGTTACACCATGCCAGGTGAACAGGCGAGCGCATGCCAATGAAGCGCGCAAGCGAATGGATCGCACTCAAGCGCAAATTTCGCGTGGCACCGCCACAATGTCGATCATCTTCGATGTAATTCAGAAATTGACGCACCATGGCCGGCGAGAGATCTTCCACCATCATGCGATCGATAACGATACCGCAGTGTTTGCTTACGAATGGTAATAGCAAAGTCAATGTATCGCGATAGCTAGCCTGCGTGTTGAGCGATAGATTGCGCTCAGCCACCATGTGCTCCAGAAGGAATCGACGGATCCATGGGCCAAGCAGATTTTTATCATTCATGATCACCTCCGCGCTGCGCATACTTTGCGAAGCGGCGGCTGGCCTCTTCGAGTAATTCAGGGGTCATCCGCAAATAGCGTTGTGTCGATTTGAGGTCGACGTGGCCCAGGTAGGTTGCCAGTTGCGGAAGCAACTGTTGCACATCCTTGCCAGTGCGATACCACGCAAGCACTCGATGCACCACCGCCGTGTGGCGCAAATCATGCAAGCGCGGCGGATGTAATTCTCCAACCGGAATTTTGATTTGCGCTGCATGGCGCAGACGCTGAAATAGCGTAATGACCTGGGAATACGGCCATCCCTTCCCAGTGTATGACGTGAAGAGACGCGAATTCTCCCCCGCCGGCATCGGCAGAGTCCGACGGCGTTTGATATGCTCGGTCAGTTCTGCAGACAGTCGTGGACCGATCGGTACGAGACGAGTCTTGAAGAATTTCGTGTCGCGCACGATGATGACCCGGTCGTCCAAGTCTATATCGAGCATGGTCAGACGTAGTGCCTCGCCGATGCGCAAGCCGCTGCCATACAGCAGAAGAATTAAAGTCCGGTACATGGATGCCTGCTGTCGACTTCGGTAGTTGTACAACACGGGTGTGGCCTCGATTAGTCGACGGAGCTCTTCCGTTGAGTACACATAAGGTGTTTGAGATGGTGGCAGTTTCGGAATGTTTGTTGGAAGTGGACATGTCTTGCCATATCCCCGGTTGATGGCAAACCGATACAGACCGGAGAGCACGTTATATTTGAGCCGCCATGTGGCGGTGAGGGCTCCAGCCCCCTGCAGAAATGCCACGACAGCTTCGGGCTGCACTTCGGCAATGTCGATACACCCCATCTCACGGGAAAACTGCCGCAAAAGTCGGTCGGCTGCTGTGAATCGCAGACCCAGCGACCGTTGCATTGCGACATATGCTGTCACCACGTCGATCAGCTTCATGACAGATCTCCCAGATCGAAGTCACCAACTTCGCGTAACGCGCGCATGTCGACCTTGGCGTAGGTCATCGTGGCTGACGAGCTTCGGTGACCGAGGTGATCACCAATTTCCTTGAAGCTCAATCCCTGTGCGACCAACCGTACGGCACAGGCATGGCGTAATGCGTGAGGGCCTCGGTGCTTTGCCTGAATTCCCAATGCTTTGAACTTGTCATTGACGAAGTCGAATATGGCCGATGGCGTTAGCGGGCGATGTGGCGCCTTCAATCCGAGGAAAATTTCTGGGGCAGAACTGTGTGGGCGCACGGTGTCGATATAGCGTGCCAATGCTTCGGCGACTGTTGGCAACAACGGATAAATCTGCGGCTGCCGGCGCTTCAAACGAAACACATGAAGCGTTCGTCCAGCCCAGTCTATCTGGTCAAGCCGCAGTGCCACTACCTCGCCACGGCGCAGTCCGTAGATCGACAGGAGCATCAGGATTGCGCGGTTTCTGATATCAGCCGGCTCGTCAGCCAATGTTGTGGCCAGAATCCGTTGAACGTCGTTCCATCCCGGGGCGGATGGCAATGATTCCTGTGCGTACACGCGCGGCGTCCGTAAGGCCGCGGCAAGGCGTGAGTCACACAGACCTTGAGCTGCCGCATAACGCAGAAATATCCGCAGTGCCCCAGTTATTGTCTTTACTGATATCCGTCCCCATCGTGCCGCATTCTGAATGAAGTAGGCGTCGATATCGCCTGGCCGCAGGCGCTTCAAATCGCGGTCCGTCTCCTCACACCACTGGAGAAACTGCCTTATCCTGCCTTGCCACTGGTTGACGGTGGTTGGACTGAACCCTCGTTCATTGCGCATCCATTGTATATAGGCATCCAAATGACATTGATACGCAAGAGTTACAACTGGCTCTCGCCACCAGCCGAGGAATCGTAACCATGGCCTGGCGACTACGATCATCCGGTCCCCCATTGTGACGCCGGTATGCAACGCTGCGCGATGCCGAACAAGCTCATTTAGCTGCTCGATATCGACACCTTGCGGCGCAGTCGCAGGAAGAAAGTTTGCGATCCAGATTAGCTCATTGCGCTTTACGGAAAGCGCCCCCGGAGTTGCGCCTGAATCCGCGCAATTGCGCAGATATCGCTCCCGCTCCTGCAAGAATGGCGCTTCGAGATGACGACTACCTGCGACCGTGACGCTGATTGGTTTCTTGGACATGACAGATCTCCAAACGTTGGTTGGGAGATCAGAAAGCGCCAAAATTTATGTCATGTCAATAACCGGTGAATACTAGCGAACCTCTCTGCGTTCGGCTAGCGCCGCAACATAAATTTCGGCGCAACATAACC
>NZ_JAUHHE010000032.1 GCF_030410375.1 Zwartia vadi
TTAGGAACTTTGAGAATTACCGGCTCAGGGTCTTGGCCCACTGCGGTTGGAACGGCGTATTTAGCCGTGTTTAATGAGTACTGATATTTAATGAATACTGCTCATCCCCCGATAATGGAGTAGAGCCCGACTCTTTTGTACTCCTGGTGCCGATGAACGGAATCGAACTGTCGACCTTCTCATTACGAATGAGCTGCTCTACCAACTGAGCTACATCGGCATAGAAAAAAATTATAGCAGAGCGAGAATGGCCTCATTTTGCTGGATTTTGAGGACTTTAGCGGACTGAAGACCTTATGGGTTTTGAGGCAAACCTTGTTTGTAGGGGTAATTACTAGGATAATAGTAGGGATATGACCACCTATGCCGACGTTTCCCTTTTCCCCCGCAACGCAAAACCCCTGAGCAGCTATCGAAAGTTCTGGGCCTCTCGCTTTGGCGTGGCCCCTTTTCTGCCGATGAGCCGCGATGAGATGACGCAGCTTGGCTGGGATAGCTGTGACATCATTATTGTCACGGGTGACGCCTATGTGGATCATCCGAGTTTCGGAATGGCTGTGATTGGCCGAATGCTTGAAAATCAAGGCTTCAGAGTGGGCATCATTGCGCAGCCTGACTGGCAAAGCGCTGAGCCCTTTAAAGCCCTGGGCAAGCCAAATTTATTTTTTGGCGTGACCGCGGGCAACATGGACTCAATGATCAACCGCTATACGGCTGATCGAAAGATGCGTAGTGACGATGCCTATACCCCAGGCGATGTCGGGGGCAAACGTCCTGATCGCGCGGCGATTGTTTATACCCAGCGCTGTAAAGAAGCCTATAAAGACGTGCCAATTGTGTTGGGTGGGATTGAGGGGTCATTGCGAAGGATCGCTCACTACGACTATTGGTCTGACAAGGTCCGTCGCTCGGTGGTGGTTGATAGCAAGTGCGACTTGCTTTTGTATGGAAATGCTGAGCGTGCCGTCGTTGAGATCGCGCACCGCTTAGCCGCCAAGGAACCTGTTCAACAGATTACAGATGTTCGGGGTACGGCTTTTGTTCGCCGAGAAACTCCAGAGGGCTGGTTTGAGATTGACTCGACAAGCGTTGACGCGCCCGGAAGGGTGGAGGCGCACGTCAATCCCTATCTAATGATCAGCGAGCAGGCTCTGGAGCAGGGCGAGACGTGCGCGCGGAACGACGAGGCTCGTGCGGTCGCTAATGAGGTGAATGCCAAACAGGCAACTAAAAATGGAAAGCCTGTTGGCAAGGGTGGCAAAAGCGAGTCACCACTTGTCTTTCAGCCAAACCCCTCCCTGCAAGTCAAAGGCAAACTCAAAGTACCACCCCGTGATCGGAGTGTCATCCGACTGCCTTCCTATGAGCAGGTCAAGTCTGACCCCGTCCTGTATGCACACGCTAATCGCGTGCTCCATCTAGAGACCAACCCCGGCAATGCCCGCGCACTTGTGCAGGCTCATGGCGAGGGGAGGACGGCGCGCGATGTCTGGATCAATCCTCCTCCGATCCCTTTGACTACAGCTGAGATGGATTTGGTGTTCGATTTACCCTACGCCCGCAGTCCCCATCCTGTGTACGCAGACGAAAACGGAAGCCATGATGGTGCCACTAAAATTCCCGCATGGGAGATGATCCGTTTTAGCGTGAACATCATGCGCGGCTGTTTTGGTGGCTGTACCTTTTGTTCAATCACTGAGCATGAGGGTCGGATTATTCAGAGCCGCAGCGAGGACTCTGTTATCCGCGAAATCGAAGATATTCGCGACAAGGTGCCCGGCTTTACTGGTGTGATTTCAGATCTGGGTGGCCCAACCGCCAATATGTATCGCATCGGTTGCAAGAGTCCAGAGATTGAATCGGCCTGTCGTAAGCCAAGTTGCGTCTATCCCGATGTTTGCCAAAATCTGAATACGGATCACAGCTCGCTCATCCATATGTATCGACGCGCTCGCGCGTTAAAAGGCGTGAAAAAAATCCTGATTGGCTCCGGTTTGCGTTATGACCTGGCGGTTAAATCGCCCGAGTACATCAAGGAGCTTGTGACGCATCACGTAGGTGGCTATCTAAAGATCGCGCCTGAGCATACCGAGATGGGACCACTGTCCAAGATGATGAAGCCAGGTATCGGAAGCTACGATCGCTTTAAGCAGTTGTTCGACAAGTTCAGCCAAGAAGCCGGCAAAAAGCAATTTCTGGTTCCATACTTCATTGCCGCGCATCCCGGTACCGCTGATGAGGACATGATGCATCTAGCCTTGTGGCTCAAGAGTCATGGTTTTCGCGCAGACCAAGTGCAAACTTTCTATCCGAGTCCGATGGCAACGGCAACCGCCATGTATCACTCCGGCCGAAACCCCTTGGGTCGGGTGACACGAGAGAGTGAAACGGTTGATATCGTGCGGGGAGACCGACGCCGTCGCTTGCATAAGGCCTTTTTGCGCTATCACGATCCCAACAACTGGCCACTCCTACGCGAGGCGCTGAAAGCGATGGGTCGAGCGGATTTAATTGGTAACGGTAAAAAGCATCTGATCCCTTTTCATCAGCCGCAAACGGATGGTAGCTATACCAGCGTTCGGCGCAAGAACAGTACAGAAGCAAGTGGTCCAAGAGGGTTGAAAACTACCCAGCCTGTTCGCTCGGGCCAGCCCTCCAGACCCGTAAAATTCGGGGTGAAATCACCTGTCTCTCAACATGCTTTGAAGCCCGGACAGCCAAGCGTGGCGGGCAAGTCAGCGACCCCTGGACGTTCGGCTAAGCAGGTTCGCGCAGGACGGATGCTCACCCAACATACCGGTCTACCGCCAAGGAAGTAACGTACTGGCGCAACCATATTTTCTTGTGCTATACTTTTGGTCTGTTCCCTGATAGCTCAGTCGGTAGAGCGACGGACTGTTAATCCGCAGGTCGCTGGTTCGAGCCCAGCTCGGGGAGCCAAGTACATGAAAAAAGCAGCCTTAGTGAACTGCACCCCAAGAGTTGGACACCCATCCAACTCTTGGGGTGTTTTTCATGGCGAAGTACGAAAAGGAATTTAAAAGATCAGTAGTTCATGATTACTTAGCAGGTGGCGGAGGCTACAAAAGGCTTGCTTCCAAGTACGG
>NZ_JAUHHE010000033.1 GCF_030410375.1 Zwartia vadi
GCTGGTGGTGAGCACGTGATGGAGTGCCAAAGATGAAGAACGGCACAAACGCTACAAGTAAATCAGCGTCTTATAGCCTTTATGGTTATAGGATCAAGCGACTAAGTGCATATGGTGGATGCCTTGGCGATCACAGGCGAAGAAGGGCGTGGTAGCCTGCGAAAAGCTACGGGGAGCTGGCAAACAAGCATTGATCCGTAGATGTCCGAATGGGGAAACCCACCGCGCAAGCGGTATCCCAGACTGAATACATAGGTCTGAGGAGGCGAACCGGGCGAACTGAAACATCTCAGTAGCTCGAGGAAAAGAAATCAACCGAGATTCCGAAAGTAGTGGCGAGCGAAATCGGAAGAGCCTGTACGTTTTAGCAGTTGGAATAGTTGAAGGGGATGGAAAGCCCCGCCATAGCAGGTGATAGCCCTGTAGACGAAATTCTGATTGTGGAACTAAGCGTACGATAAGTAGGGCGGGACACGTGTAATCCTGTCTGAAGATGGGGGGACCATCCTCCAAGGCTAAATACTCGTGATCGACCGATAGTGAACAAGTACCGTGAGGGAAAGGCGAAAAGAACCCCGGAAGGGGAGTGAAATAGATCCTGAAACCGTATGCATACAAACAGTAGGAGCCTCGCAAGGGGTGACTGCGTACCTTTTGTATAATGGGTCAGCGACTTACATTCAGTGGCAAGCTTAACCGAATAGGGAAGGCGTAGCGAAAGCGAGTCCGAATAGGGCGTCTAGTCGCTGGGTGTAGACCCGAAACCAGGTGATCTATCCATGGCCAGGTTGAAGGCACGGTAACACGTGCTGGAGGACCGAACCCACTAATGTTGAAAAATTAGGGGATGAGCTGTGGATAGGGGTGAAAGGCTAAACAAACCTGGAAATAGCTGGTTCTCTCCGAAAACTATTTAGGTAGTGCCTCTCGTATTACTGCCGGGGGTAGAGCACTGTTATGGCTAGGGGGTCATGGCGACTTACCAAACCATGGCAAACTCCGAATACCGGCAAGTACAGCGAGGGAGACAGAGCACCGGGTGCTAACGTCCGGACTCAAGAGGGAAACAACCCAGACCGCCAGCTAAGGTCCCAAACTATCGCTAAGTGGGAAACGAAGTGGGAAGGCATAGACAGTCAGGAGGTTGGCTTAGAAGCAGCCATCCTTTAAAGAAAGCGTAATAGCTCACTGATCGAGTCGTCCTGCGCGGAAGATGTAACGGGGCTAAGCGATAGACCGAAGCTGCGGGTGTGCAATTTATTGCACGCGGTAGGAGAGCGTTCCGTAAGCCTGCGAAGGTGGCTTGTAAAGGCTGCTGGAGGTATCGGAAGTGCGAATGCTGACATGAGTAGCGATAAAGGGGGTGAAAAGCCCCCTCGCCGTAAGTCCAAGGTTTCCTGCGCAACGTTCATCGGCGCAGGGTGAGTCGGCCCCTAAGGTGAGGCAGAGATGCGTAGCTGATGGGAAGCTGGTTAATATTCCAGCACCATTGTATGGTGCGATGGGGGGACGGATTGCGGAAGGTTATCAGGGTGTTGGATGTCCCTGTTGCTGCATTGGAGAAGGCGCTTAGGTAAATCCGGGCGCGGGATTCAAGGGTGTGGCACGAGCGAACTTGTTCGCGAAGTAACTGGAAGTGGTTCCAAGAAAAGCCTCTAAGCTTCAGCCATACAAGACCGTACCGCAAACCGACACAGGTGGACGGGATGAATATTCCAAGGCGCTTGAGAGAACTCAGGAGAAGGAACTCGGCAAATTGATACCGTAACTTCGGGAGAAGGTATGCCTCGGTAGTGTGAAGAGCTCGCGCTCGGAGCATGATGAGGCCGCAGAGAATCGGTGGCTGCGACTGTTTATTAAAAACACAGCACTCTGCTAAGACGAAAGTCGACGTATAGGGTGTGACGCCTGCCCGGTGCCGGAAGGTTAATTGATGGGGTGCAAGCTCTTGATCGAAGCCCCGGTAAACGGCGGCCGTAACTATAACGGTCCTAAGGTAGCGAAATTCCTTGTCGGGTAAGTTCCGACCTGCACGAATGGCGTAACGATGGCCACACTGTCTCCTCCTGAGACTCAGCGAAGTTGAAGTGTTTGTGATGATGCAATCTACCCGCGGCTAGACGGAAAGACCCCATGAACCTTTACTGTAGCTTTGCATTGGACTGTGAACCGGCCTGTGTAGGATAGGTGGGAGACGTTGAAGCGTGGTCGCTAGATCGCGTGGAGTCAACCTTGAAATACCACCCTGGTTTGTTTGCGGTTCTAACCTTGGCCCGTTATCCGGGTCGGGGACAGTGCATGGTGGGCAGTTTGACTGGGGCGGTCTCCTCCCAAAGTGTAACGGAGGAGTTCGAAGGTACGCTAGGTACGGTCGGAAATCGTGCTGATAGTGCAATGGCATAAGCGTGCTTGACTGTGAGACTGACAAGTCGAACAGGTGCGAAAGCAGGACATAGTGATCCGGTGGTTCTGTATGGAAGGGCCATCGCTCAACGGATAAAAGGTACTCTGGGGATAACAGGCTGATACCGCCCAAGAGTTCATATCGACGGCGGTGTTTGGCACCTCGATGTCGGCTCATCTCATCCTGGGGCTGTAGCCGGTCCCAAGGGTATGGCTGTTCGCCATTTAAAGAGGTACGTGAGCTGGGTTTAAAACGTCGTGAGACAGTTTGGTCCCTATCTGCCGTGGGCGTTGGATACTTGACGGAGCCTGCTCCTAGTACGAGAGGACCGGAGTGGACGTACCTCTGGTGTACCGGTTGTCATGCCAATGGCATTGCCGGGTAGCTATGTACGGAAGAGATAACCGCTGAAGGCATCTAAGCGGGAAACTCGTCTGAAGATTAGGTATCCCGGGGCCTAGAGCCCCCTGAAGGGTCGTTCAAGACCAGGACGTTGATAGGTCAGGTGTGGAAGCGCAGTAATGCGTTAAGCTAACTGATACTAATTGCCCGTGCGGCTTGATCCTATAACCCTACAGGTTAAAGACCTGATTGTTGTAGAGTTAAAGTGCCGTTCAAATAATTATGTACATATTAAGATATGTAAGGTAGTCAAAACATCCAACCCGTGTTCAAACGAAAACACGTCATGCTTCTTC
>NZ_JAUHHE010000034.1 GCF_030410375.1 Zwartia vadi
GTAAGCGTCTGCCGAACACATATTGCCAGAGCACTTGTTTTGATGATTGATTAGGGCATGGTAACTGTTGGCTGCCAGCGATGTGGCAACAACTCTTGAATCTGGCTGGCTTTCTGGGTCGGCAGTCGAGTCAGGACATCCTTGATGTAGGCGTAAGGATCGTGGCCGTTCATTTTTGCCGATTGGATGAGGCTCATGACAGCGGCAGCACGTTTTCCGGCACGCAATGAGCCAGCAAATAACCAGTTAGACCTGCCGACTGCGATCGGGCGGATTTGATTTTCGATCCAATTGTTGTCAATGGGAAGCTGCCCATCATCAAGGTACTGAGTCAGCGCCTGCCATCGCTTCAAGGTGTAATCCAATGCCTTAGCTGTGGCCGAACCATCTGTCACCCTTATTCTTTGCAGCCGCATCCACTCAAATAGTGCATCGGCGACAGGCCGAGCCTGTTTTTGTCGTAAGCGTTGCCGATCCAGTGGGTTGAGGTCTTTGGCTTGACGCTCAGTTTCATAGAGCTGACCGATCAACCCCAGGGCATACTCTGCAATCTGGCTCTTGTTGGCCACATGCAGCTCAAAGAACTTACGCCGTGCATGAGCCATGCAGCCAACTTCGGTGACGCCCTGGGACATCATCGCTTTATAGCCACTGAAGTCATCGCAAATCAGGCTACCTCGCCAGTCCCCAACAAAGGTTCGAGCATGTTCTCCGGACCGACCCTCTGCAAAGTCGTAAATTACCGCCTTCAGATCTTCATGTAATCCTGGGGCGTAGGCCCAGATATAGGCTCGGTGCGTTTTCTTGTTGCCGGGCTTGAGCATCTGCACTGGTGTCTCGTCAGCGTGTAATACACGATGAGAGAGCACCACATCTTTGAGTGCATCGACCAATGGTTGCAGACGAACCCCGCAGACACCTACCCACTGCGCCAGTGTCGAGCGGGGCAGCTCCACACCGGCGCGAGCAAAGATGCTTTCCTGACGATACAGAGGCAGATGATCGGAGTATTTGGCTACCAGCACCTGAGCTAACAAACCTGCAGTGGCAATGCCTTTGTCGATGATCTGTGCGGGTACCGGAGCCTGGGTCAGGGTCTTGCAATCGCCACAAGCCCACTTGCCTCGGATATGGCGTTCCACCGTGGCGACACCAGGCGTGTAATCCAGCTTTTCAGTGACATCCTCGCCGATACGCTTGAGCTGGCAGCCACAGCGGCAGAGCGTGGAGTCCGGCTCATGCCGGAACTCGATCCGTGGCAAGCTTGAGGGCAGTGCTGTCCGCTTGGGTTGTTGTCGTGCGCGCTGAACCGGCTCCTGGGTGGAGAGCTCCTCAATCTCCGCCTCCATGGCAGCGATATCGGCATCAAGCGTTTCTTCGAGCAAGCTAGCCTGCGTAGGGTCCAAGCGCTCGGCATGCTGACCAAACTTCCAGCGCTTGTTGAGCGCAATCTCATGTGTGAGTTGATCAATCTTTGCCTGACGATAGGCAAGCTCTTTCTTGTGCTGATCGATTTCAACTCGGGTCTGGGCAATGACCTTCTGGTGCTCTTCATTTTGCAGAATCAAACTCAATGCAAGCTCACGCAGCGCCTGCGGATTCATTTGTTCAAGAGTTTGTGCTGTGACCATGGTGCCAGTATGTCACGGCAGCAATTACGATGTAACTATAGGATTCACCAATTGATTTTCGCATCAGCGTTCAAGCAAAATTCAAGTCATCAGCGTGTATCACGGTCTTACAAGACCCTGATGATTCCAGCCTCTCCAAGACGATGCCAAGACAGGCCAAGGACTAAGGCATCAAACTGTAGTCGGGTAATTCGAAAGTGGCTTGCAGTTTGATTGTTCGTCCAGATGAAGTGGCCCTGGTGCAACCGTCGAGCAGCCAACCAGATTCCAATTCCATCATGCACCAGCACCTTCATTCGGTTGGCACGACGGTTCGCAAACAGATAAGCGTGATTGGGATGCGCGGCACCAAACACCTTCACGACACGTGCCAGCGCGGTCTCTGTCCCAGCACGCATGTCCATCGGCTCGGTGGCAATCCACACTGCCTCAATCTTGATCATTGCGTAATCTTGAATAACCAGGCAGAACAAGCGCTGCTTAACTCGACTGGCCATTGAAGCCTGAGGCTTAAGCTGCCCTTTTGCACTTCAATCTCGATGTAACGCCCCTCGAGCTTGGAAGCGCGTTCTCCAGGCACGTTAACTGGTAAAAAGCCTGGCACAGCCTGTATCGAAGACGATTCATCAACACTCAACAATCGAGTCTGATTTTTGCCAACATAGCTCGGGGTCGAGTCTTTAATCCATCTGCGCAACAGGTTGGCATTTAATCCATGACTGAGCGCCACGGCAGCAATTGAAACATGCGGCTGAAGCGCTTCGGTAATGACGCTATCCTTGAATTCCTTGCTGTAGCGTTGTCTTGTACGCAATCGGATTGGGGCTGCCTGATCCATCGTGAACACTTCTCCACTTGTTTTTAGTGGAGACATGTTCACTTAACCCCGACTCAGGGGCAACATGTGTTCGCCAGACGCTTAC
>NZ_JAUHHE010000035.1 GCF_030410375.1 Zwartia vadi
GGAAATGAATGTTAAGTGTAAAAGCTTGATGTAAATAACCTCACTTCCTTTGAGCAGCGACGTATAACCGGCCTGTGTTTACACAGGTCATGGAAATACGATTTATACAGAGATTAAACTGAAGAGTTTGATCCTGGCTCAGATTGAACGCTAGCGGGATGCCTTACACATGCAAGTCGAACGGCAGCGCGGACTTCGGTCTGGCGGCGAGTGGCGAACGGGTGAGTAATGTATCGGAACGTGCCCAGTAGCGGGGGATAACTACTCGAAAGAGTAGCTAATACCGCATACGCCCTACGGGGGAAAGGGGGGGATCGCAAGACCTCTCACTATTGGAGCGGCCGATATCGGATTAGCTAGTTGGTGAGGTAAAGGCTCACCAAGGCGACGATCCGTAGCTGGTTTGAGAGGACGACCAGCCACACTGGGACTGAGACACGGCCCAGACTCCTACGGGAGGCAGCAGTGGGGAATTTTGGACAATGGGGGAAACCCTGATCCAGCCATTCCGCGTGTGCGATGAAGGCCTTCGGGTTGTAAAGCACTTTTGGCAGGAAAGAAATCGCATCAATTAATACTTGGTGTGGATGACGGTACCTGCAGAATAAGCACCGGCTAACTACGTGCCAGCAGCCGCGGTAATACGTAGGGTGCAAGCGTTAATCGGAATTACTGGGCGTAAAGCGTGCGCAGGCGGTTCGGAAAGAGAGGTGTGAAATCCCAGGGCTCAACCTTGGAACTGCACTTTTAACTACCGAGCTAGAGTATGTCAGAGGGGGGTGGAATTCCGCGTGTAGCAGTGAAATGCGTAGATATGCGGAGGAACACCGATGGCGAAGGCAGCCCCCTGGGATAATACTGACGCTCATGCACGAAAGCGTGGGGAGCAAACAGGATTAGATACCCTGGTAGTCCACGCCCTAAACGATGTCAACTAGCTGTTGGGGCCTTCGGGCCTTAGTAGCGCAGCTAACGCGTGAAGTTGACCGCCTGGGGAGTACGGTCGCAAGATTAAAACTCAAAGGAATTGACGGGGACCCGCACAAGCGGTGGATGATGTGGATTAATTCGATGCAACGCGAAAAACCTTACCTACCCTTGACATGTCTGGAATCCCGAAGAGATTTGGGAGTGCTCGCAAGAGAACCGGAACACAGGTGCTGCATGGCTGTCGTCAGCTCGTGTCGTGAGATGTTGGGTTAAGTCCCGCAACGAGCGCAACCCTTGTCATTAGTTGCTACGAAAGGGCACTCTAATGAGACTGCCGGTGACAAACCGGAGGAAGGTGGGGATGACGTCAAGTCCTCATGGCCCTTATGGGTAGGGCTTCACACGTCATACAATGGTCGGGACAGAGGGTCGCCAACCCGCGAGGGGGAGCCAATCCCAGAAACCCGATCGTAGTCCGGATTGTAGTCTGCAACTCGACTACATGAAGTCGGAATCGCTAGTAATCGCGGATCAGCATGTCGCGGTGAATACGTTCCCGGGTCTTGTACACACCGCCCGTCACACCATGGGAGTGGGTTTCACCAGAAGTAGTTAGCCTAACCGCAAGGGGGGCGATTACCACGGTGGGGTTCATGACTGGGGTGAAGTCGTAACAAGGTAGCCGTATCGGAAGGTGCGGCTGGATCACCTCCTTTCAGAGCAGCGTACACGAAGCCAAAGCGCTCACACTTATCGGTTGTTAGTTTAGAAGCAGCAAGGGTTTGATCGCTTTTTTGTATAGAAGTGATTGAGAAATCAGTAGTCATGCGATTGCCGAGTCGGCCGGGTCTGTAGCTCAGCTGGTTAGAGCACCGTCTTGATAAGGCGGGGGTCGTTGGTTCGAGTCCAACCAGACCCACCAAGGGTTTTGGGGGATTAGCTCAGCTGGGAGAGCACCTGCTTTGCAAGCAGGGGGTCGTCGGTTCGATCCCGTCATCCTCCACCAACGAAGGGTATGTCGACGCGGTGTGGGCAGTGTGTGGGTAGTGTGTGGATAGTGTTTAACTCTTAGTGCATAGCGTGCCTGGTGCCAAGCGCGCGGGGCAAGTTGTGTATTAAGAGTTAGGCTTTATGCTTAATGAGGTTTTACGTTTTACCCTTGTTCTTTAACAATCTGGAAGAAGCACAACGAAAAGTTTTTGGTGTGCACATGTGTGGCGGTGGCCTTCGGGTGATCGTTGTGCGTGTGTGTCACGAATAACGGGTTGTGATTGCATAGTAATTTGTTCAATTCTCAAGCTCTGTTGTGTGTTGATGACTGGCTTTT
>NZ_JAUHHE010000036.1 GCF_030410375.1 Zwartia vadi
GATCTCCAAACGTTGGTTGGGAGATCAGAAAGCGCCAAAATTTATGTCATGTCAATAACCGGTGAATACTAGCGAACCTCTCTGCGTTCGGCTAGCGCCGCAACATAAATTTCGGCGCAACATAACCTGCATAGGCATCCGCCTGAAGAATGCCCTGATAGGCCTTCAGATGGGTCTGGGGATGAATCCCCTTGCGATCCGGCGAGTAGCGAAACCAGACGGCAGGTGGGCTCGTTCCACCCGAAGGTCGATCGTCTCGGGCATACACCCAAAGCCGTCCCGTCTTGGTCTTACCCGTGCCCGGTGCCAGCACTTGGATCGGGGTGTCATCGGCATGGAGCTTCTGGGCGACAAAGACATACTCGCGCAAGGCACTGATCAGTGGCTCCAACAAGGTGTGCACGCCACCCACCCAATCACCCAGGGTGCTGTCGCTCAGCTCCACATTCTGGCGCGCATAGATCTGGGTCTGGCGATAGATCGGTAGATGATCAAGGTATTTGCTCACCATCACGTGGCTGAGCAATCCAGGGCCGGCGTAGCTTCTGGGAATCGGGCGGCTCGGTGCCGGTGCCTGCACAATCGTGTCGCAGCAGCGGCAGGTGAATTTGGGTCTGACATGGCGGATCACCTTGAAGTGCGCAGGCACCCACTCCAGCGTTTCGCTGACATCCTCACCCAGACGCACAAAGTCGCTGCCACAGCTGGGGCAGGCAGACTCGGCGGGCAGGATTTCCTGGGTTTCACGGGGCAGATGCTCGGGCAAAGGCTGGCGGGAAGGCACCTTGCGCTCATGCGCTGCAATGGTTCGTGTCTCGCGCTGGCTCTGGCGCACACCTTGGTTGATGTGAAGTTCCTCGAGCTCCAGGGACAGCTGGTCAATCTGGCGCTCCAGGCGCTCAGACTTCTGACCAAAGAGCATGCGCTTGAGCTTGTCGATGAGCAACCCCAGCCGCACGATCTCGGCCTGGTCATCTCGCTTGGATGCTTTGAGCGATTGCGTTTCAAATCGCAGTGCATCGCGTTCGACAATGACCGCATCGGTCATGGCAATTTGGGCCGTCAACAAGGCCTTGAGTTCTTCGACATTGTTAGGCAGTGACGGGAGCGTTTGCATGAGGGATATTTTACCAAGTCACTGCAAAAATCACTACACATCATTACCTTAAAAGCCAATCAATATGCGGGTTTGCAACACATTGACCGCTCTGAGCAACACCCTGATTGAATAACACAATCTCACTCAAACCTGGGTGGGCACCTGCGTGCGTTTCGGGGCTCGCCAGTCGATACCTTCAAGCAGCATGGAGAGCTGCGCAGGCGTCAAATGCACGCTGCCCGAGCTTGCCTGTGGCCATACGAATCGGCCCTCATCCAGACGCTTGGTCAACAGACATATCCCATCACCGCTATACCAAAGCAGCTTGATGCGATCACCACGCCGACCACGGAAGACGAACACGTGTCCGCTGAACGGGTCGCGATCCAGCGTGATCTGCACCAGGGCAGCCAGGCCATCGAAACTCTTGCGCATGTCGGTCACGCCGGCCGCAATCCAGACCCGTGTGTTGGGCGGTGGTCCGATCATTGCAGCGCCTCGATGGCGATGCGCAATAGCTCTGCTGGACATCCGGGGTAAGCGTCTGCCGAACACATATTGCCAGAGCACTTGTTTTGATGATTGATTAGGGCATGGTAACTGTTGGCTGCCAGCGATGTGGCAACAACTCTTGAATCTGGCTGGCTTTCTGGGTCGGCAGTC
>NZ_JAUHHE010000037.1 GCF_030410375.1 Zwartia vadi
AAAGACTGCTTCAAAATGGCTGGAACTTGAAGGATCCTTCAAAATAGCTAGTACTTGAAGTCGCTAAATACCTGAACCAGTCATCCGATTGGCAATCCAAAACATATTAGGATCAGGTATGAAAAACGAAAACTGTATTACAAAGGGCTTTGCAACGATTGACGAGCAATACACGATTACTCAATGCTCAAATGGATACATCATAGAGATCAATGGCAGGGACAAGAAAGATGATTACTTGAACTGTAAACATCTTGTCTTGAAGCATGAACAGCTTGTTGATGTGTTAATTGAGGTTGATCAGGCTATTCGGCAGCAATCTTCATCTGTTTGATGTATTTTTGTTATCCTAAAGCTAATGTAGGAGGCATACTGAATATTCAGTATGCTGTCAGCCTACAATAGTGAACTTGCGAAGCTGTTTGGTTTTTTTTATTAACAAACCAAGAAAATTTCTTTATTTTTTTTGTTTCCGCTATTAATTACAAATCGTGATGTATCCATGAACATATTGAAAGTCGGTTTTCAAAAAATATATAAGCTCCCCTTCAAGTTTTACTGGCTGATATGCAAACTATTACGTACTGATTCCGTGTACTCAATCTATGGAGTAAAGCTTTCATCTAACTTCACAGATCAAACTTTTCGCTTTTGTCTTAAGGGTACATATGGGTATCAATTCTCGAGTTTTCTGCAGAATAAAAATACACCATTCATATTTTTGGATATAGGAGCAAATCAAGGTCTTTTTTCCCTGATCGCTGCTCGCAACTCACAGTGCAGACACATTTGGGCTTTTGAACCCGTTGAAAAAACTTATGAATTGTTGGAAAAAAATATATTCCTTAACAATTTTTCTTTTAAAGTGTCTGGGATAAACAAAGCTATAAGCGAAACCGATCAAAATTTAGTTATCGGACTACAACCTAATCACTCTGGGGGAGCTTCATTATTGGATGGAAAAAATGCACGCAATAGTGAGGTCATTCATTGCATGACAGGATTGGATCTTAACGATCTCATTGATATCAAAAATAATGAGCAAATCGTAATTAAAATTGATACTGAGGGTTATGAGCCAATCGTTGTGGCTCAACTTAAGTTAACTAAGTTCTGGAATAGCATTACACATTTCTACATTGAGATTGATGAGAACCGTCACGCTGATAAGGATGTAGTGAGATCTTTGATAAATGAAGGTTTCACGGAGATACTCAGAACATCCTCTGACAGTAAACATTATGATATTTTGTTACATCGACATCTTTAATTAAGCATCATTCATCTAATACTTGTAATTTTCCATTATCTCAAACCCATCGTACTCAACCCCCCAAAACAACTCAAGGCTAACGTCTCCTCTCAATATAAAAACCCACAAAAACACCGAACGTTATCCTTCCTCCCCACCAAGTCTCTCTAACCTCCGCTGATACTTCCTGCGAATCGAAAACACACTCTGAGGTACCCAACTGCATCCTCTTGGTGTCAGGTATCCCGAATCATTGAAGTGTTTTGCGATGTGATGATCCAGCCATCCCTCGGATCTCAGCCGAAGGATGGTGGTAATTAATGACTCTTGGTATGCACTCAGCGGACGAATGTCGAGAGTGAGCGGTCCGATACGAACACAGGAGATGTTCTGGGGGCTTTCACAGGACCTCTGCGAGAGAGGTCCTTGCTCAATCACTCCACCGTCAC
>NZ_JAUHHE010000038.1 GCF_030410375.1 Zwartia vadi
TGGGCACTGAATACTAGACCTCGAAAAAGCCTCGGCTTTAAATGCCCTGCAGAACTGTTTTTACCTGATACATTTAATGGCGACGAGTATTACCGCCGACTTGTTGCACTTCGCACTTGAAACCACCAGGATAAAACCAAACAATACAACCAAACAATACAACTACTTAAGCCTGATAGTCTTGTCAAACTGTCGTTTTAAACGACAGTTAAACAAACACAGCAATACCGACAGTAATTCTAGATTAGAGCAGTTTATCTATTCCCAAAAGGGTTAAAACACCCATCAAGGCAAAGATACCTGCTGCGATAGAGTGAACCAGTTTCATTGGAATCTTTGCGGCAAATTTATTTCCAACAAACACAGCTGGAACATCAGCAATTAACATCCCTAATGTCGTTCCAACTACGACAGCAACTGGTGCCGCATAGTGAGCTGCTAATGCGATAGTTGCTAATTGAGTCTTGTCGCCCATCTCAGCTAAGAAGAAGGTAATAAAGGTTGCGCCAAATACTCCAAGGTGTTTAGCGATTTGTGTTTCCTCTTCTTCGATCTTGTCAGGTATCAACGTCCAAATAGCCATACCTATAAATGAAGCGCCCAAAATCCAACGCAACATTTCAGCACTGATCATAGAAGTAATCCACGCACCCAGAGCGCCAGCCAAACCATGATTAATAATGGTTGCCGCAAGAATACCTAAGATGATTGGGATTGGCTTTTTGAATCGCGCGGCAAGAATAAATGCCAGTAGTTGTGTTTTGTCGCCCATTTCCGCGAGCGCGACAACACCAGTAGAGATTAGAAGGGAATCCATTTAAAAGTCCTTAAGGCTGTGTAACAAAACGAATGACTACAACTCACCCACAGCCTCTGTAAGTGTTTGTAGTCAAAAGTCTTGCCAAGCTGTAAGAACCGCTTACACCATAAGCCAAAGCTCAAGTATGTTGATGTAAGCCTTTACTGAAAAGTAAAGAGGCTACTCCCTAGTGACGCGTTAATTGTAGCAATTTTTCAATAAGGGTTAAGCTCTCCTTCCATAAGGACACTCCCACCACCGTCCAGTAACGAGACGCTGCGATCAATTATTTGTTATTTGATGGACCAGCTTTTACCAAAGAGTTGTCAATCTCTCCTAAAACACTCCGTGTACTACTAGTAGTACAGAAATTTAACGAAAAATATCGCTTTACGACTCAAGGCTGGCTTATGGAGTTGATCGTGTAGCTGCGAAGTTCTTCAGTAAGAAGGTGTCTGGTATATGGCGAATTTTTTTATGTTTTCAAACTGATTTCTTCACAAAATCAATGAGATGAGAGTAGTGCTTCTAGTCTGTGTATAATCACAAAGTTGAACTTCGCGTTCACTCCAATCAAGCAAACCGATCGCGTTTGTTATCGATTGGGCGGTTAGCTCAGTGGTAGAGCACTGCCTTCACACGGCAGGGGTCACAAGTTCGAACCTTGTACCGCCCACCAAAATTCCATTCAAATTCAACAGCTTACAAAAAATTTGAATTTTTTGTGTAGTACACTTTTTAATATCCAAAACTGTACTACAGAAGGCGGCTCTACTCCATTATCGGGGGATGAGCAGTATTCATTAAATATCAGTACTCATTAAACACGGCTAAATACGCCGTTCCAACCGCAGTGGGCCAAGACCCTGAGCCGGTAATTCTCAAAGTTCCTA
>NZ_JAUHHE010000039.1 GCF_030410375.1 Zwartia vadi
AGTTGGACACCCATCCAACTCTTGGGGTGTTTTTCATGGCGAAGTACGAAAAGGAATTTAAAAGATCAGTAGTTCATGATTACTTAGCAGGTGGCGGAGGCTACAAAAGGCTTGCTTCCAAGTACGGTGTTAGTTACGGACAGATACGGCATTGGGTGGGTTCTTATCGCCAGAATGGTGATGACGGGTTGACCAAGAAATTCAGTCACTACAGCGCTGAATTTAAGCTGCGCGTTCTTAAGCATATGTGGCGTGAGGAACTGTCGTTTACCCAGACAATTCATTTATTTAATCTGCGAGGCGGAGCCGGTGTTGTCTCCAGTTGGCAGCGCAAGTACCATGAGGGCGGTATTGCAGCATTAATCCCAAAGCCGCGAGGGCGCCTTAAACAGATGAATCCTCCCAAACCCATAAAGCCAGCAAGCGCGCAGCCTGCAGAGGCCAAAACCTTAGAAGAGCTCCAACGAGAAAACGAGTACTTGCGAGCAGAGGTGGCTTATCTAAAAAAGTTGGATGCCTTAGTTCGAGCCAAGCAACAGGCAGCGCAGACAAAGCAAAAGTCCTGATCGAACTAAGGCAGCAGCACCCCTTATCCACTTTGCTCCAAATAGCTGAGCTCTCGCGCAGTACGTTCTACTATCAAGCGAAGGCGCAACAAGGTGTCGATAAAGATGCGGATTTGAAGGTTCGCATACGTGATATTTACAACTGCCACAAAGGGCGTTATGGCTATAGGCGGATTACGGCTGAGTTGTGCCGCAGTGGCTGCAAGGTCAATCACAAGGCAGTTCAGCGGTTGATGCAGAGGCAAGGGCTCAAGTCATTGGTGCGCCCAAAGAAGTACCGCTCCTATAGAGGTCAGTTCAATGCGAATGTGCCAAATATCTTGGATCGACAGTTCCGCGCTGACAGGCCAAACAGCAAGTGGGTCACGGACGTCACGGAGTTTAATGTTCGGGGTGACAAGCTATATCTATCGCCAGTGCTAGACTTGTTCAATGGGGAAATCATTGCCTATGAGACACAAGAGAATCCGAGGATGCCGTTGGTCAGTGGGATGCTTAAGAAAGCATTGAGCAAACTTGTACGCGGGGAAGCGCCAATGCTTCATTCAGATCAGGGGTGGCAGTACCAGATGACTTCATACCAACGTCAGCTTGCAAACAGAGGCTTGACTCAGAGCATGTCACGAAGAGGCAATTGCTTGGATAATGCGGCGATGGAGAGCTTCTTTGGAACTCTCAAATCAGAGTACTTCTACTTGAATAAATTCGAGAGTGTGCAAGAGCTTGAGAAAGGCTTGAAAGAGTATATTCACTATTACAACAACGACCGGATCAAGACAAAACTCAAAGGGCTGAGTCCTGTGCAATACAGAACTCAACCCTTGAGGCCCTAATCCGCTTTTAAACTGTCCAACTTTATGGGGTCAGTTCA
>NZ_JAUHHE010000003.1 GCF_030410375.1 Zwartia vadi
GAAATCCGACCCCATTCCAGTTTGAACTACCTGACCCCTCGAGAATTCGTGGGAACACTGACTAATGAATTAACAACCCAGGCCAGAATTTCTAGTTACCACTGGTAGGAAATTCCCGGACAGGTCACTTCGATCGTATCGTGTAACAATGCCGCACAGATTACGTCCACATCTTCGATATGACCTTCATCCACCAAAATTGATGCCAACTCAAGAGGATGATTGATATAGGGTGTTTCTTCCTTGTCACTTCTTCGTTGGTCCTTGTGTTTCTCACCTGCGAAGTATGCAGCCCTGACTATTTTTGCCATTTCACTTTGAATCATTTAAATTCTCCAATAATTCTTAACTATTCCTTGTACTGCCTCTTTCAGGAATCACAATATGTATGACTTTCATTTAAAAATGTTTGAAATCATGCCTGAATGGGTCGTGCTGTGGATATATCCACTCGTCACACTTTCTGTGATGGCCGCACTTTCATTACTTTTCAGAAAATTCATCACCACTGAAAGTCTCTACGATAACGATACAGACGTTGTCGACACTGCTACTCAAAATACCTTGAGCGCCGCCTATGTCATCATGGGTTTTACGCTTGTTTTAGTAATGGGTTCCGCCGATACCTATGAAACAAATGTCATGAATGAAGGCACAAATATTGAAAGTCTCGATCGCATGCTAATGCTGGATGGCAGCCCTCAAGCACTGGCTATGCGAAAGGACTTAATTCAATATTCAACTTCCATTGTCAATGATGAGTGGCCAAAATTACGTAATGGCGGGAATGCCTCGACAGAGAATTTGATGCAACAATTAAGTAAAAACTTATTGCAGTTCAAGCCACAGACAGAGAAGCAAATTGCTTTGTATACAGAGATCGTTCGCAAAACAGACCTTGTCATCCTTTCAAGAGAAATAAGATTACTCAATGCCTCCGGAGGCTTACCCACCCTATTTTGGACAATCAGCTATCTTTACCTATTCGGTGTAGCCATCATTTGTGCATTGCGATTGAGTCATGCGACACCAATGAGGTTTGTTGCACTTAGCATACAAGTTACGATGCTCAGTCTCATTTTTTCAGCAGTCATGATTATTGACCACCCCTACACCGGTCAAACTAAAGTATCCGCAGCACCAATCATTCAGGCTATTGAGTCAATGAAAAAATTATGATTCACATGACTTTAACTTCTCGTTTAATTTCTTTTGCATACCCTGCAATAAGTTTTTCTTAACAAAATAAAAACGAACTTCTGTTTCACTCAACCAACTACTTTCATTCAGCTGAATTAAATAGTTGAGTCGGTCAAACAGCGCCATGACGTCGTCTTTCGATTGAGCTTTCTCGATATCTTCATCAAGATCCCGCATATTGATGAAATTCTTATACATATATTTTTTTGAGGGGTATGCCCGAATACCCATTATCCACTTCATGATTGGATAAATCAGAGCGAAAAAAGCGAGGAATACGACCCATGCGCTTTCAACAATACTGCCCAGCCACAAAGGGAGGTAATCAAAGACTACGGGCTGCCCTTGTGTATAGAACCTCTTGGCGACAGGGCTCAATGGGAATCCCGTCTCTTGAAATTTAGGGAAATCTCCGGGTTTTGAAAAAAAGTCCTCGGTAAACTTGCCATACTCACTTGCCGCAAGCATGAATGCCCACTGAACGGCGGGATGAGTCGTCGACTCGACCAACAGATTCGTTGTGGAACCAAGCACGACAATGTCTTCACGCGGTAGTATTTTTTCAAGGTTTAAGGATCCCCGCGGAATGACAAGCTTATGTAAAAATGGATATTTTTTCACGTACGCATCTGCCAGATTCATGCTTAGCACATGAATTTTTGGATCCTGCAACAAAGATTGCACGACTGGTGCATTAAAACTATCAATAATAAATACAGCATCCAGCTCGCCAGCCTTGAGTTTTTCAGCAGACACAAGGTGTGGAAGCTCTATCAAGCCCTGTGAGTTGACTGCATCTTGCTGATTTGCAAGCAATGCACGCCTGAACATTTTATTTGAGTTGGTATCAGGCAAGCCGATTCCAATTTTTCTTTTCGCAAAGTAATCGAACGGATCATCGATATCTAATTTTTCACCTTTATAGAATATCCATATCGGCGCAAACTGCACACTACCTAAAGAAACCAGACCAGGATAGTCACTTTCAAGAGAAGCTCCAGCGGTGATGAAGCTTGCATTGACGACTGACTTGGGGTCTTCAAGATTTCGAAGGCCTTGCGCGAGTCCGTCTGTACGAATGAGCTGTAAATCAATCCCATATTTTTTAAAAATTGACTGAAATTTTTCTCCAATCAAACCATAAGAGGATCCAGCTTGACCAATTGCAAGATAAGCATTTTTGGGTGCGAAAGGATTCACATATATCACGATCGAGACTACAGCGATCACAATGAAGGGTAATAAAACTGCGAAGTAGCGCACGAGCCACAGCCATGCATTGGCTTCCCTTAATGCATAACGTTTGTAATACCGTCGACAATTATTAAAAAATCTATCAATATTTTTAATCATGGTATTTCTCTTGCATTTGAACCTTCTGTAATTCGTTTAAATGACTTTCCAAACTTTGATTTACTTCTTGGGCAAGATAAGAAAGCTCTATGTAGTCTTTAGCATCCTCTGCGCTGCACCACATTGTCGATATCCGATTGTTAATACCGGCAACCTGAAGCAATATTGACTGCAACGGATCAACTTTTGTGCATTTCAAACCTTCTGTTTTGAGAAACCTAAGATAGGCAAAACTATCATTTTTAATTTTGGATGAAGCATAGGATCTCAAACTCAAAATCTTGATCAAAACCGGATAAATCAATACAAAAAATGCAAGAGTCTTTAGCCACATTTCATCAATTAACGTGGCGAGCCATAAGGGAAAAGTTGAGAAAATCTGCGGGACGCCTGTGGCGTAGTATCTCTCTGCAACAGGGCTTAAGGGTAGAGAATCATAGTCGAGATCTTTAGGAAACTCTCCTGGTTTCGAAAAAAACAGTTGCTCTTGACGATTGTATTGCCTGGCTGCTAATAAAAATGCCCATTGAATGGCTGGATGTAGATTTTTTTCAGTAAGCAAGGTGACTGAAGTGCTCAGAATCGTCACATCGTGACGAGGTAGCACACTCACGATATCAAACGATCCACGTGGGATGACAACTTTTTCTAAATTTGGATATTTTTTTATGTAAGCATCAGCGAGCTTAAAATCAAACACGTGAATTTCAGGACTTTTAATCAAATTTTGTACGACTTCAGTGTTGTATGCATAAGTAATGAACATGGCATCAATCTTACCCTCCAACAGTTCACGTTCCGCATCACCATAAGAAAGTTCTTTCAGATCAAACTGTTCATCAATGTTGAAATGCACACTGCTAAATAGGCGCCTGAACATGCTGTTTGTAGCAGTGCCAGGCAATCCGATCGCAATTTTTTTATTTTTAAAAGCCTCCATCGGATCATCGCTTTTTAAAACTTGTCCGCGGTAGAAAAGCCATAGTGGTGCCCGACTAACGCTTCCAAGCGACATAATATCCGGATGATTTGATGCCTCGATATGACCCGCCATATAGAAACTCGCATTCACCGGTGAATTCGTATCTTCCAGTTTTACAAATCCCTCTTGTCTGCCTTCACCAGGAAGGACGGTGAGTTTAAGTCCATACTTGGAAAATGTTTGTTGAAAGGACTCCGACATTTTTTCAGTCGTTGAGCCCTTTTGCCCGGATGCAATGGTTGTATTGCCAGGCGGTAGTATTTGAAAGTAGTAAAACAAAATAACGGACAAGATCACCAGCGCACAAAATGCTGTGAGATAGTAATTCATGACCCAGCGCCAGGTTCGATATTCGTTTCTGTAACCGAACCTAAAATAGTAGGCTATGCTCGTAACGAGGTTGCTATTAAACCGATTGGATTTCATTCACTCTTCTCGAGTCATATCCATCACAATTCATCATGATTCAATAATAGAAACTTTGCCGCTGTGCAAATGATAGACACCACCTACAACTTTCAATAGACCGCTCTCTACTCGTTTTTTAAGTATGGGTTCAGCGGACTTCAAAATCGAAACGTTTTTTTTCACATTATTAATGACAGCTTCATTTTGCCAATGCTCATCATCATCGTGTCTGACTTGCTCAACGGTTGGCACAAGCGAGTCAATTAATTGCGCAATATGACCATCAAAAACTGCGTTGGATGAAACCGCTTTTATTGCTGCGTTGACCGCACCACAGCCAGAGTGACCTAAAACCAAGATCACTGAAGCTCCAAGCACCTCTGTTCCATACTCAAGGCTACCGAGAATTTCAGGCGTGACAAAATTTCCAGCTACCCGCGTCACGAACAGATTGCCATGACTCTCGTCGAAGGTGTGTTCGGGGCTCACTCTGGAGTCTGCGCATCCCAAAATACAAGCATAAGGATACTGATGGTTTTTTATCCCGGGGTCTTGATATTTAAATGAATCCGGTGAATCAAAACCAGCGATGTAGCGTTTGTTGCCGGCGATCAGGCGATTCAAAGCTTCGTCGGGAGGGACGGTAATGTTAGTATCTGATTGACTCATAAAATTAGGGTGCAGTTGTTGAGTAAAGATCAAACTCTCAGTCAAAACTGTAAATCCGCCCCAAGGTTTGATGAGCCACAAATTTTGATTTGTCAGAATTCGTCGGAATTCAATACTCCACCGTGATGACTAAAAAGCCATTCTTATGCGTCTTATTTTGCCTATTGTTTTTTTTAGGCATGCACACTCACGCAACGACTCCAAGCATCACACAATACTCTGCGCCACCGATTCTCAACTCAAACATAAGCGTAATGATCGACCCATCAGGTTCGCTCAGTTTTCAAGACATCCAGTCACCAGCAAATCAAGAAAAATTTAAACCTGCGGTGAATTGGGGAAATGAGCTCAATTTTGGTTTTAGCTCTGCCGCGTATTGGATCAAACTTTCACTTTCAAGCCCTGATCCCAATCTGACGAACTGGATTTTGGAAATACCTTATTTTGGACTGGATCATATCGATTTTTACTCGCCTCAAGGCGAAGTCTTGCGAACTGGCAATCTTATGTCAGTCGATACAAGAAGAATATTTTATCGGTACTACGCCTTTCCAATCGAGCTAGGTGCACAAACGAGTCACTACTATCTGCGTATCGATTCAAAGCAAAATATTTCTGTCCCTCTGAATCTATGGGAGCAGTCGGCCTTTGACAGACATATCCAGACAGACACATTGATTCAGGCATTTTATTATGGTGGCCTGGGGATACTCGCGGCCTTTAATTTTCTGATCTTTCTCTACTTGAGAGATCGATCTCATCTTTATTATTCAGCTTTCGCGATTCTGTTTGGACTCGGAATTTTTGCTGGTAATGGTTTTGGACGTCTTTTTTTATGGCCCAATTCCCCACTCTGGGATCAAATTTCACAAGTTGTGTTGCTGACCCTGGGTACGACGATGGCGCTCGTTTTTTCAACAAAATTTTTGAATACAAAAAATGAACAACCACTGATTAACGTCATTTTTAATATTCTGATTTGTATTCTTCTGTCATATGCCGTACTCATCGTCTTGGCTGACAGCTTTGGCATATCAAAAAATTTCCTTTTTCAAATTTTTCCTCTGATTGTTTTACCGGTCATCGTCATGGTTTTACTCGGGGGATTTCGCGCTTATCGTCATGGACAATACAGCGCAAAGTTTTTTCTAATTTCTTGGGGGACGTTGTGCGTAGGTGGTGTCTTGGCTAGTTTGCGTCAACTTGATCTCATTCCCACGAACTGGTTCACCTCCTATGCTTTACAAATCTCTTCATCAATCGAAATGTTGTTATTATCCTTCGCTCTAGCCAGCCGCATCCAGCACGAACGCCTCCTTAGAGAAAAAGCACAACAGGAAGCCCTCATTTCAAAAGAAACACTTGTACAAACTTTACGCGCCTCTGAAGAAAGGTTAGAAAAGCAAGTTTTTAATCGTACAAACGATCTGAGAACGATGCTTGAAAATGAGAAAAAACTACGGGAACAATACATACGCTTTGGTTCGCTGATCTCGCACGAATTTAGAAGTCCCTTGGGGATTATCGAAAATCAGACAGCTTTACTGAGTCGTCAAACAGAAAACGATAATCAAAAAAAACGTCTATCTATCATTAGTTCAGCAACACATAGACTCGCATTGTTATTTGACAGATGGCTCCAAGGCGACCGACTTGAGAGTCATATCGACACAGACAGACCCCAGATCATCGAAATTGACTCTTGGCTAAAGGGAACTATCGATAAATGTAGGGGCTATCATCCTAATCATATTTTTATCTACCACTCCCCGATACAATCGCCGACCCTGATGTTGGACGAAAAAATGCTTGAGGTGGTGGTACTCAACATCATTGATAATGCATGCAAGTACTCAGAACCTCAATCCAAAATCAACATCAGATTACTTGTTGACAAAAATAGAGTCGGGATTTCGATTGCAGACTCAGGCTTAGGCATTGATCCGGCGAATCACGAAAAAATATTCGAAGAGTATGTGCAAGTAGATTCTGGAAAAAATAAGAAAGGGTATGGTTTGGGACTGTCTTTTGTTAAAAAGGTGATGGAATTTTATGGTGGAGAAATCGAGGTGAATAGCGCTCTTGGGCAAGGCGCTGAATTCATTGCATGGTTTCCAGAAACAACTCTCACACCATCCACTTGACAGACTAAACGAAGTCTACTGACTTGCGCTCAGTCAGAGGCCTTCATGATTCCATTGAATGCCAGACCGACACCGTAAACAGTTTGAAGTGGAAATTTCACCACACCGGCGTCCTCAATTTTTTTTCTCAATCTACGCAACATGACTTCGAGACGACGATTATCGTACACCAGTGGATTAAAACCGAGACCTTTGATGATATCGTCCCGCGCGATGACTTGACCAGATTTTTGAACGAAACAATTCAACAGTGCAAATTCGCTTCTTGTCAGTTCTATCTCGAGATTATTTGGGGTCTTCAGTTCCCATCTGACTGCGTTCAAGCGCCAGGTTTCAGAATCGGTAGATAGCGCAGCGCTTTGTCTTCTCTCTATTCGATGCAAAATTGCGAGCAACTCGTCACTGGGAAAGGGTTTGACTAGATAATAATCTGCGTCAACATTCATGCCCAGGATTCGATCATGAGGCTGACCCTCACAACTCAAGACAATTGAGTCTGTGCCTGATTGTTTGGGGTATTTTCTCAGGATATCCAATCCGTCGCCATCAGGAAGGTTTCTATCCAAAATTAAAATATCGTATTGATTAGACTGAATCCAATCAAGATACTCTTGAATACTTCCTACCCCGTTAGCATCAAAATTTTCAAGTGTTAAGAGCTCAACCAAGCCATCACGAAATTCAACTTCATCCTCAACAATCAAAACTTTAGGGGGCATGGCTTTTCCTCAGGAAAATTATTCTTGTAAAAGCCTGTATGTCACATGAAGCGGCTCAAGAGAGGCATAGATCAAACCATCAAAGGCGCCATCCAATTCAAGCATTAAGAATATTGCTGAAGAGACAGACAATGAACAGAGTGCTTTGATTATTACCGTATGCTTATTGAGCGGCGACATAAGTCCAAAACAGCCAAACGTAATGACTAACCAAAACCATAAAACAATCAGAAAAAAATCAGGAATAGAGCTTCCTATACTCGTCACCGCAAACCATCTCGATTGAAGCAAATCATCTGTTAGTCGAATCATTTGTTCAAACAGGACGCGATGATATGCATCTGTTGGCTGCAGCGATCGGATTTGATCGACTAAGTCTTCTAATTTGGAAAAAATAATCGACTGACTGATTTGCTCCTCAGTTTGATTTTTGTATCCATTTGATGAAAGGCTGTCCTTCACGATGCTTAGCAAAGATAAGTCTATTACCCGTGCCTGCTCAGTCTCATATTTTTTAAGAAGACGATGCAAAGTTAAGATCTGTATTGCAGAGTGCTTGATTGCTCGCTCGGTATGATCAAATGACTCTTTGGTGGAATTTATCAATAAACCCAACACGACAGCAGTGAGTGTCGCAACGATCCCAACAGTCATGGTCATGGATCTGACAGTATCCCCTCCTAGAGGTTTACGCCTCAATTTAGCGATACAGTACATGCAAAAAATCGAGACACTGAAAGTGGTTACAAAAAATGTTGCTGCGACAATCAGACTTGCCATCTACTCTTTGATCCGAATGCAGACACGAAAAGCTAATCTCACCATGCAGATTACCGTTTTTTGTTGACGAGCGGTTGACTGACACCTTGTACACCCGCCACTGACAATGCTGTCAGTAACGCTACCTGTGACCCCTTATAGCCATCTGTTGGATCCATCGCTTCGTCGAGAGAGTGAAAACCTTCAAAAACTCCGCCTGGAGGAAGAATGACGGTCGGGATCCCTAATGAAATAGGAACGCCTGCATTCGTGCTTGATCCCGCAAGCAACAACTCTTTTTGTCCGAGCGCACGAAGCGACTGAAGCGAGGCCTGAATGATCGGGGACTGGTAAGGCGTCATTCCACCGGGTCGCTCACCGATTTTCTTGAATGTCACTTTAACTAAGTTTTTCCCGATCGACTTATTTTCCTCATCAACGGCTTGTCGAATTAAGTCTAAAACTTTCTTATGAAGATCCTCGAGCTCCTTACCGCCATCACTGCGCATGTCGATTTCCATACTTGCATCAGGCGATATTGTATTAACGGAAGTTCCTCCTTTAACGATACCGACGTTAAAAGTCGTTCGCGGAACTTGTGGAACTTTTAAATCAGATATTTTTGAAATCGCTCGTCCCATTGCATGAATTGCGCTTGGTACTTCGCCAAAGGCTCCGAAGCTGTGGCCTCCGGGGGCAGAAAAATTAACCTCGTATCGAACAGATCCAGTATTCATCAACACGATCGCCCCCATGGGTATGGACTCAAGGCCGATGAAAGCATCGACATTACTGTGCTCTTTGAACAAAGCTTTTACACCCCGTAAGTCACCATTGCCCTCTTCACCGACACTGCCCACAAACATCAAATCACCGACTGTTTTGATGTCACTGCCATTTAAAGCTCGAATCCATGATAACAAGACAGCGAGACCACGCGAATCATCTGTGATACCAGGGCCGTAATACTTCCCGTTTTTCTTAACCACCTTTAAATCTGTGCCAAGGGGAAAGACTGTGTCAAGGTGCGCGTCCAAGACAACAAGAGGACCATTTCCAGTACCTTTACGAATACCGATCGCATTACCTTCTTTGTCGATGTAAGCATCGGTGAGTCCCGCCGCCTTCATCATCTCGAGAAAAGCCTTTGCTTTTTTCTCTTCATGAAAGGGAGGAGCCGGAATTTCACTCAACGTGATATTTTGTTTTAGGGTCAAATCCTCGTCATTCTTTAATGCATCCATTGTTTGCTTGATTTTTGGATCAGCAAGAATGCTTTGTATGCTTTGTTTGACTGTTTCACTGACAGCCGGCCAGGGCGCGACAGACTTTGCCCATTCTGGTAGATTATTGTCCCCAGGATGGGCGAGCGTCCAACTACTAAATAAAGAAAGGCTCATCGCAGTCAGTACCGACCTCAATATTCTTGAGCTTAAGCTGTTCTTCATGACATTACCCATTCATTATTTGTGCACAGATCCAGATTGACCTACTTTCCACATTTATTCTATCGATTATTGCCCCGTCTGAATCTGACCAATTCCGACATTCATATCGTCAGAAGCCTCATCTTTACATGCTTGATTCATAATGACCCACCCGCGTTTGATGCGTTTCTGATCACATTTTCTATATTACGGTGAGCATATGGAAAAAATCGAAAACAAGTTAAGAATTTCTTCGGTTTTTGTAGCGATGGCTGGATTATTAATTTGCCTAAGCAGTCAACTGGCCCAAGCGCAACAGACTGTGTTCGACGTTGTCTTCAAGCAAAGTCGGGTCATTGATCCAGAAACAAAATTAGACGCGATTCGCGATGTGGGGATCAACGGAAAAAAAATTGCGGCCGTATCGACTGAACCACTCAAGGGCAAAGTTGAAATTGATGCCAAAGGGAAAGTACTTGGACCAGGATTTATTGATTTGCATGTTCATGGCGTCAATGTTCCAACGTTCTGGATGCAGGCTTTCGATGGTGTGACCACTGCGCTTGAGTTAGAGGCTGGCGGATTTCCAATCAAGAAAGCCTATGCAAATGCCGAAAAACTCCGTCTCCCGCTGAATTACGGATTTAGCGCCTCTTGGGCTGGCGCAAGACTGGCAGTCGCAGACGGAATCAAAGAATTAGACGGAACGCTTGAAACAGCCACAAAATATTTTGGCTGGCCTAAATGGTCAAAACTATTACCACCAGAAAAATCAGCACAAGTCGTCCAACTCATCGAGCAAGAAATACTCGATGGAGGGATTGGCATAGGCGTAGTTACGGGATATGCACCGGAAACGAACCGAGAAGAATATGTTGCATTAGCGACGCTTGCTGCAAAATATGATGTACCAACTTACACGCATTTGCGTGCCAAAAATACTTTTGAACCAAGCGGTGCGGTTGAAGGTTTCGTGGAGTTGCTTGGCGTTGCTGCGGGCACTGGCGCGAGAATGCACATCTGTCATATCAACAGCACCTCATTGAAAAAGATTGTCGATGTCATTCCACTGATTGAAAAAGCGCAAGGAAAAAAACTACTTGTCACGACCGAAGCGTATCCATTCGGAGCTGGATCCACTGTGATTGGTGCGCCATTTTTACATCCCTCTAATCTACCTCAAGTCGGAATCAAATCATCCAATATCTATTATCTGAAAACAAAAGAGCGTGTCGCAAACAATGAACGTCTAAATGAGATTCGCGCAAAAGATCCCGGCGGACATATTGTGGTGCATTATCTGGACGAAAAAAATCCAGAAGAAATGAAATACATCGATTCTGCGATTTTGTTTCAAGACACAATGATCGCCTCTGATGCCATGCCATTTGCGATCAATGGCCGGGAAGTAAAAGAGGAGCAATGGCCTCTGCCGGACGCAGCGTATTCTCATCCAAGAACGGCTGCGACCTTCACAACGGTGCTTGCTCGCTATGTCAGAGAGCAACAATCAATGAGCCTGATCGACGTATTCAGACGGGCCAGTTTATTACCCGCTAATCTCGTTGCAACAGCCTCAAGCCAAGCGAAATTCAAGGGAAGAATCCAACCAGGAATGGATGCCGACATCATTGTGTTCGATCTGAGCAAAATAGAACCTCGCGCCAATTATGAAAACCCTCGTCAACCATCTCAGGGGATGGAATATGTCATGGTAAATGGTCAGTTTGTGATTCGAGACGGAAATTTACTCAAGGATTCTCGTCCAGGTGAAGCGTTAATGAGCACCTTGAAAAAAATTCAAGATTAATCTTATCTTCAATACGGAGCAGTCTTTGAATACTTCCAAGACCACAACAATTGCCCATCATTTAGTCCGTCGATTTAAAGAACTCGGAGTCGACGAGGGATTTGGAATTGTTGGTGACTTTGCTCTCAAATTATTCGACAGGCTCCATCAACTTAATTTCCCCATTTTGGTTACTGCTGACGAACAAGGTGCCGCATTTGCTGCGGATGCATATGCCCGCCTTCGTCATTTTGGTGTGTGTGCGGTGACTTATTCTGTTGGTGGACTAAAAGTCGCGAATGCGACTGCCGGGGCATGGGCTGAAAATGTTCCTCTGCTAATTTTGAGCGGATCACCTGGTATTGCAGAGAGAAAAAACGATCCGCTTCTTCATCACAAAATCAAAACTTTTAACACTCAGCTCGAAGTATTTGCCGATATTACCGTCGCACAGTCCGTTCTGAGTAATCCTTTGACTGCGGCACAAGAGATAGATCGTGTCATCAGTGAAATGATTGCTTACCAGCGACCGGGGTATATTGAAGTGCCTCGCGACATGGTTGATGTCGATATCCTTGATGTAGAGCAGGCGCTCTTGATTGAATTACCAAAAGTACATCAAAAGAGGCTAGAGCTAGCGGTTCAAGAGGCATTAAATTGGCTTGAGGCTTCAGGTGATTCAGTGGCGATCGCCGGATCAATGGCTGTTAGGCGTGGTCTGAGTAAGGACTTATTGAATTTTACTGAGTTTTTTGGTGTGCCGATCGCATCCACCTCTTTATCTAAAGGAGTGATTCCTGAAACGCACCCCCTAGCCGTCGGTGTGTATATGGGCGCTATCAGTTCGGCAAGCGTTGTTAAAAGAGTAGAAAGTGCAAAGCCTCTCATTGCGTTTGGTGTACTTTATGCTGATTTAGTGATGGGTGGTTTTACCGATCATTTAGATAGAGGCCAAGTCATCGAGTGTACTGATACGCATGTCAATATCGGATACAGAACTTACCAAGACGTTCCGCTTTGGGCTTTTTTACCTGAATTGATCAAAGCTGCAAAATCCAGAAAATATCGTGAATATCCAAAAAAACTGCCAAAGAGACCATCATTTCACGTTATTGAGAAATCATCGCTTTCTGTTGAAAGAATAATGGCCTGCTTAGCTTCGATCATTGACGATCGACATCGATTGATGATTGACCCAGGTGATTGTCTTTTTGGCTCAGTCGATTTACCAGCACCCAACTTCAGTTTATCAAGCGCCTATTATGCAACGATGGGGTATGCAGTTCCAGCAGCACTAGGTGCTGGCCGAGCAACTCCCCAATGCCGTCCGATCGTGCTTGTTGGGGACGGCGCATTTTTGATGACTGCACTTGAGGCGCTCAGTGCCACATTTCACGGGGTCAATCCTATCATCATCATTATTGATAATAAGGGGTATGGAACCCAACGCCCCATGCTGGATGGTCCGTTTAATGACATTCCACTCTTGAAAGGCGAAGAGCTCACCAAAGCATTCGGCATTGGCACTGGATCTTTGTGTGAAACTGAAATTCAGTTCAACACAGCATTCACTCAAGCAGTCGAGAGTAATGAACTTCACATCATCCGGGCTTGCGTGCCTATAGACGGCTTCAGCCCAGCACTTGTCAGGCTAACAGACGCAGTTAAAAAACGAATTTAATTAATATGTCGCTCACATCCAACGATAGACGCAATTTAATTGCTGGCGCCATCGGTAACGCAATCGAGTTTTATGACTTTCTCGTTTACGCATACCTGGCCCATTATTTTGCAACTCAGTTTTTTCCTTCGGATGATCCTGTTACAGGCTTAATCGCAAGCTATGGCGGTTTTGCTGCCGGCATGCTAATGCGTCCGCTGGGCGGTGTCTTGATTGGATCAATTGGCGACAAGATCGGCCGAAAAATGGCACTTCAAATTTCTGTGCTAATGATTTCGCTACCAACTTTTATCATTGGTTTTCTGCCGACTTATGAGTCAATCGGGATCTGGGCACCCATCTTATTATTACTGATGCGACTCGTTCAAGGTCTTTCTGTTGGTGGAGAATACTCTGCAGCGATTGTATTTTTGGTTGAACGCGCATCCCCTCGGGAGCGGGGATTTTTTGGAAGCTTTAGTCCACTTGGCGCAATATTTGGATTGTTGCTCGGTTCGCTCACAACCTTCCTTTGTACATTCAGTCTAGGTCAGGAATTGATGCAAGATTGGGGATGGCGCATACCTTTTATTTCAAGCATTGTACTCATGGTGTTTGGAATGTACCTCAGATCTAAAATCGCTCCAGACAGTATATTGAAATCCGAATCTTCTGAGTCACCCATAATCGATGCATTCAGAAAATACTGGCGTCAAATGCTGTCAATTGGCTTGGGTAATGCAATGACAGGCGCAATGTCCTTTATTGGTTTTATGTATGCAGTGCCATGGATGATCGATCAAGGAGGCATCCACAGCAACATTGCGTTTAGCGTTAATATTGTCAGCCTCGCGCTATGCTGCACAATGACAATCGTTGGCGGCCTGATTGGCGACAAATTTGGACGCGTTAAAACCGTAGCGCTTGGAGCGCTCATAGCTCTTTGCGGGGCCTGGCCGGCTTTCATGTTATTCAAAACGGGATCCTTGCCATTGATGCTCTTAGGATCCCTAATAATCGGTACTGCACATGGCCTTTATTGCGGGCCCTACTGCGCATGTATGGCGAGTATTGTTCCCAAAAGTGTACGCGTCACAGTCATCGCATTTGGCTATAGTTTTTCTGTCGGAATCATAGGTGGCCTAGCACCAATGATCACGGAGTACTTTGTGGGGAAAATGCATATTGTGATGGCCCCCGCGATCGTCATTATGGCTGCGGCAAGTATCGCTCTCGCAGCCTTGATTTTCGATCCTTTGTGGCGTAATCAAGACGAGTCTTTCCCCGAAGATGCAGGAAGATGATCTTTAACTGATTTTGACGCTCCAGTCCTTTTGTCATTTAGCGTACGCCTTTTAGGCATCAAATTTGATTGGCAATGCTCCCCTAAACCCTATTTAATGTGCGATTGCCTAAATCAAGATTAAACTAGCCTTCGATGCTGATCCCTTTGCGCTCCGCTCCTCAAGAAAAGATTTAAAGCATGTTTAGACATCTTGATACAAAGGTGCCTATTTTTCATCACGACATGTCTATCAACTTCAAGGTTTCGATCGGTATTGCGCTCGTAAAAAACAATGTCTTTTAAATCTGGTTTTATTTTCCTAGCTATTTCCGCGCTGATGACAGGCTGCATGTTTCATGGAGATACGCCTCTCGCCACCGCACCAGACTCTTTTTCCACAGACACTAGAAGCGCACCTGAAAAGAAGCTGCCGGAGTTTCCGTGGTGGAAAGATATTGGTAGCGATGAACTAAATGCGCTGGTTATCGAAGCGCTGGAAAATAATAAATCCGTATCGCTGGCAACCAAAAACATTGAAATCGCACAAAGCTCACTCGACACCATCCGTCTGGGTTGGTTGCCCTCTATTGGCCTGATGACGGGTCGCTTACATGGTGATGGAGTTGTTCTTTTACCCAATCTCCCGACTCCATTGTCAAGCACAGGGGGTTTTTCAGCATTTTTACCGATTTGGATCGCCAACATCATCCAGCTTCCCAATCTGAGTAAAGAAGCCCAGAAAAGACTCGATGCAACGGCCTCGGACTATTTAGCGCTCAGAACGTCCATTGCTGCTCAGGTTGTATCCTCTTACGCTGTCTTGACAGCCTCCATAGAGGAACAAGCTATTTTGGCCGAAATGAAACTTAATCTGAACGAACGTATCAAGACCGTTCGAGCAATGACCCGCCAGGGCCTCGATACGCAGATTTCACTTAATGACCTTGATTCAGGCCTCCAAAAACTCGAGGTGCAAATCGCGACCAATCGGTCCAACATGATTTCAGCAAAAAATGCTCTTCTGACACTGCTTGGCCGTCAGCTATCCGCCTTCACTCCTAAGGATAAGTTCAGTTCTCTTAAGCTAAACCATCTTGCCCCAGGCAATACGCCTACATCCGTGCTTGCAACTCGGCCAGATGTTGTGGCGGCCAGGGCGAAAATTCAGGCGGCTGATTATGGGATTTCAGCTACGGCAAGTCTGTTTGCGCCAACTGCGACATTCATGACTGCTAATGTCAAGGCCGCAGGCTCGAATGAAGGCACTTCTAACACAGTGACTGCTAGTATTCAGGCCGGGGCTCTTTTCATGACACTCGACCCCCAGTTCATTGGAAAAATCAATACGCAGAACAAACGCTATGATTCTGCGGTCCTCAACTATCTGAAGGTAGTCGATGATGCTTTAAAAGAAGTTGACGATGCATTGGCTAATTTTGATAGCAACCAGATCAAATTAATTAAAGAAGAAAAAAGTCTATCCAATTCAGATAAAAACTTGCGCACCACTCAAGCTATGTTCAAGAGCGGGCTATTGTCAAAGATGCAATACCTTGACAACGCTATTCAGTTCAACATGGCACGAATGTCTATTCTTCAAACAAAAGTACAGTCGATTATTTCGCTTTCCAAGCTCTACCAAAGCATGGGTGGCGGCTCAACCTACGGCGATGAGAACTACATGTTGAAGGATCAAACTATCGAAGGGAAAGACCGTGACAACAGCTAAGATCAGCCCTAAAAAAGAGTTGTCCCAAAAACCAAAGTTCACGACCTTGATGTTTCTAATTGGCGCTATCGTCGCGATTGGATACTACCTTCTGGGGGCCTATCAATTCACGGATAATGGTTTTGTCGTACAGGTCTCTACTCCGCTCGCACCTCGCGTAAGCGGCGTCATCAAAGAGGTGCATGTTCAAAATGGTCAATTAATCAAAACCGGCGATATTCTGGTCACTTTAGATCCGATCGAATACCAGGAGCGTCTCCAAGGAGCGGTTGCGCAATACGAAAAGGCGCGCCTTGCCATTCCCGTGATGGAGAAACAAATTGAAGTTGCTGAGCAAAAATTAAAAGCAGATTTAGCGACGCTCGATACATTGAATGCACAATTCAGAGCCAAGAATCATCCGGATGTTCGCGCGGGTGTTCCACAGATTCAAATGACTGAACTCGGCAACCAAATCAAGGTTCAAAAAAACACGATCGACTCTACGAGGTTACAGATAGAGGCCGATAAGTTGAAGATAGAAGTAGAAAAGCAAGCAGTGCTCGCCTTGAAAGCAGCGGTTGAATCCGCGCAGACATCTCTCAAATACACCAAAGTGACCGCACCCGTGGATGGCCGTGTTGAGAACGTATTTCTCGGTATTGGCAGTCACGTCTCCCCTTCAGCTGGCATGTTCACTCTCATCAACGATGGTGATGTGTATGTGCAGGCTAACTTTGAAGAAACGAATCTGAGCGGCGTGAAAGCCGGTGATAAAGCCAGTGTTTACCCAAGAATCTATTTTGGCAAAAAGAGCTTCGAAGGCGTAGTGGTTGCTAACCCATTCGGTGTCTCTCGACAGACTAACAATCCGTTTTCCGGAGCGCCCATTGTGCAAACCGAGAATAAATGGCTCATGCTGCCCCAACGTTTACCTGTGATCATCAAGATCACGAATCCTGATAAAGACTACCCCCTCGTTAACGGCATGAGCACCTATGTCCGTATACACGATTAGGAACAGTTTCCTGGATCCCTACGATCCTTATTGGATTTGTAGATTGCTTTCTCTCAAGCTAGGCACATTGATGATCCTCATGTGCCTCTGCAACGCCTTTCTGAATTCGCCGGGCATGCCTGTCGAGTTCATGCTTGTGACCTTCATCGCCACGGCTGCCTCGGAGATTCTGCCTGCCAAAACCAGACTCAAAAAAGTCCTAATCTTGATTGCCGTCATTCTCTTGCTATCAACAACAGGCGTACTGTTTGGATTATTTTCATATTTCAGAACAAGTTTATTTTTATTTACCGTTATTTTTACCTACTTGTCATTAAGGTTTATGGCAGTCAACGCCAAGGCAGCTGTCCTGCCGAGCCTAATGATCATGTGGGGTATTTTGCAATTGGAAGGCAGCACAACCAATCTAACTGAAATTTTAAATAACTACCTGTACTACGCTGAGTTTGGTCTGATGGGTGTCATCACCATTTTATTTTTTCCCGACTTCACTTTAAACATCGTAAAAAGCGCCTTTATCCGCATTCTCGAAGCGGACATTGCAAGCCTGAAGCATGCAAAACTACACAGCAACGATACGGCATTTCTGTCTGCGCTCAATATCATCCGTGCCAAACTTCCCTTTTTGAGCGAGGACTACCACGATCTTTATCAAAATATCATAGTGTTTCAACACACGTTCATCAAAGCGACCGGCCTAAATAGCCAAGACCAAACACTCACAATGTCTGTTTTGTCTGAACTGATTGAGGCCATCAATAAGAACCAGATGTATGTGATGAACAGTGAAAGCCTTTGCCTTCTTGAAAAACAGAATATCGGCGCCTACACAGGCTTGAAAAAATTGATTGAGAGTTACAACGCATGCAAAGCGTAGCGACTCGCACAAGAGTCAATCAAGTCACCATTTTGGTGGCTGTATCATTTCTTTTCTATGCCTTGGCCAACTGGGTGGAAGGTGTTTGGGTCGTTTTGTCCACAGTGGTCGTTGCAGGACCTTTCAGTAACTTTCTCACCTTTGAAAAAGCCAAAGACCGCTTTTTAGGCACACTTGTGGGCTTGGTATTTGCCGCCGGCCTTGAGTACTACCTCCGATTTAATCCATCCCACTTGCCTGTTGTCGCGGTCATCATGGCTTTTGTTGGTGGATTCATGGTGACTCGACCTTATAAATATTTTGTCATCATGGTCACCATGGCTACGTGCATGGGTTTCTTGTATGTGAATGCTCCTTACACATCATTCACACCTGTTTCTTTTTTGATAGACCGCGGCATTGGCATTTTTTTTGGCGTATTGATTTTCTTTGCTATACAGCGATTCGTGTTTGGTGATGGAAATTCTAAACTTGAGCTTTTAGAGGAAGGTCATAATGCGCTCACAAATCTACAAAAATCCTTGCTTGCATACAAAGCTAATCCTAGCTTGAGCACTGCGTATGAATGCTCCGCCGATATTTTTTCCCATACTCGGGATCTTGCGACCTACTTGGAAGCAGCCCCACTAGTGTTTTCCGAAAAAAAAATCAACCCTGAGACGCGCTACGGAAAAAAAGTACTGATGCTAAATAATCGAGCGATCAAACTGCTGATCGATGAGTCAACAGTAAATATGGCTAAGATTGATCGACTGCTGCATATCGTCAACATCAAGCTCGATCAATAAGCTTGTGCGCGATTCCGCAAGCTGACTCGTCTAAGACATATGCCATACAAACTATTTGATCAATGAAGAGACTGGAAGCTTAAGAGACACTTCAAATCCACTTTCTTTGCCTGGTATGGGTGAATGAAGAGAAAGCTTGCTGCCTATCCGTTCTGCGATGGCATTCACTATAGCCAGACCCAAACCACTACCCTCTGAAGCATTATCTGCCCGTTCGAATCGATCAGTCAATCTAGTCAAAGTTTCTTCAGGCACTGTGGGACAATCATTTGCAACGCTGAGGAGTCCATCTCTTGAAAGCGAAACATGTATTGACTTACCTTCTGTTCCATGGCGCAACGCATTCTCAACAAGATTGCGATATATGATCGCGAATACATCAGGATCTAGGTCAGACATTACTGGAGAAGTTGGTAAATCCATGAGGACCCCCGATCGTCCAACTAAACGCCTGAAGTCCTCAGTTAGGATCTCAGCCACAAGTCTCAAGTCAGAGATTTGTTCCAGTCTCAATCGTCCGCCTTCGGCTCGAGCGAGCTGCATCAAGCGCTCTGAAAGACCTGCCAAGCGTTTGAGTGTCAACTCGATATCCGCAGCACGTGCTTGAGCTCTCTGATCCTCTGTCTCGCTTTGCAATCTTTGTGCTTGAGCAATCGCACCAGCGAGCGGCGTTCGCAATTCATGCGCAGCATTAGCCGCAAAATTTCGCTCAGCCTCAAAAGCTGCTCCCAACCTATTGAGCAAATTGTTTAAGGTCTCGGTCACCGGAGCGACCTCACTGGGCAAGCCGGCAGAAGATAGAGGCGAAAAATCTCGCACACTGCGGATCGATAAGAGCTTTCTGAACTGATGCAAAGGAGCTAGACTTGAGCGTACAGCAAGAACGACAACCAAGAGCGCAAATGGTAAAAAAATCAATAATGGAAGTCCCAAACCCATTTGTATATTACGCGCAACATTGTTGAGATGAGCCAGCGGTTCTGCAATCGTCAGGCGAACTGATCCCTGCAACGCTTCCTCACTGTAAAATCGATGAGTCAAAGACTGGCTAAATCCAGTTCCGCTCCAACTCGGAAAGATTTCCGGATCTGCATCATGTGAAAGAAGGAGTAGGCTCCCTTCTTTATCGCGCACGATGTAGGTTAGCAGTTCGTCGTGATTTCGAACAACGGACAAACGCTGAATCGTATCATTTGGCTCACGCCCAAGAATATCCGTTACGACAAGTGGCATGATCCGCTGAGCAGTCTCTTGCAAAGCAGAATCGAAAACATCCTCGATAGCATGACGCGCCAGGAGAGCAGTTACTGTTGCCGCTACGATCCAAAGGATCGAAAGAAGGACGCCCAGCGTCACGCCCAACCTTCGCTGCAGACTCCATGCTTGCATCAAACTTGTCCCAATCTATAGCCCATACCTCGCTCAGTCTCGATGATTTGAGCGCCTAACTTCTTACGCAATCGACTGATGTGAACTTCAATCGTATTACTCTCGACATCATTTTCAAAAGAATATAATTTTTCTTCCAACTGCGCTTTAGAGAATAATTGTCCAGGTCTGGACATCAACGCCTCCAACACGGCCCATTCGCGCGCTGTCAATGTGACAAGGTGATCCCCAAGTCGTATACGACGTGCTGCCAGATCAACTTGAAGCGATCCAATATTCAGGATTGGATTTGGATTACCTCCATAACGACGCACCACAGAACCTATCCTGGCAGATAACTCTGCCAAATCAAACGGTTTCACCAGATAATCGTCTGCACCGGCATTCAGACCCTCAATACGGTCAGACACTTGGTCCAGTGCAGTCAAGATGATGACAGGAATCTTATCCCCTCTAACACGCAAGCGTTTCAGAAACGGAATGCCTTTGCCATCAGGCAGCATGAGATCAAGCAAAATAAGATCATATGAAATTCCAGCGAGTGCACTCTGAGCTTCGTCAAGACGTTGCACCCAGTCCACTGGATGACCGTCGTCCACAAGTTGATCACGCAGAGCAGTCCCCAAGACCGCGTCATCTTCAATAAGTAGGATACGCATCAATCAATTCCTCGCGATAGCGTCAAATACACAACAACCTGAAGGGAAGCTGAAGAAATTTTTGATCTTGCTTCAGGATTTGGTCACATTAGCAGGGCATGATTCATTCATCAAGAATATAGGAGATCTGGAATGAAAAAATTTTTACGTCTTGGCATCATAATTTCTCTCTGCAGTCCTCTCTTGGCATATGCAAGCGAAGACTGTCGCCGAGCCATGACCGACTGGCAGTCTCGTGAAGCTGTTACGGCCTATGTAAGCAAACTAGGCCTGGAGTCGGAACGCTTACGCATCGACGATGGTTGTTACGAAATCCGAGCGCGAGATGCTGAGGGTAATCAGGTACGGTTGAAGATCGACCCCTCGACACTCTCCATCCTGAAGCTGGAAGTTCGCTTTCTAGCTGGTAACAACCCCTCTCGATACTTGCAAAATCAAAGTGTCCGCTGAGATTGACGGATCAATCACTCAATCTCTATTTTCATCGCTACGTGCACAAGGTACCTCTATGAAGAATATATTTTCTTGTCTTGCATTATCTACTGCACTATTAATACCAGGCTTGGCTGCGGCACGACCGGTCACACTGACCACTACACTCAAGAAGTACGGTGGCGATGGCGCCTATCTTGCTGTGTATTTAACTGATGCCTCAGGCGCTTTCGTTCGCACAATTTGGGTTGCAGGCGAAAAATCAAAGTATTACAAACACTTGACTGAATGGTATCGCGCAACGGGGGGGAAATCTTCAGCGATTAACGGCATTACCGGAGCGAGCGTAGGCGCAGGACGCGAACTAAAGATCACTGTAGATTTAGCTGATGCATTGTTTGATGCCGGTTACAAAATAAACATTGATGCCGCAGCCGAAGACTTGCGAGATAGCCCTCGAGATATTTCGATACCTCTTACAAAGGCCGGCGCTGGTCAGCCGAATGTGGGACGGCGCTTTGTTGCCGGGTTCACATACACTCCTTAAGCTCAGCATCGGAGAGTGTTTCATGCACCGCATCCTGCACAGATGGTTTGGGCTTGTGCTCGGCGTATTACTAGTCTTGACTGCCTTAAGCGGTTCTGCTCTATCTTTGTTTCCTCTCATTGAATCGAAGCAAACCCCATCGACTCAGCGCACAATAACAGTTGCCGAGCTGGTCGAACGCGTGCAAGCAAATCACCCTGGTCTCGAACAACTCAAGCGTTCACCCTCAGGAAAATTGACAGCCTGGTGGTTTGATGGGGATCAGCCTGGTTCAGCCATCATCCATCCACAATCAGGCCAAGATCTGGCCCCAGCTGATCCCGATCCAGTGCAACGTTGGTTGACAAATTTTCATCGTTCTCTTTTTCTTGGGGATCTCGGACGACTGATTGTTGTAGTTAGCGCACTGACCATGATCCTATTGGTGATTTCGGGAGCAGTACTGGTTGCACGTCGAACAGGCGGTTGGCGAAAGTGGTTTATTGGTCTAAAGGGACCACTCGCTGGACGTTTACACACCGACATCTCGCGTATTGCAGTGTTTGGCTTGGGATTTTCCGCACTCACTGCCCTGTGGATGTCCGCTGAAACTTTCGAAATCATCAACGTCGAACCCATGCAGACTCAAGTCATCGCACCTGCAAGCGGAAAGAAGGGCCTGCGCGTAGCAGAGATTTCAGCTCTGCGGGCAATATCGGTGACAGAGATTCGTGAACTAAGCTTTCCCGCACTTGGCGACTCACAAGACGTTTACACGCTAAAGACGGATCGTGGGGTAGGACATATCGACCAAGGAACTGGCACACTCCTTTCGTGGCAAGGCTTGAGTATGAGCCAACGAATATCAGAGACGATCAACATGTTGCATACAGGCCAGGGTACTGCGGTATTTGGAATATTACTTGGATTAATCGCGCTCTCAGTTCCTGTGTTGGCAGTGACGGGAGGTATTGTTTGGCTTGTTGGCATTCGCAAACGTCCAAAACTGATGAATAATGATCCAAGTGGTGCAGCGCACACAGTTATTTTAGTTGGCTCCGAGGGGGGCAGCACCTGGGGGTTTGCCGGAACACTCGCCGACTCCCTTCGCAAGGCAGGGCAGTTAGTCCACATCGCACCCATGGATGGCTTTAATCCTGCGCGTTATCGAAATGCAAAGCGTTATTTAATCCTAGCCGCGACATATGGCAACGGTGACTCTCCCTCCTCGGCTGTAAGGTTTCTTGAACAAATTCGCTTGCTAAAGGAACCACCCGCTGCTCCGGTCGCGGTATTGGGATTTGGTGACCGCAGTTTTCCCGAATTTTGCGCCTTCGCTGAAAGCGTCGATCAAACCGCCAGTGAAATAGGTTGGAAAAAGCTACTTGCTCTTGACACGATTGATCGTCAATCGGCACAAGACTTTACCCGTTGGGGACACTTGCTTGGCGAGGCACTTGGACTTCAGCTTGAGCTTTCCCATCAGCCTGTCCCTCCCGCTACCGAATCGCTCACACTTCTGGAGCGACGCAATTACGGGCAAGCCGTTCAGGTGCCGATGGTGATCTTAAGATTTGCCTTGCCTAAAGCGTCTTGGTGGCGAAAACTAATAAAACAAGGTTTTTCTGATTACGAGGCAGGCGACCTGTTAGGCATATTGCCAAATGGATCTTCGGTACCGCGGCTCTATTCCCTAGCTTCAGGTTCCAAAGATAATTTCATCGAAATAGTTGTTCGTCAACACAAATGCGGCTTGTCATCGGGACAATTGGTCAATCTCGAACCCGGGCAGTCTATTCAAGCATTTTTGCAGCGCAATCCAAACTTTCATGCAGAACAAGCGATGACACCCTTGATTTTGATTGGAGCAGGCACAGGGATAGGACCATTAGCTGGCTTCATCCGAGGCAATCAGCAACATCGACCGATTCACCTATTTTTTGGCATTCGAAACCCTGATAGCGACTTTTTATATCAGGAAGAATTCTCACGCTGGAAAATCGAAGGCAGGCTGTCTCGTCTTTCGATCGCGACATCAAGGGCCTCACCGCCAAATTATGTGCAGGATGCACTGCGTCAGGAATCACAAGAAGTGCTTGAAGCTATCCGTCAAGGTGCAAAGGTGATGGTGTGCGGAGGACGCGAGATGGCGCATGGCGTAGCCGAGGTACTGACAGAAATTCTGAAACCTTCAGGCATCACACCTGCGATACTTAGAGAAAAAAAACGCTATGTCGAAGACGTCTACTGAAATGATCCGGAACACCCTAAACGGCTCAACGATGGGTACGCGATGGTCAGCCTTATTTTTCGCATCATCGGAGTTTGATTCAGCATCATTAAAAAATGCGTTACAACGTGCTGTCGACGAAGTTGATGCGCAAATGTCAACTTGGAAGCCAGAGAGTGACCTAATGCGTTTAAATAATGCGCCCGTAGGTGCGCCAATCGAATTACCTGTCCAGTTGATTCACGTACTTAACTTGGGCCTGACAATTGGTCGTGCCTCGGGTGGAGCATTCGATATCGGAATGGGTGACGCAGTACGTGCCTGGGGTTTTGCTGCAGAAGATGCTCATCAAGACCACATAATGACGGCGCTAAATTGGCCACGTCGCCCTGCATATGAGTTGCTTGAAGTCAAAGGAACACGCGTATGTAAACGTGACATGATCACAATAGATCTAAATGGTATTGCGAAAGGCTATGGCGTGGATCGTTTAGCTGAAGTTCTGTTAAACCACGGAATCCGCTCAGGACTGGTGGGGATTGATGGGGAAATGCGTGCACTGGGGCTACGGCCAGATGGTGAGCCTTGGTCTATCGCTATCGAAGCGCCCGAATCTGATTGTCGAAAGCCACACTCGATACTGACACTGCACGATGGAGCCGTCGCAACTTCGGGTGACTATCGTCACTATGTGATGGTTGAGGGTCGTCGTCTGTCACACACGATGAATCCTATGCGCGGCGCGCCACTGACCACTTCACCCGCTTCTGTCACAGTAGTCGCTCGGACTTGCGCAGAGGCAGACGCATGGGCGACCGCCCTCATGGTGCTTGGACCTGACAAGGGCTCTACTCTTTTGTTAAAACAAGGATTAAGCGCTCTCTTCTTACTACGAGATGAAACAAATGGCGTCAAATCCGTAGGATTCGGTCAAATTTTTAGTAAACAAAAAAGCATGATTTCAGCAATACCATTGCGAACCTCATAACTCAAAAAAGAAATAATCTTTCCTTACTTAGGGTGGAGATCACTCACACTTGAGGGATTTTGCACTGCATAATAGACTGATATAAATAAATCAGTCACATCAAAGCTTAAATGAAACCATTAAAAAATATCAAAGTCATCGATTTGAGTAAAGTGCTGGCAGGTCCACTGTGTGCCCAATTTCTAGGGGAGCTCGGGGCAAATGTCATTAAGATTGAGCCAGTCGGCTCCGGAGACGATACACGGGCTTGGCTACCCAAAGAAAAAGGTCAATCCGCTATGTTCCTTGCGGTCAATCATAATAAACGTAGTATCGCCTTAGATCTTAAATCTCCTGACGGTCAAAAAATTATTCATGAGCTTGTCGCCAGTGCCGATATTATTCTCCAGGGGTTTGGATCTGGAACCGCCAAAAAGCTCGCAGTCGATTATGAAACCATCGAAAAAATTAATCCCAGGATCATTTATCTTGAAATTTCCGGCTATGGTCGCGATGGCCCATTAGGCAAAGAGCCAGGTTATGACGTCATGCTCCAGGCCTTTAGTGGAATGCTCAGTTCAATGGGTGACCCTGATGGAGGATTTTCACGCGCAAGTTTTTCACCTGTCGACCTTGGCACTGGATCATTTGCACTGAGCGGAATTTTGGCAGCATTACTGGAGCGACAACAAACAGGAAAAGGCGTATACGTTGAAGTCTCTCTTCTAGATACTTCGATTTCTCAAATGGGGTATATGGCCCAAAACTACTGGCGTACGGGCGCACCGCCTCGTCGGATGGGAACAGCTCATCCTGCCATGTCACCATATCAAGCATTTGAAACATCAGATGGTTATCTCATGCTTGGTGTGGGCAACGATGCGCAATGGAGACGATTTTGTGGAGCCATCCAATCCGAAGCCTTAATGAATGACCCACGCTTTATCACCAACGCTGCGCGCGTATCCAATTTTAATGAAACAGTTCAAACTGTCGGCAAAATCATGCGTACTCGCTCAACTGATGAATGGTTGGATTTACTCAGATCAGCTGGTGTGCCCTGCTCACCGATCAATACCCTTGATCAAGCGCTTGAACATCCTCAGGTTCAATCTCGTTCACTCTTTGTTGAAACAGATCATCCAGTTTTAGGGCCGATGAAAAATGTCGGCTACCCAGTCAAATTTAACAATCAACCCAGGCAAGCCTCTCGCCATGCACCCTTATTAGGTGAGCATACAAAAGAGGTACTTACTGAAATGGGTCTGTCACATGAGCGCATCGATGAACTACTTAAGCATGGTGTCGTTGAACAGGCATAATTAGACCGATAAAAAAGTTGGATTTTATGTTTACATTCAAGCAGTATTACTTTGACGATTTTACGATCGGTGAAGAATTTCCAATACCTTCTCGCACGATGACTGAGGCTCTTTTCGCGGCCTTCCAGTTGGCAAGCGCGGATAACCACCCAAGTCACTACGATGTTGAGTACTGTCGTAAACGAGGCATGCCCAATTTAGGGGCGCACGGATTTCAGATATTGATTCAAAGTGCTGCAGGCGCTGGCTGGTTTCCCCATTACGTCGAAGACTCAATGAAAGGCTTCATTGAACAATCCAGTCATTTTCTCAAACCTGTCTACGTTGGCGACACTCTCTATCCAAGCTTAAAGATATCAAAATTGGATTGCGGCAAGACGACGGGTGTCGTCACACTCGCATCGACCATTCTTAACCAGCGAAATGAATTGGTGATGCAAGGTGAACAAAAATATTTAATTAAACGCCATCCCAGCCTTTGTGCATGATGATCAGAGAAATTTAATCGACTCACGAGACATTCACTTACTCAACCTACACCTTACACAATACCCCTGGCTCTGAAGCTGGAGCAAGGTTATGCATGTAGGGATCAAACTCGACTAACTTAAAAAACCTTGTTGATTGTTAACAGGATAGACTGGGTGGTAGCAGTGCCTGTACTGCTACCGATCAACGAGCCGCTATAAGTGCTGGGAGTGCTTGGATTGTTGAATGTAGAGTAATAACTTGCGGTTTTATTCTGTGTCATGCTGATCGTATAGCTCAGATCGAGAAACCAGGACTTGTCGAGGTAATACGTTCCGCCCACAACCAGCGCACCACCCCAGACCCATTGGCTTGCAGAAAAGTTTTGCGGCGCACCCGAAATATCGGTTCTCGCACCGTTTAAATCGGCAAAACCAACAAGGTTGTTTATCTTGGTATCGACTTGCGACAGGGTTGGACCCACGCCAAAATAAACAGTACCTCTTTCAAAAGACTGACCGAAATATGGAATCAATGAAAACTGATGGTTAATTGTTTTCTGATATGAGCTAGCAATAGCATTCCCAGTAAAGGGGGTGCCATTTGAATAAGAGCCATACTGCGGGATTCGAATGTAGTCGTTTGTCGCTGTTGTCCCCCCTAAGTAACCATAGGAAAACTTTACGCCCCACAAGTAATCAGAATCTTTAAATTTTTGAAAATATCCAGCCTGAATAGATGGGGATACGCCATTCGCAGTGGGCATATCAATCCCGACAGGTGGTCCTCCTGCAGTCCCTGAGGACTCAAAGGCGCCTGTAGAGGTATTCGTTACAGTCGAGGTACCAGTCGCTTCAAGCATCTGGCCTTTGAATTTTGTCGAATTCAGTCCCATACCCAAGCCGAGATAAGCGCCTGAATTTGGAACAAGTGAAGTCGAAGTAGATTGTGCGCTGGAGACTGTCGACAAGACGGTCAAAAGAGGCATTGCCATGCTGAGAATAAATGCTTTTTTCATTGCGATGGCCTTTGAAGGTGTACTTCAAATACGCCAGTGTATTCTGGTCAATGCATTTAAACCATGCGGGTTTGGCAATCTTATCGTTTGCGATCACAGTTCAACATACCAAAACTGTGATCGCAGATCACTCATTACGCAGCAAGGCGCATTCTGCTTGCTTCGCGAATAGAAAGTTTGATGATTTCAAGAGCGGCATCAAACTGCTCTTGGGGAATAGTCAAAGGATACAGGAAACGAATCACGTTGGCATAAACGCCGCAAGTCAAAAGAATTAATCCATGAGACATCGCTATTCTTTGAACTTCGTTTGTGATTTCAGGTGAAGGTTCACCCGTTTTAGGATCACAAAACTCCGCGGCAACCATCGAACCCAGTCCCCTTACCTCCGCAATAGCAGGATTTGATTTCCTTTCAGCCTCAAGAGTCGTCATCAGTTGCTGACCCAACTGTGCGGAACGCTCACACAAGCCCTCTGCCTGGATCGTATCGATCACCGCATGCGAAGCCGCAATCGCCAACGGATTACCTGCGTATGTGCCGCCTAAACCACCCGGAGCGGGACCATCCATCACATCGGCACGACCGCAGACACCGGACAGAGGCATGCCACCCGCCAAACTCTTGGCCATCGTCACAATATCCGCTTCGACACCATAGTGCTCCATTGCAAACATCTTTCCCGTGCGCGCAAAGCCTGATTGCACTTCGTCAGCGATTAGCAAAATGCCATGCTTGTCACAAATTTTGCGCAGAGCAATAACAAGTTCCTTAGGGATGATATAGAAGCCTCCCTCACCTTGCACAGGTTCGAAAATAATCGCAGCCACGCGACTTGCTTCAATATCAGCTTTGAACAATCTTTCAATCGCAGCGATCGACTCCGCGACTGAAACATGCAACATTTCGCTCGGAAATGGAACGTGATAAATGTCGCTAGGGAAAGGTCCGAAGGCAGTCTTGTAAGGAACAACCTTGCCAGTCAACGCCATCCCCAGATTTGTACGACCATGAAACGCACCGGAAAAAGCAATCACGCCATGACGCCCGGTATAGGCCCGTGCGATTTTAACTGCATTTTCAACAGCCTCAGCACCTGTTGTAAAAAATGCAGTTTTCTTTGGACCTGAAATGGGTGTGATCTCGGCAACACGCTCAGCCAGCGATACATAACTTTCATAAGGAATGACTTGATAGGCCGTATGCGTAAAACGTTCAAGCTGTTCCTGCATCGCACGGACTAATGCAGGATGACGGTGGCCAGTATTCATGACAGCAATACCGCAAGCAAAGTCGGTGTACTTGTTGCCTTCAACATCCCAAAGGGTTGCGTTTTCAGCACGGTCTGCATAAAAATCACACATAATGCCAACTCCGCGTGGAGCTATCGCTTTACGGCGCTTTGTAATATCCGAATTATTCATTTTTTGTCCCTGCCTCATCAAAAAGAGAGAAAACTTTCAAATTTATTTCAAAAATCCAGTGAAAAAACTATGTGTGTTATCAGACATCGCTCCGAGGTGATACCCACCCTCTTGCACGACCACCGTGGGAAGATTCAAATCCGAGACAATTTTTCCCAATCGCGCGAATCCCTCTGTCGTAACCGCAACTTGAGCCTGGGGATCATCTTTATAGACATCAAACCCCAAGGCAAGAACGATCGCATCGGGCTTGAACCTCTGGATGGTCTCGATCGCGACCTGCACCTTGTCAAAGAACACTTTCTCGGTTGACCCGTGCGGCATAGGCAAGTTCAAGTTAAAGCCCTCACCCTGACCCTCCCCTTGCTCATCGTCAAAGCCGGCAACAACAGGGTAGAAATTCGTGGGGTCACCGTGAACGGAAACATACATGACGTCATCTCTGCCGTAAAAAATTTCTTGAACACCCTGCCCATGATGCATATCCGTATCAAGTACAACAACTTTCCCAAATTTTTGTCTGAGATGTTGCGCGGCGACGGCAGCATTGTTGATATAACAAAAGCCACCCGCCGCATCGCGGCGCGCATGGTGGCCAGGTGGACGACACAAAGCGTAGGCCTTGCGCTCACCCGCCAAGATCTCCTCTGCGGCGGCGACCGCCGATTGGGCCGCCCAATAGGACGAAGTCCAAGTATGCGGGCCAATCGGGCAGCTGCCGTCGGCAAGATAACGGGCGGCTTCGGCAAGGATCCCGCGCAAAGGATTGGGGTGCCGGACATAGACGTTTGACATCACCTCATCACCCCAGTCTTGGGGAATTTCTTTCCAGCGACGATGTGCATGCTCAAGAAAATTCAGATACTCAGGAGCATGAACAGCCAACAAAGGAGTGCGGCCATAATCTTTCGGTTCCACCACAGAGAGGTTCATTTTTGATAAACCCTCCAAAATGCCATCGACGCGATCAGGAATTTCTTGTGGTTTTCTCATCTGACCGCGAGAAAGATAAGTCTGTGGATGATGAAGTTTGACGTTTGGATGATAAAAAGATTTCATGAGAGACTCACTTTCTTTGAAAATTTGAGATAAGAGTCGGGAGCGAGATCGACAAACCTGCGAGCGTAATGAGCAACATTCCGATGACAGCCAAGGACTTGGGAAAATGATCAAAAACAAGCATACTAAAGATCACGGCCAACAGGAGATGAAAGTAATTAAATGGCGCCAACACGGAAGCCGGCACATATTGAAAAGCGCGTATCAACAAATACTGTCCAATCCCACTCAGAAATCCGACTAAAAGCATTTCAATCATATCGTGAGCGTCAGGCCAACGGGTCGGCCAAAACGACAACAACACGATTGTCCCCATCACCGTGCAGATCACAGCCGCATATAGAAACTGTTGCTCGCTTGTCACCTGTCCAGAGAGCTTGCGCGTCAATAACTGCACCATCGCAAAACTTATTGCCGCCATCAGCATCAACGCGCTCCCCAGAAGGGAAAGCTGACCACTTGGATGAACAATCAAGAGCATCCCAATCATTCCAACCACAACCGCAGCGATCTGTTTAAACCTGACAGTTTCTTTGAGCATCAAAGGAGCGAGCGCAACGATCATCAGAGGTGCTGAAAAATATATCGCTGTCGCTTCTGCCAAAGGCATGTATTGAAGCGCTGGCATAAAACAAATACCCACCATCCCTAGCATTGCACCACGTATCCATAACAGTCTGCGTTGCGGTGCTGCCACAACGAAAGGAATTTTGTTTTTAAACATCACGCCAAGCGCCATCGCCAGAACAACAATGTAGCGTGTGAGATTGACCAGTGGAGCCGAGTTGCGTTGAACCAGATCTTTGGCCATCACATCCAGAACAGCCAGCGCAAACAATGCCGTTAAAAAAATACCAAATCCTCTTAGCCAGTTTGTCTGGTCCTCTGTTTTCATTTGGGACAGCATCACGCTTTAAGATTGAACCAAGTAGTTTTTAAATCACAATATTTATCGAGAGCGTGAAGTGACTTATCACGACCAAAACCCGACTGCTTGACCCCGCCAAATGGAACAGTGATATCTCCATCAAAATAACAGTTCACCCAAACCAAACCAGCACGAAGTTTTCGGCTAACGCGATGGGCACGTGACAAATTTGCGGTCCACAGACCCGCCCCTAAGCCATAAATAGAGTCATTGGCCAGCTTGATCACCTCTTCTTCATCTGAAAAACGCTGGGCGGCAAGAACTGGTCCAAAAATTTCTTCTTGAACGATCGACAAATCGGACTGAGTCAAACCAGGTCTTGTGCAATCAAATATGGTTGGCTCAATAAAGTAGCCACCACTTTCAGCCCTGATTTTCTTACCTCCCGTTCGCAACTGAGCACCTTGCGACTGACCAGACTCGATATAGCTCAATACCTTATTAAACTGACGCTCGTCGACGATGGCCCCCATCACAGTCGCTGGATCCAAAGGATCGCCGGGTTGCATCTTGGCAGCAGCCTGAGAGACCTTATCCATGAATATGTCATAGATACTGTCATGAACATAAAGCCTTGATCCGGCAATACAAACCTCACCTTGGTTGGCGAAGATACCGACTGCGGCCGCCTGAGCTGCCGCGTCAAGATCAGGACAGTCTTCAAAAATGATGTGGGGGGATTTACCACCACACTCCAACCATATCCGCTTAAGATTCGACATGCCTGAGTACTGCATAAACCGTTTACCTGTGGCGGTTGATCCCGTAAAGGCTAAGCAATCCACTTGAGGGTGCATACCGAGTGCTTGACCTGCATCGACCCCTGTTCCAGGCAGGACATTTAAAACACCTGGCGGAATTCCAGCTTGCAAAGCTAACTCGGCTAATTTGAGAACACTTAACGGTGTTTGTTCGGCTGGTTTCAATATCACGCTATTTCCAGCAGCCAGAGCGGGCGCAACTTTCCATGAGGCCATCATCAAGGGGTAGTTCCACGGGACAACGGCTGCAACCACACCGACCGGCTCTCTTGTGATTGTTGCTAAAGCGTCTTGACCTGTGGGTGCGATCTCATCGTACTGCTTATCAATCGCCTCGCCATACCAGGCAAAGCATTTTGCCGACTCAGGAATGTCATACATCACAGCGTCTGCTATTGGCTTTCCCATGCAGAGTGTTTCAAGCAAGGCAAGCTCTTCGGTATGCGCTTCTATCAGGGTTGCGAGTTTGAGTAAAACAGTTTTTCGTTCACGCGGTGACAAGCCTGACCAAACAGCGCTTTCAAATGACGCTTTGGCAATCTTGACAGCGACATCCACATCATTTGCCTGGCAAGCGGAAACATTGACAAGCAATTCACCATTCGATGGATTCACTATCTGCATCGTCTGACCATTGACGGCATCTACAAATCTTCCGCCAATAAATGCTTGATGTGGCAAAGATAGTGTACTTGCTTTTTCTTTCCAGTAAGCGAGATCATGCAAACTCATCTTCTATCTCCCATTAGAGACCAGCCGTTTCAAGCATGGCTTGCAGAAGGACCTGCGCACCCGCTTCGATGTCTTCGGGAGTCGCATCTTCGATTTCGTTGTGACTGATGCCATCTTTACAAGGAATAAAAATCATTGCGGTCGGAGCGACACTCGATATATAGACAGCATCATGTCCGGCGCCCGTGACGATATCCATGTGTGAATAGCCGCAATGCTGTGCGGCATGCCGAACAGTATTGACTAAAGAAGGAGTAAAGGGTGTGGGTGGCCAATATTGGATATCCTGAATGCTGACCTTTACTGAATGAAGAGTTTCAATCTCTTGACAGACTTTGCGAAACTTCAAATCCATCTCTGCAAGCGTCTCAACATTTTCATGACGCAAATCCGCTGTAAAAGTAACGCGACCCGGAATCACGTTTCGAGACCCTGGGTATGCATTCACTACACCAACCGTGCCGCGACCGTGTGGTTGATTTTCCCGGGCGATATCAATCACAGACTGCATCAGATATGTAGCCGCATACAGCGCATCTTGACGAACCTGCATTGGAGTGGGACCAGCATGCATTTCCATTCCGGTGACTGTCACGTCATACCATCGCAGACCCAATCCGCCGGTCACAACGCCAATGGTTTTCTTTTCATGTTCGAGAATGGGTCCCTGTTCGATATGCGCTTCGAAATAGGCTTTCAGTGCCCTGCCTTTTGCAGGCGCTTCCCCTGCGTAACCAATTGCCTTGAGCTCTTCGGCAACGACCTTGCCATCTTGGTCTTTCGCGCTCAATGCAGTCTCTAGGGAAAACTTCCCTGCAAACACACCAGAGCCCATTAGGACAGGGACAAAACGCGTCCCCTCCTCATTTGTCCAAATTGCAAGCTCAAGTGGGGCCTCAGTCTGTATGCCCTTTTCCCGGAGTGTACGCATCACTTCAAGACCAGCCAAAACACCGAAACAACCATCAAACTTACCGCCAGTGGGTTGGGTATCGATATGACTTCCGGTCATGACAGGCGGCAGTGCCGGATTACGGCCTTCAAGACGGCCAAAAATATTTCCAATCTGATCGACACTGACCTTTAAACCTGCGCTTTTCATCCAGCCAACGACTAAATCACGTCCCTCGCCATCGAGCTTGGTCAAGGCCAAACGGCAATTTCCGCCTTTATCCGTTGCACCAATTTTTGCAAGCTCCATCAGCGAGCTGTAAAGACGTGGACCATTGATTGATATTTTTTCAATTAATTCATTCATGAATATTTCCTCAAGAGACTTTCGCAAGTGCGCGTGCACGAATTTGCGTCAAGGTATCGCCCGGAGCAATGCCATCCGCGTCGTATTGCAACTCAATCAAAGCCGGAAGCCTTTGTGTGTGTGCAAACTCAAGCGCTGTTTTGAACGCAGCTGCAAAATCCTCAGTCCGTGTCACAGTCTGGCCAAAACCTTTGTAGGCCTGAATAAGTTGCGAAAAGTTTGGATTGTCAAAACCGAGCGCAATCGTTCGACCAGGAAACTCACGCTCCTGATGCGCGCGTATGGTGCCCCACATGCTGTTATTAAATACCAGCACAACAATACCCAAGCGGTATTGCATCGCGACGCCAAGCTCCTGGCATGTCATCTGAAAGCAGCCATCACCAGCGAAACACACTACCGTTCGCTCGGGAGACTCTAACTTTGCTGAAATCGCTGCAGGCAAGCCATAACCCATCGTCCCAACAACAGGAGCCAAGCTTGTACCAATACCTGAAAATCGTCGATAACGATGTGGAAATAGCGCATAATTTCCTGCACCAACCGTCACGCATGCATCCCTGGGCAGCAAAGCATCGACTTGAGCGGACACTGCGTTGAGATTGAGCGTGCCGGGTGCGTCAAGTGGAACGAGACTATTTAAATAGTCTTGATGGCAAGACTTGACCCACTCCCCTCGTCCGGGCGCATAACTCGGTGACAAACCTTGTAACGCTTGCGCAAAACCCACTGGCGTCGCTGTAATGGCTAGGCTGGGATGATAGAGTCTCCCGAGTTCAGATGGATCAGGATATATATGAATCAATCTCTGTCGTGGCATGGGACTTTCAATCCAGCTATAGCCTTCACTGGTGGGTTCATTCAAATGCGCACAGACACTGATAATTAAATCGGCTTGCGTTAATTGCTCACGTAGCTCATGGGTCATCCCCCAGCCGATATGTCCAACGAAATTCGGATGGTCCCAGTCCATACACTCGAGCCGGCGCCAGGAAACACCAACCGGAATCTCAAATGCCAGCGCAAAAAGTCCAATCTGCTCTCTAGACTCCTGCGTCCACCCGCTCCCGCCTAAGACCATCATCGGTCTTTTGGCCTGTGTTATCAGGCTGACCAAGGCAGAAATATCTTGGGAACTTGGCGAGATTTGAGTACGAACATAGCGTGGCAAGTCAGGTACGTTCGATCGCCCCCACAAGGTATCCTCAGGCAGAGCCAATACGACAGGGCCCGGACGACCACTTGTTGCAACAGCAAAAGCACGCGCAACAAATTCTGGAATACGCTCTGTTCGATCGATCTGTGCCACCCATTTACACAAACTGCCAAACATCTTGCGATAGTCTATTTCTTGAAATGCTTCACGCTCGATATGATCGTTACCAACCTGACCGACAAATAAGATCAAGGGGGTTGAATCCTGAAATGCTGTATGAACGCCCACACTCGCATTGGTCGCACCCGGACCTCGGGTGACGAAACACACACCAGGCTCGCCCGTCAGTTTTCCATAAGCCTCGGCCATATAGACCGCACCGCTCTCCTGACGACAAACGATGGGATCTATGACACCTTGATGGTCATAAAAAGCATCGATACATGGCAAGTAGCTCTCCCCGGCAACCATAAAAACTCTTTTGGTTCCGTGTATTTTGAGCTGCTGAACAAGAATTTGCCCGCCATTTCGCAAATCTTTAGCGTCTGTCTGAAGCGTCATGTGAGACCTAATTGTAAGAATCGCTGGCGGCCAATGGCTTCCAACGCTGACCAGGAATAGCGGAAATCAATGTGCGTGTGTACTCGTTCAGCGGTCGGTCAAATACTTGCTGCGGTGTGCCGTGCTCAACAATTTTCCCTCGATGCATCACCGCGATTTCATGGCAGATCTGGGCAGCGACGCGCAAGTCGTGCGTGATAAAAATCATGGCAACGTTCAGCTTTTTTTGAATATTTTGCAGCAAGCTCAAGACTTGCGCCTGAACGGAAACATCCAAAGCAGAAACAGACTCGTCCGCAACCAGTAATTCAGGTTGTAGGGCGAGTGCACGGGCGATACCGATACGCTGACGCTGCCCCCCTGAAAATTCATTTGGATAACGATCAAAAGCTGATTCATCGAGCTCAACCAGTCTCAGAAGTTCGCGAGCGCGTTGATTGGCTTCATCGCGACTAACACCATTGGCAATCGGACCGTCTGTAATAATCCGGCCAACTGTGTGCCTTGGATTCAAGGACGCAAAAGGATCCTGAAAAATCATCTGTATTTTTTGACGGAATGGCCTGAATTGCGACTCAGCCAGAGGCGCGATATCCTTGCCGTGAAACATCATCTTTCCGCCATCGATGGCGACAAGTTTTAATAAACATCGACCAATCGTGGATTTGCCCGAGCCAGATTCGCCGACGATCCCTAAAGTCTGTCCTTTTCTAACTGTAAAACTCACCTCATCCACCGCGTGCACCACTCGTTTCTTGACAAACAAACCGCGGGCTGTCACGTAGGTCTTACTAAGCTTTTGCACATCTAAAACGACATCATCAGATTGATCGGAGTTTTCCGGCTGTGAATTGCCATGAGGAATAGCGGCGATCAAACGCTGTGTGTAAGGATGCTTTGGATCATTCAACACCTGATCTGCAGGTCCTTGCTCAACCACGAGCCCCTTCTCCATCACCATGACACGATCAGCGATATCCGCGACCACGCCAAAATCATGGGTGATGAACATCACAGCCATTTGCATGGATTGTTGAATCTTTTTAATCAGCGCGAGGATCTGCGCTTGAGTCGTCACATCCAGCGCTGTGGTGGGCTCATCCGCAATCAATATTGCGGGCTCAAGGGCAAGTGCCATCGCGATCATGACACGTTGTCGTTGTCCGCCAGACAAACGAAAGGGATAGGCGTACTGTATGGATTCTGGATCGGGCAAGCCCACCAACTCTAAGAGCTCAAGCACGCGCTTTTGTCTGAGCACACCAGGATAGGCTTGATGGACAGCCATGACTTCTGCAATCTGATCACCGACGGTCATGAGCGGATTGAGGGCTGACATCGGCTCTTGAAAAATCATGCCGATATCTCGACCGCGCAGTTTCAAGAGAGAATCTTCTGAAAGTGTCAGCAGGTCTTCGCCGCGAAAAATAATGTTGCCAGCCTCTGGCTTCAAATAGGTGGGTAAGAGTCCCATAATCGCGTTTGCGCTGATAGACTTGCCAGAGCCCGATTCACCAACGATGCAAAGGATTTCATTTGGATTCAAAACAAATGACACATCTTTGATGGCGTGGGCGCGATCGCCTCCCTTTGGCAGTCGGACACACAGGCCCTGAACGCTCAAAAGCGAATCGGTATTTTTTTCAATGGTGGTTGACATGACCTTATTCTCCCCGCTTGCGTAATTGAGGATTCATCGCGTCATTCAGCCCCTCTCCGATCAGATTAATCGCGAGCACGGTAAACAAAATCGCCAAGCCCGGCATGATGCTCATCCATGGCGCTTCACGCAACATGGTACGCGACGCACCGATCATGAAACCCCAACTCATCATGTTGCGATCGCCCAGACCTAAAAAGGACAAGGCTGATTCAGTCAAGATAGCCGTAGCGATCATGAGAGAGGCCGTCACGATAATTGGAGAAATCGCATTGGGTAAAATTTGAGTGAAAATGATTCGAATGGGACGCTGTCCGATCACTACAGCGGCCTGCACAAACTCGCGTTGCTTCAGTGACAGAAATTCACCTCTGACTAAACGTGCGACAGGTGGCCAAGACACAATCGCGATCGCCCCAACAATCGAATACATCGAGGGACTCAAGATCGCCACCAATACAACCGCCATGGCGAGCTGCGGGATGGTTTGAAAAAACTCTGTGAACCGCATCATCACATCATCGATCCAGCCGCCATAAAAGCCTGCGAGCGCACCAATCAAAACGCCCACGATCACTGCGACCAAGGTCGAGACAATTCCGACAAAAAGAGAGACGCGTGCACCATACGCCAAGCCTGAAGCAATATCGCGCCCAAGCATGTCCGTACCCAGGAGATACTCAGAGTCATGGAAGGGCAAAATCAGTGGCTGCGCAACCATCATCCAAGGAGACTCTTCAAAGACAAACGAGCAAAACACTCCAGCCAAAATCACAATTAAAAGGATGAACGAACCAAAAACAGCGCCACGGTTAGAAGCAAAATGCCTAATAAACTGACTCATATCAAGTCCCGAATTCAATGCGTGGATCAATGAACCTATAGATCAAGTCCGTGATGAGGTTAAAGATCACAACCATCGTTGCTGTGACCAAAAACACCCCAAGCAACAGTTGATAGTCTCTTTGCAAGAGTGCGTCGAACATCAGACGTCCAATCCCTGGCCAGGCAAACACTGTTTCAGTCAAGACCGCTCCACCCGCCATCTGTCCCAGCTGAATACCTGCGAATGTCACAACAGGAAGCAAGGCATTTCGCAAGACATGCTTTCTGATCACGTCTCCAGCCGGAACGCCTTTTGCGCGAGCCGTTTTAATGAAATCCATTCCCATGACTTCAAGCATGGCGGCACGCGTCAGTCGCGCATAGACCGCCATAAAAAAGCATCCTAATGAAATCACCGGCAAAACCAGATGGGATGCGATATCTGTCGCGCGAGCCCAACCTGTTAAATTCGCGCTCACAGACTCCATGCCAAAAGCGGGCAACCAGCCGAGCGTGACTGAAAATAAAATAATCATGAGCAAGGACAACCAAAAAAGCGGCGTTGCATACAAGAGCAAGGCTGCGGACATGATGGTCGAATCCAGCCATTTATGACGACTGGTGTATCGCGAACGCGAAGCCAGCACGCCGAGCAAAACACCTATCACAATTGAAAATACAAACGCGCATCCCATCAGGAGCAATGTTGCAGGCAAGCGCTCAAGGATGAGATCCAGCACGGGCAACCGATTGCGATAGGAGTAGCCTAAATCAAGATGAAGAACACCTTTTAGATAGATCCAAAGCTGTTCATAAACAGGTCGATCAAAGCCGAATTGCTGTCGCAATTGTTCGACATACGCAGGATCTGAGGACGCAGCCTCTCCAGCCATGATCGCTGCGGGGTCTCCCGGCGCCATGCGTATGAGAAAAAAATTAAGCACCACAACACCTAGCACGACAAAGACTGCCTTGCCCAAGCGTGATATTAGAAAAGAAAGAAATTTCAAGATATTTGGCCTTACCAGCGAGGTGCCTCTCGCGCACCGGACACAGGTGGAGATCCACCCGTGTCCTTTAAACACACGTTCGAGTTAAATCACTTCTTCTCGATCCAGACATTATCAAAACTCTCATTCAACCCAATTGCGGTCGTCACAAGATTTTTGACATTTTTGCGATAGAAAGTTGGATATTCGATTTCAAACAGGAAGCCGTTGGCAACCTCATTGACCAGAATATTTTGTGCTTCGCTGTAAAGCTTTTGACGTTGGGCAGGATCGATTGTCGAGGCACCTTTATTCAACAATTCGTCAACCTTGGCGTTTTTATAGCCCTGATTATTGACGAAAGGCGAACCCTTGACGATGTTGCTTGAAAGGTAATGACGGGCGACACCGATCGCTGGATCACCATACTGGTAGGTGAAGTTAAACGTGAGATCAAAGTCAAAGTCACCAATGCGCTTAGCCCAGCCACCTGCGTCCGTTGCTACGATATTGACCTTGAAACCGATCTGCTCAAGACTTTGCTTGGTGTATTCAGCCAAGCGATCCCAACCCGATCCATAAGGAAAACTGACCAGATTGATGGTGCGGGCACCGACATTCACACCCGACTCTTTGACAAGCTCACGGGCTTTTTTCAAACTATAGTCATATTGTGCGACTTTGGGTTCAAAAAAAAGCGTTGTGGAGGCCAAGGGGCTGATTGCCACTTTTCCCAATCCAAAGAAAATGTTGTCGACGATGAATTTTCGGTTGAGTGCATGCATCACAGCCTGGCGCACTTTGAGATTATCAAAAGGTGCCGTTCTTTGATTCATGAACATGAATGAAAGTGGTGAATACATTTCCCAGCCCTTTGTTGTCATTTCAACATTAGGCAGGGCTTTGAGGCGTTTGACCTCAACGTTATCCACATCTCCTCCACGCAAAACTTGCGCGTCACCTTTCTCAAACGCCACCGCACGCGAGGCTGCATCAGGGATGACACGGAAGACGATCTCATCAAGATACGGCATCCCTGGTTTCCAATAGTCATCGTTGCGAACTAGTTTGATGTAGGAACCTTTTTTCCATTCACCAAATTTGAATGGACCTGTGCCAATCGGTGTCTGATTAGCTGGATTGTTCCGATAGTCTGTCCCCTCATAGATATGCTTGGGCACCATTGGCATATTATCTACAACAAAGATGCTTAAGAACGGCGCAAAGGGCTCTTTGAGCTTGATCACGACAGTATTCGCATCGGGGGCTGTAATGGTCTCTACATATTTGTTGATAACCAGTCGCCCTCTAGGATGTGTTTCACGTAGAAACTTGTCCATGCTGAATACAACATCCGCAGAGCTGAAAGGCTTGCCATCATGCCACTTGACGCCTGTTTGCAGATCGAAGGTATAAGTCAAACCATCTTCTGAAACACGCCAGGCCTTGGCCAACGAGGGTAAGGGCTTGAGTTTTTCATCATAAGTCAACAGACCTTGATAAATTTTGCCGGCGACATATTGTGTTGGTCCTTGCTGGTTGAGACCAAGCATCAGAATGGGAGGCTCTGGCTGCACAATCGCAGTCAGTGTCCCGCCGCGCGTTTGCGCAGTCGCAGCTGTACCCGCAGACAAAAGTGTCAATGCCATCGCGGCAGCGAGACCAGCCTTTTTGAAGTTTGAACTTGTTGTGAAATACTTCATCTTAGCCCTCATGTGGTGGACAAAACGGGGCGGATTTCCACGACCCGACTAGCCGGAATCTTTACTCCAGAAATGACGTTCCGGCAGAATGTCGTCATTTCCTTGCTACTTTGCGAGTTGGAAGTTTTTTCCATCACAGCAAATCTTTTTTGAGTCGGTTATAGATACTGCTCAAGTGTTTACGCATCATTTCTTCGGCTGCCTGAGCATCCGCTGCGAGGATGGCGTGAACAATCTCATCATGTTCGTTTTGTGCGATTTTCCAGACCGACTCTGTCGCAATGTGCTCATCCAAACGAGTGAACACCTCACTGTTATCATGCAGGGCCCAAAGATCCCTGACCATGACAGGTAAAGCCGTATTGCCTGAGGCACGCGCGATCGCCAAATGAAACTCTCGGTCTGCATGACCGGGCTTCTCAGCATTGTGCAGACTCAGCGCTGTCAGACGGATTTCCTCACACTGTGCTGGTGTGGCATTTGCTGCAGCCAAGGCAGCAATCTGGGGTTCCAGCATCAACCGGGCCTCCATCAATTCAAACGGACCCACTTCTCCATATCCGGATATATTTTTATCCTGCGCTATGGATGAGACTGAATGTGGCTGACCGGGATGATTCGATACAAATATGCCCGCCCCCACACGAACATCCACAAATCCCTCGATCTCCAGAGCAATTAATGCCTCCCGCACCGTCGGTCGACTCACTCTGAGTGCCTCGGCCAAGTCGCGCTCCGATGGTAGGCGTGCACCCGGTCCGTACTCGCCAGCTTGAATCTTTAATTTGATCTGGTCTGCGATCATCCGAAACAGCCTTGGAACGCTGACTGGATTAAACGTGCTTGGAAAATTCAATATCAACTCTTTTGGTCAGGTGGACAAGTGGTCAGGCCAATTTGAAAGATACATCTAATTAATAAGTTTTGCGCCTAGGGATTACCCCTCCCCTGTAGTAGGACTTAAGTCACCTATATTTACATTAAAGGAATTTAAAAAATCCACACGCTGCAAATACAAAATTGGGAGTCTGCATGACCGCTCGTTTAGAAGGAAAAATCGCCCTGATTTTGGGCGCAGGATCAGTGGGGCCCGGCTGGGGAAACGGCCGCGCCATGGCGGTACGATTCGCCGAAGAAGGCTCGAAAGTGTTTGGCGTGGACAAGGACATGGCCCGGATGAAGGAAACCATCGAGCGTGTCCAGGCGGCTGGGGGAGAAATTGATACCGCGCCCTGTGATGTGACGCAAAGCACGCAAATTGCTGAGGTTGTCCGCCAATGCGTTGAAAAATGGGGACGAATTGATATTTTGATCAATAACGTCGGTGGCTCAGCAGCAGGTGGACCCGTCGAGCTAGAGGAGGATGTCTGGGACGCTCAGGTGGACAGCAACCTCAAAAGTGTCTTTTTGAGCTGCAAGCACGTACTCCCGATCATGGAAAAACAAGGCAGTGGCGTCATCATCAACATGTCGTCGACATCTGGTATCCGATGGACGGGTTCTGCACAAGTCGCATATGCCGCGACCAAAGCCGGCGTGATCCAGCTATCTAAGGTCGTGGCGATTCAATACGCAAAGAAAGGCATCCGCGTCAACACCATCGTGCCCGGACAGCTTCACACTCCAATGGTGGAAGTCAGACTGGCAGGACAGCGCTCAGGTGGTGATGTGGAAAAGCTCCTTGAGCAACGACAAGCGCGTATTCCACTACCCTTCATGGGCGATGGGCGAGACACGGCGAATGCGGCCGTTTTTCTTGCCTCGGACGAAGCACGCTTTATAACAGGCACTGAAATAGTCGTCGATGGCGGCATGTCCGTGCGCTGTGGATAAATTAGAGATACTCTGGAGACATAAGATGAATTTAAAAATCAAAAAATATGCTTGCGCGTTGCTGGGCACGCTGATGGCCGCAGCTATGCCACAAATTGCCATGGCGCAAGCCAAAACCACTAAGCTGATCGTAGCCTTCCCGCCAGGCGGTCCTGTAGATTTTGTCGCGCGAAGCATCAGCGACGCACTCTCCAAAGAGCTTGGACAACTCGTCATTGTTGAAAACAAAGCTGGTGCAAACGGTGCCATTGCTGCCGACTACGTGATCAAGTCAGCGCCCGATGGCAACACGCTCTGGCTAACAAGCGTTGGAGCAGTGGCGATCAATCCAAGCCTCTACCCCAAGCTGTCATACAACCCAAAACAAGACCTCGCACCTGTTTCTCTGGTTGTCAATAACGTCGAGTTATTGGTTGTCAATCCAAAGAATCCTGCCAACAACCCTGCCGAGTTTGTGGCAAACGCAAAAAAACAGCGAACCACGATGGCCTCCTCTGGAGCGGGTAGCGTTCCTCATTTAGCGATGGAACAAGTCGCAGACGCAACGGGTGCAAACCTCGTTCATGTGCCATATAAAGGCGCGGCGCCTGCTATCACAGATGTCATGGCGGGGCATGTGGATGGTTTTTTCGGTGATATTCCAGGTTTGATCAACAACGTCAAAGCCGGCAAGCTCAAACCTGTTGGACTGGCCGCCACGCAACGCCATCCACTCCTGCCCGACGTCAAAACCTTTGAAGAAATGGGAATTAAAGGCGTCGACTCAGATAACTGGTACGCTATTTTTACGTCTAAAGGTACACCACCAGCAGATATTGAGCGGATCAACAAAGCGATCGCCAAGGTTCTTGCCAATGATGCAGTCAAAACTCGTCTGGCAAACTCTGGCGCCCAACCCGCCGCATCCACCCCTCAACAATTGGCAGATCTTTTAGAAAAAGACACGGCGAAATGGGAACGGATTATTCGCACAAAAAATATTCAACCGCAGTGAATCCATCCACGTATTCTTGAGGTCTTTTCATGAGCCAAAAAACAGATTTGATCTTATTGCAAGCCAACGTCAAAAAAGACGAGGCCCGCGCACTTCTGGGTAGGCTCAAAGTAAAAGACTTGATCAAGAAAATCGCGGTGATCTACCCTGCCTGGGCGCCAGCGGAGCCTGATCATGCTCAGTCTGGCCTACTTCACCTGTATCTAAAGCTCGAACAGCCGCGCCGTTTGGGTAAGAAAGACATTCAAAAAATTGAACGACGATGGCAAAAAATCAGTCAAGCGAGCCAGGCTTTTGCTTCAAGGTTGCGGAAAGTCTTTGAACAAACGGGTGCAGCCATCGGTCAAACGCCTCGATTTCACTATGCGGTTGAAACAACGCCTGAAAAGGGTTGGCGCAAAGAGCTCAGCAAATGGTACGACAAGGAGCATATGCCCGGGCTCGCTGCTGTTCCAGGTTGTATTCATGCTGTGAGAATGATCAATCTTGATCATGGACCGCGCTTCATTGCCTGTTATGACCTAGTCGACAGATCTGTCATGGGCTCCCCAGAGTGGCTCAAAATTAGACATACCGAATGGAGCGATCGTTGCCGTCCTCACTTTACCCAAACCAAACGCAACATGTTTGAGTGTCTGGAGAGTTAATCTTGGCACATGAAAGCTGGAAAACCGCCTATCGCTCGTTCTATTACGAGCATGCGCCGATTCCTTCGGAACTGATGCTGGACCCTGCCAAGACTGCGCTGCTTGTCATCGATGTGCAAAACGCCTATCTGGCCGAATCATCCGACCCCCAGGAACGTGCGCGATGGTCACCCTTTATGGACCGCATGCACGGCCTGGTGATACCAAATATTCAACGACTGATTAAGAGTTTTCGAGATCGCTCAATGAACGTGATGTTCGCACGCATCGCCTGCCAGACTAAAGATGGCCGAGACCGCTCGCTTTCGCAACGTAAACCGGGCTTTAATAATCTGCTCTTGCCAAAAGATGAGCATGCAAGCCAAATTATCGATGCGCTTGCCCCGAAACCAGACGAGATCGTCGTCACAAAAACAACCGATAGCGCCCTGACCGGAACAAACCTGAGACTGATGCTTCACAACATCGGCATCCACCACGTGATCTGTGTGGGTATTTTCACCGACCAGTGTGTCTCAAGTACCGTGCGCAGTCTCGCAGATGAAAGTTTTGATGTCGTGGTCTGCCATGATGCCTGCGCAGCCGCCACCGACGCGTTGCATGAGAACGAACTCAAAACAATCAATTGGATTTACTGTCAGGTAGCAAGCACCCAAGAAACTCTGGAGTTTATTCGATAAAAATCTTCATCAAAGTCTGCTAGCATGAGCGAGGTTTTTATTTAACATTTCGTTAAAAATAATCACTTTGCACTTGGAGCATTCGAGATGTCGACGTCCATCGAAAACAAAGGCTATACGGTCCTGCACAACTCACTTGTCAATCGTGGGACTGCCTTTACTGAGGCGCAGCGAAAAGCCGCCGGCCTCGAGGGTCTTTTGCCACCCGGCGTTGATACTCTCGAGTTGCAAATCGCGCGCGTTCACACTCAACTCGATCTTCTCGACTCTGATCTGCAGCGATATTTGTTTTTGATGGATTTGCAAAGTCGTAATCAAACATTGTTTTACGCAGTGTTGATGGGAGACCCAGCTAAATTCATGCCGCTGGTCTACACGCCGACTGTGGGCGAGGCCTGCCAAAAATTCGATCATATTTTCCGCTCGACACGCGGGCTATACCTGCCAATCAGTGCCAAGGGACGCCTAAAAGAGCTGATGTCGAACTGGCCTCAGAAAGATATCCGGTTCATCGTTGTCACGGATGGGGAGCGCATCCTCGGACTAGGCGATCTAGGCGTTGGCGGCATGGGCATCCCCATCGGCAAGCTCGCTCTTTACACTGCGGTTGCTGGCGTCCCCCCCGAACTCACTCTACCGATCACGCTGGATGTTGGTACGAACAATCAGACTCTGTTGGATGACCCCCTTTATTTAGGCTTGCGCCAAAAGCGTGTTCGAGACGACAACTATCACGCATTTATTGCGGAATTTGTCGATGCTGTCCAAACACTTTATCCAAAATGTTGTTTGCAATGGGAAGATTTTGCCAACTTCAATGCTGTCTCGATTCTTAATACCTACAAAGATAAAATCTGTACGTATAACGATGACATACAAGGCACTGCAGGCGTTGCGCTCGCCGGTCTCTATGCAGCGTTGCGAATTACCGGGCAGAAACTAACCGACCAACGATTTCTCTTTATGGGCGCAGGTTCCGCTGCAACAGGCATCGCTGAACTAATCAGCGAAGCAATGGTTATGGAAGGTCTGACGATCGAACAGGCCCGTGCGCGTAACTGGTTATTTGATATCAACGGACTTGTCGAATCGACTCGCACGGATCTGGCGGATTTTCAAAAACCTTTTGCACATCAGCATTCACCCTGCAAGTCATTCGTGGATGCGATCAACGCCATCAAACCTAATGGCATCATTGGGGTCAGTACCGTTCCCAAGCTCTTTAATCAGCCTGTGATCGAGGCAATGTCCAAGATCAATGCACAGCCTATTATTTTCCCCTACTCTAATCCCACCTCCCGCTCGGAATGCACTGCTGAAGAAGCCTATAAATGGTCTAACGGTCAGGCAATTTTTGCTAGCGGCAGCCCCTTTGATCCTGTGACGCTCGGTCCAAAGACCTTCGTTCCAGGCCAAGGCAATAACGTTTATATTTTCCCCGCCATGGGCATGGCCGTTCTGGCGACTCAATCCAAACGCGTCACGCAGCAAATGTTTATCGTCGCAGCTAAAGCCGTTGCCGAACAAGTCACACAAGAAGATCTGAACTCGGGGCTCATTTATCCGCCTCAGTCACAGATCCTGGCCGCTTCACTGCATACCGCAGCAAAAGTCGCCACCTATGTCTTTGATAACGGTTTAGCGCGTATCGAGCGACCAAAGGATATTGCTGCACACATTCAGGAAATGGCCTACAAGCCAGTCTATGGTGACTGACCGCATCGCAAATGTCGCCCAGGCCGCGGCACTGCTTCATGCAAACGGCCAGACGACACAGCGGGTCATCGAGGCGACCACTCGACTGGCCCGTGCCTATGGGTATGAAGCCATCGTCCTGCCTCAGTGGGATGTGATTATCTTGCGCTTTCGACCGCTTGGCGCGGACGTTCATACCCTGTGGCGCGATGAGATGGTGCATATTCGACCGACAGGCGTCGATATGAACAAGGTGGCGCAAACCACCCACATGATTGATCGTCTGTCTGCCAGTCCCATGCCTTTGACCGAAACAGAGGTGTTGCGCTCGGAACAAGAGTTGCGGGCCATTGCCGCACTCAAACCAAGCAGCAATCTTCGGTTTGTGTTGATGGCGGGTCTCGGTGCGTCTGCGCTCGGATTGATTTTTGGTGTGACGAGTCACCTGACACTTGCGCTGATCTTTTTTGCCGCAGCACTCGGTGCGATATGTCGTCGCAGCCTCGCGGGTGAAAACCTTTTTGTTCAACCGCTCGTTGCCGCCTGGGTAGCGGGTCTGGTAGGCGGAGGCGCGCAATATTTTTTCTCCGACACGCAGCTGCAATTTGTCGACATTACACCTTGCATGATTCTCGTACCGGGTGCGCATATTTTGAATGCCTCACTTGACCTCACAAGGGGCCGGATCAGCCTGGGTGTCGCGCGTCTTACCTACTGCCTCATGATCCTGTTGGCAATCTGCGCAGGACTGTTGGTGGGCCTCACTATGACAAAAGGTTCGTTGACCGATGGCATGCTATCCACGCAAGTCCCTCTTTGGCTCGACATCCTCTCTGCAGGTTTAGCGGTTGCTGCGTTTGGTGCTTTCTTTTCACTGCCTTGGCGCATACTGCTTGCACCAATAATAGTGGGAATGATTTGTCATGCCAGCCGTTGGCTGATTTTAGAAAACGGCGGCGGTGTTGTCCTGGGAGCTTTTGTCGCCTGCCTGATCGCCGGCACGGTCACAGCGATCCTCGCACGCTACCTCAAACTTCCCTTTGCCGCGCTGGCCTTTAGCGCAGTGGTCTCGATGATGCCGGGTATCTTTGTGTTTAAGCTCGCAAGCGGTCTGGTCGAAGTGTATCTGGCGGGAAGTGCGGCAACGCTGTCCATGCTCGCCGAGGTAGTTGCCAACGGCACAGCGACATTTCTCATTGTCATGGCAATGACCTTTGGTCTGATTGCACCCAAAATGCTGATCGATGGCTGGATTGAAGCTCGAGAACGCTAGACAGTTAATTTGATTTCTTATTTGATTTCTTCAAATATATTGAATAGTCCTTTCGCCAAGTCACTGTTCATTTTGCCTCCAATGTTGACCACAATGATTCCAATCTAATCTATACAGAGACTGGAATACCTCCGTACGGACTTTTCATGCCGTAACGGTCAAATCGCGCTTTACCTCACCTAAAATCCGGGCTTTTATCGATTTCCTGCTGGAGATCTTCGACCCTAACCAGCGACCGAACATCAAAACGCGTATAGATATTGGATCAGGTAGGAAAAAGTCTCGCTAAATATGATTTAGAATGCATGATTCACAATATTAAAATCAACTTGAGTTGAATCATGACTATTCGTTTAAATCATCAACTACTGCGAAGCTTAGTGCTTCGTTTTTTTTGTACAGCGGCCGTCACGATCTCTGCTGCGAGTCATGCTTTCTTTCCATTCATCACGGATGACACAGGCACGCAAGGTGAAGGTGGCAATCAGCTTGAGCTTCAATATGTCTTTATCAAAGAACGAGGCATCGGGATTGCTGAAGATGGTACTTATTTCAAAGGCGAATACGGCACAAGCAACGCCTTTCCTATGACCTATACACGTGGACTGACTGACGATCTCGATATGTTCGTTGGCATTGTTCGCCAAACCTCTCCAACCAATGGCTGGATGAATGCCGAGATAGGCGTCAAATGGAGATTTGCGGGAAATGGCGAAGAGGGCTGGAGCTTTGCCATCAAGCCTGCACTGTTGACTCCCGTTTCACGCAGCATGGAGGCCTCTGGCCTTGGTAATGCCAAAACAAATGGCACCGTCGCATTGATCAGCTCCTACGTTCAACCAAAGTACGAAGTCCATTTGAATGCCCGATACACCAGCAATCTATCCTACAGCGGTGCTGAGGAAAATCAGGCAAAACACCTCTGGGGCGTCTCGGTTTCGCCCGTCTGGGTGTTAAATCAGCAATGGAAACTGGGGCTTGATGCGGGATTAGAAACTAATCCCAACGCTACGAGCTCCCAGGCCGCCTTCGCACAAATCGGAGCGGTCTATGCACCCGTTAAAAACCTTCAACTAGGTTTGGGTCTACTGGGTAATCGCGCCTTGGGTAGTCCCAGTCGAGAATATAACTGGTCGATTATGACTGGCGTCACTTGGCAGTTTTAATTTACTCAGCCAATAGACGCATTGCTGCGATCAAATCAGACTTGCCCTCAAAGCCAATCCCGGGTAGCGGTGGTAAGTCGATGTAGCCATCTTTCACTTGAACGCCATCAGGAAATCCGCCATACGGCTGGAATAAGTCAGGATAACTTTCATTCCCTCCAAGCCCCAAACCTGCCGCGATGGCAAGAGACATTTGATGGCCACCATGGGGAATACAACGGCTTGCAGACCAGCCATGTTCCTTGAGCATTTCCAATGTACGGAGATACTCCACCAACCCATAGCTCAGGGCACAGTCAAATTGCAACCAATCGCGATCTTTTCGCATACCGCCATAGCGGATGAGATTGCGAGCATCCTGCATCGAAAACAGGTTTTCACCCGTCGCCATCGAGCCCTGATACACCTCGGACAGTCTGGCTTGCAACGCATAGTCAAGCGGATCACCTGGCTCTTCGTACCAGAAAAGTGGATATTGGGACAAAGCTTTTGCGTAACTGACTGCAGTCGCAAGATCGAAGCGTCCATTGGCATCGACAGCCAGCTGTTGTCCAGGCTGAAGCATTTTTAAAACATATTCGATTCGCTGACAGTCTTCAGCAAGCGATGCGCCTCCGATTTTCATTTTTACGACCGAATAACCTCGATCTAAATAGCTTCGCATTTCCTGACCGAGCTTTTCAAGGCCTTTTCCCGGATAGTAGTAGCCACCCGCCGCATACACAAATACCCTAGGCTGAGCCACTCCATTTCCGTATTGCTCTGCCAAAAGCTGAAAAAGAGGCTTTTCCGCGATTTTCGCTACCGCATCCCAAATCGCCATATCAATCGTACCGACTGCAACTGAACGCTCTCCATGACCTCCCGGCTTTTCGTTAGTCATCATGCGGGCCCAGATTTTATGCGGATCTAGGTTGGAGCCCTCTTCGTTGAGCAATGTGAGAGGATCCGCCTCAAGCACACGAGGTGCGAAACGCTCGCGGATGAGACTTCCTTGGCCATAGCGGCCATTTGAGTTGAAGCCGTAACCAATGACGGGCTTACCTTCTCGAATGACATCGGTTACGACTGCAACCAAACTTAATGTCATTTTGGAAAAATCGATATAAGCGTTACGGATATCTGATTTGATTGGACGTGTGGACTCTAGAATATTGACGATTTTCATGTTGCTGATACTTTATGAATGAAGGGATGAACCACCGCATATGATGAGTTCTTGACCTGTGATCGCTGCGGCCGACTCAGAGAGCAAAAAACAGACCAGAGCCGCGATCTCACTAGGCTCGATGAGCCGCCCGATTGGCGGTAAACGTGGCTGACTTTGAACGCGATCAGGGTCCGACAACATCGCTGTCGCTGTCGCTGCCGGAGAAACTACATTCACAGTCACGCCTGTCGGTGCAAGTTCTGCGGCCCAACTTCGGGCCATTGCAACAAGCGCGGCTTTAGTCGCAGCATATTGGCCACGGCCAGCCATACCTTGAGCAACGCGACTACCGATGTAAACAATCCGTCCACCACCTTGACTCACCATGGAAGGACTCAAGGCATTTGACATAACTGTGGCGCATTGATCGTGAATGGACCACATCAATAGCCCGTCTGAACAATCAAGATTGCCTAGCCTGCCAACACGCATCAAGCCTGCTGCATGGACAAAGCCATACACTCTAATTTCAGATAATTCACGCTTTAGAGAGTCAAAATCAGTAAGATCGATTTGGGTGTGTGAATAAGACGGATGGTCAATGCTTGACTCCGCCCTATCCCACCCCAGCACAAACCATCCCGCTGCAAGCAGATGCTCTGAGATGGCTCGTCCAATACCAGAGCTGCTGCCGGAAACGAGAATGACTTTGGCTGACTTACTCGACACGAATCTTTCCCTCGGTAACTATTTTTTGAGATCTATCCATATCCTCTTTCTGGAACTTGATGAAATCAGCTATCGAGCCATCTGTGACCAACAAACCTTGTTTGATCAAGTTTTCACGGATATTGGAGGCGAGCGCCTTGTTTACCTCAGCATTCAATTTTTCTTGTATGGCTTTCGGTGTTTTGATTGGCGCCCATAAGCCGTACCAACTGTAGGCTTCAAAGCCGGGGATCGACTCTGAGACTGTAGGTACGTCAGGAAGATTAGGGGTGCGGCTCGCCGAGGTCACAGCAATCACGCGAACCATCCCGCTCTTGTGAAATTGAAGCGAGCCCAAAATCGGATCGATGAATCCATCAATTCGACCACCAACCAGATCATTCAGAGCCGGCGATGTTCCCTTGTAAGGAATGATATTGACATCATAACCACCCGCCTTTTTTAACTGCTCAGTCGCCAAATGTCCTGCCGAACCAATCGAACCTACAGCAAAGTTGACTTTTTCTGGCTTTGATTTGGCATAAGCAACCAAAGACTTGATATCCGTCACTGGCAAATCCTTGTTGATTGCGATGGAAAGAGGCGCCTTTGCTACCAATGCAACAGGGGCAAAATCACTCACGACAGAGTATGGAACCTTGGACATCGTCATCGGTGCCGTTGTGAACGTCGAAGCGTTAAATAACAAGGTATATCCGTCTGCCGGTGCTTTTGCAACAGCGTCTGCACCAATCGTCCCATTACCTCCCGGCCTGTTTTCAACGACAAACTGCTGACCTGTTTGCTCGCTTAATTTAGCGGCAAGTGTTCGACCCACTGAATCTAGCGTTCCTCCGGGAGGGAAAGGAATAATCACGCGTACAGCTTTGCTTGGAAAATTTTGTGCGGCCGCAGTCAGAGAAGTCGTCGCTAATAAGGCAGCAAAGGCTGTCAATACAATACGTCGTGTGTTCATTTGTCATTCTCCGTAATGGATTTTTTAATTCAATGATTTCAAATTTAGCGTTTCAATAAACCAGCCTGTGAAACTGCCGCACGCAAAGCAGCCATTTCCTGCGCATTAGGCAATTCAGTTGGTGGACGAACGGTGGCGCTGTCCAATACTCCTGCCAGATACATTCCACTTTTCATGCGGGCATGCGCTTCGCCTGTCGGCTCGCCTCCGCCGTAGACAGCATCCTTTAAAGGCGTGATGACTGCTTGTATTGCCATAGCCTGTTTGAGATCTCCGGCCTTGACTGCATTCCACAGATCGATAATCAGTTGGGGTATAAAGGTCGCAAAGCCGACTAATGCCCCATCCACGCCCTGGACCATTGAAGCCAGCAAATACTCATCGTGGCAGGTCAGAATAGATTTACTTGAATCGGCCTCACGAATCGCCTGAATATCCCGAGCGTACTTGTTCATGTCGCGCTGTCCGACTTTAAAAGCCTGCAGATAGGGAAGCTTGGCTAACTCCGCTAATAATTGCGAAGAGTAAGAGGCGCGCGTCCAGGCAGGATAGACATGGCAAACCAGATCAAGATCAGGTGTGGCCTGATGAATGGCATCAAAATACTGAAGAGCGTGATCTCTTGTAAATCCAAATCTAAGCCAGTGATGCGGAGGCATCACATCAAGCGCTACAGCACCTGCAGCTTTTGCGGCTTTGGCGTGAGCCGCTGCATCTGAAAGACCCTCGCACACGATTGACGAAATAACAGGCGTTTTTCCTTTAAGTTCGTCGGCAACGATTCGCGTGACCTCCACGCGCTCCTCCGGCGTTAGGGAAAACACCTCCCCCGTGTGTCCGTTCGTCATGACAGCCACGACACCATCGTGGCTAGCCAGCCATGAGGCGAGTTTTCTGAGAGCGGGCTCATCAATTCTGAAGTCAGAGGTAAATGGGCAGGAAATGGCTGGAATAATTCCTTTGTAATTTTTGATTTGTGGCATAGTCGTTATACTCTTTGTTGAATTGAGACCTATTCATTCTGCTTACTTCTGCCCAGGCAGGCCAATACTTAAAACGCATAGAACTATTCATTCTCTGAATCACTCACTTCGAAGATCAATATGGGACCCGGCAATCGACCCTTGGACTTAGACTGGCTTGAAGATTTTGCCGTGCTGTGTGAAACAGAAAATTTTTCGCGTGCGGCTGCTATTCGCTGCGTTGCACAACCTGCGCTAAGTCGTCATATCCGTTCTCTGGAGGAGTGGGTTGGCGTCGAACTCATTGATCGCGCTGCACATCCCATTCAGCCGACTGCGGCAGGACAAAAATTCAAGGTTCAAGTTGAAATTATCTTGGCTGCATTGGAAGCATCAAGAATTAAAGCTCGAGCCGCACATGACGCGGAATCTGCAAGTTTGCGTTTTGCAGTGACGCACTCTCTTTCCTTGACCTTCTTCCCAGGCTGGCTGGCGTCGCTTGAAAATAGTCATCGCTTCGGAGCGGTACAGACTTTTTCTGACAGCTTTCAGGCATGTGCCGAGATGATGAGCATGAGAAAAGTCCAATTCATGTTGTCTTATGGACACCCGGACATTCCCTCTCGACTTGATCAGGATAACTACCCTGTACTCACCCTTGATCGCGATATGCTGGTACCGGTAACGGGAATCAAAAAAGATAAAGGACCTCAGTATCATCTTGATTCATCTTCTGTGATTCCAGTGCTTGAATACAATCAAAGCTCTGCTCTTGGTCTGATCGCGTCAACCAAACTCAAACCTCTGCTCTCCAGTCAAAATCAGAGTAGTCAAGCTCTGAACATTTCTGTCGTTTTTACAGCGCACAATGCCATGCTGCTCAAAACCATGGCCATTAGTGGTCGAGGTATCGCATGGATTCCCCTCTCATTAGTCCAAGAGGAGTTAACAAGCCAAAAGCTTGCTCTTGTCGGTGATTCGACCTGGCAAATTCCAATTGACATCAAACTGTATCGACAAAAAGCCGAGATGAGTCAACCCGCCGAAGCTGTTTGGAAAACTCTTCTTGAGAGCGCGTCACGCGTCACGTCGATTTAAGCCCCAAGCGCTTGGCGAGTTTGTGAAAATTACTTGTATCAATATCCAAACATCGAGCGGCCTTGGCCCAATTTCCATCTGACTGCGAGAGCGCTCGCCTGATGTGCTGTCGTTGAAACAGGTCAGTTGCCTGACGCAATGACAGTGCTTCGTTAGCCTGAGCGTCCTGCAAAATATCAATCAACTCCGAATCCATCACTCGTTGAGAATCAACCGAAATTTGGTTCGAATTTTCCAACATGAGCAACTCTGGCTCAAGTGTCAAAATCTCATCGCGACTGGCACCACGACTGACGGCGCGTAACGCCGCCCGACTGATCACATGCTCAAGCTCTCTGACATTGCCGGGCCAGTCATATCGACACAAAGCAATTTCTGAACGCTCTGACAAGCGCAGACTGCGAAGACCCAGTCTCGAACGATTGATCTCAAGAAATCGGCCTGCGAGAATCAACACGTCTGTTTCACGTTCACGAAGAGGCGGGATATGAACAGGGTAAACAGAGAGTCGATGGTAGAGATCAGCCCTAAATCGCCCCGCCCTGACGCTCTCTTGCAGCTTGCGATTCGTTGCAGAGACAAATCGCACATTCACTTTTCTGGGCATGTCTTCGCCGAGACGCTGCACCTCTCCGTTTTGTAATGTACGTAACAATTTAGCCTGGATGGAAAGCGGTAATTCGCCCACCTCATCCAAAAACAAGGTCCCGCCTTCAGCTGCTTCGATACGACCAATGCGATCTGTCGTTGCTCCAGAAAAGCTTCCTTTACGGTGTCCGAATAACTCGCTCTCAGCTAAAGTCTCGGGCAAAGCGGCGCAATTGACTTGAACCAATGTGCCGCGGTGTCTAAGTGACTGACGATGTACGCGTTGTGCAAACAGGTCCTTACCGACACCAGTCTCGCCAAGCAACAAAATGGGAAGATCTGATTCTGCTGCGACATCGAGTTCGCGAAGCACGGCAAGAATCACAGCGCTTTGACCCAAAATTTCATCTGAAAAGCCCTGCATGGGACGCTCGATCAAATCGCTGCCTCTAAACAAGCGCAAACTTCGATTCTCTTCTTCGAGGCGCGACACGCGCACTGCGGCTTCAACAACCAAAGCAAAGGCACTCAGTCTTTCAATATCCGTGAGTTTGAACGACTTGCCTTCAAAGGCATCGAGTGTCAGCGCACCCCACAATATGCCTTCAAGATGGAGACTGATGCCCAAACAATCATGCACAGGCAGTGGTTGACCTAATTGGTCGTCGAGTAGACCATCGTAGGGATCGGGCAGAGGATTACCCGGTACAAAATGAACGGGGGTTCGCGTGGACAAAATACTCGCCAGCCTTGGGTGCTGCGCGATCACGAAACGTCGACCGATCGCCTCCCGCGCCAGACCCTCGAAGGCGACTGGCGCGAGAGTATCGCCTTCAATTCGTAACAAACCGACTGCATGACAGTTGAATTGATCACGAATCACACGCACCATTCGCTGCGCACGCACGGCGCGAGGTAAATCTGCAATCATGTCCGTGATGAGAGAGAGCTCTGCATTCATCGCAATCAATGACCTATAAAAACGATGGAATTGAAATAAAAACAATAGTGGTGATAATAACCATTTAACGGTTTATTTAACCATAATTTGTCAGTGTACTTTTAACCATATTTATATAAATTACAATGATTTCATATAGTTAAGATCTGGCATCGGAATTGCTTAAGAAAAGGAACACTCTTAATAAAGGAAATACCATGACAGCACTACTTGATCGTTCTATCGGCTCAATTGCATGCGACGTTCCAGGTGCCACTCAAGTTTTTCATGAGAACAAACTCGATTTTTGCTGCGGTGGACATCGCAGCCTGCGAGAAACGCTCGAGCGCCGGAAAATCACAGATCCGCAGCCTATTATCGAGCGACTGACCACGCTCATGGCATCACAGGCCGATACTCACAACTCGCTTTGGACTGAGCAAAGCAATGATGCGCTTATTGACCATATATTGATGCGGTACCACCAACGGCACAGAGAGGAACTGCCTGAATTGATTCGACTCGCCAGGCGTGTCGAGCAAGTCCATGGCGAGCGTCAAGACTGTCCAAAGGGACTAGCTGACCATCTCTCGGACATGCAGCAAGAACTTGAAAGTCATATGATGAAGGAAGAGCAAATTCTCTTTCCGATGTTACGGCGCGTGTCGGCTTCGCAAGTCAGTGCGCCGATTTCAATGATGCGTTATGAACACGATCAACATGGCGAAGCGCTTGCGCGCATCGAGCATCTGACAAACGACATCACCGCTCCGGCAGATGCATGCAATACATGGCGAGCGTTATTCGCAGGTTTACGCCAGTTGAGGGAAGATTTAATGCAGCACATTCATCTCGAGAACAATATTTTGTTCGCAAGTGATCGATCAAAGACTCAAACACAGGCTCAACTCGCGTGACGGACTTTTTTACTCCACACAGTGCAGGCTTCGACTCGCCCATCGAGCTACTTGAAGCCTGCCATGAAAAAGTCAGACGATTCGCAAAACTCACTCAGAGAATTGCTCAGCATATCGAAACAACGGGCATCGATAGCAAAACACGAGAGGCCGCCCAATCCGTCCTCAGATACTTCACTATCGCCGTCCCGCTGCATCATCAGGATGAAGAGGATGACCTTTTTCCTGCCCTCAAAAGCTTATCTCCTGCAACGATTGGTGAAGAAGCATTTAAGAACCTCAACAACAGCATTCAAGAGCTTGAAGCGGAGCATGAAACGCTAGGTCGCTTGTGGCGTGAAATAGAAAACTGGCTCAAAGTTATCGCGGGAAATAATACGAGCACACCACCAAAATGTCTGAATGAATTTACAGAAAAATACATTCAACATGCCGATCTTGAAGAACAGACCCTATATCCACACGCCCGTTTGCTTGCTCCAGAGACACTTAGCAGACTCGGTTTAAAGATGGCCGAGCGCAGAGGGCACAGAATGCTTGACCTCAATCAAGCAATTTGAAAGATGTTCTAAAAAGCTCTGCCCCTCTCACAAAAAACACAATATGTAGTGTTAGGATTCATCAAACAACACAACATAGGGTGTCAAATGAATCCCTCAATCACCACACCATTTCCCATCAGTATCAATGTTGAACAAGCGATGGAAGAGTATCTCGAGCAACGCGACTGGCGCGTCAATGCCAACGCCAATCAGGGATACAGTCTGGGCGGCCTGATTCTGAACGTCGCGGGCAAAGTCACAGCAAACTACTGGCTGTCACATATTTTCAGTCCCGAGTCGGGTGCCGCACACCGCAATGGCGATCTCCACATACACGATCTGGATATGCTTTCAGGGTACTGCGCAGGCTGGTCACTGCGCCAACTACTCAGAGAGGGATTCAACGGCGTGCCAGGAAAAGTTGAAGCCTCGCCCGCAAGGCACATGTCTGCCGCAATTGGTCAGATTGTTAATTTTCTGGGCACGCTCCAAAATGAATGGGCTGGCGCGCAAGCCTTCAGTTCCTTTGATACCTATATGGCGCCGTTCATACGCAAAGATGAAATGACGTATCGACAAGTCAGGCAATGCATGCAGGAGCTGATCTACAACCTGAACGTTCCGAGCCGCTGGGGGACGCAAACTCCTTTCACCAACCTCACCTTTGACTGGACATGTCCGGCAGATCTCAAAGAGCAAATCCCCTATGTAGGTGGTATTGAGATGCCCTTTTCTTATGGTGATTTGCAAGAAGAAATGGATATGATCAACCGTGCCTATATCGATGTGATGATGGCCGGAGACGCGCTAGGTCGAGCTTTTACCTTTCCCATCCCCACCTACAACATCACTCAAGATTTCCCCTGGGAACATCCAAATACCACTCCGCTCTTTGAAATGACGGCCAAGTACGGTTTACCGTACTTTCAAAACTTCCTGAATTCAGATCTTGAGCCTCATATGGTGCGTTCAATGTGCTGCCGTCTTCAACTCGATCTGCGCGAACTGCTCAAGCGAGGTAATGGACTCTTTGGTTCAGCCGAACAAACGGGCAGCGTGGGCGTGGTCACGATCAACTGCGCAAGGCTGGGATATCTCTTTGCAGGAGACGAAGACGCACTGATGGCTCGCCTGGACGAACTCTTGAACATGGGATGTGATGTTTTAGAACGCAAAAGAACAACGGTTCAAAAGTACATAGATGAAGGACTCTATCCTTATACAAAACGTTATCTGGGGACATTAAGAAATCACTTCAGCACGCTGGGGATCAATGGTCTAAACGAGATGCTCAGAAACTTCAGTCACGACGACTTTGATATTTCCTCGCCCAAAGGTCAAGATTTTGCCCTGCGATGCCTGGACCACGTCAGAACTCGGATGACTGAGTTTCAAGAAACGACCGGTCATCTTTATAACCTCGAGGCCACCCCTGCAGAAGGCACAACCTACCGTTTCGCAAAGGAGGACAAGAAGCGCTGGCCCGATATTTTGCAAGCAGGCACTCAGGACCAGCCCTACTACACCAACTCCAGTCAACTTCCTGTTGGCTATACAGACGATCCATTTGAGGCACTCAGTTTGCAAGAGAGCTTGCAATCGAAGTACACAGGAGGAACTGTTCTTCATCTCTACATGAATGATGCGATATCAAGCGCACAAGCCTGCAAACAACTCGTCAGACGTGCTTTGAGCAACTTCAGAGTGCCTTACCTGACTATCACACCCACATTTTCAATCTGTCCTAAACACGGATATTTATCCGGACATCATGAGTTTTGTCCAACGTGCGATATGGAGATCATCGTCCGGGAAGCACATTCTCAAGCAGCCTAACTAAAGGAGTATTCAATCATGGTACCAAACACCACCCCGCCAATGATGCATAAAAATACCTTGCCGCCCGACCATCAAAGAACACGTTGCGAAGTCTGGACACGTGTCATGGGCTATCACCGTCCGGTGAGCTCGTTCAACATCGGGAAAAAAGGCGAATTCAATGAACGTAAGTTCTTCAGTGAATTTAACAAAGCATGAAAGAAACGGGCCCTCTATCGGAGGCTTCACCGCCTTTTCGACCGTAGACTGGCCAGGGAAACTTGCGAGTACCATCTTTGTCTCGGGTTGCCCCTGGCGGTGCCACTACTGTCATAATCCTCACCTCCAAAAGCGCTACCAAGGTGAGTCCTGGCCTGACATACTCTCCTTTCTGAAGTCTCGCGTCAATTGTCTGGACGGTGTTGTCCTGTCTGGCGGCGAACCCCTCAGCGATCCGTTTTATGAACAGATGACTGACGACATCCGCCAGCAAGGATTTGAGCTCGCACTACACACGGCGGGGATGTATCCGGGACGTCTGGAAAAAATTCTTCACTGTATTGAATGGGTCGCACTAGACATAAAAACGACTCAGCGACGCTATGAAAAACTGACAGGGCAAGCCAAGAGCTTTCAGCAAACGGCAAAATCTCTCGAGATATTATTGTCATGGGACGGAAATTTTGAATGCAGAACAACATGGTCGCCTGAATGGCTGCCTGAAAATGAATTACTTGATTTAGCGCAAGACTTATCTCGCCAAGGTGTGAGGGAATATGCCATACAGCGTTTCAGAGCCCCGGGAGCGCACACAAGCCATGTTTCACTCAGTCCTCGCTCTCTCAGTCATTTGAAGGATCTGTTTGAAACCTTTTCTTATAGGTGAGGAAATGGGACAACAGATATCACTTGATCAGCTGCTCAAACACATACCGCTTGTTGAAGCAATCAGCTGCAAAGAAAGGCAATACCTGGCAGATGCCTCAAAACTTGTCCGACAGCCTAAAGGCAGCCATGTTTTCAAACGTGGGGATCGAGCGACAGGTCTTTACGTTGTGATCACAGGACAAATAAAAATCGTGATTCCTGGTGTTCAGGAGCATGACAAAGTGATTGAATTTTTTCGGGCAGGCCAACACTTCGGCGAAGCCGTCATGTTTCTAGATCACCCGTACCTGATCGATGCGCAGGCGCTAGAAGATACGCTTCTCGTTTTGATCGGACGCGATGCCCTTTTGAGTGTCATGGCCTCGAATGCGCTCTTCATGAAGAAAATATTGGATGGGCTGGCATTGCGATTTGAAACATTACTACACGATATCGAAGTTGTGAACCTACCCTCTGCTGCAGCTCGAGTGGCCGACTACCTGCTTCGAAACTCGACTATGCATCATGAGATCGATCTGTCTATTCCTAAAAGAACGATCGCATCAAAGCTCGGGTTACAGCCCGAGACGTTTTCCAGAGCCTTGCATCAACTCAGTGACGAGAAATGCATCGTAGTGGACAAGGCAAAGATCACCATCATCAATCGCGAAGCTCTTATGCGCCATGCGCCTCAGCTTGACATGGCAGACAAGATACTCAGTGTTGAACACCAAAGCCTCTCTCAACAGCATAAATCGCTGCCTGTACCCGATTGGTCAAACCCAGTTTCTTTAAAATACTCTGAATGTGGATTTTGACTGTACTTTCGGCCAAATTCAGTTCGCGGGCAATTTCCTTGTTACTTAAACCAGAGGCAAGCTGGGCAAGGATATCCCCTTCCCTAGGAGTAAGCTTGCTTGTTTCGGAAGGTGTCGGTTCGTACCCTCTACGCAAATTAGCCACGAGTTTCGCAGTCATTTCATTGGAAATAACAGAATCACCTTGCATGGCGCGTCTTATCGCCCCGAGAAAAAAATCCGCATCAATATTTTTAAGCAGATAGCCAACAGCGCCATTTTTCAGAGCAGTCGTGAGGTCCTCCCCCTCCTCGGAGACCGTCAAAAGAATAATGCGGCATGCGGGCACCTCCTCTTGAATAAGTTTGATCGCGTCAAGGCCAGAAAGCCCGGGCATATGCAGATCAAGCAAGACCACATCTGGTTGTAACGCTTTCGCACGCTTGACACCTTCAATACCGTCGGAAGCCTCTCCAACGACATCAAAATCATCATGCCTTTGCAACAACAACTTGATGCCGCTGCGAAATAGCGCATGATCGTCAACAAGCAAAACTCTAATGGGAGAGATCATCACATTAACCGGTTGAACGATTTTCTTTAGGCAGGTACAGGGATACCGAAGTTCCAGACAAAGGCTTGGATACGACGGAAAGAGAAGCTTGCAATCTAACGGCGCGTTCCCGCATGATTTTCAAACCAATGTGGTGCTCTTCATTTGTCTTGGATCCATCCGCATCAAACCCTTGCCCATTGTCAGAAATGGTCAAATTAAAATCATCTTGATCATCCAGAATGATTTTCACTTGATCCGCATTCGCATGTTTGCGAATGTTAGAGAGTGCCTCTTGGACAATAAAGAGTATTTGCAGTTGATGCTCTGGTGGCAAAGGAGGACCTTGATGAAGCACTTGGACAGAAACGGCAATACCCGTTTGCTTTTTAAATCGCTCAGCAGAAGCTCGAATCGCATCAACAATATCGCCTTCGTCAAGTTTGATTCGAAAATTAGTCAACAGTTCTCGAACATCGTCGTAACTTTCACGCACACCCAGTTCAATCAGCTTGATCACCTCTTTGACTTCATCTTGCTTGCCTCTCGCAATCGAATCTTCCAGCATCTGAACCTGTAACTTCAAAAAATTCAGTCCCTGGGCAATCGAGTCATGCAAACCCTGTGCCATGAGATTACGTTCCTCGGCGATTGCAAGTTCCCGTGTACGAGCGAGCAGACGCTGATTTTCGATCGCGACGCCCAAGTGCTGCCCCAAGGTATTAAAGAGTCTTCTGTCATCTGAGGAAAACTCCCTAGGCTCCTGAAAGTGCAGGGTGTAGCTCCCCAACTGATGTCCTGCATGAACAATCTGTGCAATAGCAATCGCCGTAAACCCCTCCTCTCGGCAACGCAAGCTAAACTCCTGAGGCAAATTTCGAAAATCGTGCAAAACCATGACACCCTTTTCAGAGGCTTCTCCACACAGACAATCACCAGCATGCAAGCATTGTTCCTGTTTGACAAACTCAAGCGAGAGCCCCTGATGCACAGTCAAATGCAAGTTTTTTTGACGCGGATCAAGAATCCGGACAGTTCCGCCGTCTGCTGAAAAATACTCAATGAGACGCGCCAAGAATCCCCGACAGCGCTGTTCGAGATCACCGGCTTGACTTAGGTAGGCAGAGAACTCATACAACGTCGAAATTTCACGGTTTTGCTGAGCTAGTTGCTGAGTCTTTTCCTCTACCCGCTGCTCAAGATCGCGATACAAATGACTGAGCTGGGATGCCATGTCATTGAAGCCTTGCGCCAGCTCGCCGAGCTCGTCACCACCCTCGACAGGTACTCTATAGGAAAAATTCCGCGTGGACATTTGAGCAATCCCCAGGCGAAGAGATTCGACAGGCCTGATGACCCACCCGTACAATAAATAAACGATACCCACGCAACCCGCAATCATCAAAACTATCACGACCATTTGGGAGCCGCGAAGCAACGCGGTATCCTTGGCATTTTGCGCTTCTATCAAGGAAACGAGGGCATCGGATTGCTTAACAAACTCCGGTAAATCATCAAGATAGGACTTAATCGCGAATCGATCCTGACCTAATGTCGATTCGACACGCATGAGTGCAGGTTGTAATTGTTCGATCCACATGTAGCGCACGCGCTCAAACTGCTCTTGAACACCTTCCGATTTAGGCAAACGCAGCGGTCGCTGAGGATCCCCCTCGCGCAAGGCGAGTAAAGTTTTATTGAATAGACTTGCGCGCTCAACGATTTCTTTTTGAGAGACAGGCTGCTCCGTCATCAACAAACCAATTCGTATTGACTGCATACGTAGACTACCAGTGTCGTTAATCGCCGCAGCAGCACCTTCGAGCGCCCAAGATAACCACAGCGTGACCATCACCATGGTTAGCCCAAAGATTAACGTTGTCAACGCAACTGAAACAAGCCTCACGCCAAGACGATAATTGCGGCCGATCGCAATCCGCGTCCCAACGGACGCAGACTCCCGCGGGGACTCCTCGATATTTCGCAGGTTTGTTTGGTTCGCGGTCGCGGTCATTGTTTGAATATTTGGCAGCAGATGGTTGAGTTTAATCTTTCTTATTCGATAGAGGGATTCAACGCGCATACCATTGGTAAAAATGTACCTGCTCGCTTGGAGTAAGCCAGCAACTCGCCAGCCTCAAGATCAAAATACCAACCGTGCAGTGTCAAGCGCTTCTCCTCCACCGCCTCTTTTATCCAGGGAAAGCTCATCAGATTATTCAAAGAGTTCAGGATAGATGACTGTTCACACACCTTGCACTTCACCTCGAATGGAGCATTACCAAATGCCGCTAATGTTTCTCGTCTGGCTGACTCAGCAATGCTGACCCACATGGAAATGAAATCAACCGGCTCTTTGACTCTACTGTCATCCATCAACGCCCGGATCCCTCCGCATCTGGCGTGCCCCAGCACAATAATCCTTTCCACTTGCAAATTTTGGACGGCAAACTGGATCGCCGCGCTCACGCCGTGATGGCTTCCCTCGTTCGGCTCGCAAGGCGGCACTAAATTCGCAACATTCCTAGAAACGAATAGCTCACCGAGTTCTGCCCCGATCAAATGCGCTGGGTCAACCCGTGAATCGCAGCAACCGATCAAAAAAGTGCGAGGATGCTGAGCCTGAGTAAGCTCCTCGATAAACTCGTGATCTTCTCCATAATACGTTTTTTGAAACTGCTCAAAACCATTGATGAATTTTTCGAGATCGTGTTTGGGCATCGCGTTTTCCTAGAACTAGCCACCTGTTTGCGACATAAATCGCACGATTTTTTCGGGAATTTCATTAAAGTGATGGCGCTCTGGCTTGAGCTCAATCGCCTGACGTAAGATTTCCTCGATATCTTCATCTGTCGCGCCGTTGCGCAAATGAGGTCTGAGCTCGACTTTCTCATCCTCGCCAAGACAAAGATATATCGTGCCATCCACAGACATCCGCAAGCGATTGCACGTTTCGCAAAAGTGCTGACTCATCGGCGTAATGAATCCGATTTGACCTTTTCCATCTCTTGTCCTCCAGTAGCGTGCCGGACCGCCGCCCATCACTTTGATTTCAGGAATCAAGTCGAGATTTTTACGCAACGTGTCGATCACAGGACCAAGCGGCGTGTATCCACTCGCCAAACCTGTACTTCCGACTGGCATTGTTTCAATAAGTCTAAGGATCAACCCGCGGCTGATACAAAACTCAGCCATGGACTGGACCTCTGACAAATTGACCTCAGGCATCACCACCATATTCAGCTTGATAGGCGAGAAGCCAACGGCTTGCGCGATATCTAGACCAGCCATCACATCACTCATGGAATCACGTCCGGTGATCTGGATCATGCAATCCCGCGATAAAGTATCCATGCTGATATTGAGTCTTCGCACGCCGGCTTCGTACAAGGCTTCTGCATGTTTGACGAGTTGCGTTCCATTGGTCGACAACGAAAGATCAGACAAGCCCGGCAGTTTGTTCAAACGCCCCGCCAAGTCGGGCAGATGGCGTCTCAACAAAGGCTCACCGCCGGTTAAACGCACGCGGGATGTACCCATGCGCACAAAAATTCCAACGACGCGCTCAATTTCATCAAAGGTCAGCCAGTCACCTGGCTCTTCAAACCCTTTGAAGCTTTTAGGCATGCAATAACTGCAGCGCAAGTCGCAACGATCCGTCACGCTCAAGCGCAAATAGTCGATTTTTCGACCGAACCGGTCTGCCAAGGGAGCGAGTTGTGTATCCATGGGCATATTTTCACCTTCTATGATGAATTTAACCATGCGTCATTCGGCTAAATGAACCTAGTCCTTTAGTAGGGGGAGTCTAGGTCCATTGCTTCGGCATCCTCCCGCCATTGGAGAATGGGCAACGCTCCTCTGTTCTCGTAGTCTGTTCAGTATCAAACACGAACGACTCAGGAGACCACTACCGTGGAATCAACTCAAAAAAAATCGATCATGGTTTTGACGTCAAGTACGCTTGCCTTCACGATCTGCTTTGCTGTCTGGATGATGTTTGCGGTCATCGGCATACCGATCAAAAAACAACTCGATCTCAGTGAAACGCAGTTTGGTCTGCTGGCCGCGATGCCTGTTCTGACGGGATCACTCGTACGAGTGCCTTTAGGGCTCTGGACCGATCGGTTCGGCGGGAGGATCGTTTTCTTTTTGCTCATGCTCAGCACAGTGCTACCCATCTGGATGATGTCCTATGCTACCCAGTACTGGCACTTTTTAGTCATCGGTATGTTCGTAGGTCTGGCAGGTGGGTCATTTTCCGTAGGGACTCCTTATGTCGCACGCTGGTTTCCTAAAAACCGACAAGGCTTGGCAATGGGTATTTTTGGTGCGGGAAACTCTGGATCAGCACTCACTAAATTTGTAGCCCCCGGACTCATCGTACTGGCGGGTGGATCCTGGACAATCGTTCCACAAGTTTACTCAGTCGCCATGCTGGTCACGGCGATTCTTTTCTGGATATTTACCTCAACAGACCCAGCCCACAACGCCTCAAACTCAGTCAGTTTGAAAGAGCAACTCAAGATGCTCAAAGATCCGAGAGTGTGGCGCTATTGCCAATACTACTCAGTCGTATTTGGAGGCTACGTTGCCTTGGCGCTCTGGATGACAAGGTATTACGTCGGCGAATATGGTTTCAGCATTCAGACTGCGGCTCTCTTGGCGGCGTGCTTTTCTCTCCCGGGCGGTATTTTGCGGGCTTTCGGGGGCTGGATCTCTGATAAATACGGCGCCTACCAAACAACCTGGTGGGTCATGTGGGTGTGCTGGGTTGCCTTTTTTCTCTTGAGCTATCCACAGACAGACTTCACCATCCTGACCGTTGATGGTTCACGCACTTTCCGTATCGCGCTTTCACCAACAATCTTCACCATTCTGCTATTCATCGTAGGCATTGCAACGGCGATTGGTAAAGCCTCTGTTTTTAAATTCATTTCTGATGACTTCAGCGGCAATATCGGAGCCGTGTCAGGCATCGTCGGTCTCGCTGGTGGAATGGGAGGTTTTGTATTACCCATTATGTTTGGCGCTCTGGTGGACATCACAGGTGTCAGGACTTCAGCCTTCATGCTTTTGTACGGCACTGTCTGCATCTCGCTGATCTGGATGCACTTCAGTTTCAGAAAAGAAACGGTCGCAAAAGGTCAGGCGGCCCTCGCCTCGCAACATTAATCGATCACCCGGAGCACACAACATGTCAACACCTTATGTACTTAAGCGCTGGGAACCTGAACAACCAGAGTTTTGGAATACAGAAGGCAAGAAGATTGCCAATAGAAATCTTCTGATCTCCATACCGGCTCTGATGCTCGCTTTCAGTGTCTGGATGTTGTGGTCAGTCGTGGTTGTCAATTTGAATAAAGCAGGATTCAGCTTTAGCAAAAATCAAATGTTCTGGCTAACTGCACTTCCTGCCTTGTCGGGCGCAACCTTGCGTATCTTTTACTCATTTCTCGTACCAATATTCGGTGGGCGCAGATGGACCGCCATTTCGACTGCGAGTTTGTTGATTCCCGCATTTGGGATGGGTTTCGCCCTTAGAGACACCAGCACAAGCTACCCCACGTTACTCATGCTTGCTCTTCTTTGCGGCTTTGGCGGAGGTAACTTTAGCTCCTCAATGTCTAACATCAGTTTTTTCTTTCCAAAAGCAAAGAAAGGGCTGGCAACGGGTCTGAATGCGGGTGTGGGAAATCTGGGCGTCTCAGTTGTCCAGTTTGTCACGCCTCTGGTGATTTCTATCGGCATGTTCGGTGCAATCGGTGGGGACGGTCATTCGACAACAACTGTCACAGGCGGCACACAAACCATCTGGCTACAAAATGCCGGTTTTATCTGGGTGCCATTTATCCTGGTTGCGTCTCTGGCCGCTTGGTTTGGGATGAACGATATCGCTGACGCGAAAGCATCCTTTGTCGATCAGGCAGTGATATTTCGTCGCAAGCATAACTGGCTGATGTGCTGGCTGTATATAGGCACTTTCGGTTCGTTCATTGGATTTTCAGCAGGGCTCGCACTGCTGACTCAGTCACAGTTTCCAGATGTAAATCCAACTCAATACGCATTCCTCGGTCCTTTAGTGGGTGCGGCTGTACGTCCGCTCGGGGGCTGGGTCTCAGACAAGATTGGTGGGGCACGGGTGACGTTCTGGACATTTTTACTCATGATCTTCTCTGTCCTAGGCGTGATGTACTTCCTGCCCGGCAATGGAAACGCAGGTAATTTCGTTGGGTTTTTGACGATGTTCATCATCCTGTTTGCCTTGACTGGTATTGGTAATGGCTCAACATTCAGAATGATCCCCGTCATCTTTCTCCAAGAACGTCAGCACGCCGCCGAGAAAGATGAAGCGTCACAGAGGCGCGCCGCTCTCGATGGCGCCAAAGAAGCAGCGGCTGTTCTCGGGTTTTCGGGCGCAGTGGGTGCCTATGGTGGCTTCTTCATTCCAAAAAGTTTTGGAACCTCGATTGACATCACTGGCACCCCACATGCGGCTCTGATTGTATTTATCGCGTTTTATGTAAGTTGTCTATTCGTGACCTGGTGGTGCTACTCCCGGAGAAACTCACAGATGCCATGCTGACCGATACACACAAACTAATCACAAAGAACTAGTCCCCTCCTCACAATGCACTGATTGATCAGTACGTTTGGAGAATTGGCGGCATCGCCTTGCATCCGTAGGATGACGTCAGGACTCGGGCCTCTCGAGGCAAGCAGAATTGGAGAAAGAGTAATGAGTCATTTTTTAGATCGATTAACGCACTTTAAGCTTCCCGTGGAATCATTTTCAGGTGATCACGGTCGCGTCACCAGCGAAGACCGTACTTGGGAAGATGCCTATCGCAACCGCTGGGCGCACGACAAAATTGTCCGTAGCACCCATGGCGTGAACTGTACAGGCTCCTGCTCGTGGAAAATATACGTCAAAGGCGGCATCGTCACTTGGGAAACCCAACAAACAGACTATCCTCGCACACGCTGGGATATGCCCAACCATGAACCACGAGGCTGTGCCCGCGGCGCGTCTTATTCTTGGTATCTCTACAGCGCAAACCGCGTTAAACACCCTATGGTGCGGGGTCGTTTGCTCGAACGATGGCGCACGGCTTTAAAAGTCGCCAAAACGCCTGTGGACGCCTGGGCCTTGATTGCCGACGATCCTGATGCAAGACGAGACTATCAACAGCTACGCGGCATGGGTGGTTTTGTTCGCAGCTCTTGGGATGAGGTGAACCAACTCATTGCAAGCGCAAACGTTTACACCATTAAAAAATACGGACCTGATCGCATTATCGGCTTTTCACCGATTCCGGCCATGTCCATGATTAGTTATGCAGCCGGTAGTCGCTACCTATCCCTGATTGGTGGCGTATGCATGAGTTTTTATGACTGGTATTGCGATCTCCCTCCATCTAGCCCACAAGTATGGGGTGAACAGACAGACGTGCCTGAGTCTGCAGACTGGTACAACAGCAACTACATTATTGCGTGGGGCTCTAACGTTCCCCAGACTCGCACACCTGATGCGCACTTTTTTACTGAAGTCAGATACAAAGGCACAAAAACTGTTGCCGTCACACCTGACTACTCGGAAGTCGCCAAACTCGCAGACCTGTGGTTACACCCTAAACAAGGGACGGATGCCGCCCTTGCAATGGCGATGGGCCACGTTGTGTTGAAAGAGTTTTATTTTCCCGACAATGGAAAAAAGCGCAGTCCGTATTTTGATCAATATGCAAGACGGTATACCGACCTGCCCTTACTCGTCATGCTCAAGGAAAAAATACTTGAGGACGGCACGGTTACGATGGTACCCGACCGATATGTCCGCGCAAGTGATCTGCAAAGCGATCTAGAGCAGGACAATAATCCAGAGTGGAAAACCCTGGCCTTCGATAAAAGTGGTCAAGTCGTCTTGCCTCAAGGATCGATCGGTTTTCGTTGGGGTGCAGAGGGACGCAGTGATCAAGGCAAATGGAACCTGGAGTCCAAAGACGCAAAGACCGGAAAGGAAATTGAACTAAAGCTCTCGATTATCGAAGATGGTGAACAATCACACCAGCTTGTTCAAGTCAGCTTCCCCTATTTTGGTGGCAATGCCACGCCGCACTTTACACATAACAAAACGACTCAAGAGATTAACAATGCAAAGGTACCTGCGGTCAAGTTGAAGTTATCTGACGGTCAGGAAGTGATGGTTGCAACCGTGTTTGACCTGCAAGTCGCACAATACGGTATAGATCGCGGCTTTGGTAGTGGCGCCAAGAACTTCGACGACAATGCAGCCTATACACCCGCCTGGCAAGAGAGCATTACTGGCGTGCCTCGTCAACAAGTTATTACGGTCGCGCGAGAGTTTGCCGAAAATGCTCACAAGACCGAAGGCCGCTCCATGGTTATCATCGGGGCCGCAATGAACCACTGGTACCACTCGGACATGAACTATCGTGGAGTGATCAATTTATTGATGCTGTGTGGCTGCATTGGTAAAAGTGGCGGTGGCTGGGCACACTACGTCGGGCAGGAAAAACTCAGACCTCAAACGGGATGGACTGCCCTGGCATTCGCACTGGACTGGATGCGTCCTCCCCGTCAAATGAACAGCACTAGCTTTTTCTATGCGCACACAGATCAGTGGCGTTATGAAAAGTTGACAATGGAGGAGATCGTATCGCCACTTGCGGACAAAAAAGTCTACGGCGGCAGCATGATTGACTACAACATTCGGGCCGAAAGGATGGGCTGGTTGCCTAGCGCGCCACAACTTAAAACCAATCCTCTCGAAGTAGCCAAGCAGGCAAATGCGGCAGGTGTAGATCCCAAAGACTTTGTCGTCAATGGTCTCAAAGATGGAACGCTAGAGATGAGTTGCGAGGATCCGGATGCCGTTGAAAACTGGCCGCGCAACATGTTCGTTTGGCGCTCGAATATCCTGGGATCAAGCGGCAAGGGACACGAGTATTTTTGCAAACACTTGCTTGGTACAGAAAATGGTATTCAAGGCAAAGATCTTGGTGTCGACGATGCCAAACCCTCAGAGGTCAAATGGCATCAAAATGCCCCTGAAGGCAAACTGGATTTGCTAGTCACTCTGGACTTCCGGATGTCAACCACTTGTCTCTACTCTGACATCGTATTACCAACCGCTAGCTGGTATGAAAAAAACGACCTCAATACCAGCGATATGCACCCCTTTATCCATCCTCTGTCCGCGGCGGTTGATCCTGTCTTTCAATCCCGTTCGGACTGGGAAATTTACAAAGGCTTTGCCAAAGCCTTTAGTGAAGTCTGCGTAGGTCACCTCGGCGTTGAAAAGGAAATCGTCATGACACCCCTCATGCACGACACCCCTGCCGAGTTGGCCCAAGCTTTCGAGGTCAAGGAATGGAAAAAAGGCGAATGTGAACTGATTCCGGGTAAAACAGCCCCTCAAATTGCAGTCGTTGAGCGGGACTATCCAAACGTGTATAAGCGCTTCACCGCTCTGGGTCCACTGATGAACAAGGTTGGAAACGGAGGCAAAGGCATCGGCTGGAATACAGAGCTCGAAGTCACGCAACTCGGTCAACTAAACGGTTTGACCCAGGAAGAAGGCGTGACAAAAGGTATGCCAAAAATCGTGAGTGACATTGATGCATGCGAAGTCGTTCTGCAACTTGCGCCTGAAACCAACGGACATGTAGCCGTCAAGGCGTGGAAAGCTCTCGGTAAACAGACTGGTCGGGATCACACCCATCTGGCGATATATCGCGAAGATGAAAAAATACGCTATCGAGATATTCAAGCTCAACCGCGCAAAATCATCAGTTCACCAACCTGGAGCGGTATTGAAAGTGAAACCGTCAGCTACAACGCTGGGTATACAAATGTGCATGAGTTGATTCCTTGGCGCACACTCACTGGTCGTCAACAGTTTTATCAAGATCATCCATGGATGATAGCTTTTGGCGAAGGCTTTACGTCCTACCGTCCGCCCGTTGACTTGAAAACTACTGATGGCATACATGGTATTAAGTCAAATGGAAATACCGAAATTCTGCTCAATTTCATCACACCACATCAAAAATGGGGGATTCACTCCACCTATAGCGACAATCTGATGATGCTGACTCTGAATAGAGGCGGTCCCGTGATCTGGTTAAGCGAGGATGATGCAAAGTCTGCAGGAATTGTTGATAACGACTGGGTCGAGCTTTTCAATATTAATGGTGCGATCGCAGCACGCGCAGTTGTCAGTCAACGTGTGAATCCTGGAATGGTCATGATGTACCACGCACAGGAAAAAACGATCAACACTCCGGGATCTGAGATAACTGGCGTTCGTGGCGGCATTCACAACTCGGTCACTCGGATTGTGACGAAGCCCACTCATATGATTGGTGGCTACGCTCAATACAGCTACGGCTTCAACTACTACGGCACGATCGGCACCAATCGTGACGAATTTGTCGTAGTGCGGAAAATGAAAAATGTCGACTGGCTAGATACCCCCCGAGATGATCACCTCGCGCATGTTTATCAGTCCCAGGGCGAAAACCCCTGAGCCCACGCCAGATCAAAGGAGTTTCAAATGAAAGTACGCGCACAGATCGGAATGGTGCTCAATTTAGACAAGTGTATCGGTTGTCATACCTGCTCTGTTACTTGCAAGAATGTCTGGACCAGTCGTCCCGGCGTGGAGTACGCATGGTTTAACAACGTTGAAACAAAGCCCGGAATTGGCTACCCAAAAGAATGGGAAAATCAGGAAAAATGGAAAGGTGGCTGGGTCCGAAAGGCAAATGGATCCATCGCACCAAAACAAGGAGGCAAATGGCAATTACTGATGAAAATATTTGCCAATCCACACCTGCCTGAAATTGACGAATATTACGAACCATTTACCTTTGATTACGACCACTTACAAAGCGCGCCGGAAATGAAGCATGCTCCGACCGCACGTCCACGATCCCTAATAACAGGGCTCAGAATGGAAAAGATCGAGTGGGGACCTAACTGGGAGGAAATTCTAGGCGGCGAGTTCAGTAAACGCAGCAAAGATGCCAATCTGGTTGGTTTTGAAGCAGCCCAGAAAGAAATGATGGGTCAGTTTGAAAACACCTTTATGATGTATCTTCCTCGCTTGTGCGAGCACTGCTTGAATCCCGCTTGTGTGGCGTCTTGCCCATCAGGATCAATCTACAAGCGAGAAGAAGACGGTATTGTGCTGATCGATCAGGACAAATGCCGCGGATGGCGTATGTGCGTCAGTGGCTGTCCATATAAAAAAATTTACTACAACTGGAAAAGTGGCAAGGCAGAGAAATGCATATTCTGTTATCCACGGATCGAAGCCGGTCAACCAACAGTTTGCTCAGAAACTTGCGTCGGTCGTATCCGTTATCTGGGTGTGCTTCTTTACGACGCAGATCGCATTGCAGAAGCAGCAAGCGTCAAGGACGAAAAGGATCTTTATCAGGCCCAACTCGATATCTTTTTAGATCCGAATGATCCTTCAGTCATCGAACAGGCGCGTGCGGACGGCATACCCGATGCTTGGATGAACGCTGCCCGACAAAGTCCGGTCTACAAGATGGCTGTTGAATGGAAGGTTGCACTCCCGCTTCACCCGGAATACCGGACATTGCCAATGGTCTGGTATGTGCCGCCTCTTTCTCCCATCACCGCTGCCGCTCAAGCAGGTCATATCGAAGCAAAAGGTGCCATCCCAGATGTCAGTCAATTACGAATTCCACTGAAATATCTTGCAAACTTGCTGACTGCGGGTGACACCGCTCCTGTTGTGCGTGCTCTTGAAAGAATGCTCGCTATGCGAACCTATCAGCGAGCGAAGCATGTCGATGGCGTCATTGATACAGCCGTTCTAAAACTAGTCGGAATCACCCAGCACGAAGTCGAAGACATGTATCGCTACATGGCAATCGCGAATTACGAAGACCGCTTCGTCATTCCCACTACACACCGTGAATATGCAGAAAATACCTTTAACGTTCGAGGTGGATGCGGCTTTAGTTTTGGAAATGGATGTTCCGAAGGGGTCACTGAAACAAGCTTGTTCGGCAGCGAGAAAAAACGCACGATTCCAATCAAGGTAGAGGCTTGAGATGAATATTTTCGAAAAACGTCCCGTCAGTATCAGTCTAACCTTACGCGTACTGGCTTATCTATTACGGTATCCTGATTCATCCTTTAGAGCCCATAGCAAGGAGTTGATTGAGGCAGTAAAAACCGAATCCGCTCTGAGTCCCTCGAGGACTCAAGAGCTCGTCAATCTAATTCATCGGCTCAGCAAGAGACCCTGTCTGGAGGTCGAGTCCGAGTATGTTGACATTTTTGACAGGGGTCGTCGGACATCGTTATTGATGTTTGAACATGTGCACGGTGACTCGAGAGACCGTGGTCCGGCAATGGTTGACCTGATCCAGACTTATCATCGCGCGGGCTTGCTACTCGCCCCAGATGATCTCCCTGACTATCTGCCTGTCATTCTTGAATTTGCGTCTACTCAGCCTGCGCAACAGGCTCGAGAATTTTTAAGTGAATTGGTCCATATAGCAAGAGCGATATTCACCGCTCTACATGAGCGTCAAAGTGACTACGCAAGTGTTCTAGCCGCAATGATCGAACTTTCGGGCGAAAAGGCAGAACCCGTTGTCATACGTACTGAGCAAGCGCTTGACGAAAGCTGGGCAGAGCCAGAAGTTTTTGGGGGTTGCTCAACAGAGGGGCAAAACAAACCGGGTCAACCTCAGCCAATCCGTATCGTCAAACGAACAGCGACTGAAACGACGTTGCATCAACAAGGAGCGTAAGCATGAGCACGCTACATAATTTCCTTTTCAATGTTTACCCATACATTTGTCTGACCGTTTTCTTAATGGGTAGTCTGGCTCGTTTTGATCGAGACCAATACACCTGGAAAAGCGATTCATCACAAATTCTGCGTGCCCGGCAATTACGCTGGGGTAGCAACCTTTTCCATGCAGGTATCCTATTTTTATTCTTTGGTCATACTGTAGGGCTGTTAACACCTCACTTTATTTACGAGCCATTCATTACACCAGCACAAAAACAGTTAGTAGCCGTCTATGCAGGCGGTGTTGCAGGCATTGTCTGCTTTATCGGCCTGAGCCTGCTGCTACATCGTCGCATCTTTGACCCACGCATACGTTTGACAAGCCACCGGACGGATCTATTTATCCTGGTGATTTTATGGATTCAACTGGTTTTGGGATTGATCACATTACCCTTTTCATTGGGTCACTCAGACGGCTCTGTCATGCTCTCGCTTTCAGACTGGGCCCAACGAATCCTGACCTTTAGACCAGACGCTAGCGGCATCGTCAATCTCGATTGGCCCTATAAAGTTCACCTGGTGCTAGGCATGACGATTTTTCTCCTGTTTCCATTTTCTCGACTCGTCCATGTCTGGAGTGGGTTTGCAACGGTTTCTTATCTTTTCAGGCCGGCGCAACTTGTCCGTAGTCGTCGTCTGGGCATGAAGAAACACTCTGACTTAAAGCAGCCCCATGGCAGAACAACGTCAACTCCTCACTCAACTTAGGAGAAAATGATGACAATCAGCATTCAGTCATCAGTGCCAAAAATCAATGGTGTTCCATTAATGTTAGATGGCGAAAAGCTGACGAGCGAGGCCTTAACCGAGCGTGCCTATACAGAATTGCTTCGACAAGAAGCCGTTCGGCTCCAGTTACTAGATCCTCTGGAGTTTTCATCCTTCGATGCAATTCAGGAAGATGAACGAGAAAAAATTGATCAAATGCTTGATGATCAGGTGATCACCCCTTTACCCACGCATGAAGAATGCGCTCGGTACTATGAGGCAAACAAAAAGAAGTATGTTATTGGGCAAGCAATCAATCTCAGACACATTCTTTTTGCTGTTACACCAGGGGTACCTATCCAGGCTCTCGCTGAGATAGCTGAAACAACGCTTCTCGAGTTAATGAATAAAAAAGAAGAGGCAGGAATATTTGATAAAAAAGCCAAAGAGTTGTCCAACTGCCCTTCAGGAAAGGATGGTGGGTATCTAGGATGGCTCGCACCCGAGGAGTGTGCACCTGAATTGGCTCGCGCACTATTTTTTGATGGCGAAGCGCAACTTGGCAACGGCCTACATCCTAGACTGATTCATTCGCGTCATGGATTGCATATTATTGAAGTGCTTGAACGAAATAAAGGGACGCAACTTAGTTTCGATCAAGTCAAAGACAATATTGATATGCATCTCTCCATGCAGTCACGTGCGACGGCGCTACGTCAATATATGATGCTTCTGGTCGGGGCAGCCGAGCTTGAAAATATCGAACTCGATGGTGCGGATACGCCTCTTGTTCAAAACTGATTAGGTACAGCCCAATAATGGATATCTCGACGTTTGATGAATTAATCCTCGCTGCAAAGACACAAAAAACTCAGCAACAACTATTACTGGTTTTTACCAAGGCCGAGCTGCCAGAGAATCATACGGAACAACAATACGCTGACTATGCCGCGGGTGCAGGCGGCGCCTTAATTCCCGTAGCCTGTGTCGACAAACAGGCAGCAGAGCTTCATTCTTTTAAAACACTATGCGATGAGGCATCTGAATTTGTTTCTGATTGGGATATCGTCTTTGCCGCAGCCCTGAGTGCTCAAGCAGGACAAACACTGAGAGATAAGGCCATTGAAGAAAAAATTGGCACGATGGTGGAATCCATCAAGCTTGGTCAGATCAGTCCATTTGCAAGCTTTAACCGCGAAGGTGAGGCAGTCATTCTGATATGAAATAGTTTTTGATGTTAAAACTGAAACTTCTAAAGCCAATGAGAGGAGTTTCAAATGATGAAGATTCATCGCTTGACCCATGCAGGCTTACTTTGCGCACTATTGGCATTGAATCCAGTGCTTGCCGACCCGCCGCCCGGCAAAGGCAACTCTAACAAGAGTAGCCAGGGAAACAGCGGAAATAATGGCAATAGTGGCAATCAAGGCAATAGTAGCAACAAAGGTAACAATGGGAATAACAATGACGCTCAAGTTCAAGGAAATCCGCAATCTGGCTCTGATCTAACGCTCAACCTTGTCGCCGCGGGCATTACAGCGATAGCCGCGCAAAACCTGGCACTCAAATATGGCGTTATTGGTTACCAGCCACTCCCTCCAGGTATTGCAAAGAATCTCGCGCGTGGCAAACCTTTGCCTCCCGGCATTGCAAAAAAATACCCTCCGGGTCCAATGCTCGCTCAACTGCCCATCCATCCCGGTTATGAATGGCGAATGGCAGGTTCTGATCTGATTTTGGTTGCAGTCGGTACGGCGATTGTGGCGGATGTTCTGCGGAATGTATTCCGTTAACAATTTATCCGTCTAGCTTCAGTCTGCAGCATCAAACATATCTGTCCAGCGGTCTCGTGCTTTTTCCCTCAAAGGTAACATCACGAGATCGTCTTGCTCGTCCAGCATGCAAGAAAAACGAACACCATACAAGCGTTCTAGTGCCTCTTTGGCTTCGTAACCGCACTCCACTGACTCTAACCCGCCCGCTGGATGCACCAAAATCATTCGACCAAAATATCTCAGTGCATGATTCAAATCGTGCAGAACGGCAATGACCGCCAACCGACGGATGCGCGCAAATCGCATTAAGATCTCAAGCAAAATATCTTGCTGACCTGGATCGACTGCGGCGATCGGTTCATCCATCAAAATAAATCCATCCTCCACATCCCAAAGTTGGGCAAAGACTCTGGCAAGCTGTACCCGTGCCCACTCCCCGCCTGACAAGGTATCAACCTTTCTGTCCAGCAGATGGTTCAGGCCCAACAAAGCCGCTGCGCGAGACACAATCTCATTGCTCTCTTCAGCGTGCACTCTGGCCACGCGCCCCAAGCCAATGACTATTCGCGTCGTCAGTGCAAAGGCAATCTCCTGTGACTGACTTAATACAGCCCGACACTGACTGAGAGACTCGACCGTCCAGTCATCTAATGAACGCGAATGTAATAAGACAAATCCTGCACTTGGTTTGCTTGAGCCTGAAAGAAGTTTAAGCAAGGTAGATTTCCCAGCACCGTTTGGACCGACAATCGCAACGCACTCTGCATGCCGAATTTGCAAGTTATAGGGTCCAAAACTTCGATTGCCTAAATTTTTAATCACAGCATGCATGGAGAGCATGATTATCCTCCTGTACTGAATCTGCTCGAACGCAAGAGCAACATTAAAAAGGGCCCACCTAAAAGCGCTGTAAATATCCCCACAGGTATTTCAGCCGGAATGACCAGGACTCGAGCAAATGTATCCGCCACAAGCAACAGCACCGCACCGAGTAGCACCGAGACTGGCATCAGGATATTTTGGTCAGCACCGACAAGCATGCGTGCAAGATGCGGGGCAATGAGTCCTACAAAGCCGATTACGCCACAAAAGGCAACGGACATTCCAGCCAACAAGGCTACGAGTACCGAAGTCGTCCAGCGCATTCGGTTAATCGCCACACCCAGATGGACGGCTGTCGTTTCGCCAAGACTCATGGCATTCAAACGATCGGCCATGTTGCGCGACCACGCATAACCCCCTAAAAGGACACTACCGACGAGTAACACCATTGTCCAGCTTGCACCTGCCAAGGAACCAAGCGTCCAGAAAGACAAGCTTCTTAATTGCTCATCTGTCGCAAGATACGTGCACAGTCCGATCACCGCGACGCCGAGTGCATTAAATGCAATACCCAGTAATAGCAAGCCCGCCATTGAGCCAGACGTCAGCCACCTCGATCCTGCGTTGAGTGACATACAAGTGATAAAGGCGCCTAAAAATGAGGCAATAGGAAGGAGCCAGATGCGGACATCTCGCGGTACGGCCAAGTTGATGTCAGTCAACACAACGATGGTCAAGGCAGCCGCACAGGCAGCGCCACTTGTGATGCCGAGCAAACTTGGATCCGCGAGGGGATTACGAAACAAGCCTTGGACCATCGAGCCAGCTAAGCCTAGAGATCCACCAACAAAGATGGCTAACAGTACGCGTGGAATCCTGAGGTGCCAGAGCACATAAGCGTTACCGTCGAAAGGCGGTGGCGGAGCATTTGATAACAGTCGGGTAAACACCCCATCAAACAATGCCTGCCAGTCAAACCACGCGATTCTCACTGCCCCTATTTGCAGTGTGATCACTAAAGACATGACTAACAATAAAATCATCAATATTCTGCTCATCATGTTGCGGTCGACATCGTGGTCAGTAGATTGAATTGATTGTGCAGTCTCCTGACAGCCTGTGGCATGCGGGGACCAAATCCGAGGAGTAAGCTTGCCTCCATGACGACAATGCGCCGTGCTTGACCAGCAGGTGTTTGGCTCATTCCTTTTAGGTTCAAGACCGACGAGACATCCCCTAGCGCTCTGAAACTCTGTTCTGTCAGAAGCAGAATATCGGGCCGCGATAGCACCAGTGACTCTGGCGAAATCGGTTTGTAGCCAGAAAATTCAGTCACTGCATTGACAGCTCCTGCATACTCAATCATGGCATGCGCACCAGTCGAGGCGCCTGCCGCCATGAGACGGTTGGTGCTATGGGCAAAAAGAAACAGGACACGCAGAGGGACAGGACGTATCATGGAAGGCAAAGCCTGATATTGCGTCCACTCGCTTTTAAGTTGGTCCACCAAGGTATCGGCCTGCGTCTCGCATCCTAGTATTTGTCCAAGACGTATGACACGCTTGAGTAAACCGTCAAAACAATAAGCCGAGTCCAACAGCTCGACGGGAACGCCTGCGGCCTCAAGCTGACTCAGCACTGTCGCGGGTCCTGCTTCTTCGGTGACGAGAACAGTCGTTGGGGCAAGGGCAAGGATGCCCTCTGCAGACAAGCTGCGCGCATAGCCTACCTGTGGCAACTGTGATGCTTGCTTAGGAAACGTTGAAGTAGTGTCCACCCCCACAAGATAAGACTGCCCACCCAGCGCATAAACGATTTCCGTGAGCGCACCTCCCACACAAACCAAGCGCGAGGTGCGCGTTGTCAAAGCCTTGGCCTGGAGCGTTTGACTGACAGCGAGCGCGCCCAATGTGCCGAGACGACTCAAGGCTCTTCTGCGCATCAAAAAGGCGAGCGTCTCGGGTAGTCTGGCGGGAGTTATACGGCGCATAGTCGTCCTCCTGCACTCACATTATCCAGCATGGCTCGCCACTGGATATTTTCAGGGATGCCAGGTTTACGCTGACCGAACAGCATAAGAATTAACTCGCCAGAGTGATCAAACAGCTCAAGGGAAGTCACCACGCCATCGACAGTCGGTTTGCGAACGACCCACGCACTCGCGATCTGATCTTGTCGAAGATGTAAATTGAAATCCGAATCGAGCACATTGATCCAGCCGTTTGCGACCGATATATTCGTCACCACACCCGTATGAATCTGAATCACTCCAGGGTTGGATACAAAAACCATGATCGGGATTTTTTTATCTGAGGCGATACTCAGTATTCGCCGACACTCCATTGGACGAACCGCTTGGGCATAGTCAGCGCCAATCAACCTGAAAGCTTGTAACCTCGAAGCTGAATACTTTTTAAGCAGCAGGTAAAAATCGTGAGTATCTCGCATAGCGGTCCAGTCTTGCATCAACCCCGAAACATCAATTTCGCAATCGCTTCGCTCAGGACTGACCAAAGAACGAGGCTGGACATTCAAATAAGGCTCTTGCACCTCATGCGCAAAACGCTCTTGAATCCAATCTAACGCCTTTGTCTCACTTTCCGCGCGTAAAAATATTTTATGAACTGCCTCTCCTGAGTGATCAAAATACTGAAGACTGCGTTGTACGCCACGCGATGTTTTTTCTTTGACTAGGAATCCCGACTGCCAATGTTGATAAAAGATGCGTAAATCAATCGCCTCCCCTTGGACAATCCCGATCTCTCCCGTTTGACTCACAGGTGAATACACGCCAATTTTTTCATGGACGCATGAGGCGTTTCGGGTCAACGCCATGACTGGCCCAAGCTGCTCAAGACTCGATATTTGCTCAGCCCAATTAGTATTCAATCGCGTGACATGAAGTGTCACTTGCTGCGCATTCGTCTCTTCATCTGTCTGGATCGGATCGCAATGTGCCGCCAATAATTCAGCCTCAGAAATCGATAAGATTTTTGCGATATCACGATGTCTGCGTGGTCCGTCACGGCGCATCGCAGCAAAGGCTGTACGCACTGCCCGTAATGAGTCAGTCATGAAATTCTCCTGTTAATGCTCTGTGTGTTTCTTTGCGAAAACACTCAAAATTCGTAACGAATAGATAATTGGATGTTGCGACCAGGCGCGGTATAGGCGTCTTGAATAGGGCTATTGCTTGCCAGTCCATTCACGTCAGACCAGCGCCAATATTTGGTATCAAAAACGTTGTTGATGTTGGCATTCAAGGTGAAGTTTGGCGCAGGCTTCCAATACAGTCCTAGATCAAGCGTGCCATAGGCTGGAGGTGCGTATTGTTCTGGACTGGCTTGCGCAATCCGGGAACTACTTTTTCCTGCATTCCAGATCCAATCGGCACGTGTCCCCCAAGTCGCCTCGTCATAGCGAACGCCCAACAAGGCTTTGAAGGGTTGTATGGAATTAAGCGGCTGTTTACGACCATTGAGAGTCGAGTCCCCTTTTAAATAGGCAAAACCAGTCTCAAGTCCCCAGTGCTTGGCAACGCGCAAATCCATGCGTGCGACTACACCTTGAATATTGGCATCGGTTAGATTCACATATTGATAGATGGTCGGGTTTGAGGGTCTACCCGCCCCACCGACAACTTGCTGACTGATAAAATTTTTATATCGATTGGCGAACGCCGAGAGTGAATAACTGAGGGATCGGTTATAGCCCCTCAGTCCAATCTCTACGCTGTCCGCATACTCAGGCTTGAGATTTGGATTACCGATGCTGGTATAGCCCGAGGCTAAATTTTTGAAGCCATTATTGACTTGATCTGGCGTGGGTGCTCTGAATCCCTGAGCATATTGCGCATAAGGCGCAAACATCGGGTGAAGTGACCAAACGAATCCAATTCGAGGGGTCACTGCATACCCATCTGTAGTTGTTGCTTGATTGGAGTGATGTCTCTGGCGACCACCTACAGGACCACTTTTACCTGTCGGCTCAAGACGATAATAATCAACCCGCACACCAGGTGTTATCACGAAGTCTCCAACTTCGATTTCACTTTGCAGAAAAGCGCCTGCCATGGTGTAGTCAGTGTCGGGAAAGGGCTTGTCTGGAAAGACGCCTCCATAAGGAGGGACTGTTCCATCCCTTAAGCCCGTAATTTTGGATTGGCTCCAGTCAAGACCATATGTCAATTTTTGTTCTAAACCTCTAGAAATATGACTTTCGAATTGGGTTGCAAGACCGAATACCTGAGTCTGGTAAGTGTTGTCACGTGTTCGACTCGAAGCCCGATAACGATCCTCCGACGCAAATTGATTGATCTTTGCGTCTTGCCAATAAATGCGCGTTTCTGACTGTTGAATAAAAGACGCATTCAAATCGCTGTAGCGATGCTCGAGTGAGATTCTGTCCCGATTAATGTGATCATTGGTAGAAAAACTCAAGGTATTGAATGGTCGGAGCGGCGCAACAGCCCGAGCGGAATACACCTCAGTCGCCTGCGTCCGTCTTTGCGACTCTAGCGTGAGTCCCAAACGCTGACGCGCATCGATTGCAAGTATCGCCTTGGCTAATAGATATTTGTTGTTGTAATCAACGGGATTGGGTGCCGTACGCTCGGCATTCAAAGCCCGATCAGAGCCCTGATTGATTGTTTCATGTCCTAGACGAAAACTACCGAGAATCATCCCCTGCCATGACCCGCTTTTCCCGCCAACTCCCAAGGTGCTGGCCCAAGAGCGATCAATGCTCATATAACCCGTCCGTGCGAAACCGCCTCCGACTGCATTTTTTTTGTATAGGTCTGAAGGATCAAGCGTCTTAAAACTTACTGCACCCGCTAGACCATCGCTACCGTACTGTGTGGAAGCGGGACCACGCAGGACTTCGACAGATTGGATACCATCAACATCAATATAGTCTCCACGTCCGGTCTGAAACGAACCAAAGGAGAATCCGTTTGGCACTCTGATGCCATCAATCAGCATTAAGACCTGATTGCCACCCAGTCCGCGAATATTCACACCCTCATTTCCAGCGCGACCAGCTGAAGTTCCTGCATTGCTGAAACGGGTGGGACCCGATGGCACTGTGACATCCAGCTCCTGACGGAAAAGATCCTTCAGGTCTCGCGCACCCTCTCGTTCGATCGTTTCTGCAGTGATCACAGTCACAGAGGCTGGCACCTCATCTATATAACGTTCGGTTCGGGTTGCACTGACCGTCATCTCTTTGAGTTGAGTCAGAGAATGTGGTGGAAATTGTGAAGGCTGTGGTGACTCAGGCAAAGCAATTTCCTGAGCCGTGGCGCCACCAACATATAAACCGGCGACAAGACCATAGGACAAGCCTAGGATCAACGATTGTTTGACGGTGAAAGATGGTTTGGCGGGGCCACGATGAATGTATCCAGCAAATTTCTTGCGCAGCATAACGGTGTCCTAAATGAATCTAGGCACTGGCTGGCGATGGCTGGCTTGTGCATTAAAAAAATATGGTGCGAGATCTGAGGAGAGATCAGATGCAAACTACTTGGTCAAAATGAGCTTCCCTAACGAAGTCTGACGCAAACGGTAAAGCGCCCCCTGATGAACAATTTCAAGCTCGTCTGCGCCGCAGAACATGGAGTGACTGGTCACGCGGCGCACGGTGGGAGAAGTATGCCGAAACGATCGATCCGGCGAGCAGATATCTACGTGAACGAACGTTGGCTGGGTCGCTAACGTTAAGGGAGAAATTCGTTTATCCATAGAAGGATTCTAAACGATAACGATTCTCATTTGTCAGGAATAATTGAAACAAAATGCTAACAAAAAAACCCTGACTGTTAGTTAAGGCTTTGGAGCAATACCCGCCAAAATTGTGTCAACGTTATGTGCAAACATTTTTAGAAATGTGTCCGCAGACGTGCCCGGTTGAGACAAAGCGTCTGCATAGAGTATGCCACCTATTGTTGCACCCGTGTCTTTGGCCACACGCTCCAATACACGGGGATCTGAAATGTTTTCAGCGAAAATCGCAGTGACTTTGTTCTTTTTAATCTCGTTCACAATGCGTGCAACATCGGCTGCTGAGGGCTCGCTTCCAGTCGAGAGCCCTTGTAATGGATAAAAATTGATCTTGTACGCACGCGCGAAATAACCAAATGCATCGTGGGAAGTAATCACGCGCCGACGCTCAATTGGCACAGCAGCGATACGAGCCTGTGTGCTTTTTTCCAGGGTATCGATTTGCTTCAAATAATCAGAAGCACGCGCTTGAAAATCAGCGGCCTGAGCGGGCATCGCAGCAGCTAACGCTACTCTGATATTTTCAACATATTGAGGAACATTCAACATACTCTGCCAAGCATGAGGATCCGGGGCCGAGTGGGCATGCTTGTGACCGTGATCGTGATCGTGATTGGCCATTGGAATCGTTTTGATGCCTTTGCTGGCGGTCACAACAGGACCTTTATAACCAGAAGATTTGATCAGACGACTCATCCAGCCCTCAAAACCAAGCCCGTTGATGATCACAAGTTTGGCGGATGCCAGGCGCTTGGCATCGGCAGGCGTTGGATCGAAGACATGCGCGTCAGCGTTCGGTCCAACAAGACTGGTGACGGCGACATGCGGTCCACCGACCTGTTTGACCAGATCCGCAAGAATTGAAAAGCTCGCCACCACGGGTAGAGGCTCGACAGCCAACACAGGTGCTGCACAGCCAAGACACAGTGCGGCAAGCCACAGTCTCAATCTTGTCATCAACATGCGTTTCATCATGATTCCTTGTGTTGGGGGGTAGGAAACAAAATCAATCTAAAGCTGTCGCGACGTCCCAAGCAGAGTGATAGGAGATAAAACACCCCCGCGACTAATACGATAGATGGACCGGAAGGAAAGTTGGCATGATAGGAAACCAACAAACCAAATGTGCCACTCAGTGCACCAAAAGCTGCAGCAAGCAAGGAGCGCGCCACCACGCCGTAGCACCAAAACTTGGCTGCAGTCGCTGGCAACATCAGTAATCCAACCGCCATCAAGGTGCCGAGAGCCTGAAATGCCGACACAAGGTTGAGCACCACCATCAGCATGAAAAGCTGATGCATCCAAGCACCCTTACCGCCGACGGAGCGCAGAAATCCCGGATCAAAACACTCCAGCATCAAAGGACGCCAGATGATTGTTAGTAATATCAACGAAGCGGTCGATGCGCCGGCAATCATGACAAGAGACTCCGAGTCAACCGCAAGCACACTGCCAAATAAAAAGTGCAGCAAGTCAACCTTGCTACCTGACGTTGAAATCAACAAGACACCTAACGCCAGCGCAATCAAATAAAAAGAAGCAAAACTCGCATCCTCTTTCTGACTGGTCCACCTTGAGACAAAACTTGCCACCAGCGCCATGAGCGCAGCCGCAACAAAACTGCCAACGGTCATAGCGGGTAGAGACAAACCAAAAAAGATAAAGCCGACTGCCGCGCCGGGCAGAACCGCATGCGCAATCGCATCACCAGCCAGGCTCATACGCCTCAACACTAATATCGTGCCAATCGGTCCGCACGCCAGACCAATCGCGACGCACGCAATCAGGGCACGCTTCATGAAACCGTACTCGGCAAACGGCGCAATGACCCAGCTGTATAGCAACGTCCACCATTCGAGCATCATTGACTCCTGCCAATGCTTTCGGCGGGTCGGACACACCAAGGCGCGCGATCGTCCCAGTATTCGGCAGTTTGGCGCGCACGCTTTAAATTTTCAGCGGTCAAAACCTCCGCACTATTTCCCCAGGCAATCACTTCTCGTGCCAGCAATAAGGTCTGGGGAAAATGCTGACGCACCATCTCGAGATCATGCAGCACTGCAATGACCGTGCGCGATTGGCGGTGCCAATTCAACACCACTGCCAGCAAGTCTTCGGCTGTCCGAGTATCCAGGGCATTGAATGGCTCATCGAGCAAAATAATCTGCGCATCTTGCATGAGTAATCGAGCGAACAGAACGCGCTGTAACTGTCCAACTGAGAGCTCACCAATGTATCGTCGCTCAAAGCCAATCAGACCGACAGCCGCTAACACCTCGGTGGCTCGAGCACGAATCTCGGTGGACACTGAACGAAAGCTCCCAAGCTCTTGCCAGGCGCCGAGCGCCACCACATCAAGCACTCGAACGGGAAACTCACGATCAATGGCGGACTGTTGCGGCAAATAAGCAAGCTTTGAGGCGCGCGCTTTGACTGACTGGATGGCAGGCGCAAAGTCAATGGAGCCTTCAGTACCTGTCTTTTGCCCTGACAAGGCTGCAAGCAAGGTGCTCTTACCCGCTCCGTTGGGCCCCACAATTGCGGTGAGAGAACCCGCCTCAAAGGAACCGCTTAAATGGTGGACGGCAGGATGGCCTTGGTAGGCAAGCGTCAGGTTTCGCACCTGAATCGCTGCTGAGTGGATCTGCTTCACGCTCAGGTCAGACATTTGTACGCAAAGCCCAGAAAACGACCAGCCAGAGCGCCAGAAGCAACGAAACAATCCAGAGCAGCCTTTGAATCAACCCCATCAGGACGGGACTTTTCAAATCCGCTACTTGCGCTTGAACAGGCTGAAGCGACTGGTCGTTTACATGTTCATGTGCGTGTCCATGTTCGTGGCCATGATCGTGGTAATGGCCATGCCCATGCGCAGACACGGGGGCATGCAGATGCTGCGGCGCTTGGGGTTTGTTGGATTGCATGCGGAGCTCGAAACGGGTGAAAATTTAAAGACTAGCAATGATAATGATAATACACTATCATTAAAGAATATGGAACGTTCAACGCGACAACGCTCAGCTATCAAAGCCGCCCTGCACACAGCGGCTCGTCCTTTATTGGCACAAGAAGTCCTGGAGCTCGCGGGCCAGACGGTCCCGCATTTAGGTATCGCGACTGTCTATCGCAACTTAAAAGCCATGGTCGAAGATGGCACACTCCGACAAGTCGTTTTACCCGGAGAAAATCCGCGCTTTGAACTTGGCAATCACGGTCACCATCACCACTTTCAATGCAATCAATGCCAGAGAGTGTTTGATATCCACTCTTGTCCATCAGATCTTGCCATGCTCGCCCCCAAAGGATTTCGAGTGGAAGATCATGATCTCACTCTGTACGGCCGCTGCAAAGATTGTTGATCAATTTCCGGAGACGCCACTCGTCAGTGCTGCGCTCAGCAACAATAAGCCAAAGGCCAAGACTGCGAATGAGGCCAGCGCCTGAAGGCTTGCGATGAAAACTTTGCCCCAGATACGTTGAGGCCCTCCGGTCGCACTCACGGTCGCCTGACTAATCCAGAGAGAGGCGGAGGCCAGTACTGCGACCGTCAAGCCTGTCCCCAAGCCCATTGCAAGTGCGGCCGCAATCCCTGCAATAAAAAATCCTTGTGCAAGGGAAAAAACCAGTACAAAGATCGCGCCCGAGCAGGGTCTTAGACCCACTGCCAATATGGCGGAAATCGCCTTGGAACTGGTCAGCGGTCCTGAAATGAGCGCCGGATCTGGAACGTGAAGATGACCACAACTTTCATCATGAACATGGGCTTCAGAATGCGCATGGGAATGATCGTGGGCATGGGCATGATCGTGTGTGCAGGCTTGCCCGTGTGCGTGAGCGTGATGGTGACCATGATGGTGAGCGTGAGTATGTGCAAGGTGAGTCTTGTCAGTATGCGCACCTGAGCGAAGGGATCGAACGACAGGTCTGAGCACATGTTTGTACACAAGCCAGCCACCCAGAGCCACCATCATTGCGTAGGACGCGAGCTCCAGCCACCAGGTTGCACGATTCATGGCGACACCAGAGACCTGCAAAACACCCGCCGCAATCGCGACCAGACCAATGGCGACTAAAGCCTGTAAAAAAGCGGAAAGCATCGCCAATATCGCACCATTGCGAATCGTTTCCCTGTTGGCCAACACGTAAGCCGTTAGAACAGCCTTGCCGTGTCCGGGCCCTAGAGCGTGGAATACGCCATAACCGAATGAAAGTGCCAGCAATAGCCACGCAGCCCATCCGTCTTGCTTCCAGGCCCGCACGGCACCGGTCAACTGCCGATAAAAATGTCCTTGCCAAGCAGCCATTTGTCCACTGAATTCTGCAAACCATCCTGTTGTGGGCACACTCAAGCGTTGCTCAGGGGTCGCAAACGGATGTGCGGATTGAGCCCATGCCATGTTCATGCTGCCGAACAAGCACATCACGATCAATAAGATCAAAAGCAATCCCATTCTGCGGGAACCATATATATTGCTCATGACGTCAATACCCTTGTTCATGGACATTTCACGGTGAACTGATGGGATAGCTGGCGTACCGCTTCGCGAAGATTTTCAGGTAACTCTTTTTGACTGGGTGGAATCGACCAAAGTAATCTCTCAGTTTTGGGATCAAGGGGTCTCGGTGGCATATAACCGAACTTGCAGCGCTCGGGAGCATTCAAGCTCTTGAAGGCTCGGGCACCACCCTTGTAATTAAATGCAACGAAATAACTTGGATCCTGAATATCCACTTCAAGACCTTTCGCATCGACTTTGACCGGCGGCTCGATTGGTAGATCAAAAGACAAAACAAGCTGACTGGCTTTGGGATCCCAGGTGGTGCGGGCCTGCTGGGGCGCACCAAACTTCAAGGGCACACCTGCCAACGTGATTTTCGAAAAAAAATGTGACTCTGGGTCAGCAAGTGCAGTCATCCACTCGCTGGTTATTTTTTCAAGCTCAGCAACAGGGACTTGACCGGCTTGATCGCGCGGCATGCCTTGCAAAGCATAGGTCGAAAACAATTCATCAAACAACCACGACTGGCGCACGTTTGAGGCCTTTCCCTCAGCGTTGAAAACCAACTCGATCCCCCCTTCAATAAAGATATGTGGATGCGCTTGGGCAACTGGGCTCATCAAACCTTGGGCCAACAGGAGCAGCCCGCCCAAGTATATTTTTTTGAGGATTGTCATCGCGTGATTCATTCTTTTTAGCATCGGCATGTTTTGTGTTTGATCATTATTTAAGTTCAATCTCTCGGCGCGCTGCAGACAACAGGCCAAACAGTTCAGTAGTATCGATGCTCGTGTCAAGTTGCTCGGTCAACGCGATCACGCGTTCAATCTCCGCTCCCGACAAACAAGATTCCACGACATTTCGAAACTTGTACACCACTTCCTCATGCGAAAGAGGGTTTTCAGGGCTGCCGCGACGATTCAGTATCTCGTGTTTGAACTGTCGACCATCATGCGTGGTGACCGTGACACGCGCCGCATGACGATAAGCGGGCCCCATCGCTTCGATCTCGGGATCAATGCTGGCGCGAATTCTTTTGATGAAATCCATGATCTTCGAGTCTGCCAGACGGTCTTCTGCATATTGTGCAACAAAGGCCTTTCCATCGAAACCAATCACCGCGATGCCGTAGTAAAGATTCATCTGCGCCGCCGTGACCCCCTGGGCTTTGTACTCCCAGGCGCAATGCGTGTAAGTCATCGGACTCATACCGATATCGACAAACTTCACTTCAGCGGGAGTCAGTCGATGCTCTCTTAATAAGTAGGCGAACGCGTCGAGTGCGGAATGAATGCTGGTCACGCAAGCATGAGGCTTGTAGCCGACCTTGGCCGTTTCCCACACCTGACCTAAACCATCTGTGAGTCTCGCTGCATTAGGCGAGTTGGAATACGAACTGAGATAGCCCCCATAGCCAGCTTCCAGCACATCCGTTATGCCGGTAAAGTCTTTTTTAGCAAGATAGGCTGAGTACACACCGCTTTGAGCGGCACGTCCTGAATGAAAGCGCTTGACCATCGCCCCCTCTTGCGCTGACATCAAGCCGCCAGCTTGTGAACCTGTAATGCCCAGCGCATGCTGCATTCTGGAGGCATCAAGTTCGAGCATTTTTCCTGCGCTCGCCGCGGCGACAAAAACCCCAGAGGCGCCCTGGGGATGAAAACCCCTGAAAAACAAGCCCATGGTTGCCGCATTCCCCACGCGGGTCCCGATTTCATAGCCCGTAGTCATTGCAGTCAAAAGCTTTCTACCACTCAAGCAGCCCATCTGCTCAGCAAGCGCCACAACGACCGGTGTTGCAATCGAACCTGCGTGCACAATTGATTCTTTGTGAATATCATCCAGCTCAAAAGCATGGCCTGCCGTTGCGTTGACTAACACTGCCCCGGCAACTGAAGTTTTCACGCCTGCCCCGAAAATAGAGGCCACCCCGCGCGCGCCTTCTTCTTCGATCATGGCCTGAACACGCTGTGTCCAAGGCAATGTAGCACCGAACAAACAGCATCCGACGCTATCGAGAAAACTTGTCTTCATCCGCTGGATCACCTCATCAGGGATGTCACCATATTCAATTGATGCAGCAAATTCCGCCAGTGCGCGTGTTGCACCGGGTAGCAAGGGGGCAGGATGATTTTCCATCGTTTCAACAAATTAGGCAGATTAGGGCAGATTAGGGAACTCCCGATGCTAACGACTGATTATTTTTGGGTCAATTCGCTAGAATAAAAATCTATTGCTGACTCGAATTCATGAGTACACTGAATAGTATGCGAAACCTCAATGCTTTACTTGTTTTTGTCAAAGTTGCTGAAACACGTAGCTTTACCCTTGCAGCCCAGCGATTGGGGCTCACCTCCTCTGCGATTAGTAAATCTATAGCCAGACTGGAACAGGAGCTTGGCGTCAAACTCCTGACTCGCTCCACGCGTTTGGTCAGTCTCACTGGCGAAGGAGCAAGTTTTTTTGAGCGTTGTCGTCAGATCCTCAATGAAATCGAGGAAGCGGAAACCGCAGTGACCGCGGCCACTGCGACACCAAAAGGTCGCCTGCGCATCCAGATGCCTGTCGGGTTTGGACGTCGAGTCATTGTTCCCAGAATGTGGGAGTTCACCCAACGCTATCCTGAGCTTAGTGTTGATATCGAGTTGAGCGACCGTCAAGTTGACTTGACCTACGAGGCCGTTGATGCAGTGATTCAAATCGGTCCGGTTACCGATGAACGCGTCGTTTCCCACAGGCTGTGTAATCTCAGTTTTGCCGCCTATGCTTCCCCTGATTATTTGTCACAACATGGCACCCCGCAATCTCCGGACGAGCTTGATCAACACCAATGTCTGGCCTATCTTTTGCCCATGACGGGAGAGCATCGGGAATGGCGATTCACCAAAAACGGTCAAGATTTTTCAAAAGTCGTTTCCGGTGCGCTCAATATCAATAACGCTGAATCACTCATTGAAGCGGCTATCGCTGGCGCGGGCATCGTGATGGTCAGTGACTTTATTGCTGGCAACGCCTTGCGCTCGGGCAAACTGCAGCGCATTCTGTCGGACTATGTTGTCGCGGGACCCGAAGTGTCGGTTGTCCACCTCCCTCGCAGTACCCTATCGGCAAAAGTCCGCGTGTTGGTCGACTACCTTCAAGCGCTCATCCAGGACATTGACCCTCAGACCTTGAGCAAAACAGAACCCTAAAAGCGATAAGATTCAACAAATCACTCAATAACCAACATAAGAGACAAAGACTACATGGCGACCGCGCAGCTTTCCGCTACTCAATCCAATACCCCTGCTCCTCCACACACACTCAAGGTTCTTTCAACCATGGCTTTGCGAAACGCCCTGAAAGAACTGATTCCAGTTTTTACGCAGACATCCGGGATCCACATCGATATCGACTTTGGTGCGACAGCCCACCTCACGGAACGCATTCGCGGCGGCTCGCGTGGAGACCTCCTGCTGGCTGTCGCAGGTTCGGTTGATGCGCTGATTGAAGAAAACATTTTGGAAGCCGGGACGCGCCTGGATCTGGTGAGCTCGGACGTGGCCATGGCGGTCGCCACCAATGCGCCTGTTCCCGATATTTCAACGCAAGACACTTTTGTTGCCACCCTGAAAGCAGCGCGCTCGATCGCCTTTTCCAAACAAGGCGCGAGCGGAATGTATTTTGCCAGTCTGATTAAACGACTGGGTCTAGATGAAGAAGTCCGTGCCAAGGCGATCGTTCTTGCGGAAGGCCTCACGGGCGAGTTGGTTGCTAAAGGTGAAGTCGAAATTGCCGTTCAACAAATGAGCGAGCTCATGCAGGTTTCCGGCATCAATATTTTCGGGAAACTTCCGCCCGCCGTGCAGGAATCAACTATTTTTTCCGCAGGTGTTTTTAAACAAAGTGTTCAGCGTTCTGCGATTCAGAACTTTCTTGCTTTTTTACAAACACCCGCTGCGCAGCACGCCTTTCAGCAACAAGGACTCGACCCGGTATGACGACAGATCTCCACTACCTGACCATCGCCGAGGCAGGCAGACAAATCAAGGCTAAAAAACTGTCCCCCGTTGAATACGTCGATCATCTGAGCGCACGTGTTGACTCCCTGGACGACCAACTGAGTGCTTTCATTACCCCGACCTTTGGGCTGGCCAGACTGCAAGCCAAGGCAGCCGAAAGTGAAATCATGGCAGGACGCTACCTCGGGCCAATGCACGGCATTCCCTTCGGTGCCAAGGATATTTATGAGACAGCGGGCATCCTGACGACTGGCGGTTCACGCATCGGTCAGAAACACGTTCCCACACGTGACTGCGCCGTTGTGACCAAACTGTACCAGGCAGGTGCCGTGCTGCTCGGCAAGCTGAACACGCACGAGTTCGCACATGGCGGTCCTTCGCTGGATCTTCCCTGGCCACCCGCGCGCAATCCATGGGACCTGACACGCTTTAGCGGCGGCTCCTCGAGTGGGTCAGGCGCAGCCGTGGCCGCCGGCCTTGTCGGCGCAGCGTTAGGGACAGACACGGGCGGATCCATCCGCGGGCCGGCATCTTTGTGCGGAATCGCTGGATTTATGCCGAGCTCGGGCTTAGTCAGTCGGGTAGGCGTGATGCCAAACTCGTTCACACTCGATCACTGTGGTCCGATGGCATGGACCGTTGAAGACTGCGCGCTAATGCTGCAAGCCATGGCCGGGCACGATGCCGCCGACGGCAATAGTTTTACACAGCCGATCCCTGACTATGCTGCCAGCCTCGGTCATGATCTCAAGGGCTTGCGTGTCGGTGTCTTGCGTTATGTGTGGGAAGAGGATCTCGTGGCCAACGAGGAGCATCGTCAGGCGCTCGATCAGGCCGTCTCCATTTTCAAAAACCTCGGTGCCACGGTTCAAGACTGTCGCTTACGTCCGATGCAAGACTACATGGATGTCAAAGTCGTACTTGCAGAGACCGAGATTTTTGGCGTGCAACAACAAGGCTTGACCGAACGCCCGCACGACTATGGTCGCGATTTTCTGACACGCATTTTGCCGGCCGTCATGTTTCAATCGCTCGACTTTCTGGCCGCTACCCGCGAGCACAAACGCATGCTCGAGGAAATGAAGCCGATCTATGAAAAATTTGATCTGCTGCTGATGCCGGGGTTTGGACCTGCACAGCCTATCACTGCGCATCGGCCGATCACTTTCTGGCGCAAACCGAATGCTCAAGTCCTGGCCAATATTACCGGAGGCCCCGCGGTATCGGTCAATTGTGGTTTTAACTCAGCCGGATTGCCCATGGGCTTGCAGATTGTGGGGGCACCGCAAGCAGACGCGCTGGTCCTGAAAGCCGGGCATGCTTTTGAACAAGCAATCGGCTTGCACGGCAGGCGCCCCACACTGAAGCCAGGTGAAGCTGCGCCCAAGTTGGTTGCGCCGGACTTGACTCCTGACACCTCACACTGCGATGCGCAGACGCGCGATTTCGCTGCTCGCATGGCCAGCAACGCGGGTCTCAAACTCGATGATGCACTGATGGAGGTCTTATGCGAAGCCGCGCCCCATGCTCTTGAAATGACCCGTCGTTTACGTAAAAACAGAAACTGGTTTGATGAGCCCGCGAATGTTTTTCGTTCGGGACAATAGTATTGCAAAGGAATGCACACCATGAACACAGTTAAGGCGCGGCTCGCGCGTCCGGAGATTTTGCTGGCGCCCGGAGTATATGATGCCCTCTCGGCAAGCTTGGCTGAACAGGCTGGTTTTGAGGCGTTATACCTGTCGGGTGCCTCCATCGCCTACACATCTCTGGGACGTTCGGATATTGGACTGACCACCTACACAGAGGTCAGTGAAAAAGTGGCGCAGATCCGGGATCGGGTGCAGATCCCGCTGATCGTTGATGCGGACACAGGTTTTGGCAATGCACTCAATACTGAACGTACTGTACGGGGTTTTGAACGCAACGGTGCCAACATCATTCAACTCGAAGACCAATCCTTTCCCAAGCGCTGCGGTCATCTTGAAGGCAAAAGCCTGGTCTCCAGCCAGGAAATGGTGGGAAAGATCAAAGCCGCCACTTCAGCGCGCCATTCAGCGGACACATTGATCATGGCGCGGACCGATGCAGTGGCTGTCGAGGGTTTCGACGCCGCGCTTGAGCGCGCCGAGCGTTACCTTGAAGCGGGTGCGGATATTTTGTTTGTCGAAGCTGTGCGCAGCGATGATCAAATGCAAATTGTCAACAAACGCTTTGCGGCCCGCGTGCCTCTGCTTGCCAACATGGTCGAGGGGGGCAAGACTCCTGTTAAATCCGCGGAAGAATTGCAGGCGCTTGGTTATTCAATTGCCATTTTTCCCGGCGGTACCGTGCGTGCGGTCGCTCACCTGTTGCAAAACTATTACGCCAGCCTCAAGGCGACGGGCAGCACGCGTGCTTTTCAGGGCGCCATGCTTGATTTTGACGGACTGAATGCGGTGATTGGCACGCCCGAGTTGCTCGCCCGCGGCAAGCGATACGAAACCAATGAATAAAAAGTCTGATTTCTATCACTAACTCTAATTTTCTCAATAGCACTGATCGAGTCACGCAAAGGATCCATTCATGAAAACATATCGTATTGCCGCAATTCCCGGTGATGGCATCGGGAAAGAAGTGATTCCCGAGGGTCAAAAGGTCCTCCAAGCAATTGCGGCAAAAGACCAGTCGCTCAAATTCGAATTTGAAAGCTTTGACTGGGGCGGTGATTACTATCGCCAGCACGGCGTCATGATGCCCCACGATGGTCTTGAGGCGCTGCGAAACAAAGACGCGATCCTGTTCGGCTCCGCAGGTGATCCGCACATTCCCGATCACATCACGTTATGGGGGCTACGCCTGAAGATTTGCCAGGGTTTTGACCAATACGCCAATGTCCGCCCGACGCGCATCCTGCCCGGCATCGATGCCCCGCTCAAGCGATGCACGCCTGAGCAACTCGACTGGGTTATCGTGCGTGAAAATTCTGAAGGCGAATACTCGGGTGTGGGCGGACGTGCGCACCAAGGCCATCCAATCGAGGTCGCGACCGATGTCAGCATGATGACACGCGCGGGGGTCGAACGCATCATGCGCTACGCCTTCACACTTGCCCGCTCCCGCCCTCGCAAGCTACTGACTGTCGTGACCAAGTCTAATGCTCAGCGTCATGCCATGGTGATGTGGGACGAGATCGCCGTTCAGATCAGCAAAGAATTTCCCGATGTGAAGTGGGACAAAGAGCTGGTGGATGCCGCGACGGCTCGTATGGTCAACCGACCCGCCACACTTGACACGATTGTTGCAACAAACCTGCATGCGGACATTTTGAGCGATCTTGCCGCCGCTCTGGCAGGCAGTCTGGGGATTGCACCAACCGGCAACATCGATCCTGAGCGCCGTTATCCCTCCATGTTTGAGCCGATTCACGGGTCTGCGTTCGACATCATGGGAAAGGGACTCGCCAATCCTATAGGCACCTTCTGGTCCGTGGTCATGATGCTGGAACACCTCGGCGAACAGGCTGCCGCCGATCGACTGATGAAAGCGATCGAAGCCGTCACAGCCAATTCTCGCTTGCATACACGCGACTTAGGCGGCTTGGCCACCACTGCGCAAGTCACGGCGGCGATTTGCGATCACTTGAACACAGCCTGAGTGCGACTTAAATAAGGAGTACGCAATGCCTGCGCGTTATGAATTACTAATTAAAGGTAACAGTTTGAGCTTTCGGGGCGGATTTTTTGGTCTGTGCAACGTTGCACTGGTCACCGCACAAGACGGCACGCGCATTTTGTTCGATACCGGCCATTACTGTGTTCGAAAAGGCCTCATCAACGGCTTAAAAGAGCGTGGTCTGACACCAGGGGACATTGATCTGGTGTTTCTTTCGCATCTGCACTTTGATCATTGTCAAAATCTGGACTTATTTAAAGGCGTCCCAGTTGCTGTGGGCGAGACCGAATTGGGCTATGCCAAGCATCCACACCCGGATGATCTCTTTATCCCATGGAAAATCCACGAACTACTTGCTGACTTTGACCTGCGCACCCTTCCCAAGCGAGGGGTGATCGCCCCCGGCATCGAGCACTTTGAGGTTCCGGGCCATACCACAGGCTGCCAGGCCTTGCGTTTTACGCAGGAGGATGGTCGTCGGGTTGTCCTGGCCGGGGATGCCATCAAGTATCCGAAGGAAGTACTCGCTCAGGTCGGCGATATGTGCTTTGGCTCGACCGACGACTCGCGACGCTCCATAGCAGAGATCTGCGAAGGGACGGATATCGTGGTGCCCGGACACTTTTCTGAAATTTTTCGACGAAACGGCAGCTGGATCTGGGACGAACCTCCTTCGATCGAACTGATATTGAGATAGATTGAAATAGATTTAGGCAAGGACACCTTCGTCAGGGACATGGGGTGGATGAATTCATGACATAATTTTGGGAGGACAAACCACTCAAAAAGCAAACCAAAAATGTCTGAGTCTACGCAGCAGGAAAATGCCCCTACCGGACCGTTTGCCGGTCTGGTGGTGATCGAATTAGGAAATAGTGTTGCCGCCCCTTTTGCCGGACAAATTCTTGGCGAATTCGGTGCGCGAGTGATCAAAATCGAAAAATCAGATGGCGATGACGCACGTCGTTGGGGCCCTCCTTTCTGGGAAGGCGCCTCCCCCTTTTTTCAGGCTTTGAATCGCAACAAAAAGTCCGTTGTCTGTGATTTGCGCGACCCACAGCAGCTTGAGGAGCTGCGTCAGTTCATCTGTGATCATGCTGATATCGTGATTCAAAATCTGCGGCCGGGTCATGTGGAAAAGCTCGGACTCGACGCTGAAAGCCTCATGGCTAAACAGCCTCGACTCATCTATTGCAATCTGGGTGCCTTTGGCAAAGTTGGTCCGCTCAAGGATCGTCCGGGTTATGACCCGCTCATGCAGGCATTTGGTGGCATTATGAGCACGACCGGCGAGCCTGGCCGTCCTGCCGTACGTGTGGGTGCATCGATCGTTGACATGGGCACCGGGATGTGGGGGGTCATTGGGATTTTGAGCGCTTTGCTCGAACGTCAACAATCTGGTGCGGGCAAAGTCATCGATGTCTCCCTCTACGAGACTGCGACAACCTGGGTATCGCTACTTGCCGCACAATACCTTTCAAACGGAGAGGTAGCCGCCAAACAGGGCTCCGGCGCGTCGGGCATTGTGCCCTACAAAGGATATCTCACCAGCGATGGCGAGTTGGTGATCGCCGCGGGAAGTGATGCGCTGTTTAAAGCCTTATCCAATACAGTCGGTCATCCCGAGTGGGCAACAGATTCACGCTTTATTGATAATCCGCATCGGGTCGAACATCAAACCGAACTCTACGGCATGCTCGACGCCATTATTGCCACGCAACCCACTGATTATTGGGTCAGCCGACTCGAAGCTGCTGGCGTTCCGTGTGCGCCCGTGAACAATCTGGCTCAAATGGTCGCGCACCCTCAAACGGAAGCGCTGGGTTTGATGCAAAACGTACCAGGTACGGGTATGCGCTTTATCGGACTCCCTATCAGCTTTAATGGCATCAGACCAAAACCCTATGCCGCGCCACCCAAACTCGGCGAACATACCGAACTGCTCTCTAAAAGGAAGACAAAATGAGTACTTTTCCCGCTTACGAAACGATTGCCACAGAGATGGTGAGCCCCCACGTACTTAAAGTCACACTCAATCGTCCACAAGTCGGCAATGCCATCAATACCCAGACTGGTCATGACTTGCTGGATCTTTGGAATCGTCTGACTGCAGATGCTGGAGAGGTGCGTTGCATTGTGTTGACCGGTGCAGGTGAAAAGATTTTCTGCGCAGGGGGTGACCTCAAGGAACGCAATGGCATGACAAAGCGTCAGTGGACACTGCAGCACGAGTTGTTTGAACGCATGTACTGGACCCTTGTGGATTTGCCTGTTCCTGTCATTGCCGCTGTAAATGGACACGCCTACGCGGGTGGTCTGGAAATGGCGCTGTCGTGTGATTTCATCTATGCAAGCAATGCCGCCCGCTTTGCGCTGACCGAAGTCACACTTGGCATCATGCCAGGTGCCGGTGGCACGCAGAATCTGCCCCGCGCGATTGGTGAGCGTCGCGCCAAAGAAATTTTGATGACAGGAAAACCCTTTACTGCTCAACAAGCAAGCGAGTACGGATTAATCAATGCCATCCTGGAACCTGGAGAGGTTTTGGCCAAGGCGATCGAAACAGCAGAGGTGATTGCAGCGAATGCCCCACTTTCTGTGCGTCAAATCAAAAAATCCGTGCGTTATGGCGGTCAAATGGAATTACGGACAGCCTTCCGTTTTGAAATCGAAGCGTACAACCACCTGATCGATACCGAAGACCGTATGGAAGGTGTCGCGGCATTTAACGAAAAGCGTAAAGCGAACTTCAAAGGCTGTTAAGCGGAGCATCACATGGCAAATCCAAAGCAAAGTATCACCATCGAAACAGGTGAGGACTATCCCGAAATCCGCGAAGGCGTCAAACGAGTATGCGCGGACTTTCCTGGCTCATACTGGCGTGGTCTGGAGGAAAATCTGGCGTATCCGACTGAGTTCGTTCAGGCCCTGACCGCTTCAGGCTACTTGGGCGCACTGATCCCCGAAGAATATGGTGGGAGCGGCATGCCTTTGCGTGCCGCCGCAGTGATACTGGAAACGATTCACGCCTCCGGCTGCAATGCGGGTGCCTGCCATGCGCAGATGTACACGATGGGCACAGTTCTGCGGCATGGCAGTGAAGCACAAAAGAAAAAATACCTGCCTGACATTGCATCAGGAAAAGTGCGTCTCCAGGCTTTTGGCGTCACTGAACCCACGTCAGGAACAGACACAACAAAACTCAAAACGCGCGCTCAACGTCAAGGCGATCACTACATTATCAACGGCCAGAAGGTCTGGACCTCGCGGGCATTGCACTCTGATTTGATGTTGCTGCTGGCACGCACGACACCCATCGAGGAATGCAAGAAAAAAAGTGACGGCCTGTCAGTCTTTTTGCTTGATATCCGTGATGGACTGGGTAAAGGTCTGGACATCCGCCCTCTTAAAGCAATGGTCAACCACCATGCTACCGAGGTGTTTTTTGATAATCTGACAATCCCTGCCGACAACTTGATTGGCGAGGAAGGTAAAGGATTCAAATATATTCTCGATGGCATGAATGCCGAGCGTATTCTGGTCTCGGCCGAGGCGATTGGCGATGCGCGCTGGTTCGCGAAAACGGCTGTCGCCTATGTCAACGAACGTCGCGTGTTTGACCGCCCCATTGGTCAAAACCAGGCCGTTCAATTCCCCATCGCGCGGGCGCACGCTGAAACAGAAGCGGCGGACTTGGTCCTGCGACGTGCCGCTGCGCTCTTTGATGCGGGTCTGCCTTGTGGTGACGAAGCGAACATGGGTAAGCTACTCGCTTCAGATGCGACCTGGCATGCGGCAGAAGCCTGCCTCCAGTGCCATGGTGGCTTTGGTTATGCCAAGGAATATGACGTCGAACGCAAGTGGCGTGAAACCCGCCTGTTCCAGATCGCGCCGATTTCAACGAACTTAGTGCTTTCCTACATTGGCGAACACATGCTTGGCATGCCTCGCTCTTTCTAAAGGTCGCGGATTCTCACACCAGCCATCCGCATCAGCACATGTACTCAATACCTAACAATTAGCAGGAGACAGACATGACAACTGGATTAACCAAGGCGCTCGCCGCATTTGTGGCAAACCCCACTTTTGGGGGTCAAGAGCAGGCAGCCTACGCTGTCGCTAAAACGGGTTTTATCGATACGATCGCGACCATGATGGCCGGTCATCGCGAACCTGTCGTTGATATTGTGCGCCAATTCTTTGCGCAAGCCACGACACCCGCTGAAGCCCCCGTCCCCTTTTTGGGCACTATGCATCCCGCCGCTCAGGCGGCATTTATCAATGCGGTCGCCGGTCATGCTCTCGACTACGACGACGTCGCGATCTCGGGGCATCCAAGCACCGTACTAGTGCCAGCCATCCTCGCCGAAGGCCACAGACTCAACAGCTCCGGGCTTGATGCAGTACGAGCCTATATTGTGGGTTACGAAGTCTGGGCTGAACTCGTCAGCCGGGAGCCCGATCAATACCATTTAAAGGGATGGCACCCAACAGGCGTCTTTGGTGCAGTGGGCGCCGCTGCCGCTGTCGCCTATCTCAACAAGCTTTCTGAAGATGATGCCCGTCAGGCTCTTGCAATTTCCGCTAGCCTGGCTAGCGGACTCGTGGCAAATTTTGGCACGATGACAAAGCCTTTCCATGCTGGACGTGCCGCTTCGCACGGCATTGATGCTGTGCGCCTATCCAAACTCGGTCTGACCTCCGCGCCTGACGTGTTTGAACACCCGGCAGGCTATTTGTTTGCCTTGTCCTTGTCTGGCCGTGCCGACCTCAAACGCCCTGCCGACACGCTTGGTAAAACCTTGCGCATTCTTGACAGTGGCCTGTCAATTAAGCGTTATCCTGTTTGCTACTCGAGTCATCGCACGATCGATGGCGTGCTGGCAATTGTTGAACGCGAAAATCTCAAGGCCGAAGACATCAGTCAAGTCCATCTCACCATCGGACCCGCTCAAGCCTCAATGTTGAGAAACAAGCATCCCGTAACGGGGCTTGAAGCGAAATTCAGTGCACAGTTTGCGGTAGCGTCAGCCGTCGTGGCACGCCAAGTCGGGCTCTCTCAACTCACAGACGAATTTGCGACGCGTCCGGATGTCTCGGAGCTCTATGGCAAGGTCACCATCACGACCGTTGATACAGCATGCCCCTTGGAGCCGGCTTTTGCGCTGACAGATCGTGTCGTCATCGAAACCAAAAGTGGACAAAAATTTGACTCCGGAGAAATCCGCTTTCCATTGGGCAATGCGAAAAATCCAATCGATGCCGCTGGCTTGAAGGCGAAATTTATGGATTGTGTCGCCACAGGCAAAGCTATAAATCCATCCCTGCACGGTGCAGACGATGGACTTTACGATCGAATCGCAAGTCTTGAAACGCTCCCCAGCGTGAAGACCCTTTTTGGCAGATAGACCCGCCTAGTCTAAACATGTAGAGATCAACGCGCGATGAATCACAGCGTGGTGTGGTTTAAAAAGGACTTTCGAGTCTACGATCACGCCGCGCTGACTGCCGCGGCCAAACGTGGTCGTGTCTGTTGCCTCTACATCATCGAGCCAAGCCTTTGGCGTAGCCCGGACGCCTCGACACAGCATTACACGTTCACCCTTGAATGTTTGAGAGACCTGTATGTCGCCATCAAACGCCTAGGTGGACAATTACATGTCGTGACGGGCGAGGCACTCGACGTCCTGCAAAGGCTGCACGCCAGCATGCCTTTCGATGCGTTGTTTTCTCATCAGGAAACCGGCCACGCACTCAGCTACGCGCGCGATCTCGCAGTAGGAAAATGGTGTCGCCAACAAGGCATCGCATGGCACGAACCTCTGCAATTCGGTGTCGTCAGACGACTGACTAATCGAAATCTCTGGCAACCCGCCTGGGAGGCGCACATGCAACAAGACTGCATACCTGCTCCCTCCCAAATTGAAGCACTCGCCTTACCTTGGTCCGAGCCGCGTCCGCCAAGCGCACAAGAGCTGGGAATCGATCCTCTGGATCCCCCTCATCGCCAAAAAGGAGGTCGCCAAGCCGCTCTGGCTACTCTCGAAGACTTTCTGGAAAACCGTAGCGAGCAATATCGTGGAGGCATTTCCTCGCCATTGTCCGCACCCACCGCATGTTCGAGGATTTCAGCGTATCTGACCTATGGCTGCCTGAGTATGCGCGAGGTTGTGCATGCCATCATTTCTGTGCTTGAACAGATCCCGGCAGAGAGTCGCCAGGCAAAAGGCTTGCGCGCCTTCATGAGCAGGCTGTACTGGCATTGTCATTTCATTCAAAAACTGGAGTCAGAGCCTGAACTCGAGTGGCAAAACCTGCATCGTGGCTATGACGGCCTGAGAGAAAACGATTGGAACGCAGAATATTTTGCTGCGCTTAGTCAAGCGCGGACCGGCTGGCCCTTGGTGGATGCTTGTGTCTTGATGCTCAAAGATATGGGCTGGATCAATTTTCGGATGCGCGCCATGCTGGTCTCGACGGCAGCATATCCGCTCTGGCTGCACTGGCGTGAGGTTGGTCAATGGCTGGCACGACATTTTTTAGACTACGAGCCCGGTATCCACTGGAGTCAAATGCAGATGCAATCGGGCACGACCGGGATCAATATCCCGCGCATCTATAACCCCATCAAACAAGCGAGAGACCACGATCCTAATGGTGTGTTCGTTCGACGCTGGATTCCTGCGCTTCGAAAGGTGCCGAACACATGGCTGTTTGAGCCTTGGCGCCTGACAGCCGATCTCAAACAGCAGTTTGGTATGTTGGAATCTGAAGCACTTCCTGTCCCGATCGTTGATTTGGAAAGCGCTACACGCGAAGCGAAAAGAAAACTCTATGATCGACGCGGGCAAGCTAGCGTTCAGGCTGCAAAAAAAGAAATCATTGAAAAGCATGCTTCTCGCAAGCAGACTCATCAGCGCCGAAATACGCTTACAGCGCGCGCCACGCGAAAGACCCGGGACGCGCAGGCCAGCCCACCCACTCAATTCACTTTGGACTTCTGATGACAATACCTTCCCCCATGCGCGGACGCAAGAAAACAGATTTACCCAGCAAAATCTGTCTGCGCTGCGGCCGCCCTTTTACATGGCGTAAAAAATGGGAGCGTGACTGGGAAAGCGTGAAATTTTGTTCTGATAAATGCAGAGCATCCTCGGGAGCGATCAAGTGAGCACCTTGATTTACTGGTTTCGCAATGATCTGAGATTGATCGACTCCCCCGCGCTGAGACAAGTCTGTGAAGCGAAATACTTGCTTGCTGTGTATGTACTCCCGCCAGAGAAGGTCGAGACGTGCTGGGGCTTCATACGCATGAGCGCACTGCGCAGGCAACACTTGATTCATACACTCGTTGCTCTTGATCATGAACTGCGAGCACTCGGCAGCCAACTCCTTGTGTTGGAGGGAAATCCCGTGCAAACCCTGGCTGCACTAGTCAAGTCTACGCATGCATACGCAATTGTTTGCGAGCAAATCGCTGCGCCCGAGGAACAGGAAGACGTTGCACAGCTCAAAGCCCTTGGTATTGACGTGCGGGAACAATGGCAATCGACCATGCTGGATCCAAAAACCTTGCCCTTCACTCCACAATCGATGCCCGATATGTTTACTCAGTTTAGACAAAAGATTGAAGTCAAAGGGCTACGCGCACGCCTGCCCCTAGAGCCACCTCTGAGGCTGCCTGAACTGCCTGTACTGCCTGATATGTCTGCCCTGTCTGCTAGTCTGCGTTTCGAAGGCTTGTCACTTGAACGGCTTGAACAAGTCGCTCAAGTGAACGTCAGTGCAACCATGAGCGCGACCAACAATCCTCCTTGTCCTGCAGGAACGGCTCAAGGACTGCGTCATTTGGACGATTATTTCTCCAGCGAACATCCGCATACATACAAACAGACACGCAATCAGCTTTCAGGTGAGCATTTCTCTACTGGCTTTTCGATCTGGCTTGCAAGCGGTGCGCTCTCCGCTCCAATGATCGTTGCGCGCCTCTCTCAATATGAGTCTGAGAGGGGTGCGAATGAGAGTACCTACTGGATCTGGTTTGAACTTGTCTGGCGCGATTATTTTCGGTTTTTACACTTGAAATATGGACGCTCGCTTTACCTACGTGATGGCTTGAAACATGGCGATCAACTTGCTGCCCTGCCCACACTCGCGATACCGAACAAAGGTATTGCACAAAAGCTCTTTCAGCAATGGACGCAAGGGCAGACAAAAAATACCCTAGTCAATGCAGGGATGAACGAACTTCGCAACACGGGCATGCTGTCAAATCGCATGCGTCAAATTGTGGCGAGTTATTTAATTTACGACCTGAAAATTGACTGGCGCGCCGGTGCTGCCTGGTTTGAATCTCAACTCCTGGATTTTGATATCTACAGTAACCAGGGTAATTGGCTTTATATCGCAGGCAGAGGGACGGATCCCAGAGGCGGTCGCCGAATGAATATGGAAAAACAAACGCAAGACCACGACCCCGAAGGTCTGTATCGCAAACAATGGGCACACCGATGACAACACTTCGCCTGGTACTGGGTGACCAACTCAACCCGACACATAGCTGGTTTGAACAGCGCGATGACACGATCATTTACACCTTGATGGAGATGCGTCAGGAGACAGACTATGTCTTGCATCATGCCCAAAAAGTACTGGGTATTTTTGCAGGTCTGCGCGATCTGGCGGCCTATCTGACTGCCCAAGGTCACCGCGTGCACTATCTAGCCATTGATGATCCAGACAATACGCAATCGCTGACGGGCAATATCGATCAGTTACTCAAGCGCTATGGCTGTTCGCGTTTCGAATATCAACAACCTGACGAATGGCGTCTGGATTCGCAACTCAAAATCTATGGACAAGGTCTGACGATTGATGTCGAGATGTGCGAGAGCGAACATTTTTATACGACCCGGACTGAGGCGGGTGAACTATTCAAGGGACAGAAAAGCTGGTTGATGGAGCGTTTTTATCGGCAGATGCGCACCAAACATCAGGTATTAATGCTGGACAGTAAACGCCCTGTTGAAGGGCAATGGAATTTCGATCACGAGAATCGTAAGCGCTGGAGTGGCAAACCTCCAGAGCCCTCCGACCAACGCGCCAGACATGATCACACTGAGCTGTGGGAGACTATTGAGCGTTGCGGCGTTGAAACTTTTGGTGCCCCGCAGGCTGCCTCCTTTGCCTGGCCCCTGAATCGCCAGGAAGCACTCCGCGATCTGGATCGTTTCATCGAAGACATCTTGCCGTACTTCGGAGACTATCAGGATGCCATGAGTACCGGACATTGGAGGCTGTTTCATTCTCTACTGTCATTTGCCTTAAACACCAAGATGCTTAACCCCCGGGAGGTTGTCGCGCGCGCCGAGCAGGCATGGCGAGACGGCAAAGTCTCGATTGCCACGGCTGAAGGTTTTATCAGGCAAATTCTGGGTTGGCGCGAATACATTCGGGGAATGTATTGGCATCACATGCCCGAGTACGCCTCACACAACAAGTTTGATCACACGACCCCTCTGCCCGATTGGTTCTGGACTGGCAAGACCAAGATGCAATGCCTCTCTCGTTCGATCGGTCAATCACTTGAGCACGCTTACGCCCATCACATTCAGCGACTGATGATCATCGGTAACTTTTCCCTGCTTGCCGGGCTCGATCCCGGGGCCCTGCATCGCTGGTATCTTGGGATATATATCGACGCATTTGAATGGGTAGAGCTGCCAAACACAGTCGGTATGAGTCAGTTTGCCGACGGCGGGTTGCTCGCCACCAAACCCTATGTCTCGAGCGCGGCCTATGTGGATCGTATGAGCGATTACTGCAAGGGTTGTCATTACGACAAGAAGCAACGGGAAGGCGAACGGGCATGCCCTTTTAATGCTTTGTATTGGGATTTTTTTATCCGGCACGAATCGACACTCTCAAACAATCATCGTCTGGGAATGGTGTACCGAAATATAGAAAAAATGGATGAAAGCGCAGTCAATGCCCTGCAACAAAGAGCCCAGGACATCAAGCGCGCATTGAATGAATACTAAGTGACGACTTGCCCAGAGTGTCAACCTGGCGAAGGCCTTGTCATGCCGGCAAGAGTTGATCGATGGCGCAAGCCAACTCAATATCCCTCAAAGACAAACCATCAGCATCGTGAGTCGTCAGCTTGATGGATACCTTGTGATAGACATTGGACCACTCAGGGTGATGATCATGCTTCTCAGCGAGAAGGGCCACACGCGCCATAAAAGCAAAAGCCTCGCTGAAGTCTTTAAATACCCAATTCCTGAGTAAAGCACCACCATTTTGAGGCTCGTATTGCCAATTTGGGCAACGCGCGCAAGCAGCAGCAATTTCATCGTCCTGCAGTTTCATCACACGCATGACATGATATTCCCTTCGATATACATCGCTGAAGATGCTAAGAAATTTGCGAGTTGGGGGCGGCAGGTTCTCGCGGCAACAACATCACCACCAAAGCCGTGCATGCGGCAAAGCCAGCCATCACCATCAACATCACCTCAAAGCCCAAACTTTTCACTGAGGGGCCAAGCGCCCAAACTGCCAGCGAGCTCAAACCTAGCGAAATCGCCAAACGAATCCCGGCTACACGCGATCGCATCCTGTCATCGACGTAGCGCACTACCATGACATCGACAAAAGGGATCGCGCCGAAAATAAACACCATCACTCCCAACAGCGCGGCGAACAACCACCAGCCCTGCGCATAGGAAGCCAGCAAGAAAAGAGGGATTTGCAATAAAACAATACCAAGAAACAGGGGGCGGACAGCGAAACGATCCAGCAGCTTTCCAACAACAACCTGCATCAAGGAGGCGACAGTGTAGATCACGGCCAGCATGATGCCCAAAGTCGCAGGATCTTCAACAATCCCTTTAAAGCGCTCTAGCAATAACTGGCCATTGCCATTGGTTGTGAAGTTAAAAAGCACGCTGCCGGTTGCTGCACTTACGGTCATCACGGCGAGTGCGCGTGCAACCAAGCCAGGAGGGAAATTGACTGCGGCTTTGGCCTTGCGCTTGGCAGGCACCTCTGTCTCCGCGGGGCACACATAGGCAAACCAGATGCCTAAAGCGATGGACATGAATGCGGGAATCGCGAAGGCAGCACGCCAACCCAGCCATTTGATCAAAAATCCGCTCAACACTGCGGCAAGCGCCACGCCGAGATTACCTGCCAAACCATTCACACCAATCGCATAGCCGGGATTCGTCGATTTTTGTACCAGAAAGGGAATCCCCACAGGATGGTAGATCGAAGCAAACGCTCCCACCAAGGTGAGTGCGGCCGCCATTTGCCAAGCATTTTGGCTCAACGCGGCGAGCAAGGTCGATACACCCATACCAACAAAAAACACGATCATCATGCGGCGGCGACCCCAAAGGTCACCCAGACGCCCTGACGGAATTGAGCCCAGGCCAAACAGCACAAAAGCACCGACGCCATAAGGCATCAGGTCCTCCCAGCTATCAAACCCGAAATCAATCGCGATCACTCCGACCGATGCCGCAAAAATCAGGAGGAACATGTGATCAAGTCCATGCCCCACGTTCAGTAATAGTCTGACGACCAGAGAGTGGTCTTTTGTCTCAAGTGATGCAGTGTCCGCATTCATATTATTTTGTTTGTCCTATCAGGCTCGGCCAATAATCGAGGCAGTCAGCATGAGCTCTTCGAGCAAAGCAAGTGAAACTTCGCCAGACACAGCATACGGGTCAAGCTCAGGCTGCTCGGAGTACTTTAAAACAATTGAGGTGTTTAATTTTGAAAGATTCACCTGACCCATCGTCCAGCCGCCAAACCGTCGCTCCCTGATCTCTGAATAGTGAAGCAGTGCGACATCCTTGTGGCGCGTATCACGCACTATGTGACCGTAAAGCTCGTTCACCTGTTTGCGGCCACCTTCGATCGCCTGCAGATAAATACCTCCACCGTAGCAAAGAATGCCGGTGATGCCATTGGCCATATTGAATTTGCGTGCCGAGTCCAAAATGGATTCAGTCACATCGTTTGCGCTTGGATCAAGCGCGCGACTGACATATAACAAACGAACCAGCATGATCAAGCCTCTCGGGGTATCAGGGACAGAAATTCACGACGCAAATTTGAATCTTTCAAAAAGGCGCCACGCATAACGGAGTTAATCATACGACTATCCATGTCCTTAACGCCACGCCATGACATGCAATAGTGCGTCGCACTCATCACGACTGCCAGGCCATCGGGCTGAGTTTTGTCCTGAATCAGATCAGCGAGCTGAACCACCGCTTCTTCTTGAATTTGGGGACGACTCATGATCCAGTCCGCCAAACGGACATATTTGGACAGGCCGATGACGTTGGTATGCTCGTTGGGCATCACGCCGATCCAGACCTTGCCGATCACAGGGCAGAAATGATGGCTGCAGGCGCTACGGACTGTAATCGGTCCCACAATCATCAGTTCACTCAAATGCTCGACGTTGGGAAACTCGGTAATAGGTGGCTGGGGGCGATAGCGCCCTCCAAAGACCTCTTGGAGGTACATTTTGGCCACACGACGAGCGGTATCGTTGGTGTTATGGTCCGAAACCGTATCGATGACAAGACTTTCCAATACACCTTTCATTTTGCCCTCGACCTCGTCAAGTAGCAAAGCCAGTTCACCTGGCTCAATGAAATCAGAAATATTATCGTTTGCATGAAAGCGTTTGCGCGCTTCTTTTAAGCGGTTGCGGATCACGACCGAAACCGGTGTGCCTTTGTCTTGATCTGATGAGTTCATAAATGAAAGTTTAATCGCGTTGTAAGCTCTGAAAAAATGAAAGGATCAAACTTAAACGTTATGAATTAAACGTTTTTTAATTAAGTACTACTTGATCCGACGCTGAATGGCTGGGCGTATACGAAGAAACCCAACATAACACTTTTCTAACAACCAGACACCGGGGGGATGGGCAAAGATTTTTCCAAACCATCGCCAATTCCGCAGGCTTAACCACAGTTCGACAAAAGCTGCGGCGCCACTTTTAAGTGACCCATCGGAAGCGCGCACATGAAACCGTGCCATCGCTTGCTGACAGTTTAAATCAGCCGCAACCAAGCCATGCTGCGCAAGGCTGACATCATGCCAAATAATCTGATCCGCTCCAGCACTCTTTTTATAAAAACCAATCTCTCGCCTGCAAAGCGGGCATGACCCATCAAAGTAAACAGTGACCTGATTATTTGTGTTCACAAATGCTTTGTCCATAAAGACCACATTATGACAACCACTTCTGCATGAAGAGCGCTTGACCCGTCTCCGGGCTGAGCGCATATTGCTCAAAGCCATTATGCTCGTATGCGCGCATGGCCTGTCTATTACCACTGAGGACTTCAAGGGTGATTTTGCAACAGCCTTGCGCGCGGGCATGGTTTTCAAGCGCGCCCAGTAACGCCTGTCCGATCCCTTGACCGCGACAAGCCGGAACCACCGCGATATCGTGCACATTCATCAATGGGCGGGCCTTGAAGGTTGAATACCCGGGCAAGGCATTGAGCAAGCCCACCGGCTGACCGTCCTGATACGCCAACCAACTGATCGCACCGGGTACTTTAGCCAGGTCATCGCATAAACGCTGTCGCGTATCCTCTGACAAGGGCTCTCCTCCCCCCATTGGGTCACGGGCGTACATATCCAACATCGTAATCAGCGCCAAACGGTCGGACGGATCAAGATAATCCACGACTTTTACAAAAATGTTGCACTGCATAAAAACTACTCCTGAGTGTTGGTGCTGACTGACAAGCCTGCGACCACTTGGTCGATGGTATAACAACTCGTTTGCAGACCCAAATCAAAGGTGCACGATGTCAGACTCCCTGCCACTTGAAGGCATACGCGTAGTTGAATTCACTCATATGGTCATGGGCCCGACCTGTGGCATGATCCTTGGAGATCTTGGCGCAGAAGTCATTAAAGTAGAACCTCTGGCGGGCGATAACACGCGCAAACTGTTGGGCTCGGGTTCGGGGTTTTTTCCGATGTTTAATCGCAACAAAAAAAGCATCGCAGTGGATGTCAAACATCCAGCGGGTAAAGAAATTGTGCTCAAGCTTCTGGGTACCGCGGACGTATTCAGTGAAAATTTCAAAAGCGGTACGATGGAAAAGCTTGGCTTTGGCTATGAAGCACTCTCCAAACTCAACCCTGCCCTCATTTATGTTTCGCACAAAGGCTTTTTGCCCGGGCCCTATGAGCACCGCACTGCGCTCGATGAAGTCGTGCAGATGATGGGTGGATTAGCCTACATGACCGGCCCTGTCGGACAACCCTTGCGAGCAGGCGCGAGCGTCAACGACATCATGGGAGGAATGTTTGGTGCGATTGGGGTTCTGGCCTCGTTGCAAAAACGTCATCGCACCGGCAAGGGTCAGGAAGTCGCAAGCGCCTTGTTTGAAAACAACGTTTTTTTAGTCGCGCAGCACATGATGCAATTTGCCGTCACGGGAGTGGCCGCCAATCCGATGCCCAACCGACTGAGTGCCTGGGCTGTCTACGATGTGTTTACTGTCAAAGATGGTGAGCAAATATTCCTCTCGGCGGTCAGCGACACGCAATGGGCGATTTTGTGTAAAGAATTCAGTTTTGATGATTTAAAAGCCGATGACAGGCTTGTGACCAACAACGATCGCGTCAAAGCACGTAGCTGGCTGATCCCCATCTTGCGGGAACGGTTTGGCGACATGAGTGCGCAAGAACTGAGCAGTCGCTTTGAGAAGTGTGGTCTGCCCTATGCGCCAATCACCCGTCCACACGACTTGTTTGATGATCCGCATTTGCTTGCGACCGGCGGTCTGGCCCCAGTGACCATCGCGGCAGATAACACGGGCGCCGGACGTGAAATTGAAACCCGTGTCGCCTTGCTCCCCATCGCACTCGAAGGCGAACGTCTGCAAGTGCGTAAAGCGCCTCCGAAAATCGGTGCTGACACGATTGAACTCTTAAAAAGCATTGGTTATTCCCAAGACGAAATTTCAGCTCTCAAAGACACCGGAGTCATCACATGGAATTAAATCTCGCAAACAAACATGTCCTGATTACTGGCGGCAGCCGCGGGATTGGCCTGGCCTGCGCGAAAGTCTTCCTCGAGGAGGGCTGCAAAGTCAGTCTGGTCTCTCGCGACCCGATCAACCTTGCAAAAGCCAAGACGCTGCTCGGCACCCAAGTGCCTGACAGTGAAGCCCGCATCGCTTCATTTTCTGCGGAGCTGCAACATGCAGACGCAGCCGAACATGCGCTCAACGAAGCTGAGAAAAAATTTGGTGCGCTGGATGTACTCGTGAATTCAGCAGGTGCGGCAAAGCGCACGCCGGCCGAAAACCTCAGTCCGGCCTTCTTTCGCGATGCGATGGAGGCCAAATTTTTTACCTATATCAACATGATCGACCCGGTGATCAAGCGCATGGGTGCCAGAGGCGCGGGCGTGATCGTGAACGTTGTCGGCGCAGGCGGCAAAGTCCCCAGCACCGTGCATATCGCAGGTGGTAGTGCTAATGCCGCACTGATGCTGACAACAGCTGGTTTAGCCGTCGCATACGGAGCGCGTGGGGTACGTATCAATGCTGTCAATCCCTCTGGCACGCTGACTGACCGCCTGGTGGAGGGACTGGCAGTCAATGCCGAGCATGAAAAAATCAGTCCGGAAGAAGTCCTCCAGCGCATGACCGCACAAGTTCCGATGGGCAGACTCGCCAGCCCGGAAGAAGTCGCCGATACCGTGGTGTATCTCGCCTCCAGCCGGGCAAGCTATGTCACCGGCACAGTGATCACGATGGACGGAGCGGCTCACCCCGTTGTGGTGTAGCGGCAGTCAAGCCCGCGTCATCTCTAGATATTGGATGATGATATCCCGATAACATGCATCTGCTTTGAGGCCCAACCTCTGGGTGCGCTGACAGTTAAAACGCGAAGGCCAGCCACCCACAATGCGCATGATTTGCTCTTCGGGCTCGACTCGCACGCGCTCTGCCACCTGATCGCCTGCCACTTCGCGCAGCGCTTGCAGCATTTGGCCAACCGTGACGGTGAGTGCGGGGAGATTAAGCGCCGTGCGTCCTCCGAAGCTTTCGCGTGAGGCCTCGACGACAGCCAGCACACCGGCAATCGAAGTCAAGGGGGATGAAAGCGCAACGGCGGTATCCAAACTCACGGGGCAACGCGCTTCAAGCCCTGCGAGCGGTTCGCGAATAATGCCTGATAAAAAGCTGGAGGCGGCGCCATTCGGTTTTCCCGGACGCACCGAGACGGTCATGAGCCGAGCCACCCGACCATCGATAAAACCTTTGCGGGTGTAATCGGCAACGAGTTGCTCGCAAATAAATTTGTGAATCCCATAGCTTGACTGAGGGGTGGGCAAGCAAGTGTCTGTCACGACTGAGGGCAATGAGATCGCGGGGTCCGATCCAAACACGGCTACAGAACTGGAAAAGAAAAAAATCGGTGCCAGTCCGGTTCGTCCATGCTGCGCGCGCAGGCCCTCCAGCAAGGCACGTGTCGTGTCAAGGTTGGAGCGCAAGCCCAGCCCGAAGTCGATCTCACACTCTCCCGACACGGCTGAGGCCAAATGAAAGACCGCATCATAATCCTGCTTGAGCAACTCAGGCAGACGCTCGAGCAAGTCACCTGTGTCAATTTGTACTTTAGGATGATTGACGATCTCAGGGTTGGTACAAGCTGATTGATCCGTAAGCAATAGACGTGTCAGCGTTTGACCGCGCAATCTTTCACGCTTTAACAGCTCGCGTGCAAGCAAGCTTCCAAGAAAACCAGCACCACCTGTGATGAGAATATTCATATGACCAAGCGTTACCAAGAGGCTTTAAAGTGTTGTCTGAGTTCTTCTATCGCTTCTTCGGAAAGCGGTGCCACCGTGCATCCACTGCGCAACCAGAGTCGGGCAGTTTCCTCCAACTCCTCTAGCACGGCCATGGCTGCAGTAAGACTGGTTCCCCACACCTGGGGGCCCAAGCGATCGCACATAACTGCGCGTAAACTCAGACCACGCTGACGATGCGTATCGATCAGTTGTGCAACGTGGTCTGCCACGCGCACATCACCTGGCCTGAAATACGGGATCAACGGCACATGACCGACTTTCATCACGTAATAAGGTGTCAGCGGGGGCACAATATCCTGTGTGCTCCACACTCCTCTGAGCGTTAAATCCACCAACCAGGAAGAGTGCGTATGAATGACACCTTGCGCCTCAGGTGCACACTGGTAAATCCGTCGGTGTAGAGTTAAGGTCTTACTGGCGCGCTCACCGGAAAGCTGTTCGCCACGATCGTTCACCAACGCTAACTTGTCTGGTTCGAGAAAACCCAAACACGCATCGGTAGGCGTAATCAAAAACCTGGAACCTTGTCCTGCATCAGAGAGTTTGACACTGATGTTGCCAGTAGAGCCATGAACATAGCCCCGCTCAAACAGGCTACGCCCGATCCGACAGATATCCTGACGCAATTTTTCCTCGGCGGTCTGAAGTGAATCCGTCATGACAGCTTGATCCTGTCGAATGCTTTAGTGAAAAAATCCACGCTTCCGAAGTTGCCAGATTTAAGTGTGAGGTGAAGCAATCTGCCAGAGGGAACAATACGACCAGCGCACCAGGGTACGCCGGGATCAATCTGCGCACCAATCTGCAGCTGTGAAATACCCAAGGCCTGAACCACTGCGCCGGAGGTTTCTCCCCCTGCGACGATCAGCTGTCCAACCCCCGCCTCCACTAAACCTTGAGCAATGTTAGCGAGTAGCATCTCGACCAATACGCCCGCTTGCTCAACACCCAGGCGTTCTTGAACCGCTTTCAAGGCCTCAGGTGTAGCGGTCGAATAAATCAGGATCGGTTTCTTGCCCAGCCTGGGACGCGCCCAGGAAAGCGCGCCTTGCACGACTGCCTGTATTGCGGACGAGCCGTCGACACACGCTAACGGATCGAGCTGAAGACTCTCACCACCCTTGCTGATAAAGTCAACCACCTGCGCGTTTGTTGCGCGCGAGCAGCTGCCCGACAAGATGGCCATCGCACCTGAAGCGGGCGGCAACACCGCGGCGAGTGCGTTCGGTTGAATCGAAAAATTGGCAGGTAATCCGATCGCCACGCCCGAGCCTGCCGTCACGAGTGGCAGATCCGCCAAAGCGGGTGCCAGTCGATATAAATCGTCATTGCTGATCGCATCAACGATTGCGATCCCGATGCCCTGCTCTTGCAGGTCGGCCATGCGCGCGCGGATCGCAGTCGACCCTTGCGCCACGACTGAATAGTCAATGAGTCCCACACGATTTTGGGTTTGAGGAGTCAGTACACGCAAGAGGTTCGGATCCCGCATCGGCGTCAGAGGATGATTTTGCATACCGCTCTCGTTGAGCAGCACATCCCCGACAAACAAATGCCCTTTGAATACGGCACGCCCCACATCGGGGAAAGCAGGGGTTGCGATCGTAAACTTAGTTTCCAAGCGCGCCATCAACGCATCAATCACTGGGCCGATATTGCCTTGCGGGGTCGAATCGAAGGTTGAGCAATATTTGAAATAAATCTGTCGGGCGCCTTGCGCTTTCAACCAATCGCATGCAGTCAGGGACTGCGCAATCGCCTCGGCGGGTGCGATCGTCCGACTTTTCAGCGACACCACGATCGCATCGACCTCAGTATCAACAGGCGTTTGGGGCACGCCAATCGTCTGCAGTACCCGCATGCCGGCGCGGACAAGGTTATTGGCCAAATCCGTTGCGCCGGTAAAGTCATCCGCTATACATCCTAACAAGACCTGCTTCATTATTTATCCGCCTCGAGGCCGCACCAGCCCATTTCTTCCAGCCCGCTGGCTGCACGGGAAATTATATGCCCGCCCATCCCACCGTTTGCTACATTAAAGACTTTTCCTCTGGTGCCCGAGCTAATACACTCGATCATCATCCCGTTTCGGGCATACCTCTTTTTAGCTGGGTAGAACGCCATGCACATGTTCTCCACACACTCATCACTCTCGTCTCGTGAGCCCCTTTCCTACGGTATGGGTGCAACGCCTTTTGGGCCGGGCCTGATTGTCTGGTCCCCAAAAGGCATCGTCATGCTGCACTTGCAGCAACGCGGGGAACCTGAATGCGCGCACATCATTGCCGCGTCATTTCCGGACAACCCCTTGGAGCACCGGGATCGAGAAGCGCAGGCGTTACTCGATCAAGCTTTTAAACAGCGCTGCCCCTTCCTCCTCGTGGGCACCCCCTTTCAGCTAAAGGTCTGGCAAGGACTCCTGGAGATCCCCTTTGGTCAAGTACGCACCTACGGGGCGCTTGCCAACTCTCTGGGCCATCCAGGTGCCGCGCGTGCGGTCGGTACTGCCATCGCCGCCAACAAACTGGCTTTTGTCGTTCCCTGTCATCGCGTCGTTCGCGCCACGGGAGAAAGTGGCCAGTACCGCTGGGGAGCCGACCAAAAAACGCGCATGCTTGCTTGGGAGGCACAGCAACTTGCAGACTCGAACGCCGACTGTTAGCATTTGGTCACTTTTTATCAAACAATATCGCAGAACAAGGATACAGACTCATGAGTCAGCTGTTTACGCCCATCAAAATCGGCCCGCTCTCACTTCCCAACCGGATCGTGATTGCGCCGATGTGTCAATATTCAGCTGAAAACGGCAACACCACTGACTGGCATACGATCCATCTGGGACATATGGCCCTGTCTGGTGCGGGTTTGCTCATCATCGAAGCGACTGCGGTGGAAGCCATCGGGCGCATTACACATGGCTGTGTCGGACTCTATTCCGATGAAACAGAACGCTCACTCCAACAAACGATTGATTCCGTTCGAAAATACGCATCAATGCCTATCATGATTCAGCTGGCTCACGCTGGACGCAAAGGTTCAAGCGCTCGTCCTTGGGAGGGGGGACAACTGATTGCTCAGAAAGATGGCGGCTGGCTGCCTGTCGGACCCTCTGCGATTCCGCAGCTGCCCACAGAGACTCCGCCTCTCGCCCTGGATAAAGCCGGTTTGGTTCGTATTCGCGAGGCCTTTGTCGAATCAGCCAAACGCGCGATCCGTATCGGTTTCGATGGCATCGAATTGCATGGCGCGCATGGCTATCTGTTACATCAATTCCTGTCACCTGTCGCCAATCAGCGTACAGATGAATATGGCGGATCGCTTGCCAACCGAATGCGGTTTCCACTTGAAGTGTTCGATGCCGTTCGGGCCGTCACTCCGAATCAGACGAGTCTCGGCATCCGGATTTCAGCAACAGATTGGGTGGAAGGCGGCTGGACACCCGAGGAAAGTGTCGAGTTTTGCAACATCCTGAAAACTCGCGGCTGCGACTTTATTGATGTGTCGAGCGGCGGAGTATCTCATCAGCAAAAAATCTCACTCGGACCAAAGTATCAAGTGCCTCTGGCGACAACGATCAAACAAGGCACAGGCATGCCAACCATGACTGTCGGCTTGATTACAGAAGCCAAAGAAGCGGAAGAGATCATTGTGAAAGGTGAAGCCGATATGGTCGCACTGGCACGTGGCATGTTGTATGACCCGCGCTGGCCTTGGCATGCAGCCGCTGAGCTTGGCGCATCGATTCAGGCACCTAAGCAATACTGGCGGTCGCAACCGCGCGGTCTGACCACCTTGTTTGGTGATGCCAAGACCGGCGGACGCTAACGCGGAAAGAGACGGAAATTAATCGCGAAAATTGTTGAACTGCAGCGGGAGGGGCACATCAACTTTTTTCAGCAAGGCGATGGCTTCTTGGAGGTCATCGCGTTTTTTACCCGTGACACGCAACTTTTCACCGGTAATCTGCGACTCGACCTTGAGTTTGGCTTCTTTCATGGCAGCGATCAATTTTTTGGAAATCGGCTGTTCGATGCCCTGTTTAATTGTGATTTTCTGACGCGCCCCACCCAGGTTTTCCAAAGGGTCGGCTACCTCCATTGCACGGACATCGATCCCGCGCGCACTCAAGCGGCTACGCAGAATATCCAGCATCTGTTTAAGCTGAAAAGCGCTGGAGGCGACCTGCGTCACAACAAAGCCTTCGAGCTCAAACTTGGCATCCGTCCCCTTGAAATCAAAGCGCGTCGCAAGCTCGCGGTTGGCCTGATCCACGGCGTTTGTCAGCTCATGTTTATCAACTTCGGAAACAACATCAAAAGAAGGCATAACGAAATCCTGACAGAAGTAAGACCTTCATTTTAGAATACAACGACCTCAGCCTAACGGGAAGACCAGCATGGCAGACTGTACTGGCGTGATCAGCCAGATGTTTATTTATCCCGTGAAATCCTGCGCGGGTATCGAAGTCTCGGAATCCGAGCTCACAGAAACCGGTTTAAGGCATGATCGCGAGTGGTTGATCGTCGATCAGAATGGCCAGTTTTTGACACAGCGCCAGATTCCACACATGGTATGGATTACCCCTAGACTGACCGAGGATGCACTGTATCTAAGCGCCCCCGACCATGAGGAAATAAAAGTTCCCTTTAGCCAAACCGGCGTTCCCAAACAAGTCACCGTCTGGCGAGACACGCTCCTGGGCGATGACATGGGGGATCAGGTCGCACACTGGCTGGATCAGTTTCTGGCCGTACCAGGAAAAAATTACCGCCTCATTCGCTTCTCCCCACATGCCAGCCGTCACTCATCCAGAGAATGGACCGGTGATCTTGTGGCGCCCAATATGTTTAGTGATGGCTTTGCGCTCCTGATCGTCACACAACGTGCGCTGGACCTCTTTAATGAGCGACTCATGCAAGAGGGCCACGAACCTGTTGATATGTTGCGTTTTCGACCCAATTTGGTGCTCGAGGGGCTTGATGCGCACGCCGAGGACGAAATTGCCAACCTATTGCTGCACACCTTGAACGGTGTAATTGAGCTCAAACTCGTCAAACCCTGCGGTCGGTGCCCGATCCCTAATATTGATCCCTACACGGCAACCAGCTCTCCTGAAGTGATGGAGACCTTATCTGCCTACAGGCGCCTGGCGCGCATGCATGACGCGATTTGTTTTGGCATGAACGCAATTGTTCAGTCTGGCGCCGGGCAAGCGATTCGCGTGGGCCAGCCCTTTGAGGCGTATCTAGACGTATAAGCTAGTGTTAAGCTTGTCGCGCACCATCGATGCACGATCAAATAAGGAAGTCACACAATGATCATGATGCTACCTTTTTTAACAGCCCTCATCGCGATTGTCTTAGCGATGCGCGGTGCCAGAATGCCTGCCATGATTGGCTGGGGCGTGACATTTATCATCTTTCTGGCGTGGCTGAACTACCACATGACAGACAAACTCAATATTTCTCTCTGAGGTCAGTCATGGATTATTCCAGTCGCACACAACACAGTACTGAACATGGCTTGTCATTTTGGCTCAATGCGATCGCACTCGCCGCTGTCTGCGGCTCTCTGCTCGAAGCTTTTTACTGGCAAATCTTTTTTAACGAACTCCCCTGCCCGCTCTGCCAGCTACAACGCGTAGCCTTGACGCTCGCGGGTATCGGCATGATGCTTAATGTTCGTTTTGGCCCCTCGGCAGTGCATTACGCGATCATCCTGTTCTCTGCGCTAGGGGGGGCGACCGCCTCTGCCAGGCAAATACTGTTGCACATCGAACCCGGCGATGCTGGCTATGGCTCGACGCTATTTGGTTTGCATTTTTATACTTGGGGCTTTATTTCCTTTGTCGTCATGTTGATATTTTGCGCAGTGATGCTCTGCATCGATCGCAATCAACTTTCGACACCGCGTGCTCAGCTGGCTAACCGTCCCCACTTCAGCACTCGGGTGGCAACCTTGCTGATCGCTCTCTTTTTATTGGTGACTGCCGCCAATACGATCAGTGCAATCATGGTCTGCCAGTTCGGCTCTTGCCCCGACAACCCAACCGAATATCTTTGGAAGTTTTGGCTTTGATTGCTTTTCAACTGTTCTACCGAGATTCAGCCGTGAAAACCCTGCCGCTTATCCGGCAGGTGACACGAATGAAACTGCTGGCGCTCATTGCCATGATTGGGCTCTGCACGCTCTTCACGCCCGTCTTGTCCGATGCCGCGCCCTTAAGCGACGAGCAGCTCAAAACCTTGCATCAACCGGTCCCGGGTGGGGTCGCCATACTGGATATCACTCCTGGCACGCAACGTGGAGAACCCACCGCGCGCTACATGGGAAAACCTGTCTTGGTGATGCGAAATGACGCAGGACGCTGGTTCGCGATTGTGGGCATTCCGCTTTCCACGCCTATTGAACCGCAAACTCTTGAAGTCACTCACGCAGGGAAAACGGTCGCACGCGCGTTTACGATACGAGACAAGAAATACCGTGAACAACGCATCACCCTTAAAACGAACAAACATGTCGATTTGAGCCCCCAGGATCTCGCAAGATACGAGCGAGAAAAAAAGCTCCAAGACGATGCCTATCAACAGTTTAGTCCTCAAACACCGAGTAACGTATTGCTTGATCGTCCCGTTAAAGGCCCCTTATCCAGCCCCTTTGGCCTGAAGCGCTTCTTTAACGATCAGCCTCGGGCACCGCATTCTGGACTCGATTTCGCTGTGCCCACGGGCACTCCAATACAAGCCCCTGCTGCAGGACGCGTGATTCTGGTGGGCGATTATTTTTTCAATGGTAAAACGGTGTTTGTCGATCATGGGCAAGGCATGATCAGCATGTTTTGTCACCTGTCGACGATAGACGTCAAGGCTGGAGAGGTACTGAGTCGCGGACAGGTTTTGGGCAAGGTCGGTGCAACCGGACGCGTGACGGGTGCGCATCTGCACTGGAACGTCAGCCTGAATGACGCGCGCGTGGATCCGGCTATTTTTATCGGCATGTTTACGCCTTGACTGCGCCCCTCAAAAGCAATAGGTAAAAGGAAACCGCGATGTCGATTATTTTGATCCGCCATGGCGAGACGCTGCTCAATGCGGCACGCACCATACAGCCTGCAGATACCCCGCTTGCTCCGCGCGGACTCGCACAGGCCGAGCGCGTAGCCGAACGTGTACGCGCCCTCAAACCTGCCGCTATCCTGGCAAGCGACATGCCGCGCGCGTGGCAAACTGCCCAAGCTATTGCGCGCAGCACGGGGCTCGACCCAATCAGCACACCTTTACTCTGGGAGCGTAATTTTGGTGATTTACGCGGCCGTCCCTATGACACACTCAGTTTTAATGCGATGGAAATGGTGGAGGCGCCCCCAAATGGCGAATCCATGGAGAGCTTTCATCAACGCGTGGCCCAAGCGCTTGATTACGCAGCAACATTACGGGACCGTCTGGACGGTCCACTGATTGTGGTCAGTCACGGACTGGTAATTCGCGCGTTGCTGGAAAACAATATCGAACTTGGCACACATAAGGTCCCGGAGCGAATCGGTAACACAGCGCTCACGACAATCAGCGCGCAGTCACCCTACCGCGCCGAGCTGGTCAACTGCACACTGCATCTGATGGGAACCGGCCTGGCCGAAAACGAACACAGCCTCTCAGGCGGCTAGCTAGCATGTGAAGGGCATCAAGTTTTACCCGGGCCCTAAGGCCGTACGCCGGGCGTTTCAAGAGGCATGCCGCGGGCCCGCCACATTAAAAAAAGCTCAAGTTGGACCAACTCCTTGGATCCGAGCGCATAAGGCTCTGCACGCACGCCCGTCATACAGTTCCTCAAACGGCGTTGCAAAGAGCCAACCGTTTGCCACTCCAATCGATAGATCGGATAGCCTGTCGGATGCGCTTGCGGAATGAAGTTGCCACCCAGCTTGAGTCCTGCTCGCTCGGCGTGGCACTGGGCACAGGATAGATTCAACTGACCCAGACGCTGATCAAATAAACGTTGTCCGGCATCAAGATCGGCCGCATTTGCAGAAGTCCGTTCCACAGTGATTGGCATACCTTTCGAGGCATGGCCAATATAAGTTGCCAAAGACAACAGCGGTTTGCTTTCCATAGCCAATGGAGGAGCTTGCTGTTGATCCTCACGACACATGTTGATCTGGCCTTCCAGACTCACCAAATTATTTTTGACGATTTTAGGAAAGCCTGCCGCCACACCCTTCATTGACACGGCGGCATCGCCATGACACTGCGCACAGGAAAGATTTTTCTTACCAGCCGACTCGTTCCAGAGCGTTTGCCCGTCGAGCACCCAAAAAGTGGCCGGATTGAGGGTCTCGTCATCCTGCATGGCACGCGTGGCGGGGGACATCAACACATAACTGGATTGACGCTTGTCTTGCGTCTGAACATCGGTCTGATGATTGATCAAGGGGGATTGCGCAAAAGCTGCCTGAACACCCAAACAAACAACGCCCAGCAGCGCCTGCCGCAGCAACCCGTATCGAGCAAAAAAACCGTCAGGCTTACTCACACCATCACGTCACAGTCAGCTGGGTCGTGACACTGGACGCATATCCATTGTCACCTGTCCATTTAAATTCAAGCGTACCGGTTTTGGTCGCGACTGTAAAAAAACTAAAAGTGGGATTGGCTCCCACGGCCGGATGCAATTCAGCTCGAAAAACCTCGACGCCATCATACGTACACACAAAATCGCGAATAATATCCCGTGGCACACGCACGCCACGGTCGGTGTGTCTAAAACCGGACTCCATATCGTGCTGAACGATCACACGAATCGGAACGATCTCGCCTTGCTTGGCGGTCTTGGCCATCGAGACAACAGTACGCGAGGTCTTGCTCATACAAGCACCTCTTCCGTACAAGCGGCAAGGGTCACCATCGTCTGCGCAGAGCCCTGCCAAAACGAACCATCACTCATCTGCGCAACCGCCCATAGTCGCTGGGAAGTCAACAGGCGAATACGCGTACTGACCTGCGCTCGACCAGCACGTGGGCCAAGATAAAAACTGACGATGTTGGGTAACGGATTACCCTCTGCGATGACATGGATCGCCTTGACGTAATCCACGGACGTCATGGGGCTCTCGACAGAGACACTCATGGGTACGAGATTGCCGTTTTCCACCAAAGGTGAAATATCAAGAATCACGCGACCTGTGCGTGGCAAGGCATCGCCGATAATTTTTTTGATGGTCTCAGCAGCCTCAGCAGGCGTCGCCTCGGCATTCCACCAAGGCACGACACCCATCGTCCCGATTGCTGCGATAAACGTTCTTCGACTGGTGCTCATGGTTTTAAGCTCACTAAAAAAGCCACGACATCTTCGATTTCCTGCGCGGTCAGTAGCGTTTTATCCGCAAACTGTGGCGCAACGCGAGTCAAGCCATCCTTTTTGAAATAAGACGGCATGATCGTGTCGGGATTAAAGCGGCTGGCATCGACGATACGCGCCCGCAACTGAGCCTCAGATAAACCCGCTGCGCTCGCAGCCAGATCTGGTGCCAAATTACCTTGGAAGCGTTCGTCAGGAAACGGGCCGCTGTGACACAAAATACACAGCCCACTCTGACGACTCAGAACAATCGCGCGTCCCCGCAACGCATCGCCGGGGACACCCGACAGAGATTCAACAATGACCTCTCTGTCGGCTTGTTGCGCCTGAGTGATTAAAGGTGCTGCCGACACAAAACATGCTATCAGCACACACCTTATCACCCGTCGCATCATATCAAAGTAAAGCCACTATTCTTCAAAGGTACATCACGCAGACGCTTGCCTGTCGCGCGATAGATCGCATTCAGAACAGCGGGTGCCGCGACCGCAATGGTGGGCTCGCCAATACCACCCCAGGACTTGCCGCCCCCCTGGATGATGATGGTTTCGACCTTGGGCATTTGCTTGAGGCGAATCGAGCCAAACGTATCGAAGTTCTTCTGTTCGACGCGACCATCCTTGATCGTGCACTCTTCTTCGAAGAGCGCCGACAAGCCGTACACAAACGAGCCAGAAACCTGGCGTTCGATCTGGGCAGGGTTCACGGCATAGCCGCAATCGGTTGAAGCGACTATACGGTGAATCTTAACTTTATTTCCATCCTGCACCGATAGTTCGCACGCCGCAGCGACATAGCTGCCAAACGACATCATCTGCGCAATACCACGATGGACGCCCGCAGGAGCGGGCTTGGTCCAGCCTATTCCGTCCGCGACAGCGTTTAACGCAGCCAGATTGCGTGGATATTTAGCCATGTACTTGCGGCGGAATTCAACAGGATCCATCCCTGCTTGCTCGGCCAGCTCGTCCATGAAACATTCGATAAAAATCGCGTTTTGGTTGACGTTCACACCACGCCAAAAGCCCGGTGGCACATGAGTATTGCGCATGGCATGATCAATCAGCTGGTTCGGGAATTCATAGCTGATTCCGTGCTCTCCACCTTCCATGACCCCTTGAAACACCAGAATGTCGCGACCCTTGTCTTTTTCAACAATCGCCGGACGCACAGCTGAGAGAATCGACTGACCAGACAGACGCATGTGCACGCCAGTCAAGTTCTTGTTTTCGTCGAAGGCACCAGTCATTTTGCACATCATGACCGGATGATAACGACCCTGCGTCATATCCTCTTCACGGGTCCAAATGAGCTTGACAGGGACGCCAGGCATTTGCTTGGCGATATTCACCGCTTGCGTGGTGTAGTCCTGAAAAGCACCACGACGACCGAAGCCGCCACCGAGATTGATCTTGTACACATCGCACTTGTCAGCGGACAGTCCGGATGCGGCGATCACTGCGGCCAATGAGGCTTCACCGTCCTGTGTGGGCACCCAGGCTTCGCAGCGCTCGGGAGTCCATTTGGCCGTCGCGTTCATCACTTCCATTGGAGCGTGATTCAGAAACGGATAGGAATAAACGGACTCGACCTTCTTTGCGGCCTTGGCAATCGCCGTCTTGGCGTCACCGCGCTGATTGCCCACGAAGGCCTGTTCAGCATTAAGACCCTCTTTGAGCATTGCTGCGATCGATGCGCTGGAAACCTTAGCATTCGGACCATCATCCCAAACGATCGGTAGCGCATCCATCGCAGTCTTTGCGACCCAGAATGTCTCGGCCACCACTGCCACAGCAGAGTCACTGACTTTGACAACTTTCTTGACACCCTTCATGCCGAGGACTTTGCTCTCGTCGTAGCTCTTGAGTTTGCCACCAAACACCGGGGACTCTTTAATGGTTGCCACCAGCATGCCGGGCAGCTTCAAGTCCATACCGTAAACCTGTTTGCCTGTGACTTTGTCTTCAAAGGTATCAATGCGTGGCACCGACTTACCAATCAGCTTCCACTCCTTGGGGTCCTTCAAAGGAATATCTTTTGGAACGGCCAACTTCGAAGCGGCATCAGCCACTTTTCCGTATGTGGTTGTGCGTCCAGTTGGCTTGTGCGTAATCACACCCTCTGACACCACGCACTCTGCAACAGGTACTTTCCAGCCATCCGCAGCCGCCTGAACCAACATCATGCGTGCCGCTGCGCCACCTTGACGAACGTACTGCTCAGATGTGCGGATACCGCGACTGCCGCCGGTCGAAAAAGATCCCCAGGGATTTTTGCGCTTGAGGCTTTCACCGGGTGTGGGGTATTCGGTTGTGACGTTTTTCCAGTTGCATTCGAGCTCTTCAGCCACCATTTGCGCCAGACCTGTGATGGTGCCCTGGCCCATTTCCGAGCGCACAACGCGCACAATCACTTTTTCATCGGGCTTGATGACGACCCACACACCGATCTCGGGTGTGGCCGCGGCAGCCTGTGCCATGCTGCTAAATGGAAACTGTAAACCAAGAGCAAGACCTGTACTGACGGCTGTCGTGCCGACAATAAACTGTCTGCGGGAAGGATTCGGGACGCGTGCATTCATGTGAGGACCCCTTAGGCTTTAGCAACTGAGTGAATCGCGGCGCGAACTTCCTGGAAGCTGCCGCAGCGACAAATATTTGTCATCGCGTTATCAATATCCGCGTCTGTAGGTTTTGGATTTTTAGCGAGCAAATCGGTCGCCGCCATCAACATGCCAGACTGGCAAAAACCACACTGTGGCACCTGGTGATCGATCCAAGCCTGTTGTAATTTTGTCAGCTTGCCATCGACAGCAAGACCTTCGATCGTTGTGACGCTTTTGCCATCAACCGCACTGACGGGGATGACACAAGAGCGGATCGCCTGGCCTTCGAGCATGACTGTACAGGCGCCACACTGGGCCACACCACAGCCGTACTTAGTCCCTGTCAAGCCGACTTGCTCCCGGATTGCCCATAACAACGGGGTGGAGGGGTCCACATCAATAGTGTGTGGTTTGCCATTGACAGTTAGTTTTATAGCCATTTGGGAGCTCCCAGTGCGATGTTGAATTGTCTTAAAAAGAATTAAGGCGAAGTTCTTGTTCTCAATACATAAAGTTACTACTCCGCAGCCCTCAACAACGCTTGGTGCATACCCTATATTCGAGCAAACATAGCGCCTGAGCGCGAATGGAGCTCAAGCACGATTAAGCCCCTGCTGATCGCTCAAGCGGGCTTGAAAAGGGTTGGTCAAACGAGAGGTGTCAGAGAAAACGATCGAGTATGCGGCGGCTGTGCTTATCGAGCTGTTGCATATCGGGGACAGAAAATCGCAGGCCGTGACTATCAGTGATGATGAGGTTGCCGCCACTGAGTCGACGGATATCCTCCTCGCCTTTGAGCACAAATTTCGTCGCACCCCGATCAGTCATCACATCCCAGGTGCTGGGTGTTGAGTAGGTTGATACTTTTAACAGTTGCCGGATCACGGGCATGACTTCACGGGAGGCTATTTCTTCGTGAATGAGGATACGGATATCCTCTGGCACGTCTGTCAATCGCTCGATCCAGAAGACCTCTTTACCCTCCGTGCTCATTAAGGCAACGAACTCAAGCGGCGCATGAACAGGAAACGCACGGACAGGAATTACTCCCTCATGCATGGTGCCATCTTCGAGACGCAACACCAAACGACCGGCTAAATTACGGCTGAGCTGAAAGTCATCCATTGTTAGCCTCGCTAGAACTCGGCAACGGGGGTTCGGCATCGAGCTGACGGGTCTGTGCTTCGTAGAGCGCATGATACGCACCACCCCGCGCCAATAAGTCCTCGTGATTACCAATCTCGACAACTTGTCCGCGATCCAGTACGACCAGTCGATCCGCTTTGCGCAAGGTACTTAACCGATGGGCAATCGCAATCGTGGTACGACCCTGGATCAAATTGTCCAGCGCTTCTTGGATTTCCATTTCAGTTGTCGTGTCGACCGATGAGGTTGCCTCATCAAGAATCAAGATTCTGGGATCGATCAACAATGCGCGCGCTATAGAAATGCGCTGTCGCTCACCTCCAGACAGAGCCTGTCCACGCTCGCCGACAAGAGAATCATATCCCTGGGGCAATCTTAAAATGAACTCATGCGCACGCGCGGCGCGCGCTGCAGCAATCACTTCTTCGCGTGAGGCGCCGGGTTTACCGTAAGCAATGTTTTCTGCGATCGTGCCAAAAAACAAGAATGGCTCCTGCAGAACCAAGCCGATATTGCTTCGGAAAGAATTGAGTGAGTACGAGCGGATGTCGACACCATCGACGCGTATACCGCCCTCGGTGACATCGTAAAAGCGGCAAATCAGATTCACCAGAGAGCTCTTGCCGGAGCCGCTATGGCCCACCAAACCAATCATCTCGCCCGCGCCGATGTTCAAATTGACATTGCGCAGCACCGTCCGGCTGCCATACCTGAACCCGACGTTGCGGATCTCGATTCGGCCTTCCATACGTTCAAGGGGTACGGGGCGCTGCGCATCCGGCACGCTCGAGACATGATCCAAAATATCAAAAATCCGCTTGGCTCCAGCAGCGGCCTGCTGGGTATACGTCACAATCCTGCTCATCGAATCCAGACGCGTGTAAAAACGTCCGATGTACGCCAAAAAAGCAGCCAGCACACCAACACTGATGGCGCTGGAAGCGACTTGGGTAATACCAAAAATCCAGACAACCAACAAACCGATTTCGGTCAAAAATGTCACAGTCGGTGCAAACAGTGCCCAGATTTTATTGATGCGATCGTTGACACTCAAATAACGATCATTCGCTTCACGGAAGCGTGCGACCTCTCGCTTTTCCTGGGCAAAAGCCTTGACCACACGAATGCCCGGAATCGTATCCGCCAGCACATTGGTCAGCTCACTCCAGGAGCGATCGACTTTTTCAAAGCCGAAACGCAAGCGATCCCTCACCATGTGAATCATCCAAATAATGATCGGAAGGGGAACCAAGGTCGTGACAGCAAGCCACGGATCAATAGACAGCAAAATCGCAGCCGTCATCAAGATCATCAGCACATCATTGACGAAGTCTAGGAAATGCAATGAAAGGAACAGATTGATGCGATCTGTTTCACTGCCAATTCTCGCCATCAGATCGCCCGTGCGCTTGCCACCAAAAAACTGCAGAGACAAAGTCTGCAAGTGATTGAAGGTCGTTGTGCGCAAATCAGCACCGATTCGTTCACTTACCCAGGACAGTAAATAGGTGCGTGCCCAGCCTAGCAGCCACGCCAATAAGGCCGCGACAACCAGACCCGTCAAATAAAGTGTGACCAAGTCATAATCGATCGGCTTGCCATTTTGAAATGGAATCAAAATGTCATCCATCAATGGCATGGTCAGATAAGGGGGTACCAGCGAAGCGGCAGTCGACATCAGCGTCAACAAGAGACCGACAAGCAAAGGCAGACGGTATGGTTTGGCAAAGCGGGCCAAACGCAGCAATGCCCATGTGTCGCTCGGTCCTGTCGGCGCGGCATCGCACACGGCGCACTCATCCTGATCGGGTGCGAAGGGTGTACCGCAAGCCGGACAGGAGGCGGCATCAACCGTAATTTCAGCGTCGGGATCTCGCAGCTTTTTTTGCAAATTACCAAAAAGCTCAACCATCCGTGCCACAGCGGGGACAATTCCCAGCGTGTGGCGCCAAATCCCTAAACGGGTTGTGCCGTCGAACAGCTCTATAGCGCCAACACCTGCGTGATCGCGGTGCTGCAACGACTGTGTGGTTGAAACCGTCCAGACAAGCCAGTCCGCCGAGCCCGGCGCGCGAGAAAACAAACGGTTGGAGGACAGGACCAGCGCACCGGAAGCAAAAAACAGCTGCTCGTCCAGATCGGGCTCAAGCCAAGCAAGGACGTGTTCATCCGGCTCCAACAGCGCAGTCAGTTCACCTGACCAACTGGTGGGCATCGTAGGGCCGAGCGTAAGCTCAGAGGCGGAGAGTGTTGTCATTGCTGCGGCAGAAGGGAATCTTCAGTCTGGAACACCGACTGCAACAGAAATCTGTTCATTGAGAAAATTTGGCTGGCTCGATATGCTGTTCACAATGCAAGTATAACTAGCATATGGACGAAGTATCAGTCGCGACGGGTGTCAGCCTCAACCAAAGGTGCTTTTTGCTGCGATAATGACACATGCATGACATTGTGCAGCGCAACAATGTACCTTTAAAGCAGCTTGAATCGTTTCTTATGAGCACATGTAACATCTCGATTCTGCGCAGTATCCATTTGCGCGGACCGAACATCTGGACCTATCGCCCCGTCATTGAGGCGTGGATTCAATTTGATGGCCTACAAACGCTCCCTGCGCCGACCCTGCGCGCCGCATACGAGCGTTTATGCCTCATGGTACCCACCCTCTCGTATCCAGGCCCAGGCATCGAAGCATCGCGGGATACTCCCTCCTTGTTGTCCTCAGGTTTTTGGTCTCCTCATTTACTTGAGCACCTCACGCTCGTGTTGCAACAACTCGCCGGCATGCCCGGCGGCTTTGGACAAACCCAAGCCACCTCCCAGCCGGGACTGTACAAAGTCGTTGTCCGCGCTTGGCACGAAACGGTGACGCGACAAGCTTTTGAATTTGCCCGGACGCTAATCCTCAGCGCGATCAGACAAGAACCCGTCGAAGTCAGCGAAATGATCCAGACGCTTCATGACTTGCGTCTGCAGTATTGCCTCGGTCCGAGCACAGCATGCATTGTTGATGCCGCAGACGATCGGGATATTCCAGCTATTCGATTAAGTGCCGGAAACCTGCTGCAACTAGGCTATGGCGTCAATCAACGCCGCATCTGGACTGCGGAAACAGACAACACCGGCGCCATTGCCGAGACCATTTCCCGCGACAAAGATCTGACCAAGAGCCTGCTTCAGGCCTGCGGCGTGCCCGTACCAGTTGGGCGCGAAGTGAACAGTGCTGCGGACGCATGGCAAGCTGCGCAAGACTTAGGTTTGCCTGTCGTGGTGAAACCAAGCGATGGCAACCATGGGCGCGGCGTATTTACCAACCTCTCTTCAAAAGAAGAGATCGATCAAGCTTACTCGGTCGCGATCGAGGAAGGCTCGAGCGTCATTGTTGAACAATTCATCCGGGGCAATGAGCATCGACTCCTGATTGTGGGTGGCAAATTGATCGCCGCTGCAAAAGGCCAATATGCCACGATTACCGGCGACGGCCATCAAACAATCCGGGAACTGATCGACTCGCAACTCAACGCGGACCCTCGACGGGGCCACGAGGAAGATCAGCCGCTGAATTACGTCCGTCTGGACTCCGCTGCCATCCTCGAAATTGCCCGACAGGGTTTTGCCCCCGACGACGTCCCCAAAAACGGGCAAGAGATCACGATCCAACGTAACGGCAATGTGGCGTTCGACTGCACGGATGAAGTCCATCCCGATGTCGCTGCCATCGCCTGCACAGCTGCCCGGATAGTAGGCTTGGACATCGCGGGCATTGACCTGGTCGCTGAAGACATCTCAAAACCTCTCGCCGCACAGCACGGCGCAATCGTAGAAGTCAATGCAGGCCCGGGTTTGCTCATGCACCTCAAACCTGCACTGGGGCGGCCCAGACAAGTCGGCAAGGACATCGTTGGCTACACCTTTCCGCCAGGCGATATGGCCAGAGTGCCTGTTGTAGGCATCACCGGAACAAGTGGAAAGACGCTCACTGGCAAGCTCCTCTTTAATCTCCTGACCCTGCATGGCTGGCGCACTGGCTTGGCTTCGAGCGAAGGTCTGTTCGTTGATCGCCGCAAGCTTCGCGCAGGCAACTGTGCCGACCATGCGAACGGCAGACGCGTCCTGCTGAACCGAGAGGTAGAAGCCGCCATCATCGAAAACGGCTGTAAACAGATCCTGACCGAGGGACTCTCTTACGAACGCTGTGAAGTCGGCATCATCACCAACGTCGACTGGACAGAAGATCTTGCCGCCTACGAAATATGTGACGAGATTGATCTGGTGAACATCTACCGGACACAGATGGATGTCGTGTTGCCAAGTGGCATGGCGATTCTAAATGCGAACGATGCGCGCGTGATGGGTTTGGCTCAATATTGTGATGGCACCGTTACCTTGTTTAGTCATCAGGCTCAGCTGCCTGCACTGACTGCACATATTGCGAACGGTGCGCGCGCCGTGTTTGTCGATCACGGACAGCTTATTTTGGCCGAAGGTTCCGTGCGCCGCAATCTCTGCCCGATTGCTTCAATCCCGGTCATCAGACAGAACGACCAGTCCGTGCACATCACCAGCGTGCTCGCGGCCGCTGCGGCGGCCTGGGCACTTGGGGTCTCTCCCGAACTAATCGAAGCCGGCCTCATTGCGTTTGAAATAAACTAAACCACAACTCCAATCGCCCCCCTCTTTATCTCCCAGGAATCCAAATGGAAGTTTCTAGAATTCGCGCCTTACGTGGCCCTAACTTGTGGAGTCGTCACACCGCCATCGAGGCGGTTGTCACCTGCACGGGAGATGAGGCAGACCTGGACCAGATGCCAGGCTTTGTCACAAGGTTGCGAGCCCGATTTCCTGAAATGAAACCACTGCGTCCCCTGGGCCACAAAGAGCCCATTACGGTCGCACACGCTCTCGAGGCCATCACGCTTGGACTGCAAGCTTCGGCAGGGTGTCCTGTGGCGTTCGGACAAACGACCGCGACACCTGAGCAAAACGTTTTTCAGATCGTCATTCAATACAGCGAAGAGCCTGTTGGACGGCGCGCACTGGAACTGGCTGAAAATTTGTGTCAGGCGGCACTCGACGATTCCCCGTTTGACATCAAACGCGCGCTGGCCGAGTTACGCGAGCTCGACGAAGATGTTCGGCTCGGACCTAGCACGGGGTCGATTGTCGATGCTGCCGTCGCTCGAGGCATACCATATCGACGCTTGACTGAAGGGAGTCTGGTCCAGTTTGGCTGGGGTAGCAAACAAAAGCGTATTCAGGCCGCAGAAACAAGCGGGACCAGCGCCATCGCCGAAGCCATCGCCCAGGACAAAGACCTCACCAAAATGCTTCTGCAAGCTGCTGGCGTGCCCGTGCCAGAGGGTCATGTCACACGTGATCCAGACCAAGCCTGGGAAATCGCGAATCAAATCGGTTTGCCTGTGGTGATCAAACCGCGCGACGGCAATCAGGGCAAAGGCGTCGCCGTCAATATCGAAACGCGAGAACAGCTGAACAAAGCCTTTGATGTCGCATGCACGATCAGTCGTGACGTGATCGTCGAACAGTACATTCCAGGACACGATTTCAGAATGCTGGTGATTGGCAACCAGCTGATCGCAGCCGCCAGACGCGATCCGCCGAGTGTGATCGGTGACGGTCAGCACACCATCGCGCAACTTGTTGAAACGGTCAACCTCGATCCCTTGCGCGGTGATGGCCACGCCACAGCGCTGACCAAGATTCGTCTCGACGATATCGCATTGGCTACGCTTGCCAATCAGGGCCTGACCGCCCAATCCATCCCTGAAAATGGACAACGCATTTTGTTGCGTAATAACGCCAATCTCAGCACGGGCGGCAGCGCGACCGATGTCACAGACGAAGTGCATCCAGAACTTGCCGCTCGCATGATTACGGCCGCCCAGATGGTCGGCCTCGATATTGCCGGCGTCGATTTGGTAGCCGAAACCGTGATCAAACCGATGGAGGAGCAACGAGCCGGAATTGTGGAAATCAATGCGGCTCCCGGACTGCGCATGCATCTCAGTCCCTCTTTCGGTAAAGCACGCCCTGTCGGGGAAGCCATCATCTCGACGATGTTTGCAGAAGGCGACAACGCGCGCATCCCTGTGGTGGCCGTGACGGGAACGAACGGAAAAACAACGACTGTTCGCCTCATTGCGCACATCATTCGCGCAAGTGGCAAGCGCGTGGGGATGACAAACTCTGACGGCGTGTATATCGAGCAACGCTGCATTGATACTGGCGACTGCAGCGGTCCGCGAAGCGCCCGCAATGTGCTGATGCACCCCGATGTCGATGCCGCAGTATTCGAAACAGCGCGTGGCGGGATTTTGCGCGAAGGCCTCGGCTTTGATAGGTGCGATGTCGCAGTCGTGACCAATTTGGGGGTGGGCGACCATCTTGGCATGAACTTCATCACATCCTTCGATGGGTTGGCGCTGGTCAAGCGAGTCATCGTTCAAAACGTCGCGCCAACCGGTGCCGCAGTGCTCAACGCCATGGATCCAATGGTTCTAAAAATGGCTGATGCATGTCCGGGATCAGTGGTGCTTTTTGCGACAGATCGCCTGAACCCTGCTCTAAACACCCATCGCGCCCAAGGCAAGCGTGTGGTGTTTATCGACGGCGAGTCCATCGTCGCCCAAGAAGGTAGTTTTGAAAACAGGATTCCCCTGAAGTCCATTCCTTTAACACGCAATGGCAGCATTACGTTTCAAAATGAAAATGCGATGGCCTCTGTTGCAGCAGCCTGGTCGCTTGGCATTGACTGGCAAACAATCGCCATTGGACTTTCGACCTTCGTCAACGATGCCCAGACTGCGCCCGGCCGTTTCAATGTCTTTGAATATCGCGGCGCGACGCTGATTGCCGACTATGGACATAATCCCGATGCCATTCAGGCGCTCATTCAAGCCATCGAAACCATGCCGGCCAAACGTCGAATGGTTGTCATCAGTGGCGCGGGGGATCGACGTGACGAAGATATCGTGCGTCAGACAGAAATTCTTGGCGAAGCATTTGATCAAGCAATCTTGTATCAGGATCAATGCCAGCGCGGACGCGAAGACGGAGAGGTTCTCGCGCTTCTGCAACAAGGTCTGAAAAATGTCTCTCGCACCAAGGAGATTATCGAGATCCGGGGAGAGTTTTTGGCCATTGATACGGCCTTGGCCAAACTGCAACCTGGGGATCTGTGTTTGATCTTGATCGACCAGGTGCAAGAAGCGCTCGATCACATCGCCCTGCGTGTCGGGCAGGGCTGAGGTGTATTAGGTTTTTCCTTTCTCGCCTGATGATCCGGGCGGGAAGGGAAACGTCGAAAACATCGCGCGTGTCTGATCCTGCATCTTGTCCTGCATCTGAGAAAACAGATTCTTGCTTTGCTCGACGTAGTTGTTCATCATGTTTTGCACCATGGGCGTTTGTGCAGTCATAAATTGTGACCACGCTTCGGGAGCAAACTGATTGGTACCGTAGAGTCCCTTGGACTGATCAGCCATCTTCTCCTGAATTTCCATGAAAGCTTGGATGTTTTTTTCAAGATATGATCCCATCATGCCTTGCATGGCATGACCATAAAAGCGGATCACTTGCGCGAGCATGGTTGAGGAGAACATCGGCATGCCGCCACTTTCTTCTTCGAGAATAATCTGGAGCAGAATACTGCGGGTTAAATCCTCGGAGGACTTCGCATCGACGACTTTGAACAATTCGTTTTCCAGCACCAGCTGCTTGACATCAGCAAGTGTGATGTAAGTACTGGTTTGGGTATCGTACAAACGACGGTTGGGATATTTTTTAATCAGGCGTACGGATGCGCCCGTTGCTGCTTCAGTCATTACTGTCCCCAGATCTATCTGTCTATTTGACCACTTAAATACGCATTACTCAGCCACTCGAGACCAACTTGCCAGTTGGATCGATTGACCCAACCGGCACGGGTCATCCGCTAGCCCATATGCAAACCACCGTTCAATGAGAAGTCCGCACCAGTTGAAAATCCAGACTCCTCAGAAGCAATCCAGGCAACAATCGAGGCAATCTCCTCGGGACGACCCAACCGCTTGACAGGAATCGTTGCGATAATTTTTTCCAGCACATCCGGACGAATCGCACGCACCATATCTGTTCCAATGTATCCGGGTGATACGGTATTGACCGTCACGCCCTTGCTGGCAACCTCAAGCGCCAACGACATCGTGAATCCGTGAATCGCCGCTTTGGCCGTCGCGTAATTACATTGACCAAACTGACCTTTCTGGCCATTCACCGAACTGATGTTAATGATACGCCCAAAACCTCGATCCGCCATGCCATCAATCACTTGCTTGGTGACGTTGAACAAACTATTGAGATTGGTATCCATCACAGCACGCCAATCCTCCGCCGTCATCTTTCGAAAGACTCCGTCACGGGTAATCCCAGCGTTATTCACCAGAATATCCACCGGACCATGCTCTGCCACAACCTTCTTAAACGCTGCCTCGCAGGAGTTCCAGTCCGCAACGTTGCCAACGGATGCATAAAACTTGAAACCGAGGGCTGCCTGTTCGTCAATCCACTGCTGATGATCCCGGCTGGGCCCACAACCTGCGATCACCGTCATCCCATCTTTGGCCAGACGCTGACAAATTGCAGTGCCGATACCACCCATCCCTCCCGTGACATACGCAATTTTTGCACTCATATTTGATCTCCCTGGTTATTCCTGCGCACTGCATTGAACTGCACATAAAAACATCAAACGCTATATCGCTCTCACCTTCACATAAGAACCCGGTGCATCCTCGAGAACTTTAAAACGCGCGTCCCCTAAAACCTTTGGCGCACGCACGCGCTTGCCGCTGTGGGCAGTGAGCCATTCGAGCCAAGCTGGCCACCAGCTGCCTGGTTTTTCGATTGCCTGTTGTTCCCATTCCTCAGAATTTTTGTGGTTGGCCTTTGAAGAGCCCACCCAATAACTACGCTTGTTTTTCGCCGGTGGATTGATGACACCTGCGATATGTCCCGAAGCACCCAGGACAAAAGTGTTGTCGCCACCAAAAAGCGATAACGTGGCAAACGCTGATTGCCAAGGCACGATGTGATCCTCGCGCGAGGCATAGATAAAAGCGGGAATCTTGACTTTACGCATATCGATCAACTCGCCACAACAAGTCAGGCGGTTCGGTCGACACAATTTATTATTCAAATATGTATTACGGAAATACCAAGAGAAAAACGGCCCTGGCAAGTTCGTGCCATCGCTATTCCAAAAAAGTAAATCAAAGGCGACAGGTTTTTCGCCTTTTAAATAATTGGAAACCACATAATTCCAGACAAGCTCGTTGGGGCGCAGAAAAGAAAATGTTGAACCCAACTCCCGTGCGGACATCAATCCGCCCTGACCGATCTGTTGTTCACGCAATCGGGCATGCTGCTCGTCCACAAACACGCCGAGCATCCCAGTGTCTTTAAAGTCAACCATCGCTGTCAACATCGTGACGGCAGAAACGGGTTCCTCGCCACGTGCGGCGGCCACAGCAAGTGCGGTGGCAAGCATGGTGCCCCCCACACAGAAACCCAGGGCATTGATCTGAGCTTGCTTTGAAATCGTGCGTGTCACCTCGATCGCTTTAAGAACGCCATGCTCCAGATAATCATCCCAAGTCGCTTTTTCAATCCCATCCGTATCTTCGGGGAGGGGATTGCGCCAGGAGATCATAAATACGGTCAAGCCCTGGTCAACAAGGTGGCGAACCAGAGAGTTTTCCGGCTGCAAATCAAGAATGTAAAACTTGTTGATACAGGGTGGAACAAAAAGGATCGGTTTTTGAAAAACAGTGGAGGTGCTGGGTGCGTACTGAAGCAATTGAAAATATTTGTTTTCAAAGACTACCGCACCCGCGGTGGTCGCCACATTTTCACCAATCCTGAATTTCGTTTCGTCCGTCTGGGTAATCCGTCCCTTTTGCAAATCAGACAAGAGATTATTCATCCCCGCAACAATCGTCTCCCCTTTGGATTCCAGCAAAGCCGCCTGAGCTTCAGGATTGGTCACCAAGAAATTGGCGGGAGACAAAGCGTCCAGCCACTGGCTGACTGAAAATTCCAGTCTGTTCTTGACCGCAGGGTCGGCTGCAGAGGCTTTTACCATGCGGCTCATCGCATCCGCAGACAGCAGATACAAATGCGCCATCAACAAATGTGGTTGGCTCGCTTGCCAGGCAGGTGCCGCAAAACGCCTGTCTTTGAGAGGCGTTAAATGACCGTCGCTCGCATCCTGAGAAATGCGTTTCCAACCCTCTAAAAAATCTTGCTGAATCTTGACGAGTTCTTCGGGTGGAATGCCGTTAGGGGGAACCCAACCATTTGGAAAAGGAAAATTCAAATCGTGACCTCTGTAAGCACGCAGCGATTCAATCCTGCGCCGCAAAGCAAAGAATGTCAATCAGGGGAAACTGCCGCAACATCAATTAGCACATCTACCGGCATAAGTTGTCAACCAGGCAACGGTTGCCATGCGCCCAGTTATTCGATCACGCCTATACGAAAAGAATTGCTTAGGGTTGGTAAAAGTACAACAACTACTCTGTTCGATTGTCATCACGCCCATCTTTTGCAAACGCAAATGAGCCAAACCGGCAAGATCGAGACGCCACCGCGCATCCTCGGAAGGATCCGGCACACACAGGGAGGGTTGCTCATCCAACTCGGCAGAAAAAGCCTCTAGGACATCCGCCCCCACTTGAAAGGACGCAGCACCGATGCCTGGCCCAATCCATGCCCGCCAATGGCGTCCAAGCGGTTGTTTCAACCGCATCATTGCAAGGGTTTCTTCAAGAACACCTGCAGCCAGCCCCTTCCAACCCGCGTGTGCAGCGCCTAACACTGTACCTTGATCGTCAGACAGTACGACAGACAAGCAATCGGCCGTCAACACAGCCAACACGCGCCCAGCTTGCGTCGTGACCGCCGCATCAGCCTCCGGGGGTAGCTGGTCATCAGAAAAGATCTGGTGATCATCCGCATCGACCACCCGAACACCATGGACTTGTTTGAGCCAAGCGGGTTCAGCGGGGATCAGAGAACGAAGTATGCGTCTATTGGCCAAAACGGTGTGGACGGTATCGCCTGCGCCCAGTCCAAGATTGAGCGTGTCGTAGGGGGGTACGCCAACCCCACCCGTTCGCGTGGTACAGAACGCATGCACACCTGGCCACTCCGACAGAGGCCTCACCACGGGAATCGAACTCGCGTCGTTTATTTCCATTGAATGTGCTCTTGAACACGCAAAAGGTCCTCGGCAGGTGGCGCGGTAAAGCTCACCTCCTGCCCTACATGACCGGGATCTTCAAATCGAATTTGGTAGGCATGAAGCATTTGACGATTGGCATCCCCTAAAATCCGGCCACCATATTGCGTATCACCAAGCAAGGGGTGACCCAGACTCGCCAGATGCACGCGGATTTGGTGTGTACGACCGGTTTCCAAACGACAACGCACTTGGGAAATATTAGAGCCAAGGTACTCCCCTACGCGCATCAACTCGTAGTGAGTCACAGCTGCTTTGGGTGCGCTGGGTCGCTCAACAGCCATTCTCACCGGCACACGCGGATCCCGCCCGATCGGACGATCGACCGTGCCGGTTGCGAGCATGCGTCCGTGTGCCAAAGCCAGATACTCCCGCCCCATCGTACGCGCCTGGAGTTGCCGGACAAGATGTGTTTGGGACACTTCGTTTCTGGCCACCACCAGCAGCCCGGAAGTATCCTTGTCCAAGCGATGCACAATCCCCGCTCTGGCCACCTGCGCCAACTCAGGATAGCGGTACAGCAAACCATTCAAAAGCGTACCGGTCCAGTTGCCCGCTCCCGGGTGGGTTACCAGCCCGACAGGCTTATTGACCACGATCCAGTCTGGACTTTCACCTAGAACCTCGAACGCAATCGGTTCAGGTTTGAAGGCTCCCTCCTCTGGCGAGGGCTGCTCATACACAGCAATGACATCATCCTCTCGCAGGGTCTGTCGCACACGCGCAACCTGCCCGTTGACGAGCACATGCCCACGTTCAATCCAGGACTGCAAACGGCTGCGTGAGTGCTGGGGCATTAACTGGGCAAGAACCTTGTCCAGACGCTCAAGCGGCATCTCATCGGTCACCAGGAAAGTCTGCGGCTCATCGTCCGGTAGAACTTCTTCAGAAATAGGGGTATCAGGCATTTGGACTCGTCTTATAATCAGTTGAGAATGCTAACACCAAGGATCATCTCGTGATGAGTCGCACTGCCTTTTCTTTTCTTCCCAAACAAGCGCTGGGGCAACTCGCCAGTCGCGTGTTATTGATGCTTGGCGCCGTAGCGCTTGTTGCTGGCTGCGGCACCAAAGCTCCCGAATACGACCCGACTGCCAACTGGAACGCCGAGAAACTTTTCCAAGACGGAAAAGCTGAAATGAACGCAGCCAACTGGCGAGTGTGCAAAGAGCGCTTCACTGCACTCGAAGCGCGGTTTCCCTTCGGTATCTACGCCCAACAGGCGCAAATCAACCTGGCCTATTGTCAATGGAAAGACAAAGAACCCGAGCTCGCATTGGCAACGCTGAACCGTTTTCAACAACAATATCCCAACCACCCCTCAATGGACTACGTCCTCTACCTCAAAGGGCTGGTTAACTTCACACCTCCAAGCGCAGCTTTTTCAGGCATCACCCGACAAAATCCCGGCGAGCGAGATGTGCGTGCACTGCGTCAATCCTTTGCCGCATTCACTGAACTCGTTCAACAGTATCCGGACAGCCGTTACACACCCGACGCCCGCAAACGTCTGGCTTGGCTGGTCAACACCATGGCTGAGAATGAGTTGGCGATCGCGCGTTTTTACTATGATCGCTATGCTTATGTTGCCGCCATTAATCGTGCGCAAAGTGTGATCACAGATTATCAAGGCGTGCCCGCTGCGGAAGCTGCCCTCTACATCATGATGATGTCTTATGAAAAGCTTGGTATGACCGATCTTCGCAACGACTCCGAGCGCGTATTGTTGCAAAACTTTCCCAAAACCAAGCTCATCTCCGAGGGCTTCCCCAACAAGTACAGCGCTTGGAATCCATTGCGCCTGTTCTAAGGCAGAGAGGCTAGTTAACAGAGCTAAGGCTCTAGCCTAAAGCCTCTTGGTGCCGTTGGTAAAAAGCGATCGCCTCTGAGACATCGCGCGTTCTGGCGAAAGGCGGCAGTCCTCGCCAGAGCTGTTTACCGTAGGGTTTGTCCACCAGGCGGGTGTCGCCTACCATTAGTACCCCCCAGTCCGTTTCCGTTCTGATCAGGCGACCCGCACCCTGTTTGAGCGCGATGGCAGCTTCCGGAAGCTGATACTCCATGAAGGGGTTGCCACCCCGACTGCGGCAGGCTTTTAACCGCGCTTCCAGCACTGGATCATCGGGCGGAGCAAAGGGAAGCTTGTCGATTGCAACGAGAGTGAGGCGATCTCCCGCCACGTCAATCCCCTCCCAAAAACTTGCACTGCCTACCAACACCGCATGATCAAGGGTACGGAAGCGCTCGAGCAAATCCCTACGCGTGCCATTTCCCTGACGCATGATGGGCCAGGTCAGACCGAGCTGGTCGTACGCGTCTGCCAGCAATCCTGCCACCCGCTCGACAGCTCGCAAAGTCGTGCACAGCACAAGGGCTCCTCCTTGACTGGCCTGAATCAAAGGAATGAGCGTATCGACGAATGCAGGCAAAAAATCAGGCGATTGTGGTGCCGGCAAACTCCTCGGAACAAACAGCAGAGCCTGATTGGCGTAATCGAACGGTGACTCCATACGCATCGTTTCAGCTTTTTCAAGACCCAAACGGGATGTGAAATGAGAGAAATCACCATGCACTGAAAGGGTGGCAGAGGTAAAGATCCAAGCCTGTCCGCCCTGCCTGTAGCGAGAAAACGCCTCTGCTACGGACAGAGGTGCGGCATGCAGTCGAACATGGTGCAACCCCAACTCGACCCAGCGAACAACCTCCTGATCAGCCTCGATCGGCAAACGATCGGTGCGTCCAGGCTTTCCCCATTGAGATAAACGCTCTGCGAGCTCATGGCAGCTGCGTGCCGCCGCAGCCAAATCCGGATGTTTCTCTTCAACACTGGAAAGCAGTCGGGCAATCTCATCGAGCGCAGATTGCAAGACATCTCGCGCCGTATCGAAACCCTCAGGCGAGGGAAAGGCCTCAAAAGTCACTCGGCGCGCGGGCATTTTTTCAAGTGCTGCACAACTGAGCCTGAGCTCCTTGCTCGCATGCTCAATACGGCGAGCCTGCTCAGACCAGTTAGTCAACTCACGCGCATGCGCCAAACCCGCTGTCTCAACCAGTTTGGACAAATCAAGCAATTGATGAGTCGATACACTGGTCCCCAAAAAACGGGTGGCCGTATCAGGCAGCTGATGTGCCTCATCAAAAATAACCGTGTCGGCTGCTGGCAGCAGATCCGTGATGCCCTCGTCACGCAGCATCAGATCCGCCATAAATAACGCGTGATTGATCACCACGACCTCAGCCTCTTGCGCTTGGCGACGGGCTTTCAGAACGAAACAGTCCCGAACATTCGGGCAGTCCTGTCCAAGGCAGTTTTCTCTTGTTGAGGTCACGCGCTGCCAAATCTCCGCATCCTCGGGGACAGAGGGCAGATCTGCGCGATCCCCTGTTTGACTCTGTTGAGAAAACGTTTGAATGTGGCGTAATTGCTGAACCTCCGCACGGGAGTGCAAGGCGCGATCTTCGCCTTGAATACGCTCCAGGTGGTAGTGACAGACGTAATTACCTCTTCCTTTGAGCAAGGCGATGGAGGCCGGCAACCGCAGCGCCTCACGCACCTTAGGCAAATCACGGGCAAACAACTGGTCCTGCAAAGTGCGCGTACCAGTCGAAATCAAAACCTTGCCGCCCCCCAGTAAGGCAGGCACAAGGTAGGCCCAGGTTTTACCCGTTCCCGTTCCCGCCTCGGCAACAAGCGTTGAGCGCTCGGCAATCGTGCGCTCGACAGCTTGAGCCAACTCGATCTGAGACGGTCGCACACGAAAGCCAGGGGACATACTGGCTAAGGGACCTTCAAGGGAAAAAAGCTCGGAAATCGTCGATTCGCGCATAGATGACACCAAAGGGCAAGCCGGATCATACCCCGTTGAATAAGAGTCGGATTCGGTCTTGTGGCAAAATCGTCCGTTTGCCGCAATCTACATAGTTCTGGAAATAATGAGCGATTCAAGTACTAAACAGCCCACTTCCCCCGCAGCGCCTTCTTTTGCTGCCCCTGTCACCGCCGAGCAGGCCGAGTTGCGCATCACGGCTCAACTAGCCGAGGAACTGGGCATCAGACCGCAACAAGTTTCAGCTGTGATCGAATTACTAAAGGATGGCGCAACGGTCCCGTTTATCGCCCGTTATCGCAAAGAAGCAACTGGCGGGCTGGACGATACGGTTTTACGCAATCTCAACACCCGACTGCTCTACCTCAGAGACCTTGAGGAGCGACGGGCTGCCATTCTGGCCTCAATAACCGAACAACAGAAGCTCACGCCTGAACTCGAACAAGCGATTCAACAGGCGGATACCAAGCAGCGGCTCGAGGATCTTTACGCCCCCTACAAAGTCAAGCGCCGTACACGCGCCCAAATTGCCCGCGAAGCAGGCCTCGAGCCTTTGGCTGACGCCATCCTGGCCGAGTTGAATTGCGACCCCCTTGCGCTTGCCGCGCAATATTTAAATCCGGATGCAAATATTACCGAACCCAAGGCTGCCCTTGATGGGGCACGAGATATTCTGGCCGAGCGTTATGCTGAACATGCCGACTTACTGGCCGATATGCGCACGCACTTATGGTCTCATGGCTACTTGTATTCAAAGGTTGCCGAAGGCAAGGAAGCCGAGGGCGCCAACTTCCGTGACTGGTTCGAGTTCTGCGAACCTTTGCGCACGCTTCCGTCGCATCGGGTGCTGGCGATGCTCCGAGGTCGTCAACAAGGCGTGCTGGAACTGCGGATCGGTCTTGAAGCCAGTCAAGATGTTCTGGTTCCCCACCCTTGCGTTGAGCGGGTCGCGCAGTTTCTTAAGCTGGGGCGGGATCTGTTCGATGCCGCGCCCTCCCCGCGCGCCAAATGGCTGGCTGACGTCGCCCGTTGGACCTGGCGTGTCAAGCTGCTCACTATGTTCGAGACCGAGATGATTACGCGCTTGCGTGAAAGCGCCGAAGCCGAGGCTATACGAGTGTTTGCTGCTAATCTCAAAGATCTGCTGCTTGCTGCACCCGCAGGTCCCAAAGCCGTTTTAGGACTTGATCCCGGCATTCGCACGGGAGTAAAAGTTGCCGCCATTGATCACACCGGCAAACTCGTTGAGACCGCGACGGTCTACCCTTTTGAACCGCGACGTGATCGCGCAGGATCGCTTGCGACGCTCGCTGCGATCGCTCGTCGCCACAAAATTGAACTGGTTGCCATCGGCAACGGCACCGCTTCGCGTGAAACTGAAAAGCTCGTGGCTGACTTGATGACGGAGCAGCCCGACCTCAAACTCACGCGGGTGGTGGTCTCGGAGGCAGGTGCATCGGTCTACTCCGCTTCTGAACTGGCAGCGCTTGAGTTTCCCGATCTTGATGTGAGTTTGCGCGGTGCGGCCTCGATCGCACGTCGTTTGCAAGATCCTCTGGCTGAACTGGTCAAAATCGAACCTAAAGCAATCGGAGTGGGACAGTACCAGCATGATCTGAATCAGCGTGAGCTGGCGCGCTCTCTGGACGCCGTGGTCGAAGACTGCGTGAACGCAGTTGGCGTCGATGTCAATACTGCCTCTGCCGCCTTGCTGACACGCGTCTCGGGCCTAAACAGCACGCTGGCAAAAAACATCGTGGCTTACCGAGATGAAAAAGGCGCCTTCCCCAATCGTGCCGCTCTCAAGGAAGTATCGCGATTCGGTGAAAAGGCTTTTGAACAGGCGGCTGGATTTTTGCGCATACCCAACGGTAACAACCCTCTTGACGCCTCATCCGTTCATCCGGAAGCCTACCCCGTTGTCGAGCGGATTCTCAAGAAAATATCTGCTGATATGAAAGAAGTCATCGGCAATCGGGAAAAGCTTAAAGGCCTGTCGCCTGCGGAGTTCACTGATGAACGTTTCGGCATTCCAACCGTGCGCGATATTTTGCTCGAACTAGAGAAGCCTGGCCGGGATCCGCGTCCTGAGTTCAAGACCGCCACCTTCAAAGAAGGCGTTGAAACGCTGAACGACCTCCTGCCCGGCATGATTCTTGAAGGTGTCGTCACCAACGTCGCGAACTTTGGAGCCTTTGTGGATATCGGCGTTCATCAGGATGGTTTGGTACATATCTCTGCTCTTGCTGAAAAGTTTGTTTCAGATCCGAGAGATGTCGTTCGCGTGGGTCAAACCGTAAAAGTCCGCGTGCAAGAGGTAGACATCGCGCGTAAACGGATCGCACTGACCATGCGTCTCAATGATGAAGCACCGCCTGCCCGCTCGTCAGGCGCTACACAGGCAACCGGAAAAAATCGAAATAGTGCTGGGGCTGCCAATGGACAGGTAGGTTCAAAACCTAACCGTGGCGGCCTGGCTGAACCGGCAGGACAGGGCGCGATGGCCGCGGCTTTTGCCAAGCTTAAGAGATAAAGAAAAGAAAGTAGATAGTTCAGAGTGCGCAGCGCTACGATCTACGCAGCACTGCGGTCACTCGGATGGACGCAAGCTCGCATGCAGTACGTCGAGTCGCTCTGCGCGCTGCGCCGCAGACGCACTTGTCACGCCCACAGCCACGACAGACCCATCAAGACTTAAAGTAAAGTCAAAATCGCCGGTGAGCGTGATGATTGCGTCGAGATGACCGGTTTGAAGTGCGCGCATCGCTGCACCCGCCATTTTGGGATCTGCAAAGGCCACAGACGAAAAAAGCTCTGTTCCCTCATGATCGAGAAAGCGAAAGCGAAACTGACCTGCCTCGTCGCGGAAACTGACGAAGCGCGCGCCCTTCCCCCCGCCTTTGCCTTGCTTGGCTGGACGTGAGTTTGACTCAGTAGCGAGTGTGCGTAACCCGACTGCCTGACGCAATTCATGCATAAAGGGGGTGGCAATCGCACGGGCTTTGCGCGCTCCTTCCTGAAGAATGTCTTCGATTCGACCAGGATGTGCCATCAGATTTTCATAGTTTTCGCGCAACGGCCCAAGCTCCTGCTCGATCCGCCCACACAACTTCTGTTTGGCATCCCCCCAACCCATTCCCTGCGTCAGCTCTTGGTGAAACGCAGTTGTTTCTGCTGGTTTGGCAAAAGCCTTATAAATCAGATAAAGATGCGATGCCTCTGCATCCTTGGGCTCTCCGGGCCCGCGCGAGTCCGTCACAATGCGCGCAACGGCTGCCTTGAGCGCACGGGCGCCCCCCTCAAACAAGGGGATAGTATTGTTATAACTCTTGGACATTTTACGACCGTCCAAGCCAGGCAAGGTCGCCACATCCTCGGCGATGACCGCCTCAGGCAGAACGAAAAAATCTTTGCCGCGCCCGAACAAGTGATTAAACCGTTGAGCGATATCGCGTGCCATCTCAAGATGCTGCGTCTGATCACGCCCCACGGGTACCTTATGCGCATTGAACATCAAAATATCCGCGGCCATCAGAATGGGATATGAGAACAACCCCATATTAATGCCGTCATCAGGATCAACGCTCTTGGCGATATTTTGATCAACAGAGGCTTTGTAAGCATGCGCACGATTCATGAGACCCTTGGCGGTCACACACGTCAACATCCAGCAGAGCTCGGGGATTTCGGGCACATCAGACTGTCGATAAAAAGTGACACGCTCCGGATCAAGGCCAGCAGCCAGCCAAGTCGCAGCGATTTCAAGACGCGAACGCGCGATTCGCTCAGCATCTTCACATTTGATCAGGGCGTGATAATCAGCCAAAAAGAAAAACGCATCTACATTTTTCTCAAGACTTGCCTGAATCGCGGGACGAATCGCACCAACATAATTTCCAAGATGCGGGGTACCCGACGTCGTGATGCCGGTGAGAACGCGCGTATTCATCATATCGACCTTAAAGACTCACTGTATCGCGCTGCTCGGAGTCCAGATACTCTTTGGACTGCATCTCTAAAATGCGCGAGACGGTGCGATGAAACTCGTTGGACATTGGACCGGAGGTGTAAATCTCCTCTGGCTCACACGCAGCTGACATGATCAATTTGACTTTGTGATCATAGAACACATCGATCAGCCAAGTGAATCTTCTCGCCTCTGAGGCGTGTTTGGGTCCCATTTTGGGGACCTCGGATAGAATCACCGCATGAAAGCGGCTCGCGATCTCGAGATAGTCGTTCTGTGAGCGCGGACCGCCGCACAAGGTTGCGAAATCAAACCAAACCACACTCCCCGCACGTTTTTTAGCGGTGATCTCCCGGTGCTCAATCAACAGCACGGGATCCTGCGGCGGGGTGTCGGATAACTGAGCAAAAGCGTCTTGCAACGCTTGGTCTGCCTGGGGGCCCAACGGCGTGTGATAACACTTGACCTGCTCGAGCGTACGGCGACGGTAATCGATCCCCGCATCCACATTCAGAATATCCATCCGGTCTTTAATCAAGGCGATTGCGGGCAAAATCCGATCGCGATGCAAACCGTCAGGGTAGAGCAATGAGGGCTCGTAATTGGACGTCATCACGAATGACGTTCCGTACTCGAAAAATTTGAGTAATAGGCGGTAAAGAATCATGGCATCGGCGACATCCGAGACATGAAACTCATCGAAACAGATCAAGCGATAGCGCTTGGAAATCCGCTTGGCAACCTCATCGAGAGGATCTTGCATGCCTTTGACTTCGTCGAGCTGACGATGCACGCTACGCATGAACTCATGGAAATGCAAACGCGTCTTACGCTTGACGGGAACGGTCGCATAGAACGCGTCCATCAAAAAGCTTTTCCCGCGCCCGACACCTCCCCAAAGATAAACACCTCTTGGTACGTCGGGTCGCTTGAACAGGCGTTTGACTGCACTGGAACGATCACTTTTAAAGGCGATCCAGTCATCAAAATACTTTTGCAAACGCTCAATGGCGACGCGCTGAGCGGGGTCTGGCTGATAACCGCGCTCAGCCAGACTGCTCTCATAATATTGAAGAACGTTCAAAGGATTCGCACAAAAGTGCTTCCGGAAAAGTACGTCAGTAAAGACGCATCAAAAATTGAGGGTACGCTTGTCAACTGCCAAAGCTGCCTCTTTCATGGACTCTGACAAGGTCGGATGCGCATGACAGATGCGTGCGATGTCTTCGGCTGCACCACGGAACTCCATGATGGTCACAGCTTCGGCGATCAGCTCAGAGGCCATCGGACCGATAATGTGCACACCAAGCACTTCGTCGGTCACCGCGTCGGCCAGGATCTTCACGAAACCAGTCGTATCGCCTAAAGCGCGTGCACGGCCATTGGCCAGGAAGGGGAAGCTTCCAGCCTTGTAAGCGCGTCCAGAGGCTTTGAGCTGTTGCTCAGTCTGGCCCACCCAGGAGATCTCAGGCGAGGTGTAGATGACCCAAGGAATCGTGTCAAAGTTGACATGACCATGTTGTCCGCCAATACGCTCGGCGACTGCAACACCCTCTTCTTCGGCTTTATGGGCTAGCATGGGGCCGCGCACCACATCACCTACCGCCCAGACATTAGGCAAGTTGGTTTTGCAGTCAGCATCCACCACAATAAAACCACGCTCGTCGAGCTTGAGACCCACGGCATCAGCATTGAGACCACCGGTGTAAGGAACGCGGCCGATTGAGACAATAAGCTTGTCGACGACGAGCTTTTGCTCGGCGCCTGAGGCGTCCGTGTAGGGAACCGTGACTTGCTTGGCCGTTGCTTTGATCTCGCCAAGTTTGACGCCCATATGGATGGATAGGCCCTGCTTGGTGAAAATTTTGTGCGCTTCTTTGGCGACCTGCGTATCAACCGCAGCCAGAAACTCAGGCATGGCCTCCAAAACGGTGACTTCAGCACCGAGTCGACGCCAGACGCTGCCCATTTCAAGACCAATGACACCAGCACCAATGACACCCAACTTCTTGGGCACCGCGCCGATATTCAAGGCACCGTCGTTGGACAGAATCTGTTGCTCGTCAAAGGGCAAACCGGGCAGCTCGCGTGCGGATGATCCCGTTGCGATCACGACGTGTTTGCCAACGATATCAGCCTCGGTCGTACCCGAAACCTTGATCGCCCAGCCGCCTTCTGTTTGGCCCACAAACGAGCCCTTGCCGTGAAAAAACGTGATTTTGTTCTTTTTGAAGAGATACAAAATGCCATCGTTGTTTTGCTTCACGACGCTATTTTTACGACCGATCATTTTGTCGAGTTTGAGCGAGACGCCCTTGACCTCGATACCATGCTCAACAAAGTGATGGTTGACTTGCTCGTAATGCTCGGACGATTGCAACAGAGCCTTGGAGGGAATGCATCCTACGTTGGTGCACGTACCACCTGGCGCAGGACCGCCCTGCCCGTTCTGCCAGGCATCAATACATGCGACGGTTTTACCCAGTTGGGCTGCACGGATCGCGGCGATATATCCGCCGGGGCCTGCACCAATCACTACGACATCAAATTGATTCGAAGACATAAATTTTCCAGCTTAGATTTCAAGCAGCATGCGCTGCGGATCTTCGAGCGCCTCTTTCATGGCGACCAAGCCCAGAACCGCTTCGCGGCCATCGATAATGCGGTGGTCATAAGACATCGCAAGGTAGTTGATCGGACGAATCACAATCTGACCCTTTTCAACCACGGCACGCTCTTTAGTTGCATGCACACCCAAAATCGCGGATTGCGGTGGATTGATAATCGGAGTCGAGAGCATTGAACCAAACACCCCACCGTTCGAGATCGAGAATGTACCGCCAGTCATCTCTTCGATGCCGAGCTTGCCTTCGGAAGCACGTTTACCAAAGTCAGCAATCGTCTTTTCGATTTCAGCGATCGTCAACTGATCCGCATTCCGCAGGATGGGTACCACCAGACCGCGCGGGCTACCTACGGCGATACCGATGTCGAAGTAACCGTGATAAATGATGTCCTTGCCATCAACAGAGGCGTTCAAAATTGGGTAGCGCTTCAGCGCAGCAACAGCAGCTTTCACAAAGAAGGACATGAAACCAAGCTTGACGCCGTGCTCTTTTTCGAACTTGTCTTTGTAGAGGTTACGCAGGTCAATCACGCCTTGCATATTGACCTCGTTGAAGGTGGTCAAAATGGCATTATCTTGCTGCGACTGCAACAGACGCTCGGCAACACGGGCGCGCAAACGGCTCATTGGCACACGCTGCTCTGGACGACCATCAAGCGACTGTGTCATCGGAACAGAGGGATTCGCAAGCGCGACTTTTGGCGCTGCAGCTGGAGCCGCAGGTGCAGAAGAGGCACCAAGCGCATCGCCCTTGGTAATGCGGCCATCGCGTCCCGAACCAGCAACCGAAGCAGCTGAAACACCCTTGTCAGCCAGGATCTTAGCTGCGGCAGGAGATGCAATACCTGCTGCGGAATTTGAGGCAGAAGCTGGGGCGGCGGGGGCGGCGGGGGCAGCGACAGGTGCGGCAACAGCGGCAGCGGGCGCGGCGGAGGCAGCCGACGCAACTGCCTTTCCATCCGTATCGATACGCGCGAGCACTTCACCAGAAGTGACCATGCTGCCATCACCTTTGACGATTTCAGACAAGATGCCAGAGGCGGGAGCAGGAACCTCGAGAACGACTTTGTCGGTTTCAACTTCGATTAGGATCTCGTCAGCCTGCACAGCTTCGCCAGGCTTCTTTTTCCAGGTCAAAAGTGTCGCTTCTGACACCGATTCAGATAACTGTGGAACAACAACGTCTGTGATTGCCATTATATTTTTTCCGTAATTGGATGAATGCGTTTTCTGGATTTATTTCGTCAGCATGAAAGTCTTGAACTTGCCAAACGCCTGCTCGACCAGCGCTTTCTGCTGTTCGAGGTGTTTGGCGAGATAACCGACGGCAGGCGAGGCAGACGCTGCGCGACCTGCATAACCAAGTTTTTGACCACTAGTCATGTTCTGATAGAGATGATGCTGAACATAGAACCAAGGACCTTGATTCTGTGGCTCGTCCTGAACCCAGACCACTTCCGTTGCCTTCGGGTACTTGCGCAACTCGGCTTCAAAAGTCTTGTGCGCGAAGGGATACAACTGCTCAACGCGAATAATCGCAACAGAGTTGTCTTTGCGCTCACGACGACCATTGACGAGATCGTAATAAACCTTGCCCGAACAGACCAAGACACGCTTGACGGAAGAGGCGTTGATGGACTCGTCCACCTCGGCAATGATTGGACGGAAACGTCCAGTTGCCAGATCGGACAAAGGCGAACCAGCATCCTTGTTACGAAGTAACGACTTGGGTGTCAGGATCACCAAGGGCTTGCGGAATTGGCGAATCATCTGACGACGCAACAGATGGAAAATCTGTGCAGCTGTGGTAGGCTGAACGACCTGGATATTGTTGTCTGCGCAAAGCTGCAGGAAACGCTCGATACGTGCAGAAGAGTGCTCCGGGCCCTGACCTTCGTAACCGTGCGGCAACATCATCGTCAAGCCTGACTGACGACCCCACTTCGCCTCTCCAGAAACGATGAACTGGTCAATCACGACTTGGGCGCCGTTGACGAAGTCACCGAACTGCGCTTCCCAAATTGTGAGTGTCTTGGGATCTGCGCAAGAGTAACCGTATTCAAAACCCAGCACGGCTTCTTCGGACAAGACGGAGTCGATCACCGTGAAAGGTGCCTGACCATCCGCCACGTGCTGCAATGGAATATAAGTACCATCATCCCAACGCTCACGATTTTGATCGTGAAGCACAGCATGACGGTGCGTAAAGGTACCGCGTCCTGAGTCCTGACCCGTGATGCGCACGGCATAGCCTGCGGCTACCAAGGTTGCAAAGGCCAAGTGCTCGCCCATCCCCCAGTCAAGATTCATCTCCCCTCGCGCCATCGCGCGACGGTCATTCAATAGCTTGGTTACCAGCGAATGCGGAGTAAATCCTTCAGGTACAACGGTCAGCTTTTCACCGATACGCTTGAGCTCTGTGATCGGCACAGCCGTATCGGCCTGATCGGTCCACTTGGCATTAAGGTATGGTGACCAATCAATCGCATATTTGCTCTTGTAGTCAGTCAAAACGGGCTCGATCGTCCGGCGACCGTCTTCCATGTACTGACGATAGTCTTTGACAAGCTGCTCGGCATCGCCCTCCTTGAGTACGCCCTGTGCGACGAGCTTGTCGGCATAGAGTTTACGTGTACCGGGATGCGCGCCAATCGTCTTATACATCAGAGGTTGAGTCAGGGAAGGCGTGTCTTGCTCGTTGTGACCGAGTTTACGGAAACAGACGATATCCACGACGACATCCTTGCCGAACTGCATGCGGAAATCCAGTGCCAAACGCGTGGCAAAGACCACTGCTTCGGGATCATCACCGTTCACATGGAAAACGGGCGCCTCGATCATCTTGGAGACGTCGGTACAGTAGATGGTCGAACGGGTATCGCGTGGATCGGAAGTCGTGAAACCGATCTGGTTATTAATCACCAGATGAACCGTACCACCCGTACCGTAACCGCGAGTTTCAGCCAAGTTGAGTGTTTCCATCACAACACCCTGACCTGCAAAGGCGGCATCACCGTGCACCAAAACAGGCAGGACTTGCTTGTAACCATCGGCACCACGACGCTCCTGGCGAGCGCGCACACTGCCCTCGACGACTGGGTTCACAATCTCGAGGTGGGAGGGGTTAAAAGCCAGTGACAGATGGACCGGACCACCGCGCGTGGACAAATCGCTGGAAAAACCGTTGTGGTATTTCACATCGCCATCGGTCAGACCTTCGGCATGGTGACCTTCGAACTCGGCGAACAAATCACCGGGCATTTTGCCCATGATGTTGACCAGCATATTCAAACGTCCGCGGTGAGCCATACCCACGACGATTTCCTGAACACCTGACTCGCCAGCGTGATTGACGACTTCGTCCATCGAGGCGATGAAGCTGTCTCCGCCCTCAAGCGAAAAGCGTTTTTGACCCACATATTTCGTATGGAGGAAACGCTCAAGGCCTTCGGCCTCGGTCAGTTGCTGCAGGATGTGACGCTTGCGGTCAGCTGTAAAAGTCGGGGCGCCGAGTGTCGACTCGAGGCGCTCCTGAACCCAGCGCTTCACGGCGGGATCCGAGGCGTGCATGAACTCCGCACCGATCGAGCGGCAATAGGTATCACGCAGCGCTTTCAAGATTTCGCGCAACGTCATCGTTGTCGCTTTGGTGAAATACGTATTGGTGGCAGAGAAAACCTGATCGAGGTCTGCCTCGGTCAAACCATAAAATGCCGGATCCAATTCAGGGATGCTCGGGCGGTCATGCCGCTTAAGAGGATCAAGGTCTGCCCAACGTGAACCGAGCGAACGATACGCGGCAATGATGGATTGAACGTGGACTTGTTTCATCGCGACCGCAAGATCGGGCTCCTGACCACGCTGAACAAAAGCATTGGCTTTTGCACGCTGTGCAAAGGATTCGATGATGGGTGCGTGGGCCTGGTCGCGAGTCGCTTCCTGGCCATCCGTTGCCGGCATGTGCTGCAACTGGTCGAAATAATTCCGCCAATTATCAGGAACCGAACCTGGATTATCCAGATAGGCTTCGTAGAGTTCTTCTACGTAGGGCGCATTGCCCCCAAAGAGGTAAGAGTTTTGTAGAGATTCGAGTTCTGATGACATTTTAGCGCTTCACCTATTCGGGTGCTTCACCCGTTACGATGCAGGAATACCTTCCGTTTTCTCGGCCAAACCGATTTGCGGATAGCGGGGCAGAAGGCGGTTGTTTAATAGCCTTAAGAGCCGGCATATAAGTATAACCCCAAGCTTTTAATTGTTTTCGATATTCTTGTCAGAAATCAACGCTTGCGCAGCCAAGCGTCAGACGAACACCACAGACACTGCCACTACCAACAAAGTTTAATGAGGCCTAAAAATGCTGCGTCGCAATATATTCATGTCGCAGCGCAAGACAATTGCTGCGCCGCAAAATCGAAATACGCACCGATTTGATGCCAGATGCTGCGCTTGCCTGTAAGCTTGACTTCACTTTTATTCACTCTCCTTCTTGAAGAAAGCTATGGACGAAAATCTTTCTAAGCTCGCCCTTGACTATCACGCCTACCCGACACCTGGCAAAATTTCCGTCACACCGACCAAGCCACTGGCCAACCAAGACGATTTGTCCCTAGCCTACTCACCCGGCGTTGCTGCCGCCTGTATGGCCATTCATGCACAAGGCGATGAAGCCGCAGCCAAATACACCTCTCGCTCCAATCTGGTGGCCGTCATCACAAACGGAACAGCCGTGTTGGGCTTGGGAAATATCGGCCCACTCGCGGCCAAACCTGTCATGGAAGGAAAAGGCTGCCTGTTTAAGAAATTCGCGGGCATCGATGTGTTCGATATCGAGCTTGCCGAAACCGATCCCGACAAGCTCGTGGAAATCATCGCGGCGCTTGAACCCACGTTGGGCGGAATCAATCTCGAAGATATCAAGGCTCCTGAATGTTTCTACATTGAACGCAAGCTGCGCGAAAGGATGAAAATTCCGGTCTTTCATGATGACCAGCACGGCACAGCCATTATTTCCTCGGCTGCGATCATGAACGGGCTGAAGGTTGTCGGCAAAAAAATGGATCAGGTCAAACTTGTCGTATCCGGTGCGGGTGCAGCGTCCATTGCCTGCCTGGATTTGCTTGTCCATCTCGGCATCAAGAAAGAAAACATTTTTGTCTGCGATTCGCGCGGTGTGATTTACGAGGGTCGCGATGCGCAAATGGAAGAAAACAAAAAGCGCTATGCACAAAAAACAACGCTTCGCACCCTGGCCGATGCCATGGCGGGAGCCGACGTGTTCTTAGGTTGCTCGGCACCAGGGGTTGTGAACGCAGAGATGGTTAAAAGCATGGGGCCAAAGCCTTTGATTTTGGCTTTGGCGAACCCAGAACCCGAAATCAGACCTGAAATCGCCAAAGCCGCCCGTCCGGACTGTATCATCGCGACCGGTCGCTCTGATTACCCCAATCAAGTCAATAACGTTCTGTGCTTCCCGTTCATTTTCCGCGGCGCGCTTGATGCGGGGGCCAGCAGCATCACAGAAGAAATGAAGCTTGCCTGCGTCAAGGCAATCGCTGAGCTCGCGGAAGCTGAACAAAGCGACGAAGTGGCCCAAGCTTACGCGGGTCAGGAACTCAGCTTCGGTCCCGACTACATTATCCCCAAACCCTTTGATCCACGCCTCATCGTTCAAATTGCGCCAGCTGTCGCCCAAGCTGCCGCAGACTCAGGCGTGGCACGCAGACCGATCCAAGACATGGAGGCCTACAAAGCGAAATTGCTCGCCATGGTATATCACTCCGGTCAGCTGATGAGTCCCTTGTTTACGCAAGCCAAGCGCGCGCCTAAGCGGGTCATATACGCAGACGGAGAAGATGAGCGAGTCTTGCGAGCCGCTCAAACAGTCTCAGATGAAAAAATTGCCTTCCCGATTTTGATTGGTCGCCCCGCAGTGATCGATATGCGCATCAAGAAAATGGGGCTACGTCTGGAGGTGGGTAAGAATATCGAGATCGTCGATCCGGAAGACGATGCGCGTTTTAACGAATCCTGGCAAGAATATTATCGGATCAAAGGCCGCGAAGGCGTGACACCCACTGTTGCCAAAGCGATGGTCCGCAAGCACAACACATTGATCGCAGTCTTGCTTCTCAAGCGCGGTGATGCCGACGCTGTGCTCTGCGGGATCAGCAGCCGCTTTGACAATCAGCTCAAGTATGTCGAAGACGTGATCGGACTTCAGCCAGGCGCTTCGACATTTGCCGCGATGAATGTTCTGATGCTTTCCGATCAGACGCTGTTTATTTGCGACACGCATGTCAACGAAGATCCAAGCGCTGAACAGGTGGCTGACATGACCATCCAAGCGGCACACAAAATGCGCAACTTTGGCATCGTTCCCAAAATCGCCCTACTCTCGCATTCAAATTTCGGTAGCAGACCAACCGAATCCTCACGCAAAATGGCACAAGCGCGTCACCTCATTGTCGAACGCGCTCCCTCGCTTGAGGTCGATGGTGAAATGCATGCGGATTCGGCGCTTTCCGAATCCATCCGTACGGCCAACTATCCGGACAGCACGCTCAAAGGAAGCGCCAACCTGCTTATCATGCCAAATCTGGATACAGGCAATGTGACCTATAACCTCCTGAAGATGACAGGCAGTAATGGCATTGCGATGGGACCCGTCCTGTTGGGCGCTGCGCGTCCTGTGCACATCCTGACGAACAGCGCGACCGTGCGCCGAGTCATCAATATGACCGCGCTCGCCGTGATTGATGCCCAGATGGAGGTCGAGCAACGATAACGCTGACTGACAAGAGTTACTGGAAACACCCATACATTCCAGGGTGACTTCCAGCAAAAAAAAACGCCTGAAAATTCTCAGGCGTTTTTTTGTAAATAAATTAAGTTATTTACGCTTGGGAACTGGACGGGAGACCGAACCTTGATACAGCTGGCGTGGACGGCCAATCTTGTACTCTGGATCTGAGATCATCTCGTTCCATTGAGCAATCCAGCCAACTGTGCGGGCCAGAGCAAAAATTGCTGTAAACAAGGCCGTAGGTACGCCAATCGCGCGCTGAACAATCCCTGAGTAGAAGTCAACGTTCGGATACAGCTTACGCTCAACAAAGTATGGATCCTCAAGCGCGATCCGCTCGACTTCCATCGCGAGCTTAAACAATGGGTCATTTTCAAGACCCAAGGCAGCCAGTACTTCTTTGCAAGTTTGCTGCATCAGTTTGGCGCGGGGGTCATAGTTCTTATAAACACGGTGACCAAAACCCATCAGGCGAACGCCGGAGTTTTTGTCCTTAACCTGTTCCATGAACTCGCCAACCTTGGCCAAACCACCCTTGGCTTGTAAATCCTCGAGCATCTGCAGACACGCTTCGTTAGCGCCACCGTGTGCGGGGCCCCACAAACATGCCACACCTGAGGCGATCGCAGCGAAAGGATTGGTACCAGAAGAACCACACAAGCGCACGGTCGACGTGGAGGCATTTTGTTCGTGATCAGCGTGCAGAATAAAAATGCGATCCAAAGCACGTTCAACCACAGGGTTGACCACATACTCTTCGCAAGGTGTGGCAAACATCATCCGCAAAAAGTTGCCGGTGTAGGACAGGTTGTTTTGAGGATAAATGTAAGGCTGACCCTGGGAGTACTTATAGGCCATGGCAACCAGTGTGGGCATCTTAGCAATCAGACGGATAGCCGAGACATGACGATGGTGCGGATTGGTGATATCAGTCGAGTCGTGATAAAAGGCGGAAAGTGCGCCAACCAAACCCGTTAACACAGCCATAGGATGCGCATCACGACGGAAACCACGCAAGAAGAAGTGCATCTGCTCGTTGACCATCGTGTGACGCGTCACCAAGGTGTCGAAGTCTTTTTTCTGCTTCGGATCTGGCAGCTCGCCATTCAGGATCAGATAGCTGATGTCCATGAAGTCACAGTTGACTGCGAGCTCTTCGATTGGATAGCCGCGATACAACAACTCGCCCTTGTCGCCATCGATGTACGTGATGTTGGACGCGCAAGAGGCTGTCGACAAAAAGCCTGGGTCGTACGTAAACAAACCGGTTTGTCCGTACAACTTGCGAATGTCGATCACCTGTGGGCCGACGCTGCCGTCGTACATAGGAAAATCAACAGAAGGGCTGCCGTCTGAGAACGAGAGCGTGGCTTTTTTGTCGGACAGTTTCATGCGTGATTCCTTCGTTTAAATTCGGTTAGCCAGTCAAGACGCTGTCTATGCCGCGCGAATCTGCGCCAGCACCATCTTGACTGCGGGTCGATCAAGCGCCCCCTCGGGCTCGACACGACCTAGTAATAAGTCTAACAGCTCATTATCACTCAGTTCAAACAGCTGAGTCAGAGCACCAACCTCGACATCCGTCAGGTTGGCTTGGTAAGTATCAAGATATTTGGTGAGAATCAGATCATTTTCGAGCAGGCCCCGTCTGGCACGCCAACGCAACCGAACTCGATCCTGATCTGATAGTGTTCCCATGATTGCTCTTTGTTAGACCGTGCGGCGTACAAGCATTTCTTTAATTTTTCCAATCGCCTTGGTCGGGTTCAGACCCTTTGGACACACATCCACACAGTTCATGATGGTGTGACAGCGGAACAGACGATAGGGATCTTCTAGGTTGTCTAGACGCTCAGCTGTTGCGTGATCGCGGGTGTCCGCAATGAAGCGATAGGCTTGCAACAATCCGGCAGGGCCGACGAATTTGTCGGGATTCCACCAGAAAGATGGGCAAGAAGTCGAGCAACAGGCACACAAAATACACTCATACAGACCATCGAGCTCCTCACGGGCAGCAGGCGTCTGCAGACGCTCCTTTTCAGGAGGTGGCGTATCGTTGATGAGGTATGGGCGGATGGAGTGATATTGATTAAAGAAGTGCGTCATGTCGACGATCAGATCTCGAATCACAGGCAGACCTGGCAAAGGACGCAAAACCACAGGCTCACTGAGCTCGAGCATGTTGGTTGTACAAGCCAGACCGTTTTTGCCGTTGATATTCATCGCGTCAGAACCACACACACCTTCGCGGCATGAACGACGCATTGCCAAACTGTCATCCACATCCATCTTGATGCGAATCAGTGCATCCAGCAACATCTTGTCGGTTGGCTGCAGCTCGACTTCGAGCTTCTGCATATAGGGACGCTCATCCTTGTCAGGATCGTAGCGGTAGATTTCAAACTTCACGATGCGTTTTTTGCTCATGATTTGTTCCAGATATCCTGACTTAGAATGTACGAGTCTTGGGCGGGAAGCTTTCGACGGTGAGTGGCTGCATCTGCACAGGCTTGTAATCGAGGCGATTGCCTTCGGAGTACCAAAGCGTGTGCTTGATCCAGTTGTCATCGTCACGATGCGGGAAGTCATCCAATGCGTGCGCACCACGGCTTTCGGTGCGGGCAGCGGCTGAATGAATCGTCGAACGTGCGACCTCGATCATGTTGCTCAGTTCAAGCGCCTCAATACGGGCGGTATTGAAGACCTTGGACTTGTCCTGGAAAGCAATGTGATCGACCTTTTCAGCCAAGGCATCGATCTTTGCCACACCTTCTTTGAGCGAGGCCATAGTACGGAACACTCCGCAATGCTGTTGCATCGCGTTGCGAATCTCGTTACCCACGACTTGTGTTTTCTCGCCGGTCTTGCGCTGTTCAAGTTTGTTGACGCGCTCAAGAGAGAAATCAACAGACTCTTGGGGCAGAGGCTGATGGGCATGCTGTCGCTCTGGATGGGAAGCCACAATGTGGTTACCGGCAGCACGACCAAACACAATCAAATCGAGAAGCGAATTCGTACCCAGACGGTTTGCGCCATGCACGGAGGTTGCCGAGCACTCACCGATCGCATAGAGACCGTTCACAATCTTGGTTTGCTTGCCATCCCACGTCGTCACTTGACCGTTGTAGTTGCAAGGAATACCGCCCATCTGATAGTGAATGGTTGGCACAACAGGGATCGGCTCCTTGGTCGCATCCACGTTGGCGAACTTGTGTCCGATCTCTAAAATAGAGGGCAAACGCTTGTTAATCACGTCAGCACCGAGGTGATCAAGCTTCAGGTGGACGTAGGCGCCATCCGGACCACAGCCGCGACCTTCCTTGATTTCCTGGTCCATACAGCGCGAAATAAAGTCACGCGGCGCCAGGTCCTTGAGGGTTGGGGCATAACGCTCCATGAAGCGCTCGCCATCCTTATTCAGCAAGATACCGCCCTCACCCCGCACGCCCTCGGTGATGAGCACGCCAGCACCCGCCACGCCAGTTGGGTGGAACTGCCAGAACTCCATGTCCATCATTGGAATACCGGCGCGCGCGGCCATACCCATACCGTCACCGGTATTAATAAAGGCATTGGTCGAGGCTGCCCAAATGCGTCCGGCACCTCCCGTCGCGATGACGGTCGTCTTGGCTTCGAATATGTAAATCTCACCGGTTTCCATTTCGAGCGCGGTGACACCCAACACATCACCTGCATCGTTACGGATCAGGTCAAGCGCCATCCATTCAACGAAAAACTGCGTGCGCGAAGCGACGTTACGCTGGTAGAGCGTGTGCAATAGCGCATGACCGGTACGGTCGGCTGCAGCACAGGCGCGCTGAACAGGTTTTTCACCAAAATTGGCCGTATGACCACCGAAGGGACGCTGATAAATCGTGCCATCTGGGTTACGATCAAAGGGCATGCCCATGTGCTCGAGCTCATACACCGCATTGGGTGCTTCGCGACACATGAACTCGATGGCGTCCTGGTCGCCCAGCCAATCAGAGCCTTTGACGGTGTCATACATGTGCCAGTACCAGTTGTCCTCGCTCATGTTGCCAAGCGAAGCACCGATTCCACCCTGCGCTGCGACTGTGTGCGAGCGTGTTGGGAAGACTTTAGAAAGAACGGCGACGGACAAGCCCGCATTTGCGAGTTGCAAGGAGCAACGCATACCGGCTCCGCCGGCACCCACGACCACCACATCAAATTGACGGCGCGGTAAAGATGTTTTGACAGCTGCCACGGCTTAATTTCTCCAGAGGATGTGTACGAAGTACACGACCGATCCGACTAACCACAAGATAGTCAGCACCAGTAAAAAAATACGAAGACCTACGGGCTTGATGTAGTCCATCCAGATGTCGCGCACACCAATCCAGGCATGCCACGCAAGCGAAAACATCGCGAGTGTTGCGAGAATCTGACCGAGAGGCATAAACAAAACCGTAAACGTAAACAGGTTTTTCCAACCCTCATATGTGAAGCCGGACATGGTCAGGATGCCGATCAGCAAAACCAGCGTATAAACAGCCAAGATGATGGCAGTGACGCGCTGTGCAATGAACTCGCCTGTACCGTAGTGTGCGCCGACGACTAAGCGCTTTGGACCAATTTTCTCGACGGGAACCATCACCACACTCCGAATAGTTTGAGACCGAATACCAGGGTCAGAGCCAGGCTCACGCCCATCACCATGCTTGCGCTTTTGGCGGCTGATTCTTTATCCACACCGATATGCAAATCGAGGATCAGGTAACGAATACCCGCACAGAAATGATGCAGGTAGCCCCAAATCAGAACGAGCAAAATCACCTTGACGATTGGATGTCCGATCACCATTGCCAGTGCGTTAAAGCCGGCCTGACTCACAAAACTCATCGCAAACAGTGCAATCAGGAAGGGCAAGCACAAAAACAGCAAAGCTCCACTAATGCGATGCAAAATGGATACTTTTCCGGCCATCGGCAAGCGGTACGCCATCAAATCAGTAACATTAATGTTACGGAATTGAGGACGCGGCTTGTTAGCTGAGTCAGACATAACAACCTCGTACGGAGAACAGTTGGATAAAGGAAAACATGCTATTTTCGCTCATGTGGAACGCGCATTCAAATCAATCAAAAAAAGCTTTCAATTCAGGCTATTACGATAATAATACTGATTAGTCACATAATGACCGACACGTAATTCTACAGGACGGTTTCCGTAGGTGAAGGAAATTCGCTCCACACAAAGTAGGGGTATTGCAGGCTCGACGCCAAGCGCTTGGGCCACATCATCCGGGGCAGCGATCGCGCGAAGCTTTTCTTCGGCACGCACCATATTGATGCCAAACTCAGACTCGAACAAACCATAAAGCGGCCCTGAGTAGCCATTAAGCAAATCAGCTGTCAGGCCTTTAAAGAGAGATCCAGGCAGGTAAATATCATCAATCACTGTCGGAACGTTTGAAAAGGACAACATTCGTCGAATGGCCACAACAGGATCGCCCGCTTTGATTTCCAATGCACGGGCGATCTCAGCATTGGCACGAATGCGACGGCAATCAAGCACCCGACTTTGAGCAGGCTCAGGCTCACCCTCGTTCGGCGCAAGCCTGAGGAATCTGAAGCGCACCCGGGGCTCAAGATGTGTGGCAACAAAGGTGCCTTTGCCCTGCCGACGGAAAAGCAAGTTTTCGGCTGCCAGTTCATCGACTGCTTTACGGACTGTACCCTGACTCACCTGAAAGCGCGCAGCGAGCTCGATTTCGCTTGGGATGGATTCGCCAGGCTTCCATTCGCCCGAATCTAACGACTTGACCAGCAGGGCTTTGATCTGCTGGTAGAGAGGGCTAAATGCTGCAGGCTGACTCACACCGGAGTCGGCCGTTGCACTGCGGAGTCGGGAGGTGTCAGACATCGGAATCAATCAAAATGCTCATCGCTACATTTTGGCATAGCAGGCACTGGAAGTCCATTACTCTTGTGTCTTATATAAGATATAAGATCATTGACGGCGGGACAGCATTTGCATTAGCATCTTGCAATGGAATTCTTCTGAGCGACCTCATTGCTAACCGGTCGCACAAAAAAGCTAAACTCTCTTTTTATCCCTTCTCACAATCCTCTCGTCCTTTCGGAGATCGTTATGTCCAAACCCGCCGTGCGTGTTGCGGTTACTGGTGCAGCAGGCCAGATCGGTTACGCCCTTTTGTTCCGTATTGCTTCAGGCGAAATGCTTGGCAAAGACCAGCCTGTTATTTTGCAACTGCTGGAAATTCCGGATGAAAAAGCCCAAAAGGCGCTCAAAGGCGTAATGATGGAGCTCGATGATTGCGCGTTTCCTTTGCTGCAATCTATGACTGCTCACAGCGACCCGCTCGAAGCGTTCAAAGACGTTGAGGTCGCGCTGCTGGTTGGTTCGCGTCCCCGAGGTCCCGGCATGGAGCGAGCAGACCTGCTGGCTGTCAATGCCGCCATCTTCACCGCACAGGGCAAAGCGCTCAACGCCGTGGCAAACCGCAACGTTAAAGTACTTGTCGTCGGCAACCCTGCCAACACCAACGCTTACATCGCGATGAAATCGGCGCCTGACCTGCCAGCCAAGAACTTCACTGCAATGTTGCGCCTTGATCACAACCGTGCGTTGTCTCAGTTAGCTAGCAAAATGGGCAAGCCTGTTGCTGAAATTCAGAAGCTCGCAGTCTGGGGTAACCACTCTCCCACTATGTATGCGGACTACCGTTTCGCCACAATAGGTGGACAGAGCGTTGAAAAACTGATTAACGATGCAGCCTGGAATCGCGATGTGTTCTTACCTACGGTTGGCAAACGTGGCGCCGCTATCATCGAAGCACGTGGTTTGTCTTCCGCTGCCTCAGCAGCGAACGCAGCAATCGACCATGTGCGCGACTGGGTCTTGGGCACCAACGGCAAATGGGTCACCATGGGCGTTCCCTCGGATGGCAGCTATGGCATTCCCGAAGGCATCATGTACGGCGTACCTGTGACGTGCGAAGGTGGCCAATACCACCGGGTCACCGGACTTGAGGTTGACGCGTTCTCGCGTGAGCGCATGGACCTGACGCTTAAAGAGCTGATCGAAGAGCGTGACGCCGTCGCGCATTTGCTCAAATAAGCACACAGTCAATGGGCCCCATGAGGGCCCATTTTTTTTAAAAGATCGGCATCAAAAAATCAATATTCTTCACGGAGAACAACATGTCCAAACAAGCCCCCGCTGGCCAACGGTTTCGCGAAGCGCTCGCAGCCGAAAAACCTCTGCAAATTATCGGCGCCATCAACGCCAACCACGCCCTGCTTGCCAAGCGCGCCGGCTTCAAGGCCATCTACCTCTCCGGCGGCGGTGTCGCGGCGGGCTCTCTGGGTCTGCCTGATCTTGGCATCAATACACTCGATGACGTCTTGACGGATGTCCGTCGAATCACAGACGTGTGCGATACGCCCCTTATTGTGGATATCGACACAGGCTTTGGTCCCTCCGCTTTCAACATTGCACGCACAATTCAAAGCTTGAGCAAATTCGGCGCAGCCGGATGCCATATCGAAGACCAGGTCGGTGCCAAGCGCTGTGGCCATCGTCCGGGCAAAGAAATTGTCTCGACCGAAGAAATGCGCGATCGCGTAAAAGCCGCTGCGGATGCGCGCACTGACGACAGCTTTTATTTAATCGCACGCACGGATGCCATCGCCTCTCATGGAGTCGATGCCGCAATCGAGCGCGCCATTGCCTGCGTGGAAGCCGGTGCGGATGCAGTTTTCGCCGAAGCTGCATACGACCTCGCCACCTTTGAAAAGTTTTCTAAGGCAGTCGACGTACCGCTGCTTGCAAACATTACCGAGTTTGGCAAGACACCTTTATTCTCAGTCGAAGAGTTGCGCAGCTCGGGAGTGGGCATGGTGCTCTATCCCCTCTCCGCTTTCCGGGCAATGAACAAAGCCGCGGAAACGGTTTATACAGCCATCCGTCGCGATGGCCACCAGCGCAACGTGATTGACATGATGCAAACGCGCGATGAGTTGTACGACCGTATCAACTATCATGAATTCGAAGGCAAACTCGACGCTCTGTTTGCTCAAGGCAAATCAAAATAACTCACTGAGGAATCCAATTATGGCCACCACTAAAAAATCGACGAAACGCGCCGCTCCAGCACAAGCTGTTGAGACTGCCGCCCCCGCTTTCAAACCAAAGAAGTCTGTTGCGCTTTCAGGCGTGACAGCAGGCAACACAGCCTTGTGCACTGTCGGTCGAAGCGGCAATGATCTGCACTACCGCGGTTATGACATTCTTGATTTTGCCGACACGAGCGAATTTGAAGAAATCGCTCACCTGCTGATTCATGGCAAACTGCCAAACAGGGCAGAGCTTGCCGCTTACAAAGAAAAACTGCGATCAATGCGCGGCCTCCCCGCTCAACTGCAAACAATTCTGGAGTCATTACCTGCAGCCAGCCATCCGATGGACGTGATGCGCACTGCTGCCTCGGCACTCGGCTGCATCCTGCCTGAGAAAGAGGATCACAACATCCCCGACGCGCGCGATATCGCCGATCGACTGATGGCCAATCTCGGCTCCGCTCTCCTTTATTGGTATCACTTCAGCCATAACGGCCGAATTATCGACGTTCAAACAGACGATGACTCGATCGGTGCGCACTTCTTGCATCTTTTACACGGCAAAAAACCCAATGCAGACTGGGTACGCGCGATGCACACTTCCTTGATTTTGTATGCGGAGCATGAGTTCAACGCTTCGACCTTTACTTGCCGTGTCATCGCAGGCACAGGCTCGGACATGTACTCCGCGATCGCGGGTGGCATCGGTGCGTTGCGCGGACCGAAACATGGTGGTGCCAACGAAGTTGCGTTTGAAGTGCAGAAGCGCTACGAGACGCCTGACGAAGCAGAAGCCGATGTCCGCGCACGAGTGGAAAACAAAGAAGTCATCATCGGCTTTGGACATCCTGTCTACACGATTTCCGATCCGCGCAACAAGGTCATCAAAGAGGTGGCGTTGCGCCTCTCAAAGAAAGCCGGCACCACCAAAATGTATGACATTGCCGATCGTCTTGAAGCTGTGATGTGGGATGCGAAAAAGATGTTTGCCAACCTTGATTGGTTCTCGGCTGTGTCCTATCACATGATGGGCGTTCCAACTGCAATGTTTACACCACTGTTCGTGATTGCGCGCACAGCTGGCTGGTCCGCGCACATCATCGAGCAACGTATCGACAACAAGATCATTCGTCCCGCTGCAAACTACACCGGTCCTGATGATCAAAAATTCGTTCCTCTTGCCAAACGCCGTTAATCTGCCTCTAAAAATATGAACACTGCGAATCGCAAACCTCTGCCAGGCACCAAGCTCGACTACTTCGACACCCGTGCGGCTGTTGATGCCATCAAGCCCGGTGCCTATGACAAGCTTCCCTACACCTCGCGTGTACTGGCTGAAAATCTCGTTCGCCGTTGCGACCCCGCAACGCTCACCGCTTCGCTCACGCAAATTATCGAGCGCAAACGCGATATGGATTTTCCGTGGTTTCCTGCACGAGTTGTTTGCCACGATATTCTTGGGCAAACTGCTTTGGTGGACCTTGCTGGTCTCAGGGATGCGATCGCAGCACAAGGCGGAGATCCCGCACTCGTCAATCCAGTTGTCCCGACACAATTGATCGTCGATCACTCCCTTGCCGTCGAGTGCGGTGGTTTCGATCCGGATGCCTTCGAAAAAAATCGTGCAATCGAAGACCGCCGCAATGAAGACCGATTCCATTTTATTAACTGGACCAAAAAGACCTTTAAAAATGTCGATGTGATCCCTCCCGGCAACGGCATCATGCACCAGATCAATCTGGAGAGGATGTCCCCGGTCGTGCACGCTCAGGATGGCGTCGCATTCCCAGACACGCTGGTTGGCACAGACAGCCACACTCCGCACGTCGACGCTCTTGGCGTGATCGCGATCGGTGTGGGAGGACTCGAAGCGGAAAGTGTCATGCTCGGCCGCGCCTCATGGATGCGGCTACCCGACATCATCGGTGTTGAGCTGACAGGCAAGCTACAACCGGGCATCACGGCGACCGATCTGGTACTCGCCCTTACAGAGTTTTTACGGAATCAAAAAGTCGTCTCGTCCTATCTGGAATTTTTCGGCGAAGGCGCTGCGCATCTGACTCTGGGCGATCGAGCGACAATCTCCAACATGACCCCCGAGTACGGTGCGACCGCGGCGATGTTTTATATCGATCAGCAAACGATCGACTATCTCACATTGACAGGCCGAGAGACCGAACAAGTCAAGCTCGTTGAAACCTACGCCAAACATGCCGGCCTTTGGGCAGACAGCCTCAAGACCGCCGAGTACGAGCGCGTGCTGCATTTTGATTTGTCGACAGTGGTACGAAACATTGCAGGCCCCTCCAACCCGCATCGTCGCGTGGCGACCACGGATCTGGCGGAAAAAGGCATTTCCGGCAAAGTGGAAAATGAACCCGGCCTGATGCCAGATGGCGCCGTGATCATTGCTGCTATCACCAGTTGCACCAACACCAGTAATCCGCGAAATGTGATTGCGGCAGGTTTGCTTGCACGCAATGCCAACGCGCGCGGGCTCACCCGCAAGCCCTGGGTGAAAAGCTCACTTGCACCCGGCTCCAAAACAGTCGAACTCTATCTGGATGACGCCAAACTTTTACCCGAACTCGAAAAGCTCGGTTTTGGAATCGTGGCGTTTGCCTGTACGACTTGTAATGGCATGAGTGGCGCGCTTGATCCTGTGATTCAACAAGAAATCATTGATCGCGACCTGTATGCTACGGCAGTGCTTTCAGGTAATCGTAATTTTGACGGCCGCATTCATCCCTATGCAAAGCAAGCGTTTCTGGCTTCGCCACCACTGGTGGTAGCCTACGCGATTGCCGGAACGATCCGTTTTGACATCGAACGCGATGTGCTTGGCATCGACAAGCAGGGCAAACCAGTCATGCTCAAGGATATCTGGCCCTCCGACGAGGAGATCGATGCCATCGTCAAAGCAAGTGTCAAGCCGGAACAATTCCGCAAAGTCTACGAACCCATGTTCGCCGCCACAGTCGATACAGGAGAAAAACTGAGTCCGCTTTATGACTGGCGGCCTCAAAGCACATACATACGCCGCCCCCCATACTGGGAAGGTGCGCTCGCTGGCACACGCCAGCTCAAAGGCATGCGACCACTTGCTTTGCTAGGCGACAACATTACCACCGACCACCTCTCACCCTCCAACGCCATCATGCGTGACAGCGCTGCGGGCGAATACCTTGAAAAGATGGGCTTGCCAGAGGAAGACTTCAACTCCTATGCCACACACCGCGGCGATCATTTAACTGCTCAACGCGCCACCTTTGCCAATCCAAAACTCCTCAACGAAATGGTGTTGGAAAACGGTAAAGTCAAGCAAGGATCACTTGCGCGCATCGAACCCGAAGGCAAAGTCACCCGCATGTGGGAAGCGATCGAAACCTACATGGAACGCAAACAGCCACTGATCATTGTGGCGGGCGCGGACTACGGTCAAGGATCTTCACGTGACTGGGCTGCAAAAGGCGTCCGCTTAGCAGGTGTCGAGGCCATTGCCGCAGAAGGCTTCGAGCGCATTCACCGCACCAACCTTGTAGGGATGGGTGTTCTGCCGCTAGAGTTCAAACCTGGCGTCAACCGGAAAACCTTGAACCTCGACGGTACCGAAGTCTATGATGTGCTGGGTCAGCCCACGCCCCTTGCGACGTTGACCTTGGTGATCACACGTAAAAATGGTGAGCGACTCGAGGTTCCGATGACATGCCGTCTGGACACTGCCGAAGAAGTCTCCATCTACGAAGCCGGCGGAGTCTTGCAGCGTTTTGCTCAGGACTTCCTGGAGTCCAACGCTGCGGCTTAAATTATCCATCAGGAAACAAACACATGGCATACGCACCCCAGATCAAAGTCCCCGCCACCTACATGCGTGGAGGCACCAGTAAAGGCGTTTTCTTTCGTCTACAAGATCTCCCCGCCGCCGCTCAGGTGCCCGGTGCTGCCCGCGACGCCTTGCTCATGCGTGTTATCGGTAGCCCCGACCCCTACGGCAAGCAAACCGACGGGATGGGCGCTGCGACTTCAAGCACGAGTAAAACCGTGATCCTGTCAAAAAGCACGCGTCCGGATCATGATGTGGATTATCTTTTTGGCCAGGTGTCGATTGACAAACCTTTCATCGACTGGAGTGGCAACTGCGGCAATCTATCCGCTGCAGTGGGCCCGTTCAGCATTAGCAATGGTTTAGTCGATCCAAGTCGTATTCCAAAAAATGGCATTGCGACCGTCCGGATCTGGCAAGCAAATATCGGCAAAACCATCATTTCTCACGTCCAAATCACCGATGGTGCCGTTCAAGAGACTGGAGATTTTGAACTAGACGGCGTGACCTTTCCTGCAGCAGAAGTGCAGCTCGAATTCATGGATCCCGCCGCCGAAGAAGAAGGTGGCGGCGGCGCGATGTTCCCTACTGGCAATCTGGTCGATGACTTGGTGGTGCCTGGTGTGGGCACTCTCAAGGCGACAATGATCAATGCGGGTATTCCCACGATCTTCCTGAACGCTGAAGCGATTGGTTACAAAGGGACTGAACTTCAGGACGATATCAATGGTGACACCAAAGCACTTGAGATGTTTGAAAAGATTCGGGCATATGGTGCGCTGCGCATGGGTCTCATCACTGATCTGAGCGAGGCAGCAAAACGCCAGCACACACCGAAAGTCGCTTTTGTGGGTAAGCCCGCTGATTATGTTGCCTCAAGCGGTAAAAAAATTTCCGCCTCGGATATCAATGTTTTAGTCCGTGCCATGTCCATGGGCAAGTTACACCACGCCATGATGGGAACCGCAGCTGTCGCTATTGGTACCGCTGCGGCCATACCGGGAACCCTGGTGAATCTTGCGGCGGGGGGCGGCAATCTTGAGGCGGTCCGTTTCGGACATCCTTCGGGCACGCTGCGCGTAGGTGCCCAAGCCACTCAAGTCGACGGTCAATGGCAGGTCACCAAAGCCATCATGAGTCGCAGTGCCAGAGTATTGATGGAAGGCTGGGTGCGCGTGCCGGGTTAACGTTCACGCGAGCCCTTGACCATTCACGCAATACATATGTTTTTTGAAAAGATTCAGCTCTCCTTATGCAACAGTATTTTTCTCATGCGCTCGTTTTAGCTTTTACTTTTTTTATTACTTGTACGTTCGTCTTTTTTATTTCAGGCGCATACCTGTTTTTTTTCAAGATCGATCAAATTAATGCGCGCTTTAAACACCCTTATCTTCGCGAGCGGAGATTTGAAGATTTACCGATGGGTATCCGTTTGACGATCACCCTTGATTACTTTTTGCGTATTTTGTTTCATCGCTCAACAGGTTCGTTCGCCTACAACTCGAACAAGCTGCTGGCCCATGTAGATCCGACCACCCTGCCCATGAGCGTTCGCTGGCCGATTGTCGGCCTATGGGGCAGTTGCGCGGTGGGCCTGGTTTCAATGCTCTGTCTCTGGGCACTTTTAATAGTGGGATCCAATTCATGAACAATATCAAGCACAACGAATCCGGTCGCTGTTTTGAGCTCTTGGTCGAGGGCCACCGCTGCGTGTTGGACTACACACTGCACAACAACGTCATGACAGTCACGCACACCGGCGTGCCAAGTGAACTCGGTGGTCGCGGGCTGGCTGCTGACCTCACCAAGTTCGCTTTGGATCATGCGCAGTCTCAAGGTTGGAAAGTGATCCCGCAATGCAGCTATGTCGCAGCCTATGTAAAGAAACATCCTGAATATGCAGGAATCATTCATTAAGTTTTACTTATTTTTTAGTCTTATATAAGATATAAGACACTTGCAGCACCTGAATCTTCGCTCTACAATCATTTCATCCTTCACCTCACTGAAAGGCGCTCACATGCTACAAGCCTATCGCCAACACGTTGCCGAACGCGCAGCCCTTGGTATTCCTCCCCTGCCCTTGTCCGCTCAGCAAACGGCTGACCTGATTGAACTACTCAAAGCGCCTCCTGCTGGCGAAGGCGACACACTTGTTGAACTCATCACCCACCGTGTCCCCGCAGGTGTGGACGATGCGGCTAAAGTCAAAGCATCTTATCTTGCCGCCGTTGCGTTGGGTACAGAAAAGTGCCCCTTGATTTCTCGCGCCAAAGCCACAGAACTGCTAGGCACAATGCTAGGCGGCTACAACATCAGTCCGCTGATCGAGTTGCTCGATGACAAAGACGTCGGGACGATCGCTGCAGACGGACTGAAAAAAACATTGTTGATGTTTGACGCCTTTCACGACGTCAAAGAAAAAGCCTTAAAAGGCAACGCCAATGCGAAAGCTGTGATGCAAAGCTGGGCTGACGGCGAATGGTTCACCAGTCGCCCAGAAGTTCCCAAAAGCTTGAAAGTAACCGTTTTAAAAGTCACTGGCGAAACGAACACCGACGATCTTTCACCAGCGCCCGATGCCTGGAGTCGCCCCGACATTCCTTTGCACGCCATGGCGATGCTCAAGAACCCCCGCCCCGGCATTGAGCCTCAAGAACCAGGCAAGATCGGTCCGATCAATTTAATTAATGAACTTAAGAAAAAAGGTAACCTCGTCGCCTACGTTGGTGACGTAGTCGGCACAGGCTCTTCGCGGAAGTCCGCGACCAACTCGGTATTGTGGTTTACCGGTGAAGATATTCCTTTCGTTCCTAACAAGCGCTTTGGTGGCGTCTGTTTGGGTAGCAAAATCGCCCCGATTTTCTACAACACGATGGAAGATGCCGGCGCACTGCCAATCGAGCTCGATGTCTCCAACATGAATATGGGCGATGTGATTGAGCTGCGTCCTTATGATGGCGAAGCGCTGAAAGATGGCAAGGTCATTGCAAAGTTTCAAGTCAAGTCTGATGTTTTGTTTGATGAAGTCCGCGCAGGCGGCCGCATCCCTCTGATCGTCGGTCGCGGTTTGACTGGCAAAGCGCGCGAAGCGCTTGGGTTGCCACCTTCAACCTTGTTCCGACTGCCACAGAGCCCTGTCGCCTCCAAGAAAGGCTTCACCTTGGCCCAGAAAATAGTCGGTCGTGCATGTGGTTTGCCTGAAGGCCAAGGCGTTCGCCCTGGCGCATACTGCGAGCCCAAGATGACCTCTGTGGGTAGCCAGGATACGACCGGCCCCATGACACGAGACGAGCTGAAAGATCTGGCCTGTCTCGGCTTTTCCGCTGACTTGGTGATGCAGTCTTTCTGCCACACTTCGGCCTACCCCAAGCCCGTTGATGTCAAAACCCACCACACGCTGCCCGAGTTCATGAGTAATCGTGGTGGCATCTCGTTGCGTCCCGGTGATGGTGTGATCCACTCCTGGCTCAACCGCATGCTCTTGCCCGACACAGTCGGAACCGGCGGCGACTCCCATACACGTTTTCCGATCGGCATCAGCTTTCCGGCCGGTTCGGGACTGGTCGCTTTTGCTGCCGCAACGGGCGTGATGCCTTTGGACATGCCTGAGTCGGTATTGGTGCGCTTCAAAGGCAAGATGCAACCCGGAGTGACGCTGCGTGACCTCGTCAGCGCCATCCCTTTGTATGCTATCAAAGCAGGTCTGCTGACCGTTGAAAAGTCGAATAAGAAAAACATTTTCTCTGGCCGAATCCTCGAGATCGAAGGCTTGCCTGATCTCAAGGCCGAGCAAGCGTTCGAATTGGCGGATGCTTCAGCCGAGCGCTCTGCCGCCGGTTGTACGGTTCGCCTGAATAAAGAGCCCATTATCGAATACATCAACAGCAACATCGTGATGTTGAAATGGATGATTGCTAATGGCTATGAAGACGAGCGCAGCATCAGACGTCGCATCGAAGCCATGGAAGCGTGGCTGGCCAATCCAAAGTTGCTCGAGCCAGATGCAGACGCAGAGTATGCGGCAGTGATTGAAATCGATTTGGCCGATATCCACGAACCTATCGTCGCATGCCCCAACGATCCTGACGACGTCAAAATGTTGTCCGAAGTCGCCGGCGCCAAAATCGACGAGGTCTTTATCGGCAGCTGCATGACGAATATCGGCCACTTCCGTGCCGCCTCCAAGCTACTCGAAGGCAAGCGCGACATGCCGGTCAAGCTCTGGATCGCCCCACCCACCAAGATGGACGCCACACAGCTGACAGAAGAAGGTCACTACGGTGTCTTTGGCACGGCAGGTGCTCGCACTGAGCCTCCAGGCTGCTCGTTGTGCATGGGCAATCAGGCGCAAGTCCGTGAGGGCGCGACCGTCATGTCGACCAGCACCCGCAACTTCCCGAACCGTTTGGGCAAAAATACCAACGTGTATTTAGGCTCGGCTGAACTTGCGGCGATTTGCTCGAAGCTTGGTCGCATTCCGACCAAAGAAGAGTACATGAAAGACATGGGCGTGCTCAAAGACAGCAGCGCAGAGATCTACAAGTACCTGAACTTTGATCAGATCCCTGACTACAAGGATGTTGCTGACGCGGTATAACTTTCTGGAAACAGATCAAAAGTTGTAACAGTTAGACCTCATTGAATCCGCCTCTGGGTTTATCCCCACAGGCGGATTTTTTTATTACGTGCTCAGACCCATCGTGGTGTAGGATAATCAAATCATCACCAAGGAGCGTCTGCCATGAAACACGACACACTCAACACGCTTAAGACTTTCAAGGTCGGCAAAAAACAAGCTCATTTTTACTCGCTCCCTGCGCTGGGCGAGTCTTTAGGCGTCGATATTTCACGTCTGCCGATGTCAATCAGGATCGTGCTTGAATCAGTGCTGCGTAATTGCGATGGCAAGAAAGTCACTGAAAGCCATATCCGTGAACTGGCAGCCTGGAAACCCAACAGCAAACGTGAACTGGAAATTCCCTTTGTCGTTGCCCGCGTAGTATTGCAGGACTTCACGGGCGTCCCATTGCTCGCTGATCTTGCCGCCATGCGCGCGGTTGCCAAAAAAATGGGAAAAGATGCGAAATCCATCGAACCGCTGGTACCCGTTGATCTGGTCGTCGACCACTCGGTGATGATCGATTATTTCGGCACCAAAAACGCCCTGGACCTCAACATGAAGGTCGAGTTCTCACGGAACAAAGAACGCTACCAGTTCCTCAAGTGGGGCATGCAGGCCTTTGATACGTTTGGCGTCGTCCCTCCAGGATTTGGCATTGTTCACCAGATCAACCTGGAGTATCTGGCTCGCGGCGTGCATCACGACAAACAGAACAACGTGTACTACCCAGATTCACTGGTGGGCACGGACAGTCACACCACCATGATTAACGGCATTGGCGTCGTGGGCTGGGGGGTGGGAGGCATCGAGGCCGAAGCTGGCATGCTGGGTCAGCCCGTGTACTTTTTAACGCCTGATGTCGTGGGTGTGGAGCTGACAGGCGAGTTGCGGGGGGGGGTGACCGCCACCGACTTGGTACTCACCATCACAGAATTGTTGCGCAAAGAAAAAGTAGTCGGCAAATTTGTCGAGTTCTGTGGTCCGGGTACCGCCAAGCTCTCTGTAACCGACCGTGCCACGATCGGCAACATGGCCCCCGAGTACGGCGCAACAATAGGTTTTTTTCCGGTCGACCATCGCACCATCGAGTATTTCGAAGGAACAGGCCGCACTAAAGACGAGGTTCAGGCGCTTGAGGCCTACTTTAAAGCGCAAAAAATGTTTGGCGTGCCCAATGCTTCGGATATCAACTACACCAAAGTCGTGAAACTCGACCTCGGTTCGGTGGTGCCCTCTCTCGCTGGACCCAAGCGCCCCCAGGACCGGATTGAAATCGGACAGGTTAAAAAGACCTTTAAAAAACTGTACTCAAAGCCCATCAGCGATAACGGCTTTAATCAACCCGCCGCCAAACTTAGCAAAGCCTTCACCACCTCGACCGGCAAGACACTCCATAACGGCGACATTTTGATCGCTGGGATTACTTCATGCACAAACACCTCCAACCCAAGCGTGATGCTTGCGGCTGGATTGCTCGCTAAAAAAGCTGTAAAGGCCGGACTCAAAGTTCCCGCACACGTCAAAACATCACTCGCACCAGGCTCGCGTGTCGTGACTGAATATCTCGAGCGTGCGGGTCTGCTTCCCTATCTCGATCAACTTGGCTTTGATGTGGCGGCCTACGGCTGCACAACATGTATTGGGAACGCCGGCGATCTTGCTGCGGATTTCAATCAAGCCATCATTGACAACGACTTGATCTGTGCCGCCGTGTTGTCGGGTAACCGCAATTTCGAAGCCCGCATTCATCCGAACCTGAAAGCAAACTTCCTAGCCTCGCCTCCGCTCGTGGTTGCTTACGCACTCGCGGGTAACATGATGCGCGATTTAATGACAGAGCCCGTTGGTGAGGGTAAAAAAGGACCGGTTTATCTTGGAGATATCTGGCCGACCGCCAAAGAAGTTGAAAAGCTCATGAAGTTCGCCATGGATCCAAAAGTCTTTCGCGCCAACTACGCAAAAGTCGACAAAAAGCCCGGCAAGCTTTGGCAAAACATCGAGGGCGTGACAGGGGATGTGTACGACTGGCCGAACTCAACCTATATCGCCGAGCCGCCCTTTTTTGATGATTTCACCATGGACCCCAAACCAATGCCAGCTGTGAGAGGCGCGCGTACCCTGGGAATTTTTGGCGACTCTGTCACAACCGATCATATTTCACCAGCCGGTTCGATTAGCGAATCCTCGCCAGCCGGACAGTGGTTGCTTGCCCACGGCGTACAAAAAGCGGATTTCAATAGTTACGGTTCCCGACGAGGCAATCATGAAATCATGATGCGCGGAACATTTGCCAACGTGCGTATCAAAAACCTGATGATTCCTGCCAGACCGGATGGCTCACGTGTGGAGGGTGGGCAAACGCTGATGCAACCCAGTGGTGAACAAGTATCCATTTACGACGCGGCCATGCGATACATCGCCAATGGCGTGCCAACAGTTGTCTTTGGTGGCGAAGAGTACGGTACCGGCTCTTCTCGGGACTGGGCTGCGAAAGGAACGCAGCTTCTGGGGGTCAAGGCAGTCATTGCCCGAAGTTTTGAACGCATTCATCGCAGCAACCTGGTTGGCATGGGCGTATTGCCTTTACAATTTAAAGGACAGGACAGCGCGGAGTCTTTGGGATTAACGGGCGTTGAAACGTTTGATGTTGAAGGTCTCGAACAAGGCATTACTCCTCAACAAGACGTGACCCTGGTGATCCACCGTGCGGATGGCTCGAGCCAGCGGGTGGCCGTTCTTCTTAGGATCGATACCCCAATCGAAGTCGACTATTACCAGCACGGCGGGATTTTGCCCTTTGTCCTGAGACAGCTGATTGCGGCCTAAGCCCCAATCCTCGTCTCCTGCCGACTATCGCGAGATAGTTCGTTACACTAGACTCCTTTTGTCGGCAGGCACGTAAACCCATGGCACGTCTTCGTTCGACCCCAACCTCCACCCGCTTAACGCGAGACGCTTCGCGTTTGGTCGCGCTCGCCCTCGCGCTTCATAGCTCTGGCAGCCGCGTGGAGGATCGTTATTGGGAATCGGAGCTTGCAACGGTTCTGCTTAAACTCATGCGTGCGCACAATGATGCGGCCATCGATGCCGCCTTGGAGCATCTCTCCCAGACACACCTCGGTGGCTACGAGGTCCTGATTGAACAAGCTGAAACACTGTCCGAGTCATGTTTACTTGAACAGGACGGCAAACGTTATGACGTCTTGCTGATCGTCGCCCCACTGGTCGCATGGACACGCTACAGCATACCCGCCAGTGAAATCCCAATCTCACCTGCGCAGACTTTGCGTGAGCACCTCCAGGCGCATGTGCTGGCCCGCGGTACCCAGGTGGCACTCTTTCCTCACCTTGCAAGCCTGGATCAGATGCCGCGCACCTTTTGCGAAACATGGGACTGGTTAAACAAACTCGGTCTCGCAGCACTTGGCGTATCCTACACAGCGCCGACGCTCAATAGCGAACCCGAAGCATTCAACATGCTGGCGGATACCCGCTATCTTGTCGCCGCCGTTGCGGTTCCCGAAGGCCAGCCCCTGTTCCGCTGGCAAGAGGAGCCTGGTGAACTCGGTCAAGGTCGAGAGCTCTGTCTGGCGCGCTGGATTGAGCACGCAACACCTATTTTTTCAAATCTGCTGCCGGGTTGCGGTTTTGAGGTGTTAACGCCTGATGCCTATTATGTCAGCAACAGGGATGCCGACCGACGCGTGCGCCCCCTCTCTGTCAAGGCTGCGGTGTCGTGGCTGGGTGCCGCGTTAAATATCGAGGCCGCGCAACTTCGTGCGGTAATTGCTGGATGTGGTGAGCGTCGAGTCGATGAATACCGCATCGGCTTTACACAAAAAAATCAAAACGAAGTGGTCTACGGTTGCTTGTGGCCACTGTACGGGCGCGAAGATGATCAGCCGCTTCTTGACCATGAGCCCCCGCCTGTTGAAACGATTGATGAGATCGCCGCCCTCTTAAAAGAATGCGGCGTTAACGATATTCGTCGCTTACCGGGCATTTTGATGCCGGAGTTTTGCGAGGACTGTGGTGCCCCTTATTTTCCGAATCCAAACGGTGAAATGGTGCACGCCGAGCTACCCGAAGACGCAGAAACCGCGCCCGCTCATTTTCACTAGATATGCGCGCTGATATTTTTTGCCGGGTCATTGATAACTTTGGCGATATCGGCGTGACTTGGCGCCTGGTGCGACAGTTGCAACGTGAACACCAATGGTCGATTCGACTATGTGTCGATGACCTCAAGAGCTTTCAACGTATCGAGCCCGGTCTTGATCCAGAACGGGCACAACAGACCATTTCAGGCGTAGAGATCGTTCACTGGTGCGAGCCCGCACCGGCACTTGAACCCAGGCCGATCGTGATCGCAAGCTTTTCTTGCGAACTGCCCGCTTCTTATTTGGCGAGCATCAACGCGCACGCCACGCTTTGGCTGAACCTCGAGTACTTGAGCGCGGAAAAATGGGTAGAAGGTTGTCATACCCTACCTTCACTGCGTTCAGATGGTCTGTCGTCCCACTTCTTTTTCCCGGGGTTTACGCCACAAACGGGCGGTCTGATACGCGAACAATCACTCCTCACCGCGCGAGATGCATGGCGCGACGATCCAGCACAACAATACCAAATGATCAAAAGCCTGGGCGTCCCGGATGCGGCATTGCGAGCCTGGCGCCCAGATCATGCAACATCTGCGCACCCAGCGAGCAGAGGAAGACTGATTTCTCTGTTTTGCTACCCGCTAGCTCCATTGGACAGTTTGCTTGATGTGCTCAGCGAGCATCCGCAAGCCTCTATCCTGCTCGTCCCACAGGGCGTCGTGCCCGAGCTTGCGCCAGGCATCCGCGGGTCGCTGCACATCGTCCGCGTCCCCTTTGTTTCCCAAGAGCACTATGACCGAATTTTGTGGACTGCCGATCTGAATGTGGTGCGCGGCGAGGATTCGATTGTGCGCGCAATATGGGCTGGCAAACCCTTTATCTGGCATATTTACCCTCAATCCGAGCTGACTCACCTCAAAAAACTTGAGGCCTGGCTGTCGCTCAGCGAGCTTGCGGTATTCGCACAAAGGGTTTTGCTGGAATGGAACCGCGAGGCCTCCGGTCCCGCTCTCATGACGGCATTAAAAGAGTCTCTGACGCCCGCTGCGTTTGAACAATGGCGCTCTAGCACTCAATCTTTATGCGAAAAACTGACAAAGCTACCTGACTTAGCCACCTCGTTAGACGCGTTTTGCAGGCAAAAGCACCCTCTTTTGCCCGACAAATAGCGTTTAAAAGCGGCAAGCCTTGAGAAAGGCTAAAATAGAGGGCTTTTTAATCAAACAACTCCGGCCAAGTTTGTCCCGGAGACTCTTAGTTACCGGAGTTTTAAAGAATGAAAACCGCACAAGAACTGCGCGTGGGCAACGTAGTGATGGTTGGCAAAGACGCCGTCGTCGTGCAGCGCGCCGAATACAACAAGTCTGGTCGCAATGCCGCTGTCGTCAAGCTCAAGTTCAAAAACTTGCTGACTGGCTCGGGTAGCGAGACCGTCTCCAAAGCTGACGAAAAATACGACGTGGTCGTGCTCGACCGTAAAGAGTGCACCTATTCCTACTTTGCCGACCCCATGTACGTATTCATGGACGAAGAGTACAACCAGCACGAAGTCGAAGCCGACAGCATGGGCGACGCGCTGAACTATCTCGAAGAAGGCATGAAGGTCGAAGTTGTGTTGTATGACGGTCGTGCCATTTCCGTTGAACTGCCCACAATGGTTGTGCGCGAAATCGTCTACACGGAGCCTGCAGTGCGCGGCGATACGTCCGGCAAGGTCATGAAACCCGCCAAGATCAACACAGGACACGAGCTGCCTGTGCCTTTGTTCTGCGCCATCGGCGACAAGATCGAGATCGACACCCGCACGGGCGAGTACCGCAGCCGCGTGATGTAATGTTCCTCTGGCTTGGGTGAACGCGCGCGACAATTTTCAATTTTATTTTGTCGCGCGTTCAAGCTCCCCTAGCCAGCGTAACGCGTAGACACGATCGGACCCACACATCTCCGTAGAGGGCTTGAGCCCCCCACAAAAAGCAGGACGCTCGGGTTGACCAAAAATCGCGCAGCGATAGTCAGTCATCAGATGAATGCAAGGCACTCCAGCAGGCTTGCCCTGTGGCATGCCGGGAATGGGACTGGTAATGGACGGTGCTATGCAGCAAGCCCCGCAATCAGGACGACAAAGCATTGTCTGTGATACCTTGAGGTGAGCGAGAACTCACTGCAAACGATCAGCATCAAGAAAGTCAGGCAACGCCACAACCGCGATACCCTCTTCAATCAGGGCCTCCCGCTCCTCTGGCGTCGCTGTGCCGCGGATGGGTCGCTCCTCGGACTCGCCTTCGTGAATCCGGCGGGCTTCCTCTGCAAAAGCCGCGCCTACATTTTCCGTGTTGCGCACAAGCTCACGCATCTGCTGCATGATGGCGGCTTGAATTTGTGCGAGCTGGACCGCCTCGGGCGATGCGGCAAGCACAGCCTCTCTTGAAGTACTCACGGTTAAACCGCTGCCAGTTGAACCGCCTCCCTCAGCAGCACGCTGCTCGGCATCGAAGTGACCGACATTGAGCCGGGGGGCCGACAATCTCTTTTCAATGGTCCCACTCTGGCATACCGGACAGGTCAACAAGCCACGGCTTTGTTGTGAGTCATAATCTTCGTGCGAACCGAACCAGCCCTCGAAAAGATGGCCATGCTCACACTGCAAATCGAAAACTTTAAGTCCCATATATCCAATCTAAGGGCAATGCTAAAAAAAACAAGACCTACAAAGTATAACGGAGCTCCCGAAATGACTCAGGGATCACCCTAAACGGGGCACGGCTGAGAGAAGCTCACGCGTCACAGCGTGTTGGGGAGACTGCAGCACCTGAACCGCCTCGCCAAACTCCACAATCTGCCCGCCATCCATGACTGCAACGCGGTCAGCCAAATACTCAACCACGCCAAAATTATGCGTGATGAACAAATACGCCATCCCGGTTTCTTTTTGTAAATCTGTCAACAAGTCGAGGATTTGCGCCTGTACCGACACATCGAGTGCCGATGTCGGCTCATCCAGAATCAAAACTTCCGGTTCGACCGCCAGAGCACGGGCGATTGCAATCCGCTGCCGCTGACCACCAGAAAACTCATGCGGATAGCGGTCAGCCGCATCAGACGGCAAGCCCACACGCTCCAGCAACACCATAATGCGCTGAGCCTGTTGTTCAGAGGACCACTCAGGCCGCAAAGCGGCGATTCCCTCATGCAAAATCTCGCGCACCCGCATCCGCGGATCAAGTGAGGCAAAAGGATCTTGAAAGACGATCTGCATCCGGCGGCGCAAGGCGCGCAGCTGTAGACGCGAGGCCTGCAACACATCCTGCGTACCGACTCGCGCCAAACCCGTGATCACAGCGGAGGTATCAAGAAGCCTGAGCAGCGCTTTGGCGACTGTTGTTTTGCCACAGCCCGAGGCACCCACTAGCGCCAGGGTTTCTCCCCGCTTCAACGTAAAACTGACAGACTGGACAGCCTGATTGACCCCCACCTGTCTGCGCAATAGACCTTTTCTAATGGGATAAGCAACCGCCAGTTGCTCGACAGCCAGAGCGACTGAGTCATGTTGCGCAGCGCAGACACCCTGCGCAGGTGCCTCTGGCCGCGAAGCGCTCAGCGGTTGACCTCTTTTGGCGAATGTTGGAATGGCGGCAAACAACTCGCGTGCATACGGATGACTAGGCGCTTTGAAAAACTTTTCGGCAGGCGCAGTTTCAACAATTTCGCCAAAACGCATCAGTGCCACGGTATCGGCCACGTCCCGCACCACAGCCAAATCATGCGTGATCAACAACACGGCCATTCCGAGCTCGTGCTGAATATCGCGAATCAAACCTAAGACCTGTGCCTGCACCGTCACATCCAGTGCAGTCGTTGGCTCATCTGCGATCAACAACTCGGGCTCGGCGGCTAAGGCAATCGCAATCATGATGCGCTGTTTTTGACCACCCGAAAACTGAAAGGGATAATCATCGATTCGTTGTTCAGGCTCAGGAATACCAACACGCTGCAACCATTGAATCGCGCGCAGTCGGGCTGCCGTACCGCGCAATTCCGTATGTGCGACGATCGCTTCGCACAGTTGATCACCGATGCGTAGCACGGGGTTGAGGCTCGTACCTGGTTCCTGGAAAATCATCCCGACACGTCCTCCCCGAATGGTGCGCATCGAAGACTCAGACAGAGTGTTGATATCAATGCCACCTATCAGGATCCGCCCCTGGGTCGCGCGCAAGGCCTCGGGCAGCAAGCGCATCAAAGCCAGCGCAGTCATGCTTTTGCCAGAACCGGACTCCCCCACCAGTGCAAAGGTTTCTCCCCGTTGAACAGACAGGGCTAACGCCTTGACGGCATGCCGCCAGGCCTCACCGGTATCGATCATGACTTCAAGCGCCTGCACCTCAAGAACCGGAGAGGCCGACGCAGGTGAGCCCTCGACAGTTGACCCAGATTGCTGCGCTTCTTTGCCGCCCAGCAACTTCAAGCGCCTGGGCCGAAACATTCTTGATCGAGGATCAAAAGCATCACGCACCGCATCGGCGAATAAATTAGCCGACAAGACCAACGCGAGCATGAATATAAAGGCCGCGAGAAGATTCCACCAGATCATTGGATCGCGAGACATTTCAAAGCGAGATTTCTCGATCATTGAACCAAACGAGTTCATGCTCGGATCGACGCCGATACCGAGATACGAGAGAACCGCCTCATACAGAACCAGACCGGAAAACTCCAATACCGCTGTAATCAGCACGATGTGCATGACGTTTGGCAACAAGTGTCGCGCCATGATCCGCCAGTTGGAGATGCCAAAAGCACGCGCAGCCTGAACATATTCGAGCTCGCGCAGCTTGAGTGCTTCGGCGCGCAGCAAACGACACAACCCGGCCCACCCAGTCAGTCCCAAAATCATGCAGAGCAGAAAGAGCCGCAAATCCGCGCGCTGTGCGGCTGTTGGAAATAGACCCGGATGTGTATCGATATAAACCTGCATCATCAGCACGCAAGCTGCGATCAACAACACACCCGGAATCGAGGTGAGTGTGGTGTAAATGTACTGAATGACGTCGTCGATCCAGCCTTTGAAATAGCCAGCCGAAATACCCAATATCAATGCGGGAGGCAGCATCGCGACCGTCGTCAGACTACCGATCACCCAAGCTGTGCGGATACTTTTCAAGGCTTGCCAAAGCACATCATTACCCGTGCGATCTGTTCCAAGCACGTGATAGCCTGAGGCAAGGCCCATGACAATCCCTAACAACAAACAAAGTACCAGTATCGTGATCAGCATGGCGCGCCAGGGAAGCTCGGTTTGACCTCGCCATATCTGCCTGGCGACTTCAAGACGCGCGCCCTGTCCGACGGACAAGACCACTAGCGCGCAGAGCACAACAGCCACCAACATCCCGATTAAGAGCCCCGCCCCCGCACGCTGCAAAACATCACGCCCCCATTCGATCTCGGGATCGTCTAGATGTCGGCCACCAAAGCGAAGCCTCGGAAAATCGCGCGTTGGCGCGCCCCCCTCCTGCAAAATCGTTTCCTTTGTGAACTGCAAATAAGCAAGAGGCGCAGAATAGGTTTTTTCAGACCGAACAAAGGCCGTATCTTCAAGCAATACATCGAGTACCGACACAACCTTGGGGGCATACACTGGCGCAGCATTCGAGGGCGCACCTGCAACCGGTGGCAAGCGCGGCTGAAAATGCATAGAGTCCAGCAAGCCAATCACCACAAAGACCAAAAGCACGATTGCCGAACACATGGCGGGTGCGCTGCGCGCCACCCTCGACCACGTTGCACGCAAATTTTTGGAACGCGAAACATGCCAGGCATAGACTAAGGTCGCACCAAAGAGCGCAAAAATCGCGATGTCTGTCCAGAGCAGAATGATTTTAGGCATGGCGGCTACTCAAAACGCACACGCGGATCCGCGAGCGTGTAAGAAATGTCCGCCAAAATCAAGCCGACGATGTAGAGGCTGGCACCCAGGAAAACCATGGCGCGCACCACTGAAAAATCCTGCGCACCGATCGCATCAATGGTGTAGCTCCCTAAGCCCGGGATACCAAAAAAAGATTCCGCAATCAGGCTCCCCATAAAGAGCAAGGGCAACGCGGATACCGTACCAGTCAAAATCGGCAAGAGTGCATTTCGCAGGACATGTTTAAACAAGATGATCCGCTCACTTAAACCACGTGCGCGCGCGGTGCGCACATAGTCCTTGCTGATCTCTTCGAGAAACAGACTGCGGTAGAAACGCGCCTCAGGCCCCAGCCGCGCAATAATCGCGACTAGCACGGGTAAAGCCAGGAACTTGACAGCATCCCAGCCCCATGCGAAACCAGAATAAGGCACCAAACGTAATATTTTTGAAAATAGCCACTGTCCAGCGATGATGTAAAACAGACCGGAAATAGACAACATCAGCACGCACAGGACAACGCCCCAGAAATCCAACCGCGTCGTCCGAAAAAACACCAAGGCTAATGAAAACGCCACACTCACCAGCAGACCGAGAATAAAAGTCGGAATAGCCAATGCGAGACTAGGCCACATCCTCACACCGATTTCACGACCAATATCACGTCCCTCATCAGAAGCGCCAAAATCAAACTTCAACAAAGGCACTGAGCGTTGATAGAAAATCGTTTCCGTATATTGTTTGACCCCTGAGGCCTCCGTATTGATGAACAGAGGTTTGTCATAGCCACGGTCAGCCTTCCATTTCTCAATCGCATCGGCGCTGACGCGCTGGCCGCCGATTGCAAGCCGAGCCATGTCATCGGGCGTATTGACAGCGAAAAACAGGATGAAGGTGAATACATTCACACCCAGCAAAATCAATGCGCCATACATGAGACGTCGAAAAATATAAGTGATCATTTGCGCTGATCCTGCGAGATGTTTTCCTGAGCGGCCTGGCCAAACGCATTGAGGCGCTCTTGTCTGCGCAACACGCGCCAGGCCGGCCATAAGATGAGCGCAAGCGCTGCAAACACCAAGCCAAGCGGCCACCAGACTGGCGGATTCCATTCGGCTATTTTTTTGGCACGCAACGCTGGATCAATCTTCATGTATTGCAAGGTATTTCGCACCATCTGAGTGGGTTTGGCATTACCCACCCATTGCTGGTACGCCCCACCAGACTTAGGAAAAGCACCAAACATCCAAGGTGCATCTTCTTGCAAAATTTTGATCATTTTCGCGATCACCTGGGCCTTTTCATCTCCATCTGGCAAATCACGCATTCTTTCAAACAGTGCGTCGTATTCTGGATTGGCATAATTGGAGGCATTTTCTCCACCCTTACCCGCTTTGGCGTTTGGTCCGTAAAGCAAAAACAGGAAGTTCTCCGCATCGGGATAGTCAGCTACCCAGCCCCACATATACATCTGGGCGACACCGCGGGCCATTTTTTCCTGGAAGCGGTTGTAATCAGTTGAACGGACATCGAGTTGCACGCCAATATTGGCAAATTGTCGCCGCATCCAGTCCAGCGTAGGACTCGAACCGCCAGCACCGCTCGCAGAGTCAAAATGCAGAACAAGAGGCTCACCGGTTTTCTCATGCCGGCCATTGGGATACCCTGCCTCGGCCAGAAGACGACGGGCCTCGTCAAGGGATTTACGCTTGGCTTTTCCGTCTTTGACGTCGTACACCACACGATTAATCCCCGCCTCGCCCCCTTGATAACCCAGAATACCCGGTGGAATCGGACCATAGGCGACCTGAGCCTGATCATTTTGAAATATTGCGACAAACTCTTCCCAGTTGAAAGCAATACTCAAGGCCTGTCGTAACTTACGGTTCCGGATCTGTTGTTCCGGCGTATCGCCTCGACCAACCACCGGGTCACGCCAATTGAAGCCAAAGTACTGCATTTGCGCTTCGACGGTGGTTGGCAGCTGAATCCCGTGCTTGGCATACAAAGCGGCTTTCTCTGTTGAATCGCTTGCCGCGACCAGCATCGCGACACCTGTGTCACCGCGATCCACTTGAGGAATATCGTAGTAGCCCTGCATGAATTTACCCTGCAAGGGAATACTTTCTTTTTCAATATTAAAAACAATTCGATCAATAAAGGGCGTCATTTTTCCGCAATCAGCCAACAGTCCTGCCTCGCGGTCGCCCGGTTCACCTTCACAAGGATAAGGCTCGCCCCTGAAATTGGGGTTACGCGACAGCACGTGACGCCTATTTTGCAAAGACTCCGTCAGCATGTAAGGGCCCGTGCCCACCGGCCAATGATTCAAAGACAAATTACGCTGAGCCATACCGGGCTGACTATAAAAGCGATCGGCTTCCCAGGGAATGGGCGCGACAAAAGTCATGGCCAGCCAATACTTGAATTGCGGATACAAGCCTTTCACACGGATGCGCAGTGTGTACTCATCGAGCGCTTGCACGCCGGAAAAACCGACATTGCGTAAATCAAGCCACGGCAAATCCCGCGCGCCCGCGGGCAGGTCCTTGCGCAAGTCCGCATCCATTTCGCGCAAACGTTTACCGTAAGCTTCCATGCCAACTATGTGTTGAGCCAGCGTCGAAAAAATCGGAGAGGCGACACGCGGACTGGCTAAGCGACGCAGTGCGTATACATAGTCATAAGCAGTCAACTCGCGCGTGCCTGTTTCCTGAAAATCAGGGATGGAAAACTTGTCCTCAAAGTCCTGCGCGTCGATTGGCCAATACCTGAAACGACCATCGTCCTTGCGCGCAAAGGCAGGATGGGGCTGGTACAAGATACCGGGACGCAGCGTGATGTCATAGACACTTTCAACGATCTCAGAGGCGCGGGCGTCTGCATCCAGCGTGTTGCCCTGCCAATCCAGAAAAAGAGGCTCAGCCACATGCGTGGCAGTCCGGGGAATCAACTCGTACGGTCGTTTGAGGTAGTGATAGCCGTACAGCGGCTCGTAAATGTTATAGGTGTAGGGTGTTTCGTCGGTTGAATAAGAGCGCGCCGGATCGAGGTATTTAGGAGAACGTTGTGTAAAGGCCGTGTACAGAACGTTCTGTTTTTCTGCGCCCGCAGCATACGGGCTATTGATCGGCGAGTCACCCCAAGCAAGACTGGCTGGATTGCGAGGCTCACACCCTGTCAACGCAACGACTGCGCAAAGCGCAAGCGTCGCATAGACTCCAGCGAATCGCTTCAAGAACATTTTTTATTTTTCCAACACACCACACGCCACTCCCAGGGTGCGACCGCATCAGGCTCAGACCAGAGACCTATTTTTTTCTGGCGCGCATTCTTTTCAAGCTCTGGCAAAGAACGATCGCGCAAGTACTTGCCTTTGGCCTGTTGATTGGCCCAAGCCATTCCCTGCTCGACTTGCAAGCGATTGGCCGTCGTCCCGTCAACCGGGACATCACAAATATGACGCTCGTAGCGATCTTTTTCAAAACAGACCACCGTCACAGTTTTACCCGCAACATAATTCGCAAGATTTTTGCGCGAAGCCTCTCCAAAGGGTTGTCCCGGCTGATCACTTCCATGGGAAGTTTCTGGTGCATCAATACTCGCTAGGCGAATCCGTTCTTGCTTATTGTCGACCAGAAGGTTGATGGTATCCCCATCAGATACACGCACGACTTTGCCGGTTAATTTGTACTGGCTACCGGAGGCTTGGGCCACAGAAACGGGCGATGCGGGTATTTTGTCGACCGCCCAAAATAGGGCGACGGCCATGCAGGCAAACAACACCCCATACCGGTTGAATTTTTTAAAGAGTGAGATCCATCGATTATTTTTCATTTAACTTATTGATTTATATGTAAATTTTGTTAAAACATTCGCCAAAAGATCGCATGGACACCGCTCATGGGTCCATCTCGGAGGATTCAACCCTGGAGCGCTGTTTGAACGCTCATCTTGCACTAAGTTCAAACTGACCGCCAACATGATTTAATGCTCTTTTACCGAATGTTCGGTAGCAGATATCAGATCACATCTAGGCTAAATTTAACCATGCAGATCGTATTTCTTGACAGCGACACCATTCCAACGCCCCTCCCCGTCCCCGAATGGGTCAGCAAATGGGTCAACCTCCCTGCTACCCAACAAAACACCGACGCGGTGGTGCATGCACTAGCTGATGCCGATATCTGCATTACAAATAAAATCAAGCTGACGCCGAGCATCCTTGCACAGCTACCAAAACTTAAGTTTGTCTGTGTGGCTGCAACGGGCTATGACTGCGTGGACTTACAAGCCTGCCGCGAGCATGGCATCGTTGTGTCGAATGTTCCCGGCTATTCCAGGCAAAGCGTGGGCGAGGGTGTGGTCGGTTTTATTTTTTCTCTCAGACGCGCACTTCCCTTCTACCAGACCACGGCCAGACAGGCTTGGCCCGAGTCGCCTCATTTTTGTGTGCACGGCGCCCCTGTGTTGAATGTACGAGGCGCCACACTTGGTATTTTTGGTCGAGGTGCGATTGGCAACGAAGTCGCCACCTTAGCCAAAGCGCTCGGCATGAATGTCTTGTTCGGCGAACATCGCAATCGTCCCGACATCCGCCCGGGTTACGTCAGGTTTGAAACCTTGCTCGCACAAAGCGACATCATCACATTGCACTGCCCGCTGACCGAAGCAACGCGCGGCATGATTGGTCACGCTGAAATTTCCCAGATGAAGCGAGGCGCCATGCTGATCAACACTTCGCGCGGTCCGCTGATCAATGAGGAAGCCGTTGCGGATGGCTTACTCAGCGGACAACTCGGCGGTGTCGCACTCGATGTACTTTCTGTCGAACCACCGCCTGCCGCAAATACCCTACTGCAGATGCATCTACCTAATTTAATCATCACTCCCCACATCACTTGGGCCAATGAACATGGCATGCAAAGCCTGATGGCTGGCATCATCGGTAATCTGAATGCATTTGCGCAGGGTCAGCCTGTCAATGTGGTGAGTTGAGATTGCTTTGAGTTCAACCGTCTCAACGCCGTCGCTTCGCGCGGCGTACATCAAACTCGTGTTGTGCGCGTTTTTCTGGGGGGCGACTTTTATCGCGGGACGCATCGCCGTCCAATCCATGCCCCCACTAACCGTCGCGACTGGACGTTTTCTGGTGGCCTTGGTGCTGCTGCTCTTGATTGCTTATCGCGTCGAAGGCGGTCTGCCTAAACTGAGTCGCCAGCAACTCGTCGTCACGCTTCTCTTGGGTCTGTCCGGCGTCACAATCTACAACGTGTTCTTCTTTGGTGCATTGCAGCGTATGCCCGCCGGCAAGACGGCCTTGCTCGTCGCGCTCAGCCCCATTTTGACAGCCGTCACGGTCGCGCTCATTCTCAAAGAAAAGCTTGGTCTCTACCGTTGGGGAGGTATCGCCCTCGCGCTCATCGGCACTCTCACTATCGTGACACAAGGTGAGATCTTCAACGCAATGCAAGCGCTGATGCGATCTTTTGGCTGGGGTGAGCTCTTGATGTTTGGTGCCATCCTCAGTTGGGTCAGCTACACCGTCATCAGCCGGTTCGCGCTCAAAGGACTCACACCGATCGTAGCAACCACCTACGCCACGCTCTGGGGGACGCTCATGCTGGGTCTAGCCGCCTTGACAGAGCTCGATACCCTCGGGCCAGAGATGCTGACCTGGGGTAATTTTGTCTCTATTTTTTACCTCGGAGCCTTTGGTTCGGCCATCGCGTTCATCTGGTACAACGAAGGCGTCAAAATGATCGGCCCGGCCAGAACGGTTGTCTTTACTAACTTAGTGCCTGTTTTTGGCTTATTGTTAGGCTATCTTATCCTCGATGAGCCAATCTACCTTTCAATGATCATAGGCGGAGCGATTGTGATTGCTGGCGTCACCCTCACTAATCAGGCGAATAAATGAGTACTCCACACACATCTCAACCCTCTCAGCGGCCACTATACGTTGGCTGCGCGACAGGGTTTTCAGGAGACCGGACAGATGGCGCCGGCCCTGTCGTCGACACCCTCATCAAGCTGGGTGGCGGCGTTTTAAACTTTGAAACTCTCGCTGAACGAACCCTTGCGTTGGCACAAATTGAAAAACGCAAAGATCCCAAGTTGGGCTATGAGCCTCTCCTTGCCGATCTCGTCGGTCCCGTGCTCAAACGCTGCCTTGATCACAAGATTCAAATCGTCAGTAACTTTGGGGCGGCCAATCCTCAAGCGGCCGCACAAAGGATTTTTGCGCTCGCGCGTGAGCAAAATCTTCGTGCGCCTCGCATCGCGGTCGTGTACGGGGACGATCTGACCAAACCTGAACAACTGAATTTTTTACTCAAAAAACTGGGCACTGATATTGACCCCGCTCGCGTCGTCAGTGCCAACGCCTACATCGGCGCCTTTGAAATTGCGCAAGCGCTCAGGGATGGTGCCGATGTTGTGGTCACAGGGCGCGTTTCTGACCCCTCTCTCACACTTGGCCCCGCCATCGCGCATTTTGGCTGGGCGATGGACGATTGGCACAAAATGGGCTGCGGCACAATGGCCGGGCACATGCTCGAATGCGGCACACAAGTGTCTGGCGGCTACTACAGTGTACCGGGTCAAAAATCCGTTCCGGGTATGGACCAAATCGGTTTCCCTATTGCTGAAATCCGCGCAGATGGAAGCTTCTCGGTTTTTAAAGCCGACCACACAGGTGGGCTCGTGGATGACCGTACTGGTCGCGAACAGATTTTGTACGAAGTACATGATCCCGCTCGCTATCTGACACCTGACGTCACTGCCGACATTACCGAGGCCACCATCACCCAAGAAGGTGAAAACCGGATTCGTATCGAAGGCATTCAGGGTCACCCGCGGCCGGCCGAACTGAAAGTAAATGTATGTTATGACAATGGCTATCTGGCCGAGGCCGAGATCTCCTATGCAGGCTTTCGCGCGCGCGAACGCGCGGCACTTGCCGGCGAAACCGTGCGCAAGCGAATTGGACACTTGTTGCCTTTACGCGTGGACCTGATCGGGGCACTCAGCATTTTTGGTGATGACGCGGGCGAATTAATGGGTCAAGGACTGCCTGAATCCCGCGATGTTCGCCTGCGTGTCGCCGGAGTACATAAAGACAAAGCGATTGCAGAAAAAATCCTTCGCGAAGTCACTTCGCTTTATTGCTGCGGGCCTGCTGGTGGGGGTGGCGTACGGACGTCTCTCAGACCCCGACTCGACACATTGTCCTGCACGATCCCGCGTGAGTCCGTCCCGTGTGGCTATCACTTTGTCGAGGAGCAGCGTCCATGAATGCAAAGATTAATCAAACAGCCGTTGAGCTACCCCTTTATCAACTTGCCCATGGGCGTGCAGGTGACAAAGGCAACACCTCAAACATCAGCGTGATCGCCTGGAATCAAGCCTGTTTTGATGTCTTGGTCGCCCAAGCAACGGAAACAAAAGTGGCACAGTGGTTTGGCTACCGACACCCCACCCGGGTGACGCGCTATGTTTTACCAAAGCTTCTGGCGCTGAACTTCGTCCTTGAAGGCATTCTGGATGGTGGCGTCAATGATGCCCTCAATCTGGATACGCATGGAAAAGGCTTGTCTTTCTGGATGATGGACATGCCTGTCGAGGTGCCCCGAGAGCTTGCTCAAACGCTCACCGTCAAAGAGTATTCTCTATCGGTCTAGGTACGACTGCTTTAAAATTTTGTTCTCGACTCATTGCATTGGAGATTTATTCATGAAAACCAGACGTCACGCACTCCTTGCAGGCCTCTGCGCACTCGCCTGCCTGAGCGCACCGACCGCCTTCGCGCAAGGCACCTATCCAACCAAGCCCATCAAGCTGATCGTCCCCTTCCCGGCGGGTGGTGCCACTGACTTGGTCTCACGCGTTGTCGCTCAACAACTTGGCGCGGAACTGGGTCAAAGCGTCGTGGTTGAAAATCGCGCAGGGGCCGCTGGTGTCATTGGCTCAGAAATGGTCGCACGCGCGGCTCCCGACGGCTACACCATTTTGATTGCAACATCGAGCACGCATACGATTGGACCGCTGCTCAACCCCAAAATGCCTTATTCGCCCACCAAAGACTTCACGCCAATCATGTTCCTGGCGTCATCCCCCCAAGTCGTCGTGGTGCCGCTTTCATCTCCTGCTCAAACCATGCCTGAGCTCATTGATTACATCAAGAAAAATCCAGGTAAGTTGAATTTCGGCTCTGCCGGTACGGGCGGTATCCCTCACTTGTCAGCTGAACGTTTTCTGGCGATGACCGGGACAAAAATGACACACGTCCCATATAAAGGCACTGCCTTGGCGATGCCCGACTTGATGGCAGGCCGCTTGGACATGATGTTCGATTCAATCTCCGTTTCTTTGCCACATATTCGCGATGGCAAAGTGCGTGCGCTGGCTGTTACTTCTGGAACAGCCTCCTCAGTCGCTCCAAACATTCCGCCACTCTCGAACTTTGTCCCGGGCTACGAGTCACTCACCTGGTTTGGGGTATTTGGTCCTGCTGGTATGAAAGAACCTGTTCTAAACAAACTCAACCAAGCTTTGAATCAATCACTGAAAGATCCGAAGGTCTTGGCGCAGCTCGCCAAACTTGGTTTTGATCCAGGCGGCGGCAGTTCAGCTGATTTTGCTAAAAAGATGGCACAAGAAAGCGAAATCTGGAACAAAGTGATCACCGACGGCAATATCACCATTGAAAAGTGAATCGGTCGCTGCCAAAAATCACGTTCATCCAAAAAAGCTTTTGCTTAGCAAATGGACTGCAGTCAAGCCCACGCACAAGGAAAAGCATTTTTGGGTGACGAAAGTGATCCAACCGGAACAGCTCGATGAGCCTGTCGTGGAGGTCATTCTTGAAGCCGCCATGACGGGACGTCAAATCAAAATCACATGGCGCGATTTGAAACATCAAGAAAATTGGCGACAGGGTTGGGTTTGAGTACTTAAAACTCAAACCCGCTTGATGTCTGTGCTCTTGTTGGCAAACAGTCTTATAAAAAAACTCGCCAGATACAGCACAATCAGAGTGCCGGCTAGATCGCCAACAAACATCGGCAATATGCCGGACCAAGCGTCGAAGGACAAACCCGTCATGTAGAAATAAAGATTATGGGGAAATACATTAAACACCGCGCCAGCAACCGCAAACACCAACAACTGTGAACGCTGCAAACCGGCTAAATCATCAGGCAGCTTGAGCCAGCGCGTACAAAGGTACACAGCAAACAAAGGCCCCAGCGCGGATAAGGCTGCAATCATCAAAACATTGAAGGGCTCGTATTCAAGCAATTCAAGGTTGGTGAACACCGCACCCAAGAACAAACCCAGCGCGCCTGCCCATCCCCCAATCATTACAGCAAGCATACGAATCGCTGCGGGCAAAAAAATCCAGCTGATGAAGCTGGTCATATGAATATCCGCGAACAGGAATGTGTTTAGTTCGTAGAGCACAAGCCAAGACACAGCCACAGCGAGCACAAACAAAATCATCGCCCAGATACCGAGGCGATGATGAGTGGAAGTTTGCGGCCTTGCAGCGCCAGAAGGCGGTAAAAGCATTCAATCAACCCGGTATGTGAGCCTTATCAATCGCCTGACCAAGCGTCACAAAATACTGCTCCGCAAGGGCTGTCGGGACGACGTATTTAACGCGACTGTCTACCTTGTCGGTGTCGAGATCGATCATGCCTTTTTTTCGCAAGGTTTTGAGCCGGCGATGCGCAGTCGTTGCGGAAATTTCAGTCGACAATCCCATCGCTTCAAGCACGCTGACTTTTTTACCATTGTGCCAGTTGACACCAAGCATGGCGAGCAGTCGCTCTTCGACAGGATCCATCGCTGGAAACGTGGGGATCTGCTTGATCGCATGAACAAGGTTCAGGAAACGCAGATACGTAAGAGAGTGTTTTGATTCAGTAACCATATGTTGATGATACTGCTAATCTTTAAATCAACGCAAGCCGTGTACACCTTTTGGAATATGGTGAAAAAGCTTGGTTATTTCAGCGCTTTACCTGAAAAGCTTTGAACGTGTCAGCAACTAACTTATATTTGCACCCAACTTGAAAAGGGAGTGGCTGCCAAAATGGACAGGGGCTTACAGTATTTAAACTGTAAGCCCCTGATTTTATTGGCGCGCCCGGCAGGATTCGAACCCACGACCCCTTGGTTCGTAGCCAAGTACTCTATCCAACTGAGCTACGGGCGCTGCAAAGACGAAAATTATATCAGTTTTTTACCAGTCGTGGCGACTCCTCTTTTTTAAAGCTTTAATGCGAGCAATATTCTTAGGTTTTAAGGTTTTGGTATGTGATTAAATAAATCGCCATGCTTACTCAATCGAATTCACACCCACACCTGCAACCGCAACCATACACACTCTGTCGCAGCTTGTTAGAAACAATCTGGCATGCTGCGAATGGAGCCAGCCAACAGACGGCGAACGTAAGCTTCACCGGCCAGGGGTGTCTGCCCTCTTTTTTTGCCGTCACAGAGCTGGCGTCTGCTTCAATGGGAGCTGCCGGACTTGCAGCCGCCTCATTGCTTGAGACCCTTCGCCATGCGAACGGACTCGCCGCAGATTCATCCTTGTGCGTTGAGGTTGATCAACGGCTCGCTTCGTTTTGGTTTGCCAGCACACTGAGGCCCCTTGGGTGGCAGCTCCCCAAACCAAAAGAGGTCCCTGCGACTGACTATCTGGCTCAGGACGGTTGGCTGCGCTTACATACCAATGCATCCCATCACCTGGACGCTGCGTTGAGGGTATTAAAGTGCCCCCCTAACCCTGAAGCCATGGCGCAAGCCGTATCGACATGGAGGAGAGACGAACTCGAAGCGCGTGTACTGGCCGAAGGTGGGTGCGCCGCGACCATGATGTCCGCAGAACAATGGGTGCGACATCCTCAAGGCCAGGCGCTACAAAAGGAGGCACTGATCAACTGGGCCGATGGTTTGCATGGCAAGAATCAAACATGGACACCCGCTCCCGGGCAACCCCTTCAGGGCCTCAAAGTGCTCGACATGACGCGGGTATTGGCGGGTCCGACCGCCACACGCATGCTGGCAGGACTCGGTGCGGAAGTCCTGCGTGTGGACGCGCCCATGTGGGATGAATCGAATGCGCCAGAAATGACTCTTGGCAAGCACTGCGCCGAGCTCGATCTGCGTCAGGCTGACCAGCGTGTCCACTGGCTCAAACTGCTGAGCGAGGCGGATATCCTCGTTCACGGTTATCGCAGCGATGCCCTGGCGAACATGGGACTGGATGCCGAGGCCCGTCAGCGGATCAGGCCCGGACTGGTGGATGTTTCGCTCGATGCGTATGGCTTTACCGGACCATGGGCAAACCGACGCGGCTTTGACAGTCTTGTACAGATGAGTATCGGTATCGCACAAGCTGGACAGCAACTTGCGCAGAGCGCGCGCCCCGAACCTCTGCCTGTTCAGGCGCTCGATCATGCAACCGGATATTTGCTCGCGACCGCTGCGCTACGCGGCCTGGAACACCGAGTCAAGACAGGTAAAGGCACAATCGCACGCTGCTCGCTCGCGCGCACCGGCACACTGCTCATGACAACGCGGGATCCCTCGGGCCTGAACCGTCCAAGACTCGCACCCGAAACACCTGATGACATTAGTCAAACGATTGAACACACAGCTTGGGGACCCGCTCACCGCCTCAAATGGCCTGTCACTGTCTCTGACATAGCGATGCGTTGGTCCGTTGGCGCTGGTCCGCTCAAACGGGACAGCGCAAACTGGCGATAGACTCATGCGATTAATGCGTATGACCGCGCTGCGGTGTCCAGTATTTTTCCAAGAGAAAAAATGCGCCTTGCATGAGCATCGCCAAGGCAGCGGCAGGAATGGCGCCCGCAAGCAACAACTGTGTGTTGTTCAGAGCAAGCCCCTGGACAATCCGCTCACCAAAACCTCCCGCGCCAATAAAGGCCGCAATCGTCGCGGTCCCCACGCACAACACGGCGGAAATTTTGATGCCCGACAAAATCACCCCTCGCGCCAAAGGCAGCTCCACTAACCAGAGTCGCTGCAGGGCAGTCAACCCAAGCGCAGTCGCGGCTTGGCGCATGGAGAACGGGATTTCCTTGAATCCTGCGTGTGTGCTTTGGACAATCGGTAATAAAGCATATAAAAACAAGGCCACAATTGCAGGGAGCGTCCCGATCGTGCCTAACAACGTGATTAAGAAAGCGAGCACAGCCAGCGATGGGATCGTCTGCATGACGCTTGTTACAGCCAACACAAGCTGACCCAGCCTTGGCGCATAAAAACAGAATACGCCGAGTGGCACACCCATCAGGCAGGCAAAGGCCAGAGCACTTAGAACGAGGAACAAATGTTGAAGAGTCAGGCGTAAAAAATCAGGACCAAACAAAACCGTCATGAAGCTGTCTCGGTCATTTGCTTGCGACGGATCACGCACATTCTCTGCGCCTGCTACACCAGATGCACGCTCTGTTAAAAACTGTTTCGCGATCGCGGGAAAGCTCTGTTGATCAATCTCGGCTCGCGTATTGAGCGCAAGCATGGTGCTCTGTGAAATCGATTGCTCAAGTGTTTGAAGCGCTTGCCACGCAACAGGAAAGCGCTCCGGCACATCTGCTCTAAACAACAAGAGCGCCTCATAGCCCGGGAAAAAATGACGATCATCCTCTAGCGCAGTCAGCGCGTAACGCGAAAGTTTTGAGTCTGTTCTGTAGGCATCAACCAAGTCTATTTTTTTGGCAGCGATCGCCTCATAGGCTAGGCCGTGGTCCAAGCCACGCGGTTTAAGCGCCCCGAGACCGTAAGCTTGCGACAAACCACGCCAGCCATCCGCACGCCCAATGAACTCGTGCGAGAGTCCCAACACGAGCGTGGGGTGTCTGCTCAAATCCGATATGGACTTGATGTTCAGCGAGCCGGCAAGATCACTACGCATTGCCAACACATAGGAGTTATTGAAACCAAGCAATACGCCTGCACGCAAGCCCATCGGCAAAAGCTTGGCATTTATTTCCTCAAGTGAGAGTGGCTGCTCTGACTTGAGAATCTCACGAGCGATGGTGCCGGTGTATTCCGGGTAAACGTCAATCTCGCCGCTTCTAAGCGCCGCGAGCAAAATACTGGTGTTGCCCATGCCGGATTTGAGCTGCACCGTGGTGACACCTGCGTCACGCACTGTTTGCGCAATGATTTCACCCAAAATAAACGATTCAGTGAACCGTTTGGATCCCACCACAAAGGGCGCTGCCATCGCCATCTGCGTGCACAGCACACAGAGGACGCCAAGCAGTCCCTTGCGCAGGAATCGCCAGATCACGCTTAGTTCACCACGAGACGCGCAGCCTGCTTGTCAGTGATCTCACCAATGACGCTGGCATGACCAAAATCATGCTTTTTGAAAATGGCCAAGACGTCCTGTACCGCATCCGGCGCACAGCACACCAACAAGCCACCACTGGTCTGTGGATCAGTCAGCAAGGTTTTACACTCGGCGGGTAAATTGGCTGCAAGGCTGACGTCTTTGCCATAGCCTTCCCAGTTTCGACCTGAAGCACCTGTCACCATCCCTGCCTTGATCAAATCCACGACACCTGGCAACAGCGGCACAGCCGACCAGTTCACTTGAGCCGTCAAATCCGCACCACGGGCGATTTCAAGCGCGTGACCGGCCAAACCGAATCCCGTGACGTCCGTCAAGGCATGAACGCCCGCTAACTCGGCAAGCTCTGGTCCAGGCGTATTTAATTTTGTCGTGTTGTGCAGCATCGAGGCATAACCCTCGGCATCCAAAGCCTCTTTTTTCAATGCTGCGGATAAGATCCCCACACCAACAGGCTTGCCTAAAATCATGACGTCACCTTTACGAGCACCATCGTTGCGCTTGACCCGATCAGGATGCACGAGCCCTAAAACCACCAGACCATAAATCGCTTCGACAGAGTCGATGGTGTGGCCACCCGCAATCGGAATCCCTGCAGCCCGACAAACGGATGCTCCGCCTTCAAGCACTTTACCGATCGTCTCGGTCGATAGAACGTTGATTGGCATCCCCACCAGAGCCAAAGCCAAAATCGGACGGCCCCCCATCGCATACACATCACTGATCGCATTGGTTGCGGCGATGCGACCAAACTCGTGTGGGTCGTCCACGATCGGCATGAAGAAGTCCGTGGTCGCGATCAAAGCCTGTTCGTCATTTAAACGATACACCGCGGCATCATCAGCGGTTGCAATCCCTACCATTAGCTCTTTCGGGATCGGCATTTGCAGCGTGCCCTTCAAAATCTCCGATAAGACGGCCGGAGCGATTTTGCATCCACATCCGCCACCGTGTGACAGGGAAGTTAAGCGTGGCTCATTTGTTTTCATGTAAATCCTTGGCGGTTTAAGACGAAATTGACTGTTGAACGATTGTAATCAAACGCTCTTGCTCGCGGGCTGGCGCAAATAGAGGTGCGCGCAAAGCGCATTGTTTTTGTAACTGGGCATAGCACTCAGGATCATGACGCACACGCAAAAGAAGACTCGCCAACGCCTCGACATCGTCAGTCGGGAAAAATCCTGCGTAATCCGAGCCAAGCATGCCGATATTTCCCGGGATGCAGGAAGCAAGGACCGGTACACCGCTACAAATCGCCTCCATGACGACATGTGCGCCTCCCTCCATCACGCTGGGATGCACCAATACATGTGCACGCTGAATCAAACGGCGTGTGGCCTCATGGGGACGCGCACCTAAAAACGTGTAGTGAGGATACAGCGCAGCCGTCGAGTGGGCTTCTTTTGCGAGGTCGGGATCGTGCTCGCCCCCCACATGCTGCAAATGGATATCCCCATGTTCATTGAGCAGTTTTGCAAGCTTGAAAAAAGTTCGGGGCGCTTTTTCAGCCCGCAAATGTCCCACCATGATGGCACGGAGATGACGGTCTGTTTTGGCCAAAGTCTGTCGGGTCGTGGTTGACTGAAAAGCGACAACCGTTTTCGGTCTGAACACTTCAGGGACTGCTTGCACGCCCTCGCTCTGCAACACGACAAGAGTATGCGCCCATCTCAGCGATTGTTGCGCATCATGATCGCTCTGTATGTCGCGGTAGAGATCCGTTCCGGTCAGTACGACGACTAAACCATGCGACCCATGGCGCGCATGCCAGTCGGCAATCGAAGAGTGACTTCGGCGCGCATGCAGGGCGATCATGACCTGATCCTGCGCATGACCATCCCATTGCTGCGCGATCCTCACCCGACAAAAGGACCGCAACATGCACGCATAGCGCTGAGCGGTCTGCCAATTGCCATTATTGGCTGCAGCCAGGGCAGGACTGATAATCACAACACTCAGATGTGGGTGCTTGGGTAAAATAGACATTATTCAAGGTTACCAATAATCATGCGACGAGCTGAAGTAAACATGCTGGGTCAAGGGCTTAAAGCACTTCGCACCCATACTCTTGAGGCGTTTGCCCACTATCAGCGTGCAGGTGCACTGATTGTTCCTCGGAAAGACGAGTTTAATCCGCCGCTTTGGGAGCTGGGCCATCTTGCCTGGTTTCAAGAATATTGGGTGGCTCGCAATCAACAGCGCGCGTTCGGGATCAAACAGGACTTGACCCACCCTCGCCTGCCTTCAGTGCTCGACTTGGCGGACGCCTGGTACGACAGCACACGCGTAGATCACGACCTGCGGTGGGAACTCCCGCTCCTTCAAACCTCTGCTTGTTTAGCCTACCTTGACCAGACTCTGCAAGACACATTGAAACACCTTTCCAGTGAAGCAGATGGCTCCCCTGCCTTGTACTTTTACTGGCTTGCACTGCAGCATGAAGCCATGCATCTGGAGGCAAGCAGCTATATGGCTCAAGCCCTTGAGATCCCTTTTGAGGTGACCTGGTCAGAGCGCCCCTCTGGACAGAGACATTCGGGCGTCAGACATCTACCTGGGGGCTCTTGGTCAATGGGTACCTACTGGTCCCAATTGGCAGGCCAATATTTTTGCTTTGATAACGAAATCGGTCAGCGGCATACTTCTCTTGAGCCGTTCACAATCGCACTCCATCCTGTAACCTGGGCAGAGTATCTCGAGTTCGTTCAGGCTACGGGACATCGTCTGCCCCCTTATGTCCGGCCTGCCGCATCGTCACGCGGCGTATTGCCCTTTGAAATCCGGATCTTTGGCACGTGGCAACCGATCCAACCCGAAAGCTGTGCCACCCACATCTCTTGGGATGATGCGCAAGCTTACTGCCGCTGGGCACAATGCAGACTCCCGACCGAAGCGCAATGGGATATGGCCGCACGCACGCAGGCTGATTTCGTTTGGGGTGAGGTATGGGAGTGGACGGAGGATGCATTCACGCCTTTTGAAGGCTTTACCCCACACCCTTATGCAGAATATTCCGCACCCTGGTTTGGTTCACGCAAAGTCCTTCGAGGTGCAGCCTGGGTCACGCATCCGTATTTACGCAACTTGAACTACAGAAATTTTTTCACACCTGATCGCTGCGATATTTACGCGGGATTTCGGGTGTGCCGCTGACGGATATCAACTCGCCCAAAATAAAGCATATTGTTCAGCGGTATCAGTCCAATGTTGAGTATGAGTAAAACCGGCTTGCGTCAAAAGCTGCTTGAAGCTTGGGAGAGTCCATTTATAGGAATTCTCTGTATGGATCGCCTCGCCCGACTCAAAGTTTCGCGCGTGATGTCCCCAGCGCACTGTCAACGCATGACGTGCAAGCAGATGCATTTCAATACGTGACTCAGCCACATTGAACAAAGCCTTGTGTCGCCATTCACGCACATCAAAATCTGTCCCCAACAAACTATTGATATGCCTCAAAATATTGAGATTAAACGCGGCAGTGACACCAAGATCATCATCGTAAGCACGTTCAAGCACCTCTGTCGACTTCACCAGATCAATCCCGATCAGCAGACCCGATCCTGACTGTCCGGCTTTGCAGAGCTTGGCTATTCGACCCAGAAACTCAAGCGCTTCAGAAGGGGTGAAATTACCCAGACTTGAGCCTGGATAAAAAGCGAAGACCGGGCGCTTGTTGAAATCCTCTGAAAGCGCCGCAGGGAAATCAAGCGAGGAGGAAAAATCCATACCCACTCCCACCATGTCCACTGCGGGATATATGCGCTGAAGATTCAGCAAGGTGTCTTTCAGGTAATCGAGCGAAATATCGACGGCCACATAAACGCCCGGAGGCGTACCTGCAAACAGGCTGGCCGCTTTTTGACAACTACCAGCCCCCAAATCAATCCAAGCGGCATGATCCGGTATGTGATGATGAATCGCGTGCGCGTGTTCTTTAAAAATTGCAGCTTCGGTGCACGTTGGATAATACTCAGGCAGATGGGTAATCGCCTCAAATAGCGTTGATCCTAATGCGTTGTAAAAATATTTAGGAGAGCAATGCGCACTGGCTGCCATCAACCCTGATTCGAGCTCTCTGACCACCGCGGAAGGATCGAGGTCAAAAGTATTATAAAAACGCGGGGTACGATCAGCCATGCTTACTCCGTGCAACGCACAAAAATTGATTCAAACCTTAACACGTTGGCACAAAGCAATCGTCGCACGGCCTCGTCTGAGGCATAATCACTTACACATTTTAAGCACTCAAGAGACCATGACTACGGCCACCCCTGCACAGCAGTGCAATCCCTGGATCATCTTTTTAATTTTCTTACGCTTGGGCTTGACGTCCTTTGGAGGGCCCGTCGCGCATCTTGGATATTTTAGGGATGAGTTCGTTGTGCGTCGCCAGTGGTTAAGCGACCGCAGCTACGCCGATCTCGTTGCACTGTGTCAATTCCTGCCAGGCCCAGCCAGTAGCCAGGTTGGCATTGCGCTCGGATTTTCCAGAGCGGGGTATTCAGGTGCTCTGGCGGCCTGGATGGGCTTTACCTTGCCCTCTGCTTTCATTCTTATTCTGTTTGCCATCGGGATCTCATCAATGGGCAACACTTTTCCCGTCGGTGCGCTGCAAGGTTTGAAAATAGTTGCTGTCGCCGTCGTCGCCCAGGCAGTATGGGGCATGGCGCGCAGTCTTTGTACCGACTCGGCACGCATCACTATCATGATGCTCGCAACCTGCGCTGTTCTGCTTGTTCCGTCGGTCTGGTCACAAGTGGGTGTCATTATCCTTGCAGGGATTGCCGGCATTGTATTGTTTAATCCTGCTCAACTTGCTGCGCACGATCCACTTCCCATCCACATCTCACGCAAAACCGGCTCGATGTGGCTAGGCGTCTTTTTCGTTTTACTCATTGGCTTACCCCTTGCTGCTGAAGCTTTCCCCAATCAAACCCTCGCCATCGTCGACGCCTTTTATCGCGCGGGCTCTCTCGTCTTTGGCGGTGGGCATGTCGTCCTGCCGTTGCTTCAGTCAGAAGTGGTACCAACTGGATGGGTGGACGAGCAGGTGTTTCTTGCGGGTTATGGCGCGACCCAAGCGATGCCAGGACCACTCTTCACGTTCGCCGCCTTTCTGGGCGCGTCAATGACTTCAGAACCGAACGGCTGGCTTGGCGGAATGATCGCGTTGATCGCAATTTTCATCCCCTCTTTTCTATTAGTTGTTGGCGCCCTGCCTTTTTGGGAGCAAATGCGCCAAAATTTGCGCACGCAAGCTGCGTTAGCCGGTATCAATGCCTCGGTGGTGGGATTGCTCCTTGCAGCCCTCTATCAACCAGTCTGGACAAGCGCGATCCTGAGCCCACAAGACTTCGGGCTGGCACTCATCGCCTTTGTCGCACTCATGTTCTGGAAGCTACCACCTTGGCTCGTCGTCATTGCAGGCGGTATAGCGGGATGGCTGCTGCACCTGGTGTAATGTAGCGATTGAATACTTAAGTCAGCAACAAATATCAAATAACAACTTGAAGAGACAAGATGAATTTTGAAAACGAATACGCGACCGTCTTAATTTCAGAAAACGCTGTTGCAACGCTTTGCATTCAGCACGCAGGAAGTTTGAATATTTTAGGCTCACCTGCCATCGCTAGCATCCAGGAGGCACTCGTCTGGGTGGAGACACGCAAGGATATTCGCGTGTTAGTCATTCGCGGTCAAGGTGACAAAGCATTTATCGGAGGAGCAGACATTAAAGAAATGTCTGGATTGAATCAACACAGCGCGTCCGTGTTTATCAATAAGTTGCGGCAGCTTTGCGAAACTGTCAGGCAAATATCCGTCCCTGTCATTGCGCGCGTACCGGGCTGGACGCTTGGTGGCGGCTTGGAGTTTGCCCTTTGTTGCGATCTGCGTATTGGTTCAACCGCTGCGCGTCTTGGGATGCCCGAGGTCAAGGTTGGAATTCCGTCTGTCATTCACGCCGCTCTCTTGCCGCGTTTGATCGGCAAAGCCCGTGCCAACTGGTTGCTCCTGACTGGTGAAATCATCGATGCCGAGCAAGGACACTCCTGGGGTCTGCTTGATAAAGTCGTCCCAATGGAGCAGCTTGATGTTGAGATTGCTCATCTCGCAAATGGACTCGCCGAGCTCGGCCCCAATGTTCTGGCGCAACAAAAACGCATGATGCGCGAGTGGGAAGACGAGCCTCTCGATACCTCTATTCAAAAGAGTATCGATGAGTTTGCTTCAGCTTTTAGAACTGGCGAACCAGAACTTTATATGGGTAAATTTTTTAAAGAAAAGCAAAAAAAACCGCACAAAAATAATTAGGCTGCATGGATCACTAAACAGTGCGTCCGTACTGGTCCTCGAAGCGCACGATGTCGTCCTCACCCAGATAGCTACCAGACTGCACCTCAATGATTTCAAGGGGAATCGTGCCTGGATTGGACAGACGGTGCGTTTGTCCGAGAGGAATGTAAGTCGACTGGTTTTCAGTCAAGATGGTCGTCTTATCACCATTGGTGATTTCAGCGGTGCCTGAAACTACGACCCAGTGCTCGGCGCGGTGATGATGCATCTGCAGGCTCAGACTGGCCTTGGGATTGACAAGGATACGCTTGACCTTGAAGCGCCCGCCACCGTCGATACTGTCATACCAGCCCCAGGGACGGTAGACTTTGCGATGTAAATTTTGTTCTTGGCGGCTCTGTTTATTGAGCGCCTCGACGATGTGCTTAACATCCTGGCCGCGCGACTTATCCGCGACAAGGATGGCATCTGCTGTCTCAATGACCACAAGGTTTTGTACCCCGACCAAGCTCACCAGACGACTGGAGGCATGCACAAACGTATCGCGACAATCCTTGGAGATCACATCACCCTTGTGGGAGTTACCGGAGGCGTCTTTTTCCTGAACGTTCCACACCGCATCCCAGGCACCCAAATCACTCCAGCCGGCATTCAGGCTCACCATTTTGGTGGCAAAGGGACTGCCGGGACAGCGCTCCATGACGGCATAGTCAATCGACTCTCCGGGCACTTGTTCAAACTCCGCCTTGCCTGGACGCAAGAACTGACTATCTGCTTGACGCGCCTGCCATGCATGCTTGATCTTGGTCAGCATCTCGGGCTGAAAAGCCTCCATCGCCTTTAGCCATACTGAGGCTTTTAAAACAAAGATCCCCGCATTCCAGAAATAACAGCCTTCGTTTATGTAAGCTTGCGCTGTTTCGAGATCAGGCTTTTCCACGAAACGCTCGACAGTCGATATGACGGTATTCGAAGTCCCCGCAAGACCTGTCTTGATATAGCCGTAACCCGTTTCAGGCCGATCGGGCTGGATGCCCAAGATGACGATGCTGTCATGGACTGCCTCGGCAATCGCAGCATTCATTGCTTGAGTAAAAGCAGCCACATCTGAGACGGCCTGATCCGCAGGGGTCACTGCCAAAATTGGATCCGCACCACCCTCGAGTGCAGCCAAGGCAGCCAGGGTCAAGGCCGGTGCGGTATTGCGTCCGATCGGCTCGAGCAGGTATCTGGCGCCCGTCACACCGGACTCACGCAGCTGCTCCTGAGCCAGAAAGCGATGCTCTTCATTGCAGACAATCAAGGGCGCGCTGGCCTGCTCTGTGCGGCTGCCTAGCCCCTGCATTCTTTCAGCTGTCTGCTGAAATAAGCTGTTGTCTCCTGTCAGGCATAAAAACTGTTTGGGAAAACCGCCGCGAGAGAGTGGCCACAGTCTCGTGCCAGAACCGCCACAGAGAATGACAGGGGTGACTTGAATCATGAAAGTAGAGCCTTACTTGAAAGATCGACGCGCGAAAAATTCTTATCAAAACGCACTTGATTTTATCAGAGAAGGCTTCGCGCTTAGTTCAACGCTCTTAGGCTTTGTTCATATTCGATGCGCATTCGATTCACAATCTCCTGAACACTGAGAAGTGTGTCGATTTGTCCAACCCCTTGGCCCGCCCCCCAAATGTCCTTCCAGGCCTTAGCCTTGGAACGACCATCTGAAAAACTCATCTTGTTTTTATCAGCCACAGGCAAATTATCAGGATCGAGACCCGCGCGAACGATACTTTCGCGAAGATAGTTTCCGTGCACGCCCGAAAAATGATTACTGTAAATAATATCAGCCGCAGAGGAATTCAAAATTGATTGCTTGTAGAGATCGCTCGCATTTGCTTCTTTACTTGCAATAAAGCGCGTCCCCACATAGGCAAAGTCTGCTCCCATCGCTAAAGCAGAGAGTACTGCCTGACCGGTTGCAATTGAACCAGACAAGGCTAAAGGCCCTTGGAAAAACCGTCTGATTTCACCTATCAAGGCAAAGGGCGACAAAGTTCCACCATGACCACCTGCGCCAGCAGCAACAGCGATCAAACCATCCACCCCTGATTCCAGAGCCTTTTCGGCATGTCTGATATTGATCACGTCATGGAGAATGATGCCACCGTAACTATGTACCGCGTCAATGACTTCTTTTACCGGTGCGCGAAGCGATGTGATGATAACGGGAACTTGGTGGCGCACACAGGTTTCAACATCTTGTAACAGGCGAACATTGGATTGATGTGAAATCTGATTCACTGCAACTGGACCAATCTTCGAATGAGGATTCAGATTCTTATAATTTTTCAAGTCCTCAGCGATCTGATAAAGCCACTCGTCGAGCAACTTCGGCTCTCTTGCATTCAGTGCGGGAAATGAACCGACAATCCCCGCCTTGCATTGCGCCAATACTAGCTCTGGATAACTAACTGTAAACATCGGGGAAGCAATCACCGGAAAACTCAAATCTTTCAGCACCGGCGGAATAAGTGGATTTATAGACATTAGGCCCTCGCTTCAATAAAGTTATTTGTACAAAATCACCGGGCGACCCTTGAACATCCGCCCCTTGATCTCTACATGATTAGTCAGGCTCAGAGAGTTCAAGTTAGGCCTTTATGCAAACTGTAGCCTAGCCAAGCGTGCATAGAGTCCGCCTTGGGTGATCAACTCCTCATGCCTACCTCGCTCGACAACTTTACCGTGCTCCATCACGATAATTTGATCGGCCCTCAAGACAGTCGCCAAACGGTGAGCAATCGTTAGAGATGTCCTGCCAGGCAACACACTGTCCAAGGCAAGTTGAACTTCGCGCTCAGACTCTGCGTCCAGAGCACTTGTCGCCTCGTCCAGCAAAAGGATCGGGGGATTTTTTAAAATAGCACGCGCAATAGAAATCCGTTGTTTCTGCCCGCCTGACAAACGCACGCCGCGTTCACCCAAGAAACTGTCATATCCTTGAGGCAAGGCAGAAATGAATCCATCAGCATGTGCCGTCTTGGCGGCAGCGATGACCTCTTGGTCTGTCGCGTCCAGTCTGCCATAACGGATATTTTCCATCGCACTAGAAGCAAAAATCACTGGCTCTTGTGGAACGATCCCAATCTGGTTTCGCAGTTCGCTCACTGGCCACTGTTCAATCTCACGACCAAATATCTGGATATGCCCGTCCGTGGGCTGGTAAAAGCGCAACAACATCGCAAACAAAGTACTTTTTCCTGCGCCCGAAGGACCTACCAGCGCATAGCGTGCACCTTGCGGTACAGAAAAGGAGAGATGATTCATCGCCAGAAAATCTGGTCGCGACGGATACGCAAACGTGACATCCTTGAACTGAATCGCATCAGCTTGTTCGGCGTGGTTGCGTAGCGCTGACTGAGACCGTTGCGGCTCTGATGCTTGAGTGGATACGCCCAAATTATGGACGTCAAAGTCGAGCGCAGGCTTAGCCTGCATCAACTCCACCAGTCTTTCCGTGGCGCCAGCCGCACGTTGCAGATCACCCCATGTCTCTGACAAAGCGCCGATCGAGCCCGCGATCAGCACTGCGTACAACACAAACTGAGTCAGCTCACCCAGTGAAATCGCACCAGCAGTGACCTGACGGGCGCCGATCCACAGGACGAACACAATCACAGCAAAAGCCATCAAAATAGCGGTGGCAGTCAATACCGAGCGCATTTGGATACGTTTCTTGGCTTCGGCGAAGGCTCTTTCCACAGCCGAATCAAAACGTTTTTGTTCATAAGGTTCGCGCACAAATGCCTGCACAGTCGTGATCGCGTTCAGGACCTCGCCCGCCATGGCACTCGTGTCAGCGACTTTATCCTGGCTGGTCCGTGACATCTTGCGAACCTTTCGCCCCAAGGCCCAAAGCGGTAATACGATCACCAATAGCAAGGCAATCATCACGCCGGCCAACCAGGCGCTCGTGACCAGCATCATGGTCATCCCACCGAGCAACATGACAAGACTGCGTAAGGCAATCGAGATACTGGACCCCACCAAAGTCTGTACGAGCGTCGTATCGCTTGTCAGTCGCGACAGCACTTCGCCTGTTTGTAGCGTTTCAAAATAAGCCGGGCTCTGACGCAAGACATTTTCAAAGACGCGCTGGCGAATATCTGCCACGACACGCTCGCCGAGCCAGGACATGACGTAGAACCGGCTTGCCGTCATCAATGCCAACGCGACAGCCAGGAGCAGCAAGTTGATGAACTTCAAATCAATCGCATCGCTCGTCAAACCCGTATCAACCAGATCGCGAAACGCGAGTGGTACGGCTAACGTGGCAGCGGCCGCCAAAAGCAGAAACAGTCCCGCCAAGAACCACTGTGTTTTGTAACGGGAAAGCACCCGATACTCCCGCAACCAGCGGGTCAGACTACTGAGTTTTGTCGCCATAGTGCGCTAGTGTAAGTGAAGCAGCGCTGATATTTTGATGCTGAATAAAAGATAAAATCAAAGAAATCCGGGTAATAGCCTCTTTAAATAGGTTGGGCATCCATGCGCGAAAGCGACATCGCCGGCGAACCATCCCTCCCGATCCCACCATCCCCGGATGAGAGCGGTCGTCGCTTATCCATCCTGCTAATTATCATGTGCCAGATTGCGGCGATGGCCTTATGGTTTTCCGCCTCCGCAGCAGTGCCGAGTCTGCTGGACGCCAATCAGCTCTCCACCGATGCCGCGGCCGCCCTCACCTCCGCCGTTCAGATTGGATTTGTCGCGGGCACTCTCGCGAGCGCGGGATGGGGCCTAGCCGATCGCTTCGATTCCCGCGCGCTATTTTCCACTGCAGCGGTATTGGGCGCGCTCTTTAATGGTGCGCTATTGCTCTGCGGTTTTGATCATCCGGCCGCCCCATTGCTGAGGTTTGCCACAGGAATGTGCATGGCGGGCATTTATCCAGTCGGCATGAAACTCGCCGCAGGCTGGTCAACCGGCAACATGGGATTACTGATGGGCGCCCTCGTCGGCGCCGTAACCCTTGGCTCTGCGATGCCCCACCTTTTTTATGCATTTGTCAGCATTGGCTGGAAAATACCGGTCACCCTCGCAAGCGGTTGCGCACTGACAGCTGCGCTTGCTATCCACATCGTTCGACTGGGTCCCAAACACGCAAAATCCATGACATTCCGCTGGTCAGACCTTCAAGCACTCTTGCGCAACAAACCGATTCTATTGGCACAAGGCGGGTATCTCGGTCATATGTGGGAACTCTATGCGATGTGGGCCTGGCTTGGCAGTTTTCTCGTCTGGGCGCTCCCCGCATCCGGCATGCAGATCGAGTTGGGCCATGCCTCCATCTCGCTGATTACTTTTCTCGTGATGGGGATCGGAGCCATTGGCTGCCTGCTAGCGGGTCTCCTTGCCGATCGCATTGGACGCACCCTCACGACAGTTGGTGCGTTACTCTTAAGCGGCGGCTGTGCGCTGCTGATCGGATTTTCAGTAGAAGCCGGTCCGCTCGCGGTCATCGTGATCGCTGCAATCTGGGGCATGACTGTTGTGGCAGACTCCGCGCAATTTTCAGCGGCCATCGCTGAGCTTGCCGAACCTCGCTTAATCGGTACCGTATTGACTTTGCAGACGAGTCTCGGTTTTCTGCTGACAGCAGGCTCGATCTGGCTGGTCGCACAACTCTCCGATGCGCTTGGCTGGCGCTATGCTTTCATCGTCTTGGCGATCGGCCCATTATTTGGCGCCTTCAGCATGATGGTTCTGCGTCGACAGCCAGAAGCCATCAAAATGGCAGGCGGACGCCGGTAGTCAGCGCTAGCGCACGATCGGCAACTCGTCCCACCGCGTAGTGTATCGGGGCGAACGATTTTCATTACGCATCGCCCAGCGTTGCGCAACACCGCTCACCCCCGAGCGTACCGTGCCATGCCCATAGTCTCGATTAATCATATCGAGTGCGCGCATCAGTTTGGTCGACCGATTGACTGCGGCTGCATCATCAAAAATGCTCATTTGACGCGCCTGTTTATCCGATAACAGCGTCAGCATCACACCCGCTTTTTTGTATCGATACCCCGGGCGATACATCACCTCCAGCCCAGCCAGTGCCGCGGCAGTCAGCGCCAGCGTGTCATCGGTAGGCTCATGCAGTGGCACGGTCAGGCCAGCATGATATTGCTTGTCCTGATTGAACCGATTAGTCTGAATAAACACATAGACAGCAGCTGACACAGATTGTTGTTGGCGGAGCTTTTGAGCGGCGCGCGCCAGGTAACTTGCAATCGACTCGCGCAACTCCTCGATCGTTTCGACAGGTCGGCCAAAACTACGCGAGGACATGATCTGTTGTTTGGGCGCGGCGATATCGTCGAGCGCGAGACAGGAAATGCCGCGCAACTCGTTGCAGGTACGCTCAAGAACCACACCAAAGTGCCGGCGCATTTCCTTGGGCGAAGCATTGCGCAAATCAAGTACCGTGTAAATGTTCATCTCATTGAGACGTCGGGCAATCCGTCCGCCCACGCCCCAGACCTCGCCAACCTCAACACAGCTCATCCATCTCAGGCGCTCCGTACGCGGAATCACATGTAAATCGCAGACCCCCTCGAACTCGGGATTCTTTTTAGCCAGATGATTCGCGAATTTAGCCAGAGTTTTAGAGGGTCCGATACCGACACAGACAGGCAAGCCTGTCCATTGCTTCACACGCTGGCGCATCTGCTGGCCCATGGCCTGCGCTCCCCCATACAAATGCGCAACCGTCTCGATACGCAAAAATGACTCGTCAATGCTGTAGATCTCCGTGTCCGGTGAAAAGTCACGCAAAATCTGCACCACCCGATTACTCATATCGCCATACAGTGCATAGTTCGAAGAAAACGCCAGAATGCCTTGCTCACGCGCAAGCTCTTTCATCTTGAACCAGGGCGTACCCATTTTGACACCCAAGGCCTTGACCTCATTGCTGCGTGCCACGGCACAGCCGTCATTGTTAGACAGCACGACAATCGGTCTGCCTTCCAATCTGGGCTTGAAGACGCGTTCACAAGAGACATAGAAATTATTGACATCGACCAGAGCGAACTGAGGCGCGCATGCGGAGTGGGCGGAGCCGGCCGTCGAGGTGAATGACTTGAATGACCCGAACATGACCGTTGCCTTCATCCACCCGTCACGTAACGACGCACGACCCCGACGACCACGCCCCAAACGAGCAACTCATTACCGTCCTTGAATTCGATAGGCGGATAAGCGGGATTCTCGGCACGCAACTCGACACGACCGCGATGTTTGTACAAGCGTTTGAGTGTGTAGTCGCCATCCACTACCGCCACGACGATGTCGCGATGCTTGGGCGTCATGGCGCGATCCACGATCACCTTGTCCCCTTCTTCGATACTGGCACCCGACATCGAGTCCCCTTTCACCGTGAATAAAAACGTCGCTGGCTTGTTGCGCACGAGATAGTCGTTCAGATCCAGCCCAACCTCGATATAGTCGGCTGCGGGCGAAGGAAAGCCGGCACTGATCCGATGCGCCAAGAGCGGCAAGTCACCCGCAGCCGGCTCCAACGCCACGTTGACAGGGGTTTGAGTGAGATTTTGCCTTCCCTTGTTTGGAGAGACTTGAGACGCCAATATACTGTTCATATATACAGTATACGATTAACATTTGGATACAACCAAGTCCTAGAGACAATCACTTAATTAAAAAATTCAAAAATATTAAAGATATTGAATGACCGAAGTTCCAAGCTATTGAGTAGCTTTGGATTGCTTAGTCCAACAAACAAGCCTTAAGGTTAATGAATATTTTTAAATAACTAAGTTTTATTTATGTTAGTTTTTGATGTTTGTATGTTCAGCCAAGTCAACAAGCAATTAGACTCGTACCAACAGACCACCTGCTGAACGATTATTAGTGTGAGACTGACCCTTATACTGATCAGGAATCTTATCTAATCATCACAGCCCTATACCTCATTCAATAAAGACATCGACATCATGCCAATCTCACTTTACACCGCCACTGTTCCAGTTTTTAAACAAATGTTGCTCGCACTGAGTGATGTACTCAAAAAGGGTGAGGAGTACGCTCAACACCGAAAATTTGATCCGACTGTTTTGTTGCAATCGCGCTTATTTCCAGACATGCTGCCGCTCGTCCGTCAAGTCCAAATCGCCTGCGACTTTGCCAAAAGCGTGCCTTCGCGTCTTGCAGGGATTGAGGTGGCCGCCTACGAGGACAATGAACAAAGTTTTGCTGAATTACAGCAGCGTATCGCTAAAACCTTAGCGCTCATCGATACTATCTCGGCAAGTCAAGTCGACAGCAGTTCAGTAAAAGAAGTTGTTCTTCGCCCGGGAACACCCAAAGAGAAAAAACTGTCCGCCGAGGACTACGCCTTGAAATACGGCATGCCTCAGTTTTTCTTTCATGTCACGACTGCCTACAACTTGCTTCGCAATAATGGTGTAGAAATTGGTAAGAAAGATTACATGGGAACGTATTAAGTGTCCTACCCTCGTTGGATCGCACACAGAGGGGCAGGTCATCAGGCGCCTGAAAATACCATGGCCGCATTTCGGGCAGGCTTTGAATCCGGGTTCAGGATGTTTGAATGCGATGCCAAACTAAGCTCGGATGGCGTGGTTTACCTGCTGCATGATGACACGTTAAATCGAACGACCAATGCAGCGGGACCTGCGCATCTACTGGCATGGAATGAGCTCAAGCTTTTAGACGCGGGCAGCTGGCACAGCAAATCCTTCGAAGGCGAGGCCATACCGACTCTCGAAGAGATCATACGTTTCTGCCTCGACAAGCAATGTCAACTCAATATTGAAATTAAACCTTCGCTAGGATTTGAAACGCAAACCGGCGAATCGGTTGCACGCGAAGTTCAACGCCTTTGGTCTGGGCAGCCTCCACTTCTCTCGTCCTTTAAGCGCGAAGCACTGCGAGGTGCCCAAAGCATCGCTCCCGAGATCCCGCGCGGTCTTCTCATGGATGCACTTGCGCCAGATTGGCACGAGGCTACAAAAGACATGCAATGTTCAGCACTCATTTGTAATGAGAAACTTTACAACACACGCTTGCTTGATGAGATCAAAGCACGCGACTTATGCGCACTAGCTTACACTGTCAACAACCAAACACGCGCGCAAATGCTTATGGAAATGGGTATTGATGCCATCATCACAGACTGCATGGAGTTTGCTTCGCTCTAAAATGCAGCCTCTAGTAATTCCTCGTATAACTCAATATTCATTTTTCTTGGATTGGTCTTGTTTGCATTGTCCAACATTGCGGCGCAAGCAATGCCATTCAAGTCATCTCGCATCAGTCCCAGATCTCTAAGTCTCGTTGGAATGCCCAGGGAAACAATCAGCTGAGTGATTTTTTCAGGGATGACTGACACTTGAGCAGCCGAGCAATATTCTGCAATTTTTTCTGCTTTAGTCCCCAGCTCATTCAAGTTCATCCTTAAAACATGCGGCAGCAAGATAGCGTTAAGCGTACCGTGGTGATAACCAAGCGCTCCCAACGGATGGGCACAAGCATGTACGGCACCCATCCCCTTTTGAAAACACAAAGCTCCTTCCAGAGACCCCATCATCATATTCCAACGTGATTGGCGATCATCACCGTGCTTGACGGCACGCTCGATACTGCTAAATAACCTATGCATGCCATCTAATGCAATAGCGTCTGCCGGAGGGTTGATCGTTGGAGAACAATAAGTCTCAACACAATGCGCCAATGCATCCATACCCGTCGTTGCAGTAATCAAAGGAGGTAGTCCCAGCGTCAACTCAGGATCGCATAATGCCGCGGTCACAATGTGCGGACAACGCACACCGGCTTTGATTCCATTGTCGAAAATAATCACTGCAGAACGACCAACTTCGCTGCCTGTACCGGCAGTAGTAGGCATCAAAATCAAAGGTGGCGTTTGACCAAGGGGCAATTCGGAAGGATTTCGATTGGAATAATTCCATAAGGGTGCTGGATGCGTAGCCAAGATCGCAATCGCTTTAGCCAAATCGAGTGCGGCTCCGCCACCAATACCAACGATACCGTCACACTGCTGCTCTAAATAAAATAGAGCACCTGCTTTTGCTGATGCTTCTGTCGGATTGGCAGGCACATCGCTGAACACAGCTTGCTTGTGCTCTATAGGCAAACTTTCAGTTGCCTGTTCAAAAACACCTGCGGATAAAATTCCGCGATCCGTCACAAACAGCGCACGCCTGATCCCGGAAGAATCCATCACTGCCGGCAATTGTTTGCGTACACCAAAATCAAAATGAACCGGGGGGCCAAATAAAATGATACTCATACAATTCGCACAATCTGTTTACCTACATTCGCACCATTCAGCATATCGATAAAGGCTTGCGGCGCCGATTCCAACCCTTCACTGATCGTTTCAAGATGCTTTAACTTGCCTGCACGATAAGCCGCCTGAATTTCTTGCGTTGCAACTGGCCACAAGTCGCGATGATCGGACAAAACAAAGCCGTGGAGGGAAACGCGTTTATTAAAAAACTCACGATAATTTTTAATTCCGTACGGCTCTGTCGCATTGTATTGAGAGACAGTGCCGCATAAAGCAACGCGGGCATTAAGGTTGAGCATGGTAAGAACCAAATCAGTTATCGGTCCTCCAACATTATCGAAATACACGTCAACGCCCGCAGGCAAAGCCTCAGAAAGTGCCCGTGCAAAATTGGGGCTTTTGTAATCAACACAAGCATCAAAGCCTAATTCGTTGACAACAATTTCGCATTTACGGGCGCCCCCTGCAATCCCTACTGCACGGCATCCATGCAACTGGGCAAGCTGCCCGGCAACGCTACCAACTGCGCCTGAAGCTGCAGAGATCAATACCGTTTGACCCGCGACAGGTCGACCAAACTTCATCAAGCCCAACCAGGCTGTCAGTCCTGTCGAGCCAAGCGCACCGAGAAACGCGCTCAAAGGCTTCATACTCGGATCAATTCTCTGGAGCTCTCCAGCGGCGGCGGCACTGACATCCTCCCAACTCAGTCGTCCAACCACCCAATCACCAACATTGATTGAATCGTCCTTGCTTTCAATGACCTGTCCAATCGTGCGACCCACCATTTTTTCACCGATCTTCATCACAGGCGCATACGAGTCTTTGGCTTCCATGCGCATACGAATATAGGGATCAACAGACAAATAATGGTTGCGAATCAAAACCTGACCAGCTTTGATAGTAGGAATCTCGGCTTGTTGAATGATGAAACAGTCAAGCGTCGGCATACCAGTTGGACGCTTTGCATAGATGACTTGACGGTTCGTAGGGGGGAGAGAAGTCATGTGAATCTTAACCAAGGGAAATGTTGGCAGTGCGAATGAGCTTTTCAAGTGCAGAACGCTGAGTCTCAAGCCAAGCTGAAAATTGTGCGGGCGTGTTCACGACCAGAACCATTCCACGCGAATCAATGGTCTTGATGACATTAGGTGATTTGGCTGCCTTTTCAGTTGCAGCCTGAAGAGCTTGAATCGCCTGCGCGGGAGTATCTTTAGCGGCAAAAAATCCAAACCAGTCATCCATATCAAAGCCAGGATACCCCTGTTCCGCGATTGTAGGAATATCAGGATAGCTCTTGGTACGCTCTAAACTTGTTAAACCAAGAATACGAGCTTTTCCAGCCTGCACAGCCCCAATTGCGGTCGATAGTGTCAATAAAGTCGAGTCAATCTGTCCGCCCATCAGATCCCTCACCGCATCGGCCCCTCCTCGATAGGGAGTATGAATCAACTCGATACCTGCCACTTGCTGAAACATCGCGATCGCAAGATGTCCCATCCCTCCAGCAGGAGGCGTACCGCACGTGACTTTTTTCGGATGAGCTTTGGCGTACGCTACAAATTCTTTAAGTGTTTTAGCTGGAAAATCCGCTTTGACCGCCAATACTTGTGGAACACGCACAGCAAGCGTGACAGGAATAAATGAAGACTTGTAATCAAACGCGATATTTTTCAAAAGGATAGGATTCGTCAGTTGATTCGCCGCATCCCATAAAAATGTGTAGCCGTCTGCGGGAGCCTGCAAACTCGCTTGTGCAGCGATCACCGCGTTACCGCCCGTACGGTTTTCAACCACGACTGACTGACCGAGTATTTCACCAACAGCTGCACAAATAGCACGTGCAGACGTATCCGCGGCGCCTCCAGCGGAAAACGGAACAATCACGCGCAGCGGCTTGTTCGGCCATGCTCCTTGCGCATAGACCTTTGAGCCCAACAACGCGCTCGCTATGATTCCCATCCCACCTTTTAAAACTGACCGGCGATCAATTGAAGGGACTGATGGACTTTGATTGATTGATTTTTTCATTTTTTGTCTCCAAGGCAAGCGTATTAAGCAAGCAATCTTTCATTGCAAAAGGGAAAGCCTATCTTTTTCCAAACTGTAATATTAAAAATTCAGCCCCAGCTTCCCCCGCCTGAACCGAAAATGTTGCCTCCGTTGGCTCTCTAAAAAAAACAGAGGACTCGGCAAAGTCTTGACCTGAGCACTTCAAAATACCTTGTAAGCTCACCAGGTACTGACCACCACCTTGCGCCGCAGACTCCATTCTGAATGATTGTTGAGGCCCTAGTCGCACCAGACTGGCTGACAATCCATCATCAAGCGCATACTGCCCCTCCTGAAACAAGCGCTCCACAACAGGCTCGCTTAGATGGCTCAGAACTGCTTGCGTACTCTTTACAAAAGGGATGGAAAAATGTCTTTTCTTGGAGGGACGAAGCTTTTCACGATAGCCGTCCTTGTGAAGATAAATCGCTCCTGGATCCTTGCGTGGACGCAAAGCAAAATAAGATAGACCCTGCTGACTCGCTGTAATAGGTCCATAGCCAGTGTAAGCATCGGTGTAATGCACCATGAGAGGGCCAAGTTTGCCTTCGGTGCGGCCCATCTGACCTTCACCCTCGATAAACACTTGGAATTGTTCCACCTCGTGGAAATGCGGCTGAATCACTTCCGTGGGAGTCATTTCAATCAAAAAGGCCTGGGGAGAAACCGTCTTGGCCTCGTGCGTTGAATCAGCGGAAGGACGCAAAAAATCAGTCCTCCAATGCACTTCCCCGCTCTCCATACGTGACAGTCTGCGTCCGACTAATGATTCTTTTTTAGTTGCAATATGAATCATGGAAAAAAGTCTCCTCGTTTTATTTTCGCTGAATATAACTGAATTCCTCCAGTCGATATCACAAAGATTATTACTTGCAATCACACGCATCGTCAGGTACTTTTCGCAACGGAGACAGTGCTCGAATAAAACGCACGATAAATAATGAGTTCAACATGAAACCATCTAGTGAGTCGATACTCGACAAGACCTACTCTGGCCCAACGATGGGCTCGATGATTGTGAATTTGCTTAGCCGTTACCCGACACGTGCTGCCTTTATCAACCCTGATGGGACGCCAATCACTTACGAGACGATCGCAAGAAGAATTGCGTTTCTCCTTGAAAAACTTCATCAACTGGGACTCCAGCGCGGTGACACCATTGTTCAAATGTCCGGGAACCGCGCGGATGTTTTTGTGGTGATGGCAGCTTGTTATATCGGCAGCTTCAGATCGGTCGCGCTTCAGCCTCTTGGAGGCATAGACGATCAACTATACATTTTGAATAATTGTGAAGCCAAGATACTGATTGTTGATCAAGATCGTCTAGAGAGGGCCAATGAATTAAAGCTGCGTGCCATCCAAAAATTTGATGTCTTTTGTCATGATGCGTGCCCTGGTACCAAGTACCTTTGGGAAGCCTTCGACCCAGCGATCAGTCCAGCCTTGAAAGATGTCAGCGAACCCGACGATATCGTTCGTTTAATTTACACCGGCGGTACGACCGGTAAATCCAAAGGTGTCATGGGGACAAGCTGTTCTCTGGCAACCAATGCACTCTTCAGGATGGCAGGACATAATTGGGTTGACCTGCGCTTGTTGTGCTCCACACCTCTTTCACACGCAGCCGGTGCAATGATCGTTCCTGTTCTTTGGCATGGCGGTACGGTTGTCCTTCACGATGGCTTTGATCCAGACAGACTTATCAGCGATATTGAATCGGGCACAGCGAATGCGCTCTATCTAGTGCCGACCATGATCTATCGTCTGCTTGACCATCCAAAAAGCAATCGCCTCGCTAAGGCAGGCCTCAGGATGTTGATGTATGGTGCCGCCCCAATCTCTCCCCCTCGATTGTTACAGGCCAGAGAATTGCTAGGCCCCATCCTGATTCAACACTATGGACTGACAGAAGCACCCAGTACGGTTTTAAGCTTGTCCGAAATCGATCATTTGGACGACTCGCTACTCGCCTCTGCTGGCAAACCTTATCCCGGGGTGACCGTAAAGATCTTGAATGATGAAGGTCAAGAGGTACCAACAGGAACGGTCGGTGAAATTTGCATACGAGGCGATCTGGTCATGAAGGGCTACTTCAAAGAACCAGAGCTTACGAAACTCGCCCTCAAGCATGGCTGGCTTTATTCTGGCGACCTCGCCTATCAAAATGAACGCGGCTATTTTTTTATCGTCGATCGCGCGAAAGACATGATCATTAGTGGAGGCTTCAACGTCTATCCAAAAGAAGTAGAGGACGTCATTGCGACACACCCGGCCGTTGCATCCGTTGCCGTAATAGGCGTCCCCGATGCGGACTGGGGTGAAGCTGTCAAAGCAGTGGTCGTTTTGAAGGAAGGCTCCAGCGTCTCCGCTCAAGAACTCACACAAAAAGTGAAGGCGGCGAAAGGAGCTGTACAAGCCCCTAAAACAGTGGATTTTGTCAAAGCACTCCCTCTCACATCACTTGGAAAGCTGGACAAGAAAGCTCTAAGAGCTGTTTATTGGAACAACAAAGAACGCAGCATCAACTAAACAAGTACCCTTTAGCGGAGAACATGATGGCAATTCGCAAGTTCAAGCAAATTTTGGCTTTTTTATCTCTATGCATCGCTCCAACTATCACCATGGCGCAAGCCTATCCTGATCGACCCATAAAAATGGTTGTTCCAGCCCCCGCCGGTTCCTTCGCTGACATTATTGGGAGAGAGTTCGGCACCCGCCTGTCTAAAAAACTCGGTCAACCCGTTGTCATCGACAATAGGGGTGGCGCTAGTGGCGCCATTGCATACTCCGCGGTCGCCAAATCCGCACCGGATGGCTACACTATTCTGGTGACCAATACTGGACCCTCCGCAATCAACCCAGAGTTATTCAGAGCGAAAGGACTGAGTTATAACCCGATCGCCGACCTGGAACCGATCGCACTCATCTGCTTAACGCCTGTCGCTCTCCTTGTTAAAGCAGACTCACCTTGGAAGTCTGTGGGCGATATCGTCGCCTTTGCCCAAAAGAATCCAGACAAGCTTTCCTTTGGAACAACAGGTAGCGGGCAGTTAAATCACTTGTCGGCGGAGTATCTGAATTCCGTTGCAAAAATGCGCACAACGCATATTCCATATACGTCTGGCCCTGCTGCGATCACAGATCTGATTGGTGGACGGATTGATTATCTGTTCTATCCGCCAGCGAATGGAAAACCCATGATTGACGATGGTCGCTTACGAGCGCTAGCCGTGACGAGCATGAAACGTACAGTCTCTTTACCTGATGTACCGAGCCTATCTGAATTAGGCTACAAGGAATTTGATCTCAGCGCCTGGTTTGGTTTGGCTGTGCCGACAGGAACACCCAACGAAATCGCTCAAAAACTTTGGACGGTATCCAAAGAAATCGCCTCAGATCCGGAGTATGTGGCAAGACTCAAACAGCTTGGGATTGACGATGTATTGCACTGGCAAAAGATGTCTCGTGCTGAATTAAAACAATTTCATAACAATGAAGTCGACCGCTGGGGTGCAATTGTTAAACTAGCTGGTGCAAGTGCTCAATAAATTCAATCAAAAATTTGGTTACAAGCGTGAAACGACAAGATAAAGCTTACATAGCAGGTATTTTCGAGCATCCCACTCGACATGCGCCCGATAAATCGCTCGTGCAATTGCATGTGGAGTGCGCTTTGGGCGCATTGAAAGATGCAGGTCTCAGCGCCTCTGATGTAGATGGCTTTTTTGGCGCCAGGGACATCCCCGGCTCAAATGCCAATTGGTTCATTGACCATATGAATCTTAAGCTGCGTCATATTGACTCGACCGATGCAGGCGGTTGCTCGCCTCTGATTCATATCTCACACGCCGTCGATGCCATTGCAGCTGGTCGCTGCAATGTCGCGCTGATCACACTGGCCGGCAGACCTCGCAGCGAGCAGATGAAAACCGGCACCGCGCCCAGGCCTTGCGAACCTGATCGGCCAGATGCTCTATGGGAGGCCGCTTATCGCCCGACCATTTCAACGGCCTATGCAATGATGATGGCCAGACACATGCACGAATACGGCACTACCTTGGAACAACTCGCCTGGATTCGCGTTGCGGCCTCCGAGCACGCCAAGCACAATCCAAATGCCATGTTCAACAAGCCGGTGACTGTCGAAGATGTCATGCGCTCACCCTTGGTCTCCTCTCCTCTTCGCAGGATGGATTGCTGTGTCATTAGCGATGGCGGTGGAGCAATTGTTTTAGTCAATCCAGAGATCGCTCGATCACTGAAAAATCCATTAGTGCGTGTTATCGGCTCAGGTCACACCGTACACGGTCAAAATGGCGGACATACTTCAATGACGACTACGGGTGCCGCCGTGAGTGGTCCCATTGCGTTCGCAGAGGCCGGCGTAACCGCCAAGGACTTTAAATACGCTTCCATTTACGACAATTTCACAATCATGGTCTTGATGCAACTCGAAGACCTCGGCTTTTGCAAAAAAGGCGAAGGCGGTAAATTTGTCGAGGATGGCAAGCTGATCTCTGGCATCGGTCCACTTGCCTTCAACACGGATGGCGGAGGACTATGTAATAACCATCCCAGCAATCGTGGTGGCATCACAAAACTGATTGAAGCCACACGTCAGCTGCGTGGCACTGCGCACCCTGCCGTGCAAGTCAAGAACTGCGATCTGGCAATGGCTTGTGGTCCCGGGGGATTTATCGGCACAGGCAATGCCCATGCCACCGTCGTTCTAGAAAGGCTTTAAATGAATAACGATCACATCACACTGCATACGCAAGCACTTGCGGCTAATCCCGAATTTTCATTCTTCTGGGAAGCAACAAAACAAAAGGTATTACTCCTGCCTCAATGTGAGGATTGCGGCAAAACACACTGGTACCCCCGCTTATTCTGTCCCTTTTGCTTTAGTAGCAAGCTCGCGTGGAAAAAATCCTCGGGTAAGGCTACGCTCTACGCTGCAACAGCACTGAGTAAAAGCTCAGATCCTTACGTTGTCGCCTATGTCGAACTCGCAGAAGGTCCATTGATGTTGACAAATATTATCGGCTCTGACTTGGCTGATCTAAAAATCGGAACACCACTCACACTCGCGTTCACACCTCTTGACTCCGGCCATTCGGTACCTGTCTTTGAGCGCTCTACCCACGCATCGCTTTAAGTTGTTCCGGGTAACCAGAGGGATCAATCAAGACATCAATCAACGAGGGACCATCTCGGCTCAAAGCCTGATTGAGTCCCTCGTTAAACTCCTGTTCACTCGTCGCAACAACTCCATAACCGCCGAGCGCATCCATCATGGCCGCAAAATTATGATGGCGCCACCTCACCCCAACGGGCTCTAGCGAGCGACTTCGCTGCTTGATATCGATTAGGGAAAGAGCACTATCGTTGAACACAATGACAATTACTTTTGCTTGTTGTTCAACCGCGGTGCACAGTTCACCTAAGCACATCATCAAACCACCGTCACCTGTAAAACACAAAACAGGGGCATTTCTATTTTGAACAGCGGCAGAGATCGCCGCTGGCAAAGCAAAAGCCATCGTAGCCAAGCCATTCGATATCAATACATCTCCTGCACGCTCAGCGGGAAAAAATGCAGCGACAGAAAACATGTGAGCCCCCGCATCGATGGAGAACATTGGGCTCACTGCGTGACGCTGACAGCACTCTGCTGCAAGCTGTGCGACACGGTCGGGCGCCACACCTTGGCTGACAGTTAGATATTCAAGCTGACGCCGTGCCTGGATGCGGATTGACTCAAGTACTTCGTCACTCCAACCGGCTGTTGAAAATATGCCTTTTGCACGCAAGCCATTCAGGATTGACGTGATTGAGCCGACTACGCGTAGCTCAGGCTCAACATAATGGACCGGATGGAGGCATGCGGCGATATCGACAACAGGCGTTGTATACCGCCAAGGTTGCAAAATCAGTTCAACTGGATCCATCCCGATCAAGACCATCAGATCCGCCGCAGCGATAGCCTCCTGCTCAAGAGAACCGCCAGTGAAAATACCCACAACACGCTTATCTGAATCGGGCACCACACCTTTTGCTTTGTATGTCGTTAATACTGCGCATCCAAGAGTATCCACAAATCCTCTGACTGCATCGGCATGTGCACGCGCTTCAAGTCCCAATACAACAATCGGTCGGTCTGCCTGTTTAATACGTAAACGTAAAGTCTCAAGCTGGCTTAGCGAAACTGAAGGCGTTTCAACGCTACTAGCAACATTGCTTAGATACTGATCACTGACTAAGCGGCGGGCTGTCTCCGAGGTCAATTCAATGTGCACGGGCCCCAAAGGGTAAGAACATGCCAAACGAAGCAAAGCATCGATTTCAGCCCCTGGGTCGGAAGACTCCAGCCGACTGGTACCCTTGACGATTGGCGCTAACACGGCTTTCTGATCAAAAACCTGATGGGTAATGTACGAGAGCTGCTTAGGCGTGAATCCATCCGTCAAGACAATCACGGGTGCGCGATCAAGACTGGCGTAGGCCACGCCATTCGCACTATTCGTCAGACCCGGACCTTTGGTCATCAGTGCTACGCCTGGTATACCCGTGGACTCGGCTAAAGCACCCGCCATCATGACAGCTGCATTCTCAGTTTTAGTCAGAACAAACTCTATATTTTCATTCGAGGCTGCCGCAATGATGTCTAGGGAGGAGCCTCCCCCCGGCAAACCAAAAATTTTTTTAACCCCTGCCTGACTAAGCTTGCGAACGAATAATTGAGCGACAGTAATCTCTTGGTTCATCTTTTTTCTTGTCTTCCATTTTTATAAATTGCCCGTTAACCTAAGCAGAATAACTTAAAAAATTGGAGACCCTCAATGATCCTGTCGTCGTTAAAAACAAAATTCCTTTTACGTGCGTGTATTTTGCTGTCGAGCCTCCTAGGCGCTCAGGCATTCAGTCAGGCTGCTTATCCTACGCAACCTATTCGACTGATCGTAAGTTTTGCCGCTGGCGGACCAACTGATGTCTTTGCTCGACTGGTCGCTTCAAAATTAGAAAAAGAACTCGGACAGCCGATCATTGTTGAAAACAAACCTGGAGGTGGGTCCAACATCGGATCGGAATTTGTAGCCAAAGCTAAACCCGATGGATACACACTCCTTGTCGGCACGGTTGCAAACGCAACAAACATGGGCATTTACAAAAATCTGGGCTACGACACGGTTCGTGATTTTGCACCGATCACGCAGATCATGTCCTCTCCGAGTGTCCTGGTTGTTAATAACAACATTCCCGTTAAAACATTAGATGAACTTGTTGCCTATATCAAAGAAAGACCAGGCAAATTGAACTATGCCTCCTCCGGGGCAGGCGGTATGCAGCACCATGCCGCAGAAATGCTCAAGTTGCGCGCCGGCATTGACATGCTGCACATCCCGTATAAAGGCGCGGCACCCGCGTTAACCGACGTGATTGGCGGCACCGTGAACATGGGCTTTAAAACTGCGAGTGGTGTGATGCCAGCCATTCAAAGTGGCAAAGTCCGCGCGATCGCAGTAGCCGGCAATAGCCGATTGGCTCAACTACCAGACATTCCCACCATGGCAGAGGCCGGCATGCCTGGCATTGAAGCCGACTCTTGGAATGGTCTGTTTGCGCCAGCGGGAACACCTCCAGCTATCATTAATCGACTCGCCGAGGCGACGATCAAAGTTTTACAGACGCAAGAGATTAAAGAACGCTTTGCCGCAATCTCGGCAACGCCTGTTGGCAGCTCACCTGAAGAGTTTTCAAAGTACGTACGGGATGAGGTCCAGAAATGGGGCAAAGTCGCTAAAGAGGCGAACGTACAGTTGAACTAAAGATTTCGACTCAATGAGGCGCAAGACCTTGCGCCTCATTTTTTTCTTGACAGCTTGTTATAACAAGATAATATTGTAAAAGCAGAATAAGATAAGTTGCTGCAGTCTTTTGAAAATCAATCGTTCAATGTGAGAAACATGCCCCAACTAAAAGACCTCGCAACAGTTGTGCGGAGTAAAAACGCCGGTCCGCTTACGCTCTCTTTTGATTTGATGTTTTCAACAGAGCAGAGTTATGCCTTGGCACTGGCCTCCTCCTCTCTATCACCAGAGCGCATTGGCCAACTGTATGACACTGCCGCCAACAAGATTCAAATTACACCCTATCCTGCTGCGCGTGCGATCAAAATCGCCATGCCCAGGAAGATTGTTTCGGGATCGCCTGGCGATCGGGATGTTTATGGTGCGCAGCAACATGTGCCTTTATTAGGAATTGAGCTATGAGCGCTGTACAAGCCCTTCTGAAGCGCAAACCAAGCACCCTGAGGGTGCTCTCTGCATCTGGACAACTAGGCTATGGCATTCCAAGCAAGGCACTCGCTGCCGGGCTCGCCCGTCAGCCTGACTTTATTGGTTGCGACATGGGCTCAGTCGATCCCGGGCCTGCGTACCTTGGCTCAGGTGAAATGGCTACGAGTCCGGCTATCACCCGTAGCGATCTGGAAGCCGTCTTGGTGGCTGCGCGGCGACTAGACGTTCCCTTGATCATCGGAACAGCAGGCACGGCGGGTGCCGGACCTCATCTGGATGCCACGCTCGCAATAATTCGTTCCATCGCTGCGGAACACAAATTACATTTTCGACTCGCGTCGATTAGAGCGGACTTGAAACCACATCGCGTAATCGAGGCGTTGGACTCAGGCGTACTCAAAGCACTCGGCGGCGATCTACCGGTGACGGCCGCTGATCTCATGGCGAGTAGCAATATCGTCGGTCAAATGGGATGCGCTCCTTTTGAACAAGCGCTTGCGCTCGATCCTGACGTCATCATAGCAGGTCGCGCCTGCGACACAGCTGTATTCGCGTCCATTCCAAAACTACTTGGATTCAGCATGGCCAACGTCATGCATATGGCAAAAATTATTGAATGCACTTCAATCTGTTGTGAACCCGGCGGACGTGACGCCATACTGGCGACAATTGATGCACAGGGTTTCGAACTGGAAAGTATGAATCCGGACCGCAGAGCGACACCTCTGTCTGTCGCAGCTCACAGTCTCTATGAACAATCCGATCCAATAAGCTTTACTGAGCCTGATGGAACCTTGCGTGTCGATCAAGCTGTTTATCGTGCCATTGATGACAGACGTACACATGTGTCAGGTGCGACGTGGCAAGATGCCAAACAAACAACCATCAAAGTCGAGGCCAGCCAGCTTGTTGGATATCGTGCCGTTTTACTCGCCGGAACAGCCGATCCAAATGTCATTGCGCAGCTTCCGGAGTTGATGAAAATTGTCGAGGCGACAACGCGTGGTTTAGTCTCTGGTGCCTATGAGATCTATCCCAGACTGTATGGCATAGATGGTGTGTATCCACAACTCACTAGCCATTCGACCTCACCCCGGGAGGTATTTATTCTCGTTGAGGTCATCGCTCAGTCACCCGAGCTTGCCATGGCTGCGGCTAAGACATTTAAACAATTTTTATTACATCAAGGCTTTAGCGGCAGGAAATGCACAGGTGGCAACTTGGCATTTCCTTTTACGCCGCCTGAACTCGCTGCGGGTCCGGCTTATCGGTTTTCTGCCTATCACGTCATGCCGGCCCCTGATCACCACACGCTTTTTCCAGTCTCGATCGAGACGATCTAGCTGATCTAGCAAAAGCTTTAACGCATTCAACAAAATTTAATTGTTGTACTAAAGGGAAAACAATGAAAGCAATGCCACTGTCGCTTGGAATACATGAAGGGAAGAGTCAAACGCTGCGAGCATTGCTCAAATCGAGAAAGCTGTTGATTGCACCGGGAGTATTCGATTGTTTAACAGCACGACTCGCAGAAAAAGCAGGTGCTCAGGCACTCTACATGACTGGATCAGGCGTATCCATCACGCGTCTCGGTGCACCAGACGTCGCACTACTTTCTTTTGCTGAAATACTGGATCAATCCAAACGCATTTCGGATGTGACAAGCCTGCCACTGATCGCTGACGCTGATACGGGCTACGGCGGTCCACTCAATATCATGCGTACCGTTCGTGAAATGGAGCGCGCCGGTGTCAGTGCGATACAAATAGAAGACCAAGACTGGCCCAAGCGTTGTGGACACGAGCCTGGACGAAGAATCGTCTCTATTCAGGAAATGGTGGGTCGTATCCGCGCTGCTGTGGATACCCGCCGTGATGAGCAAACGGTGATTGTCGCGCGCACAGACGCCAGATCGACGGAGGGCATTCAGGCCGCGATTGATCGCGCGAACCAGTACGCGGAAGCAGGTGCAGATGTTGCTTTTGTTGAATCTCCTGAAAGTGTCGATGAGATGCGTCTGCTTAATCAGTCCATTTCCACGCCCACACTCGCCAACCAAGTAGAAGGCGGAAGAACCCCCATGCTGCCAGCGAGCGAACTCGAAGCACTGGGATATGGACTAGCAATCTACCCAAATTCAATTACACGTGTTTTTGCCTCAATCGGAAATACCTTGTACAGCGAGCTTTTGAAAACAGGCTCGACGCAGTCGATGGCGAATCAAATGCTAGACCACCGTGGTTTGTGGAATTTGTTTGAGTATCCCGAGTTCATTCAGCTGGAAAGCAATTACACCTCTAAAGGATGATGAAATGAAAGCGAACTTAGCAAGTATTGTCGCAGCAGGAATTTTGTGTTTAAGCACGCATACAAGTGTTTACGGACAAACAACAAATTGGAATGCTTATACATTCGGCCCCTCAGAGGCGCTTGCGAACGTGCAAGGTCTCAAACGAATCATCAGCGAGATTGAGAAAGAGACCAATGGCGAAGTCAAAATCAAGCTTAATCTGGCTGGATCACTTCCTATCCAGTCCTCTGATATCACGCAAGCCACGGGCGAGGGAACTGTTCAGTTTGGAGACGATGGATTTTTTCTTGGCGCAGTCCCCATCGCGGGCGTATTAAGACTACCTATGCTCATTAGTAATCGCGAAGAGTTTGACAAAGCCGAAGCGATTATGCGGCCATACATTGATCGGGCCTTTGCCAAGCAAGATGTTCTTGTGCTCGGTCGATTCGTCTTTCCCTTTCAAGTCGCTTTCACAACTAAAAAATTAGGGAATCTGGAAGAGTTTGCAGGCCAGAAATTCAGAGTCACCTCGCCTGAACAAGCCGAATTTGTGAAACGCTTCGGTGCTGTCCCCATCACGCTTGGAGCACCTGAGGTCCCACCTTCGTTACAACGCGGAACAATTGACGGTGTATTTACCGCGAGCGCAGGGGGAGGAAAAATTTGGGGTGATCTGCTGAAATACAACTATCGCCTGGGTGTGAATTATTTTGATGGCGTTTACATCGTTAATAAAAAAGCATTTGAAAAACTTTCTCCCGCGAATCAACAAAAAATTCGTCAGGTTGTACAGAGATTAGCGCCAACCACCACCGATCAACTCGGCAAAGAGGAAACTGAAGTCACTCAAATGCTCAAATCAAAAGGCATGGTCATCAACGAAGCCACTCCTGAGCAAATCCAGAACGCAACCAAGAAAATGTCTTCGTACTGGGAAGAGTGGGCCAAACAAAGAGGACCTGAAGCGACCGAAGCACTTAGAAAAGTGCGTGCTGCTCTAAACAAATAGCGTCTTCACAACGGCGGGGAATGTCATGACCCAAGAGATCGAGCAGGATCGGTTTGAAAAATTAGTCAAACGAATGTCAAACCTGCAATTAGCGCTGTGTGAATGCGTGCTTGCTGGACTTGCAGTATCCATTTCACTCGACGCTCTACTACGCTGGTCGATCAATTGGTCTTTTTTAGTAATAGATGAACTTGGAGGCTACGCACTTGTTTGCCTTGCGTTTTTTGGCATTTCGATTGCACTGTATGAAAAAGCATTATTTCGAGTAGATGCCTTTTATTTTTGGCTATCAGAAAATAATAGAGATCGATTTCAGCTCATTTTTGACTTGATTGCCTTGGCATTCATGCTGCTTTTGCTTTGGCAGTTTTGGGGGCTTGTCATACGCTCTCATAACAGAGAGATCTCTGCCTTGACTATTTTGCGAACCCCGATTTGGATACCGCAAACCTTAATGCTGATCGGAGCCTTCACAACATCTCTGGTTCTCTTGCTCCACATTAAAAAAGACTGGAACCAACTGATGAGACATAAAAATGGAAATAACTTAAATGGATAACGCAACAATCCCTTTGTTATTTCTTTTTCTGGGTCTATTAGTTTCTGGCATGTGGATCCCTTTCGCAGTGGGGATTTCAGCAGTCGCTTATCTCGTTCATGCTGGCGGGATACCTAGCTTGACGTCACTAGGACTTGTCAGCTGGGGAAGCATGAACAGCTTCACCCTGACTGCAATCCCTTTGTTTATATTCATGGCTGAGATTTTGCTTGAGAGTGGACTGAGTCAGAGGATTTTTCGGGGACTATCTCAGCTTGTTAAATTCCTGCCGGGTGGCTTGCTTCATACGAACATCGCCGCATGCGCAGTGTTCTCTGCAGTCAGTGGTTCAAGCGTTGCCTGCGCAGCTTCGATTGGCACAGTCTCAACCCCACAACTGAGAAAGCGCGGCTACAACATGTCGCTTGCGTCAGGGACCTTGGCTGCCGGTGGCACACTGGGCATACTGATCCCGCCGTCCATCGCCATGATTGTTTATGGAACGTTTGCCGAAACATCCATTGCAAAATTGTTTATGGCTGGAGTCATTCCGGGATTAATCCTCACCTTACTCTTCATGATTTACGTTGGCATACGCGCAACGATCAACCCTAGCCTTGCTCCCTCAGAACGAAATCAAGAGGCGATACCTTGGCTGAGCGTGATCAATGACGTATTACCTTTTGTCGTCATGATTACCTTATTAATGGGAAGCCTCTACAGCGGCGTGGTCACACCCACTGAAGCAGCAGCATTAGGTTGCTGTATCGCATGGCTTGTTTCAAAAATCTGGGGAGAAATGGATTTAGGCGTTTTACGTCGTGCCATGCGTAAAAGTATTATTGCGACAGGGTCAATTTTGTTTGTTGTTTATGCAGCGTTTCTCTTTTCATATGCGATCGGAATGGCTGGAATCGCCAAGGAAATTTCCAGTAGCGTGACAGAAGCCGGTGTTTCAAAGGAAATGTTTCTGTTATTTGTTGTATTGGCTTTAATCGTACTGGGTTGTTTTGTAGACAGCATGGGCATGATGGTTATTACTGTTCCTATCCTCTTGCCTTCCCTCATCGCCTACAACATTGATCCTGTCTGGTTCGGTGTACTCATCGTGTTGCTAGTTGAGCTCGGTCAAGTCACGCCGCCGATGGGAATGAATCTATTCGTGATTAAAAATATTTCAGGTGAGTCCCTCTCCAGTGTGATCCGGGGAACCGCCCCGTTTTACTTGCTGTATATATTATTAATACTCTTGATTTACCTTTTTCCTCAAACCGTACTCTGGCTACCGGGATTATCTTGAGATCTTACGAATGAGTTGGTCAAATTTCTCCGTCAGCAAGTCGCTGCCGACCCCTCTTTATCATCAAATCTTCTCGCATTTGAGAGATTGTATTCAGACAGGTATTTTTGCGCCCGGGAGCGTTTTTCCCAGTGAAAATCAAATCGAGCAAGCTTTGAAAGTCTCTCGTATCACAGCAAGAAGAGCTATGGATGAGCTCAGTGCGCGGGGACTGATTGAGCGCCATCAGGGAAAGCCTTCGAGAGTAGCTGCCTACAGGCCCAGTACACGCTTGTTGGCGGGCGTAGAAGGCATGATTGAAAACAATCGCCGTATGGGCGATTCAACCACCGTCGAACTGCTGACACATGAAACTGTTTCAGCTGGAGAGCGAATCGCACGCAAGTTGAAAATTAAAGTGGGTGAGAAAGTGCTCTGGTCGGTACGCGTCAGAAGTTTAGATGGCACACCCTTTTCATATGCGGTCACTTATTTGCCTCCTGCCATTACACGACAAATTAAAACCGAACAGATGTCGAGCAAACCTCTTTTGGAGCTGCTTGAAAATGCCGGGGTTGTTATCGGACGAGCTGAACAAATCATTAGCGCTCAGCAGGCGACTACAGAAGTTGCGCGCGCATTACATGTTGAGGTCAATTCGGCACTCTTAGTGTCTGAGCGCATTGTGTATGACCAGTCTGAACGACCTGTCGAGTGGATAGAGGTTCAATATCGCCCGGACATCTATCAGTACAGGGTGGATCTGGAACGCACTCAATCCTCGGAGGGAAACGTTTGGGCGACAGCGCAGCCCAAAGAGTCATTGCCTACTAAAAAGTCAAGCCTGTCCCGTAGAAAAAATCGGAGCAGTACATGATGACCATGCACAATGAAGCAAACGCTCAACGCCTCCCATCATTGAGCATGGTCGCACCCTGTTTATTTCCCGAATTTCTGATTCAGTTCGTTCAGCACATAGTCCATCGATTCAACATCAGCAAATTTCATGTCCAGATCAAACATGTTTGCCAAATGCGCTTGGGGGCTACGATCCCCACAAGCCTCGTCCACCAAGATGACACGGAAGTTATGCGAAAAGGCATCTGTTGCACCGGCTCTGACGCAACCAGAGGTCGAGATCCCGCAGATGACAAGTGTATCGATCTTGTCATAGCGCAAAAAAGCCTCAAGTGGCGTACAAAAAAAGCAGGAAGGCTTGTTTTTAAGGATGATTCGATCCACAGGGCGCGGGGCGTATTCATCGGGCCACTGGTCGGCTCTCGGATCGCTGGTGTATTGAAAAGCCTCGGGCTCAGCAAGTTTGTAATTCCAGGCGCCACGATACGTCGGATGACTCCGGTCGTCCCTGCGGCTGTAATAGATCGGCAAATCCAAACGTCTGAAAGTTTCAGTCAGTGTGATCAGAGAACGCTTGACCGAGGTCATATCGCGACCACACATCGAATAGGACGGATCGACAAACATATGTGTCGTGTCGATATTGAGCAAGGCTACGCGCTCACCCATGCCGACCCGTTGAGCAAACCCTCCCTTTCTATAGGTTTCCAACTCCTCGTCGGGCACATATCCGCGCCATTTATCAAGCTTGTCCATTCCCTCTCCTGTTTAATTGGTGATCAAACTATTAGGTCATCTTATATGCACAAGACTAGCAAATCAAGACACTTGGTTTTTAGTAATTGAATTTTTAATACGACAATAAACCACACAAAGGAGTGCAATGTTGAACAGCTCTTTACCGACAATCGCCGTCATCAGCACAGGCGGAACCCTCACCACGATCAGTGCCAACGGCGAGCTTGATCTTTACGAATATACAGCGACAGGCAAACGCTTGAATGCAGATGAAATGCTGCAAAAATTTCCTCAAGCAAAGACCGTCGCCAATATCGTCCCCATTCAGTTCGACACGCTTCCATCGACAGCGGTCTCTTTCCCGCACTGGAAAAAACTTGTACTCACAATAGAGAAGTTCCTGCGTGAAACGAAAGGGCCATGTGGCGTAGTGATTCTCCATGGAACGGCAACGATCGAAGAAACTGCCTATGCGCTGAGCTTGACGCTTCGAACTGATGTGCCTGTTGTCATCACCGGGGCACAACGCCCGGCAAGCGCCCTATCGTCCGATGCAGGTCTTAATATTTACAACGCGGTCCGTGTGGCGGCATCCCCGCAGGCGCGGGGAATGGGCGTATTAGTCTGCTTGAATGACGAAATTCAGGCTGCAAGAGAAGTCACCAAGTCATCGAACTCCAGGCTGCAGACATTCAGATCTCCAGACTTCGGCGCACTGGGTCACGCCGATGGTGATCGGGTGGTTTTTTATCGCAAAAGCCTGCGTCGCCACAATCCTGATGTTGAATTTGAAATCCGCGATCTGGACGCTTTACCAAGAGTTGAAATTTCATATCACTATGCAGGCAGTGATGGTCTCGCTACGCGCGCATTTATTCAGGCGGGCGCGCAAGGCATCGTTGGGGCCGCCTTTGCTCCAGGATTACTTTCCCCGGAAGAAAATATCGCCATGAAAGAAGCTGTCGCAGCGGGAGTTAAGGTGGTGATTTCCTCGCGGGCAGGCTCAGGTCGTACGTTTGGTCCCAGTAAGATCGTTGATGCTGGTTATATCAGAGCAGACAATTTAAATCCGCAAAAAGCAAGGATTTTGCTTGCACTAGCCTTGACCAAGACGAAAGACTCTGCTGAGATACAGCGTATGTTTGAACAATATTAAAAAGAAACGGGCTCGCTCAATACGCCCATCCTGGACATCAAGCCTTAATAAACCGTTAGGAGACATAAAAATGGATCGCAGAAAATTTATACAAGCAGGTATCGCATTAGGTGCAACAGTCGGCACACCCACCCTTGCGTTGGCACAACGCGCTACCGGGAAGTGGCCTTCACAACCTATTAAGTTGATCGTCGCGTTTGGTCCCGGTGGCTCCACCGATGTGACAGCTCGAATTATTTCCGCGAAGCTCATCGACATCATCGGTCAGCGCATCGTCATTGAAAATAAACCAGGTGGCGGTTCAAATATCGGGACCGAACTTGCCGCACGATCACCTGCCGACGGTTACACACTCCTGTTAGGTACAGTGGCAAATGCTATCAATATGTCTTTGTACAAAAATCCTGGCTACAACCTCCTAACAGACTTTGCCGCGATTTCAAGTATTTCATCAGCCCCTGCGGTATTGGTCTGCTCGTCAAAATTACCCGTCAAGACTGTCCAGGAACTCATCAAACTTGCCAAGGAGCGTCCAGGCAAGATGAACTATGCCTCCTCAGGTGTTGGAACAACGCCGCACCTTGCAGGCGAAATGTTTAAAAACCGTTTCGGACTGGATGTTGCACACATCGCCTACAAAGGTGCTGCACCCGCCCTGACCGACACAATCAGTGGCGTAACTGACTTTGGCTTTAAAACAGCGTTGTCAGCGATCCCTAGTATCCAAGCGGGCCAACTCACACCCTTGGCTGTCGCCTCGTCTCAACGTCTTGCCCTGTTGCCAAATGTTCCTACCATGGCGGAAGTCGGCATTGTGGATTTTGAAATCACTTCTTGGAACGGCTTGTTTGCTCCAGCAGGTACTCCCCGAGACATCATCGACCGACTCTCGGCAGCATGCGCGACGGCTGCAAAAATGAAAGATGTCCAAGAGGCTTTTGCCGCGCAAGCTGCGACTGTCACATCAAGTACTCCCGAGCAATTCAAGAAATTTGTTGAAGCTGAAATCAAAATGTGGGGAGATGTCGTGCGCTTGACTGGTGCGACTGCGTCTTAAGCAATATTCAAAAAAATAAATACCTCGCAAGTTCACTCTTGCGAGGTTTTCAACATTTTCAGCAGATTAAAAATCAGATATCAAACTTTATACCTTGAGCTAAAGGCAGTTCAGTCCCGTAATTGATCGTATTTGTAGCCCTACGCATATAGTTTTTCCAAGCATCTGAACCAGACTCGCGTCCACCGCCGGTCTCTTTCTCACCACCAAAGGCACCGCCTATCTCAGCCCCACTCGTGCCGATATTTACATTCGCGATTCCGCAGTCTGAACCACTAGCCGAAGTAAAGGTTTCGGCCTCAAGCAGATTTTGTGTGAAGATCGAAGAAGATAATCCATGGCTCACGAAGTTATTAATTGAGATTGCTTCAGCCAAGTCATCGTAAGGTGTCACATAAAGAATCGGCGCGAACGTTTCATCAAGCATGGGGCCTTGCTGTGACAACATACTCACAATTGCAGGACGCACGTAATAACCGTCTTGACAGGAAACAATCACAACTCGCTCACCAAAATTCACATGACCACCCACTTTCACAGCCTCTTGGAGGGCATTTTGCATTGCAATAAAAGATCGTTGATCAATGAGTGGGCCGACAAGCGTTCCTTCTTGACGTGGATCTCCAATGGGTAGTTTTTCATAAACAGCCACCAGTCTACTGAGAACGTCTTGATAGATTGATCGATGAACGATTAACCTTCTTAATGTTGTGCAACGCTGACCAGCCGTTCCTACCGCTGAGAAAACAGCAGCGCGCGTGACCAACTCAAGATTGGCAGAGGGGCAAACGATCGCCGCATTGTTTCCGCCCAACTCGAGCAATGTACGTTTAAACGAACGGGCACAAGCGGAGGCAACAGCCCGTCCCATTCGCGTCGAACCTGTTGCGCTCAGTAGCTTAATATCCGGACTCAAAGTGAGCGCTTCTCCGATGCTCCCATCGCCAATCAACAATTCAGCCATACCTTGGGTATCAACCTCGGATTGCTCCATAGCCTTTAACAAAAGCCCATTCAAGGCCAGGGCACAATAAGGCGTTTTTTCAGATGGCTTCCAAACTACCGTATTTCCACAAACCAAGGCAAGCGCGGCATTCCAAGCGAACACAGCCATGGGAAAATTAAATGCTGATATCACGCCAACAGGGCCAAGTGGGTGCCATGTTTCAAATAGTTTATGCTTGTGACGTTCACTTGATATTGTCAGACCATAGAGCTGTCTTGATAGCCCTAAAGAAAAATCACAGATGTCGACAACCTCCTGAACTTCACCTAGGCTTTCCTGAACAATTTTTCCGGCTTCCAAGGTAATCAGTTGAGCCAAAGCAGCTTTATGCTTTCTCACCAACTCACCCCAAGCACGCACCACGGCACCGCGGACTGGCGCTGGTTGGTTGCGCCAACTTATAAAGCGCTTTGCTGATCGTGCTATGCAATCTTCGACTTCCTGCGAGGAAGTCGAAGCTAATGTGCCTAAGATAGTTGCGTCAATCGGCGACACCACCTCCAATCTCAGTCCTGTTTTCTGCTCAGGCAGTAAAACACCGATTTCAGAAAAAATAGTTGCGATGTCGCTCGATTGCTTCATGATGACTCCTAACGCTCAACAGCTCGATTCCAACGGGCATTCCAGGCAGGACGATTGGCATTGATCGTATCCCAATCCACTGAAACTGCTGTTTTCATATACTCGTTGAAACGATTCAAAACAGCCTGATCTTCGGGTCTATTGGCCTTGGCTTTAGGGTTGGATGGAACTTGGTTTCCATACTGCAAACCGGCGGCTTGCGCCTGAGCAGAAAGCAAGTATTGGGCAAGTTTTTGAGAAAGCTCAGGCTCATTGTTTTTAGCGATCACGCATTCCGCAACCATTAAAACCACAGAACCTTCCTTTGGTTGAACATACTCAACAGGTATGCCACGCCCTTTTAATACAGCAACAGAAGTTGGAGTGAGCGGAGCGATAGCGACCTCGCCGTTCTGAAACATCTCGGCCAGTTTGGCTGAACTAGGAATGTATTCGAGTACATTCGGTCCAATTGTTTTAGGCCAAGCATTAAAGCCAGGATTGACATCTTTTTCACTTCCACCTTGAATGCGGTTAAACATCAAGAAGCCGTGCAATCCAAAGGATGAAGCTGGCAAGGACTGAAATACAACCTTGCCTTTATATTTCGGATCTGCAAAATCCATCCAAGAGGTAGGAGGCGTCCAGTTCTTATCAGCGAACATCTTTGTGTTGTAAGCCATACCAGTCATACCCATCGTGACACCAGCTGCCATGTCATCTTTAAAGCGTGCAATGGGATATATTTCATCAAGTTGCGGATTAGGCTTCATTTTTTCGCATAAGCCCATCCCCACGGCACGCGCCATCACACCATCATCCAAAAACATGACATGCATTTGAGGCTTGTCTTTGTTAGCCTGTGCTTTTGCAAGAATATCCGAAGATGTGCCGGGAACAACAACGACTTTCACGTTATTTGCTTTTTCAAACTCTGGGAAAATTCGTTCAGTCCAGGTTTTTTCCATCACACCGCCATTCATGCCGATGTAAAGAGTCTTTGTTTGCGAAATAGCCTGGGCGGATGCCAAAGTTAATGCGACAGCAGTTGTCGCAATTGACAGCGTTAAGATGTTTTTCTTTTTTGAGTGATTATTCATTTCATCTCCTTCGAGTTGGATAAAAAATGCAGATAACTGTCTACAACTACACTAAAACCTTTTGATGGAAAAAGCCTCGATAGGCGTACTAGTTTCCCCTTGCGCAATCATCTCGGCAAGAACTTCGCCTACAGCAGGTCCGATCTGAAAGCCTGCACCGGCAAATCCAAAACCATGTACGAGACCTGGTGTTGTCGAGCTAAAGCTAATGACAGGCTCACGATCAGGCAAACGCCCTTCCACTCCGCTCCATGTCCTGACAACTTGTGCATGCCGCAAATCCGGCAAAAGTTCAAGCGCACCTTTGAGGACAAGTTCGATACCATCTCCTCCGGGACGTGCTCTATTCGCATCCAAAGCATAGCCTTGCGAGCCGCCCAGAACGCAATTACCTCGACTGACTTGTCGAACGTAAACGCCTCCACCTTCAACGCCTAGGCTAAGGTTCATAAAAACAGGCAATGCATCAGTCACAACCATCAAAGGATGCGAATTCGTCATAGGTACTTTTTCGCCGAAGATCTCGCAAACTGTGTTTGCCCACGCTCCAGCACAATTCAATAAATATCTGGATGTAAGGGGTACAGACTGATTGGCGACCTTTGTCAGAAACTGATTACCGTCATGATTAAACTCCACGGCAGAACTATTTTCATAAATTTGGGCGCCTGCACGCACTGCTGCCCGCGCAAAAGCAGGAGAAATGAGTCGAGGGTTGGCATGACCATCTTCAGGACAAAGAGAGCCACCAACAGCCCGCTCACTCAGCCAGGGGTAGAGATTCCGAAGCTGAGCCCCGCTCAACAGTTCCAGTCCCAAACCATATTCGGCTGTATTGTCACGATATCGAGTAAGCGATGCCATATCTGCCTCGCTTCTAGCCAACTTTAAATGACCCGAGCGTACGTACTCGCCGTCAATTCCAATGACCTGTTTGAGACGACCCCATATGCCGTGCGCGCGCTGCGTTAAAGGCATTTGGACCAGTGATCGACCTTGTCTGCGTACACCGCCATAATTGATACCGCTTGATCGAGAGCCGCATACATTACGTTCCAGCAAACAGACTGATAAGCCAAACTCTCGCAACTTCAACGCGGCAGAAGATCCGACAATTCCGCCACCCACAATCACGACATCAAAAAAATTGGATCTATTCATTTCACGCCCTCTTGCTTTGATTGCCAAGCGGCAGCCAAAACATGCGCCTCTACAGGTTTGATTGGCGGTTGACCACGCAAACGTCCGACCTCGTCTAGTTGCTGGCCACTGAAATATGCGAGAATCTCTGCGCTCGCTTGTCCACACATTCTGCCCTGACAGCGTCCCATCCCGGCACGACTCAGCGCTTTAAGCCGATTGACTTCTCGTATATCGCAATCAACGATGGCTTGGCGGATATCACTAAAAGTTATCTCCTCACACCGACACACGATTGTGTCATCTCTCATTTGTTCAATCCAATCCTCTGGACAAGGGAACGCAGCCTCCAAACCTACTCTAAATTTCGCAATTTTCTCCAGACGTTTTTCAAGGTCGTTAAGACGCGCACGTATCCGCGGCGAATCCTCGCGACAGATACCGAGCTTGAACAAGAGCGCCCAAGCGCTTCTTTCACCAGAAAGCTCAGCAGCATCTGCGCCCATGATGCCCGCCCCATCACCCGCAAGATAAACCCCCTCAAGAGTTGACTCGCCAGCCTTGTTTTTCACAGGAAGATGGGCCCGTTGCATTGAATCGAATGCGAACGCGCAGCCGAGAATATCGGCAATCTGGGTCTCCGAACGCAAGGCATAACCTACACCGAGAGCATCGCATGCTATGGTCTGTTTTTCACCACGACTATTTAAAAAAATAACACCTTGCAATCGCTCTGAACCTTCAGCTTCAACTAAACGAATACCTCGATGAATTTTGATGCCCTTTGCCATCAGCCAAGCAACGTAATACATGCCTCGCAGTAGTTGCTTGGGTTGATTCAGCAGATGGGGCAACGCACGAACCTGCGCCGAAAAATCTGCCGTGTCTAAAACAGCGGCGACATGTGCACCTGCCTTAACGTACTGATAAGCTACCAGATACAACAGAGGACCGGTTCCAGCCAGCACGACTTTTTCACCAATTGAGCAGGCTTGATACTTGAGAGCAATTTGAGTCGCACCCATGGCGTATACACCGGGAAGTGTCCAACCTGGAAATGGCAAAATCCTATCCGTTGCCCCAGACGCAATAATCAACGAATCCCAGCGTAGCGTTGAAGACTCGCCGTTTTGAAGGACGTCCAGCCGGTTTTGTTCAACATTCCACACTAAGCTCTGCGGCCGATAATCAATCTTATCCCGCAGACTGATGAAAACTCTGGATAGTTCGTCCGCTTTTCCAGCATCAAACCCGTAAAGCTCCCGACTCGTTCTCTTGAAGTTCTGAGGCTGTTGCCGAAAGATCTGTCCGCCCCAGCGCATCCCCTCGTCCAGCACAATCGGTCGAACACCGTGGTCAACAAGAACTTGAGCCGCTCGTATACCCGCGGGGCCTGCGCCAATGATGACAGGGGAATGACTCATTGTTGCTCCCCCTGATCAACTGTTGTGACCAGTCTCATCCCATTTTCGATAAGGGACGAACATGCCCGTATCCGTTCACCGGATTCAAATCGCATCCAGCAATCCTGACAAGCTCCCATCAAACAAAAACCTGCTCTTTTTTGGCCGGAAAATTCAGTCCTTCGCACAGCATGTTGATTGGTGAGCAAGGCAGTTAATATGGTGTCTCCCAAAAGAGCCTGGCAGGAGACGCCATTGATAAAGAAATCCACACTAGGTCTATTCTTTTCCTGCAGCCTACGAAACTGAGGCAGAGTCTGCGACCGAGTCTCTTCATGCTTAGTCATTTTCCACCCACCAAAACCTTATCTAATCCATAAAGTCGATCAAGCAACAACATCACGACAGCCGTGAACACCACCATCAACGCAGATGCCGCCGCCATCAACGGATCAATTGATTCGGTTGCATACATATACATACGAACAGGCAACGTGACGGTCGATGGTGCTGTGACAAAAATAGACATCGTGACTTCGTCAAAACTGCTGATAAATGCAAGCAGCCATCCGCCTGTAATTCCTGGCAAGAGCATGGGCACTGTCACTCTACGAAAAACTGTGAAACGACTTGCACCCAGTGAAAGTGCAGCTTGCTCACACGCTCTGTCTGTGCCAACCGACGCTGCAATCACCAGACGAAGAGAATAAGGAATAATGATTATGACGTGCGCCATGGCCAACCAGGCGAAACTGCCGCGCGCATCAATCAAAGAAAACATTCTCAATAGTGCCACCCCGAGCACGAGGTGAGGAATGATCAGCGGAGATAGAAACAGTCCATTGAGCCATCCGCGTGCCTTGAACTCATAACGCGTCAACGCCAATCCGGCAGGGATCGATATCGCTGTCGCAATTGAGGCAGAGATCAATCCAAGCCAAAGACTATTCCAAAAAGAAGTCATCAAATCGCTATGTCTGAAAACCGCCTCGAACCAGCGCAGGGAGAAACTATTGGTTGGAATTGCTAGAGTATTTGTGGGTGTGAAAGCGACCAAACAAACAATCACCAGTGGCGCCAACATGAACAAGATGACTAGACTGCTAAACGCGATAGATAATGGTCCGTTCTTATTCATGGCTACCCCAGAGCCTTTCTATAGCGCCGTTCAATCGCGCGGTTATAGGACAGCATGATGATGAGATTGGCAATTAACAGAATGATCGCAATCGCAGCACCGAGAGGCCAGTTCAACTCATGTAAATATTCGTCATACACAATGGTTGCGGCCATTTTCAATCGCCTTCCACCTAGTAGGCCAGGTATCGCAAAGGAACTTGCGCTCAATCCGAACACAATCAAACTACCTGAAAGCATGCCCGGGAGTATTTGAGGAAAAATAATACGGCGCAATGCTGTCAAAGGTGACGCAGACAAAGATAGAGCGGCATCCTGAACCGCGGGATCAAGTTTTTGCAGAGATGTCCAAATCGGAATCACCATAAAGGGCATCATGATGTGCACTAAAGCAATGATGATTGCCGTCTCTGTGTACAAAATTTTGATTGCTCCGAATCCGATTAGCTTAGTCATCAAATTGACCAAACCCTGTGGGCCCAACAAAATACTCCAGCCGAAGGCGCGAACCACAACAGATACAAGTAAGGGAGCCAGAATGATCAGCAGGAATATCGACTTCCATGGGCTTTTCATGCGACTGAGAATATAGGCTTGCGGGGCCCCAATCAGCAGACAAAACAAGGTTGTGACCAGAGAAATCCAAAGCGTGCGCCAAAAAATACCGTAATAATATTCATCAGTCAGGACATGAATGTAATGTTCGAACGTATATTCGTTTTTGATTCCTGTCGCATGATCAAAAGCGTTGAATGACAAAATGAACGTTAAGCCCAGTGGCACCAGAAGCATCAGCAAAAAGACAACCATGGCCGGAGCACTCAACAACCATGGCGTCGATGGCTTATAGATACTCATATCAAGTCACCTGACGCTCTTGGAGTTGCTGCATAGCCTGCGTGTGCCACGTCAGTCCGTACACCTTTCCTTCAGTCACTTCGTTCACGCCCAGATTTGTACCCGCAACGATCAACTCGCCAAGTGACGACTCTAAATGGTAAAGCCAGCGATCTCCCAGAAAAAAAACTTGTTTGACAGTTCCGTTCAGATAGCCCTTATCTGCCTCGACCAGGGTGATTTTCTCCGGACGCAAACTTAGCGTAATCTCATCGTTGGCAAGGACATCTGACAGTTGTGCGGACAATTGAATATAGCCAAAATCAATCACCCAGTCCGTACCTTGTGACTTGGCGCGTCCTTTGAGCAAATTTGCTTTTCCAACAAACTTAGAAATAAAAGCCGTTTGCGGCTTTTCATACAACGCATAAGGTGAATCGATCTGCGTGATTTTTCCGGCCTCCATTACAACAACTCGATCACTAATGGACATCGCCTCGCTTTGATCGTGAGTGACCATAATTGTTGTCGTTCCGAGTGTCTTTTGAATCTTGCGCAACTCAAACTGCATTTCTTCACGCAGCTTGGCGTCCAGATTAGAGAGAGGCTCGTCAAGCAATAAGACTGGCGGCTCGATCACGAGCGCTCTTGCCAGTGCGACGCGTTGTCGCTGTCCGCCAGACAACTCTCTGGGAAAACGATCGGCAAACGATGTCAGATGAACCATGTCCAACATTGCTTGCACGCGCCTATCTCGCTCAGCTCGAGGCATACCTCGCATCTCAAGACCAAAGCTGACATTAGCGTGTACGGTCATGTGAGGAAATAACGCATAACTTTGGAACACGACTCCCAGGCCACGCACGTTAGGTTTGGCATGTGTAATGTCAGCGCCATCCAACCTGACCTCTCCAGCTGATACGTCAACAAAACCTGCAATCATCTGCAGAGTTGTCGTCTTACCGCAACCAGAGGGACCCAACAAAGAGACAAACTCACCCTTTTGGACGTCCAAATTGAAATCAGAAACGACACAAGTCTTGTCGTAATACTTAGTGACACCCCGAAGTGACAAAAAAGACACTTCCACGCTCCCCGACAGTGATGAAAATTGTTATTGGCCTATTTGAATGCATGTTTCTTAAGGTCGATCATGAATAATTCCTTAAGATGCGTCAATGCAAAAATCGATAAATTTCTGTTTAATGGAAGAAATTTTCAGATTATTCTATTGAACAAAATAATTTTTTTTAATATCAATAAAATATTTCACCGATCAGATGACAATAAAACAACCTCTCGGAACGGGTGTACTTGAACGAGCGTTCGCTATCATTCGTTTACTCGCCGATTCTCCATCTGATGGTTTACGCGTCACCGAAATTGCCAAACTCATCGGTCTAACCCAGGGAACCGTCCACCGCACCCTTCAATCACTCATTGACCAACAAGTCATCGAACAAGACACTCGATCAAAACGCTATCGCCTGAGTATCGACTTTTTCTCAATGGCTGCGCGAGCAGGTAATCCAATGAACCTTCGTGATGTCTGCCGTCCTTCGCTGATCCGGCTCTGCGCAAGCCTGGGCGACACCATTTTTCTTTTGGTGAGAAATGGTTTTGATGCCGTATGCCTTGATCGTGCGGAAGGTCCCGTACCTATCCGGTCTTTCACTGGCGATATTGGCGGGCGCGTTGCGATCGGCATCGGACAAGGCAGCCTATCTATCCTGTCCTTTCTGCCAGAAGAGGAAAGAGATGAAGTGATTCGGAACAATCTACCGCGGATAAAAGAAGTGAGCAGGTTTGACGAGGTCTATATCCGGCTGGAGGTTGAACGCATTCGTCAACTTGGCTACGCACATAAATCTTCCGGTCTCCTCGAAGGCATGGCTGGTGTAGCCGTACCCTTACGTGATCAAACCGGACGAGCCTATGCCGCTATCAGTGTTGGATCGATTGCTAGTCGCATCACAGAAGAGCGCATACCAATCATTTTGCAATTACTGCGACGCGAAGTGGAGTTCATCACACCTAAAATCAGTCCCTTTGATCCCGCGCTCAGACGATCGATGCAAGACTTTGCTGCGATTACGCGTCCTCAGCAAGCCTATACCTCGACCCAGGAAACTTAAGCTTCAACGCTCGAGAAATCGGTCATAATTTTTCTTCAGAGCTTTTTACCCGACCCCGCCAAAAAAGGGTAACGGGCAAAAATTGACGAAATCATTGTTTCAACGGCTGCATCAGAGGGCGTCTGTTGAGGATTTCCAACGACCGAGCTTCCTACACCCTCCCAAACTAATTGCTTACGCTTGGCATCGATCAGGTCCACTTTCAAGGTGCCTTCGTTGTACTGAATAATATCTGGACCAAACGCATAGCCGGGCCAACCGCCATAGAAACCAGGCCCATAACCAAATCCCCACATCATAGGCGTTGGAGGTACATATTGCGTCATCGTTTGAACGTTTGATTGAAAATTGATCAGCAGATCAGGGTCCTTATCGCGTAAAACATAGCCTCTGGATTCCATCTGCAAGACAACAGCGCGCTTTAGACGTTCGGTCAACAAAGTTGTGTAGCCGGCGCTATCGGTACTGAGTGGCTGCATAAAAGCAAACGTACGGTAGGAAGAAAAATCCGCGCGAGGATCATAATCGCTGCGTACGATCGGAGTATTCGCGCAGGCAACCAATAAGCCAACTACCACCAGTACGGTCAAGAAACGCATAAAAGCTGCAATTTGAGTTGTCATTTGACTGATCATCACCAACCGCATGTTTCACGAAGGGGTTTAATCGCATTGACCAAGCCAGTGGTATCGAAGCTCGACGTCAGAGGAGACTCCATATAAGGGGTCACTTGCGCCACAAAAGTATTTTGTTCAATGAGCGCCTTCATGAACGCAACGGGGTCACCCGGAAAGAACGTTGCTTTGTTATCAGTGGAAAGGCTCCAGGTACTCTTGATAGCCTTGGCATTACCAATTCGGTAGGTCACCTCAGCACTGTCGGTACCCAGAAAATCATGCCAATTGATATACGCCTCGGTTTTTTTACTCTGACAGCGCAAGACTAAACGAACCTCTTGGCCAGAGCGTGCACTACCAGACGTCGCTTCGAGCACGAGTACCACGGTACGTGTATCGTCAATCGGATTGGTTTTGTCACTAATCGCCCACTTACCTACTCCAGCTGTAGGGACCAAATTGGACTGGGGTCCGAGCAAGTTATTGCGCCTTGCGAGCTGGTCATAACACTCAAGGCGATCGAGATTGCCGGCTGTTGCCGCGCACCTGGCGATCTCTTTATCGAGAGTTTGTGCATGTGCAGCAGTAGTAGTAGTAAGCAGCCCAATAGACAGAGCAACTAAAAATGATTTCATCACGACCTCGAAAAATTAGCCAGTGTAAGGATCCGCCTGAAACATGTCTTCAATCATCTTCTTGATATTACAAGATCTCATGACTATTATGGGGTAGATAAAAGTAGGCTGTAGCAAAGATTAGTAACTGACTTCATTTCAACTATTAGAAGAGGTTCGTCATGCACACTAAACGCCAAACACTTAAATCCATGCTTGCCATCTGCGCGTTCAGCGCTGTCGGCGGGATCATCGCGATGAGTCCTGGATCCGTACTGGCGAACAAATGGCCGGACAAGCCTGTTCGCATCGTAGTCCCTTTTCCTCCGGGTGGCAGCAATGACATTATTGCAAGACGCCTGGCCGAAAACTTGCGACAAAGTTTGGGACAACCTTTTCTGATTGAAAATAAGCCCGGAGCCGGTAGCGTGATCGGTGCAAACTATGTTGCAAAGTCCGCTCCGGATGGCTACACGATTTTATTTGTGTCCGGCTCACTCGCCACAACAGCGGGTGCGCAAAAGACCCCTTACGATGCCAAGGTCGCGTTTGAACCCATTACAACAGTTGCGGAATCACCTTTTGTCTTGCTCACACGCGAGGGCTTCCCTGCTAAAAATGTCAAGGAACTCATTGCGTATATTAAAGCCAACCCTGGCAAGGTCAATTACGGAACAGCCGGCATTGGCGATAATGCTCAACTGATGACTGAGTTGCTTGCCAAACAATCGGGTGGTCTCAAGATGCAATCTATTGCCTACAAAGGGATTGGTCCGGCACAACTCGATTTAGTTGCAGGACGTATTGACTTTCTCTTTACGACTATTGCTTCGATCAAAGGCACAGCGGCAGATGCATTACCCAAGATCGCATTTAGTGGCGCAACCCGTGACCCTGACTTTCCAAACATTCCAACTGTCAAAGAGCAAACAGGTCTGGACTACGACGTCACGATCTGGTGGGGAGCGTTTGGCCCAGCGGGGATGGATAAAAACGCTCGCGACATACTGAATAAAGAAATCAAAAAGGCAGTATCAACACCAGAGTTCGTGAAGTTTCTCGAAACCCTTGGTGCGCGCCCTGCAACCTCCTCACCAGATGAACTGCGTGCGCTTTTGTCCAGAGATGTCGATCGCTGGACTGCGACAGCCGAAGCAATCGGTATTCGTCAAAAGTAATCAACTTTCAACAAGTACTCTGGAAATTGCCATGTCGATCAACGAACAAAATGAACAAGAGAACTTCTTGAGTCTTGTCGGAGAGTACATTGCCGAAAGCAGCGTCAAAATGCACGGCGTCACCTCAAGAACAGATCCTAAAATTTTGGCGAATGAAGCGATACGGCTGAACCGTGATGTGAGACAAGCTACTGATAACGGGATCAATCCGTTTTTTCAGCCAACCAGTTTCCAGAGTGTCTTGAAAAGAGAGGCCGATGTTCTTCACAGTGGCTGCGTGACTGGCAAGCCACCCAGTCTGAAATTCTCCACGAATCCCTCCAACGATCACCCTTCCCTCATTGAGACTGCAAAAGACTTGCGCGCCGGCAAGGTGACTTGTACCGAGCTCACTCAGACAGCTGTCAAGCGAGCCTTTGAAACTCAGCCAGCCCTGAATGCCTTTCTTGAAATTTGGGCAGATCAAGCACTGGAAATTGCCCGCCTTAGAGACAAAGAACTGCAAGCGGGCCATGATCGTGGATTGCTTCACGGCATACCCTTGGCACATAAAGATTGCTTCAACATTATCGGACACTCGGCAACGATTGGCTCCAAAGCCAGAATGGCTGCGCCGAGCGTGGACAATGCACGCGTTATCGACCTACTCGAGTCAAAAGGGTCGATCAATATTGGCTCGCTTAATCTGAGTGAAATGGTCGCCGGACCAACGGGACAAAATCCTATTTTCGGGGATTGCTGCAATGCCTTGGATCCACAAAGAATATCGGGTGGATCGTCTAGCGGATCAGGTTCAGCTGTTGCCTCGGGTGCGGTATTTGGCTCGATGGGGAGTGACACTGGTGGTTCCATCCGGATCCCGGCCTCTGTGAATGGCTTATACGGACTCAAGCCTACCTATGGAAGAATTTCCCGTGCGGGCTGCTTTCCTCGCGCATATTCAGTAGACTGTCCCGGGCCGTTGGCTCGCTCTGCAGCGGACTGCGCCGTACTGCTCCAGTCCGTTGCCGGACATGATCCTGATGACCCATCGACTTTATCGGTTGAAGTGCCAGACTACTTAGGTCTTCTGGAAGTGGCGGGTCTGAAAAGCCGCGTCGCGATCCTCAGTTTTGGTGAAGGTGAGCGCTACGATCCGCACATTAATCAGGTGTTTGAAAAATTCGTCAACCAAGTACGCAGTCAGTTTGGCGAAGTGGGCCAAGTCAACTTTCCAGAGGTGCGTCGCTGCAATGCACTGAGTGAAGTGATCTCCAAAGTCGAAGCGGCAGCCGTTCACGGACAGTGGATGAGAAAAAATCCTCAGGCGTACTCGCAGGCTGTCTTCACAAGAACTGAAACTGGCTTGCACATACCCGCCGTGCGTTACATGGAGTCACTCATCTTCAGACTGGACATATTAGAGTCCTTTATACGCGAACAATTGCACGATATTGATTTGTTGATTTGTCCAACCATTCCCATTCCGACACCCCTTCGAAGTGAAATAGATCTTGAGCGGCCAGAGGTGACTCTCAATACCGTTGTGTCATTGACGCGACTCACACGCCCTTTCAATTATCTCGGACTGCCCGCTCTGACCATGCCGATCGGTCGCGATCAACATGGCATGCCTGTTGGCGCTCAAGTGATTGGTCGTCCTTTAGCGGAGGCAAGAATTCTCTCCTTCGCGCATCTCATCTCGCAAGAGATGACTGCTAATTAAAGTGAATCTTACTTTTTAAAACATACTACGAAGAGCACAATATGACAGCCAAGCTATGGGATCAGTATTTGGGTGAACAAGACAAAAAAGTTCTTGAACGCGGACGTTTTGCCAGACGCATGGGTTTTGGAAAAAAACCTGCCATCATTGTCGTTGACGCGCAAAAATACATGGTGGGTGTTCCTGGCCAAGAGGCTGATTGGCCCTCGAGCGGAGGGAAACAAGGCGAAGAAGCCATGGCTCACATCATCTCCTTGGTTGCCCACGGGCAGAAACATAACATCCCAGTGTTTTTTACGCGCTTTGAAATTGCCCCTTCCGGGGTCGACATGGGTGTCTATCAGCGCAAGCGAGATCTACTCAATTCCCCTCGCTGGTGTTTAGCTGGATCAGTTGGAGCAGAATTAGCGGACGGACTCACTCCGACAAGCAACGATATTGAATTTGTAAAGAAAAAGCCCAGTTGTTTTCACGGCACTCCTTTATTGGGGTATTTGATCGACAGACAAATTGATACCGTGATTGTTGTCGGAGGCTCCACGAGCAATTGCGTGCGCGCCACAGTATTTGACGCCTCCTCTTACAACTATCGTGTGATCATTCCGCAAGAAGCGGTCTTTGATCGATTTCCAATCTCAAATGCCATCAGCTTGTTCGACATGGATAGACAGTTTGCCGATGTCGTCAATATTCAAGAGGTCTATCAATATTTCGAATCTCTCGCGTGATCTCACGCGAAACAACTTTAAGGGGATGCCATGCATCCCCTTTTTTACATCATTAGTTTTTGTAAGTTGGATCTGTGCGATCGAGTTTTCGGATCAACGCTGGCCACTCAAGATCACCAAAACGACGGCGTGTCGAAGCCTGATAGTTTTTCCATGTTTCTTCCAACACTTTCTCAGACACTTTGACCATTGGTGAATTGCATGCCATGGCAGCAAGTTGTGCATAACAGGCAAGTTCAAGACGATGCATCCAGTTAAAGGTTTCGCCGATGGTCACACCCGCGACAAGTGCGCCATGATTACGCAAAATCAGAACGTTATTTGTGCCGAGATCTTTTACGAGTGATGCTTTTTCTGTATCAAGCAAAACGACACCTTCATAGTCATGATAGGCAACTTTCAGAAAACGCATGGCGGTTTGATTTAAAGGCAGTACGCCACATTCCAGAGATGAGACAGCCATGGAAGCCCAACTATGTGTGTGCAATACACATCCGACATCGTGACGGGCTTCGTGAATGGCGCTATGGATCACTGCACCCGCGCGGTTTACACCGTAACCGAGACTACCAAAATCTGGACCGCCCACGACCTTGCCTGAAAAATCCACCTTCAAAAGACTTGAGGCGGTGATTTCTTCATACATCATGCCGTAAGGATTGATCAGATACACACCCTCCTCGCCCGGTATACGCGCAGAGATGTGGTTGGCGATCATGTCCGACAATCCATAGATATCGACAAGTCTGTAACACGCGGCTAGATCGACACGCGCTTGCCATTCGGCGTCTGAGACCTTTCCTTTGAGCGAAGGAATTTCCAAATAACCATCTTTTGCTTTCATCGTGTCTCCTGAGTGTGTTTTATTTTAGGAATATTATGCACTCAAATCGGCGAAGCCGTACCTTTGACCATCGACATGATCGAATTGGCATCAAGCGTGCGTGCCTTCTCCTGTATTTGGGGCAGATACTGCGCCTGGAGGTTCTTCGCAGGCTCGATCAGCTCGGTAAAAGTTTGTTTTAGCAAGTCGGTGCTCATTTGACGACCACTTGCGTAATACCGGATCGCCACCTGACCCAGCGCATAGGTCGTTGCAAAAGACATCACCATGCCGGTTGCTGCGCCACCCATCTTTTTGCCAGTCTTACCCAGCAGGCCGCCGAGCAATCCTCCTACGAGCTTGCGACCGAATTGCTCCAGATACTGGGAAGTCAGTCCAACGCCGACGGTCGCCAAAAACTCGCGTATGTGACCCTGATCAAGCTCGTGCCCATATGCCTTGCCGACTCGATAAACCATTTTGATTTGCAAAGGAATGATCGCCACAGATGCCCACGATTGGGGCAAAAGCTCTAACGCACCATTCACGATGGAATAGTTCAAAATCATTTTATTTTGAGCGATTTCATCAACGGCCACGTTGACTGGTTGAGCAGATGCGACCGGTTGCGCGACTGGATGCGTTTCAGTCACAATGGCAGGCACGAGCGCCCCTGACAACGCAATCTCATCAGCTTGTTTCTCGGCCGCGGCTGTAAGCTTGTCAGACTCCAGGCCTAACAATTGACGCAAGCCCATTAAAAAACGATTTTCGGTGTCGCAGCGCACGCCGTCGCTATCACACACACACACCGCCAGTTCGTAGGCATAGCGTCTTTGACCTTCGTTGGTCAGTGCATCGGCTGCTGCATTCAAACTGATACGGTTAAGTAAAACATCTTGATAGACTCCCATTAATTCAACGGAACTTGAGCCAAGCTGTTCGGCAAACTGCTTGACGTGCTCACGTTCTCTTTCGTCCTTTACACCATCGGCGAAGGCTGCAAACATGGCAATAGAAAGAATGGCGCGTTCAGCGTTCATTAAAAATCCTTTATGAGTTTAAAAATGCGTTGGTTTTAAGACCCTCTGATTACCTATTAGTTCATTCATTTTGTGCCACATTCTGACTGACGCGCGCGGCAATAGTGCTGTAAATTATCGACTATCAAGGTCCTCAGACATCAAGCTGGTCATCACCTTTTAGGATCTCGCATTGAAGGTATTCAAAAAACTCAAAGCATTAGCAGTCGCCTTGAAACAAGACTTGCTGATGCTGTGGTTTGCTGTCAGAAACCCTCACACGCCAATTGCCCCCAAGCTCATCAGTGGTGTTGCTGTCGCCTATGCGTTGAGTCCTATCGATTTGATCCCGGACTTTATTCCTCTACTTGGCTATGTGGACGAGTTGGTTATTTTGCCTATGCTGATTTGGCTCGCTATCCGCTTTATCCCAGTCGCGATCATCCAACAATCTCGGGTGGAAGCAGAAAAATGGCGCGCACAAAGCAGCCAAAAACTCTTTGGCTATCTTGGGGCGCTCCTGATCGTGCTGCTATGGATTTTTGTGGTGACTTGGATTTATCGTTATTTTCAGACGCTTGCCTAATCCTGATAGTCCACCCATCAAGTCCCTTTTTGCCGCAAAAGTAACCATCCCGACAACGCAGCCAACCCGCCAACAATCGCATACGGCAGGCTAAAGTCATCAAAATACGTCACTGCAACCGAAAACAACGAAGGCAATAACAATACCCCTGCGAACATGAGGCCAGACCCCAACCCCGTTGCCTCTGTTCTCTGCGCCCCACCTAGACGCGCCCACTCTGCATAGGCGAGACCCGTAAACCCACTGGCCGTTGCACCTGCAACAGCGCACAGCATAAGCACCGGCGCTGGCGACCAGCTCTCAGTAAACTGCCCGGAGAGTAAGGCCGCAGCCCCCATAATGAAGCCCTGCCACGCCAAAAGAAGCTTGGCCGAAAGCCACTTGTCAGCCAACCAGCCCCAAATCGGTCGGCTCACCACAGCTGCAAGTTGATACACCGCCAACGCCCACCCTGCCTGGACCAAATTAAATCCTGTTTTACTCGTCAGGTGCACAGTCAAAAAAGCGATAAAGCAAAGTTGCAATCCGCTATACACAAAGCTCGCAAGCGCGAGACGCCTGAGCTCAGGTCGATCAAACAAGATCTGCACCGGAGCCAACAAGCCTTTGCTCAATATCTGGCGTGTAGGATCTCGATCGGAGTCCCAATCCCGACGCGCGAGCTCCAACAACAAGATTGCCACGATCACCGGTACGGTCTGCCATAACAGCGCGGTTTGCCAACCGAAACTCAAGGTCATAGGCGCCATGATCAGTCCGGCCATCACGCCCCCGAGCGGTACGCCAATCTGTCGGATCGAGAGTACGAGATTCATCACACGCGGAGGCGTGCGCGGCACCAACAGATGCGCACTAGCCGGTGCAGTGGCACCGTAGGCCAGACCCAACAGCGCTGCGCCAATGACTACCGAGGCGACACTCCCCACCGAACAAGCCAGCAGCATCGCAAGCGTGGCGATAAGCACCAACTGACTCACTCTCACCGCACCAAAGCGTCGAATAAAGCGTGGCGAAAGCAAGGCAGAGATAATGCCCACGCCATAGACGGTGGAGATAAAAAAACCAACAAGCGTGCCGGGTACTTGAAGGTCTTGGGCAATCACCGGCGCCACCACTGGAAACGAATAGGCCGCCATCGTCGCCAAGCTTTGTGTCGCAAGCGTTGCGATCAAAGGAGAGACAGGAAATTTCAAATTTTCACGAGCCTGACTGGCGAGCGGCGTCATGGTGTCCTTTGGGGATCAAAAAAGCACGAATTGATTGAATTGTGTCCGATAAGATCAATCAGAGCAATTCATCGTTCGTGCATCTGCCACTGCCATTGACTCGAGTTTAAAAAGTCCATGGTCCAAGACCATACCCGAAATGGAGTTAATCTCCGCATTCGGTGCGGAGATAATTGCCGCTATTCACCGCATGGTCAAGAACGTAAGCGCTTTAACGTTAAGGTACCGATCACCACCATCGCAACCAAGATCAGCATACCCAGCGCCCAAGTGATCCATATTGCCGGTATCAGCCATGCCATGACCATTCCAACCGTCGGTAATACGCTAGAGAACGAGCCGAGCATGTCCTGCATGGTTTCAAGGATGCTGACCCAAGCAATGGGATCAAACCAGCCGGCCAGCCAGACGGGAATAACAAAGCTGCTTGTCGCAGCCTCGAACGTCATGGTGGGCTCCGTCGACATGCGCTTGGCAGACCAGTGCACAGCTTTTGCTAAAAGTGCAGCCCCACTTGTCCACAACAATGCCAAGAGGGCAACGCCTCCCCAAAGTATCGCTTTCATTTAAGCACTCCATCTGACAGCCGCGAACGGCAAAGGTATTGGAGCGGATCTTGGGGGCAAAATGACTTCGTATCAATCGAACTTTTTATGAATTTATGTTCGAATTTCTCGAACATTTATCACTTCATCAACGATATGATTACTACTCCCGGCTACTACTCGCGGCTGGCCTTTGCGACGTATTCAGACAATATTTTCATCTGTTCAGGCGTCAGAGTCGGGTACGCCGGCATTTGACCAATGCCGTTCTTCAGGGCATTCATCACGCGCGCCGCATCGGGCTGCAACTCGTTCATGGAAGGGCCCACTGCACCGGTGGCTCCTGCAGCCTCAAGAGAATGGCAAATTGCACAAGCCGGCGCAGCACCTTTTAAAAACAAGAGCTTTCCTTCTTCATCATTTGCCAGGGCGATGGGAGCGAAGGCAGTTGCAGAGACTAAAGCCACCGCGCCGATGACCCCGGCAAAATGAGTGAAGATTTTTTTTGACATTTGTTTAAAAACTCTGGTTAAAGCGTTGTTAGGCTTGGTTTAAGCAACGGTAATTTTTACAGTGTGCGCAATCCAGCCACTGTTCAAATAACCTGCAGCATTTTCTGTCGATGTAGCAACCTGCTCTACCCCTGATTTTGTCGTGACACGACATGACACGTCGTACTGTCCGGGTTTCAGTGTCGTACCCAGAACAAACTGCCGCCAAGCATACTTGCCCAGATCGGGTCCAACAAGGCGTGCGGCCTGCCAAGTTTTACCGCCATCAAGGGAAACATCCACCTTGGCCACATCCTCGAGACCACCCATCGCCACGCCAGTAATTTGCACCAACCCAGCTTTGACTGGACCGCTGTCAGGCGATGGCGAAGTCACCCAAGACTTGGCATCCATTGTCCAAACTGCTGGCTGACTGGGATCCCCTTTCTGGCCAACAGGTGACATGCGATAACCAGTTTTTTGAATCGCCGCTTGCGTCTGCTCTTTTGTAAAAGCAAGTCGCTTGATGTACTTGATGTTGTTAACACCACTGTAACCGGGAACAATCAAGCGTAAAGGTCCACCATGCGCCAAAGGCATGGGCTCTCCGTTCAATTCCCAAGCGAGCATGGCGTCTTGCATGGCTGCAATCGGAACAGAGCGCTCAACAATCACTGCATTAGGGTCGATGCCAGCGGGGAGTTTCTCACCACCAGTCCCCGTCATGTAGACCATACCCGAAGAGACGCCTCCCAATGCTTGTATGACATCACGAACCGCCACGCCGGCCCACATGACACAACCCGCTGCACCTGTTTGCCATCTTGTCCCGCTCGGTTTACCGGGAAACAAGGCACGACCATTACCTGAGCATTGCAACACAGTCGCCATTGTTTCGAATCCCATTTGCTTGAGATCGTTAACAGTTAGAGTCTGCGGTTTGCCAACACCTTCGAAATCGATTTTCCAGGCATTCACATCGCCAATGTCCGCCTCAGAAGGCGCAGGCAAATTATTACGAATAAATAAACGATCAGTTGGTGTGATAACGCTCGAACCAATCGCTGCGCGTTTGGTTTCAATCGTCGTCGGCGTATGAACAATCATGCTGTCCGCATGTTTCCAACTGACATAACTGGGTAGTGGCTTCGCTTTGGAAGCGGCAGGTGCAGCGGCTGGAGCAGCTGATTGTTGAGCGGAGGCAGCTGTTGGCTTGAGCCCTGCTGCGGCAATCAGGCCGGCGGTAGCACCCAGCAAATTGCGGCGTGTGATTTTGATTGAATCTGTCATGATGACTCCTCAGTGTGTGCACACAATAGTGCTTGCAGGCGGTGGAACTGGATAACGTTGCCTGGACTCAATACATATGACGTTTAGCGTAGTCTGCAGTTATTTTTTATAAGTTTATAACGGATATAACGCTTAACGTATCAAAACCCTCAACAAATCTAGTTATTAATAAGAATTTTTTAGTTCGTGTGCCGATTTTTCAGCATCAATAACAAAAAATCCAGTCAGCACTACCTAGTCCGCCAGGAACTCAAAGTCATCACGCAATTTTTAAGTTCAGTCACAGTGGCGCAGAGCAGCGAGGGCAAGAGCAACACACTCGCAAATGTGACGATAAGCGCAAACACAGGGAATCGAAAATGTTGCGAGGTTTTATGAGGAATGATGAGGAATGATGACTGAGCCGCAAGCTAATCTCCAGATTGATCTTGCCAGACAAATTCGTGAAAGAAGCTCAACTAGGATGCTGGAAATTGCAACACGCAAAACGTTTATTAAACGCACTATTTTTTGTCACTTTGACTGGTTCGATTTCAATTCAGACAGCTACAGCGCAATCCACTTGTCCGATCGTGGTCTCAACCGATACGGCACTCACCGTCAATGATTATGGTCAAGCAAGTTGCAACATCACGATCAATGATGGTGTATCTGTCTCGACATCAGGTGGAACAGCCGTTGCAATTTTTGGCAATGGGTCTTCATTGTTCAACAACGGGACGATTTCCAGTTTCGGAGCACCTTGGAGCATTTACTCGAGCCCTCCCTCTTCCGGTACGTCATCCATCAACAATACGGGCATAGTTAGCGCTGATTCTGGCGCCGCCATCAGAAATAATCGAGGACAGTTATCTCTAATCAATAGCGGAACAATCACGAGTTCCGGCATGTACAGCTTCTACAATCTGGCCACCGTATCGAGCTTCATCAATAGCGGCAACATTTCCAACACGAACGCGGCTGCGAATGCTGCAATTGAAAATGCGGTCATTTCCACATTTGTCTCACTGGAAAACACATCCTCAGGAACAATTTCTGGCAGTAATGGCATTTGGAACCGCGGCTTAATTACCACTCTAAACAATAGCGGATCAATATCAGGCACCAGATCGGGTAATGCGGGAGGAATCTACAACGGTAGTAATGGCAGAATCACTAGCTTAATAAACAGCGGCTCGATATCCAATCCAAACGGCTATGGTATCTACAACAACAGTAATGGAATTGTTGGTATCGAAACATTAACTAATACCGGCACTATCTCGGGAGGCTTGTATGGCATCAACAACACAGATGTTGGCGGTATCAACACACTAAATAATCAACAAGGCGCATCAAGTAGTCCATTGAGCTTAACTGGAAAATTACCGCTCAACTACAACATCATCATCGCAAGCACTACGGACTATGGACAGCTCACAGTAGGTTCAGTCAATGGTGTCACGAACTTCGGTATTTCGACATTGTCGACAACAAGCACGTCGATCATCAACACGAATTTCATATCTGTATTGACAGGTATTACCCCGGAGCAACTAGGACACCCTGGAGTGACGAGTTTTAGTAGCACATCAAATGGATACTCGTACACCTTAAGCCTTAGCAATATTCCATCTAACACCTGGGGCTTGATTATTACTGCCTGCACCCCCTGTAGCACGTCTATCAATAGTGGCATGAGTGTACCTTTGAGTGCAATCGGCGTATCAGCAACACCCGTGCTCAACGGTGGAACTCTTGTTTTAAATAACAATGACAACTCAAGCCAAGCATTTACTGTTTTGACAGCCAGCAGCATTTTGGCGCCTACAGAGGGAGTTGCAACTTTATCAGGCGTTTTTTCTGGCTCTGCGGGCTTGACTATTAGTGGTAGTGGCACAGTAGTGTTTAGTGGAATCAATACCTACTCGGGTGGGACCACTGTCGCATCGGGTACGCTGCAAGGCAACACCTCAAGCCTGCAAGGCAACATTACCAACAACGGTACGGTGATCTTTGATCAAGCGACAGATGGCACTTACTCAGGTGTCATGTCTGGCACAGGTGCATTAGTTAAACAAAATATCGGCATCCTAACCCTCTCGGGATCCAATACCTACTCAGGTGGGACTACTGTGAACTCTGGTATTTTGTCTATATCCGGCGAATCCCCAACAGGTACTGGAGACGTTTATATAGCAACAGGTGCAACGCTGATGGGGCGAGGATTGATACTCGGTCGATTGTATGTGGCGGGTACTCTGAAACCCGGTAACTCACCTGGCTATCTGTCAGCATCATCTACATTTACGATGAATGCTGGCTCAACCTATTTGCAAGATATTGCAGGCACAACACAAGCAAACAGCAATTCTCCAATCGGTGCCTCTGGCTATTACTCCTTTCTAAATGTGACCAATGGCCAGTTTGTGATCCAGGATGACGTAACACTGACTCCGCGCTTGGCTAACCTTTTTAGCGTCGATCAGCCCGGCTACGGTAGCGCAACGTATGTGCCAAGACTAGGAGATCGTTTTCGAATTGTGACTGCAGCGGAAGGAATTACAGGAAGATTCACCAAGCTCACACAACCCGAGGAACTTTCAAACGGGACTCAGCTCTTGCCGTTTTACAACATGGCTGGCAGCAACAGTATTGATCTGACAGTCACTCCCACATCCTACGTAGAAACAATCGATAGAGTATCTGGTAATGCTAATGCTCAGTCCGTAGGCAGCGTACTTACCAAAATTGGGCAGTCAATTCTCAACGGCACCTCGACTTCGACTCAAGATCAATTACTGTACTCAATAAGCGGCCAAACTACTGCGGAAGCTATAGCGAGCTTTACCCAGTCTCTAGCTGGCGAAGTATATGCGGCGACCGTCGGAGTCATTGCGCAAACAACCCAACGGCTCCAGCAAGCCGTTCTCAGCCGACTCGGCGACACAGCTGGGCTTAACATGTCAACACCCATTTCAGGTTCAATGGTTAGCCTAATAAATAACGCAGGGGGAGTCCCCAGCGCCGCTATCAGCTCTAATCCAGCCGTCAATCCTGAAACTGATGCGAAGTCTTTTTCAAACGGTAATGTCTGGGGTGATCTTGCATACCAACGGGGTAACCGCGCGAGCGACAATCAGTCGGGTGGCTGGAACAGTAATCTGTATCAACTTACCTTTGGCTCCGATTTTTATTATTCAGATAGCATCATGTTAGGCGCAGGCTTCGCACTTTCAAATACGACACTCACTCCTGTTTATGGCACAGCCACGATTCAGCAAGCCGCAGTATTTGCCTACGGCAAGATACCAGTCGATGACTTTGTGTTTGATGCGATGGCAAGCATAGGACTGAGCTCAAGCGACATCTCGCGTGGTGACCTCACGGGTTTGAGTACAGGCTATAGAAATAAATCAGTCTCAGGTAATGATGCTCTAATTAGTCTGGGTCTGAGTCGTCCATTCGACATGAACACCGTGCGTATCACCCCCTTTGCACGCTTGACATGGCAGATGGTCACACAGTCAGCTATCAACGAAGGCAGCACCGCCTCAGCACTATCCATCGATCGCTTTACCGGTAACGGTGTGCGCGGGATGATCGGTGTGGCTGCTGGCTCCAAGGCCAGCAATCCGATGACCGAGAAACACACCTATCGTTCTTATATTGGGGTAGGCGTTGATTCTAACGGACTCTTGAACCCTACACTCAATGCTTCTATCGCTGGGCTTGCCACTAATATTTCTACGCCTCACGCAGGCAAGACCTTTCTTCAAGCTGGCTTGTTCGGAACTACCAAGTTGTCTGACAATACATTTGGCTATCTTGGAATCAATGCCGAATTACGCGATGGTCAGACCTTAGGGTCACTCAATTTAGGACTGAGGGTACAGTTTTAATCAAGATTGAGTACTTATTTAATGGTCATGTGAACCAAGGGGGGCTACTTCAGCTGCCACCTTGTGCAAATCCAACGATCGGCTTGATTGGCTGAACCTGGTAATGAACAAGCCGATGTTGATTCACTCAATTATTTGGAATTTGTCCTCTCCGAAATGATCAAGTCTGCCGATTGATTATTCATTCGAATGATGAGTTTGATCGGGAAAACTCGATTAGCAGATGAGGCCGACTCTATAGTCTTAGAGTTTTGATCAAAAGTTAACCAAGCCGGTAAAGGATCGCCATTTTCGGAAGTGATTCGAATTGGCTGCGATCCTACTGGGGTATCGCTAATTTTTTCAGGTAATTTGAACGAAAACTCTTTACCCGTCGCGATGATGGTATTTGGAACAAGCACTGTAACCAGCCCTCTTTCTTGCGCTCTTGATTCTCTGACAAGAGAAACAGAAATATCCTCATAAGTCACTATACGCTGACCTACAGGAGTAGCTGATGTAGTGTCTTGCGGTGTTACTGCGCCCGGTGGAGTCACTCCACTTGGAGGCGTGACTCCACTTGGAGGCGTGATTCCGCTCGGAGGCGTGACCCCACTAGGAGGCGTCACTCCACTTGGTGGTGTCACTCCGCTTGGAGGCGTGACCCCACTAGGAGGCGTGACTCCGCTCGGTGGTGTCACTGAACTTGGAGGGGTGACTCCGCTCGGAGGCGTGACTCCGCTCGGTGGTGTCACTCCGCTTGGAGGCGTGACTCCGCTCGGAGGTGTGACCCCACTTGGAGGCGTGATTCCACCTGGAGGTGTCACTACACCTGGAGGTGTGACTCCACTTGGAGGCGTGATTCCGCTCGGAGGCGTGACCCCACTAGGAGGCGTCACTCCACTTGGAGGTGTGATTCCACTTGGAGGTGTAACTCCGCTCGGAGGTGTGACCCCATTTGGAGGCGTGACTCCGCTCGGTGGTGTCACTGAACTTGGAGGGGTGATTCCACTCGGAGGCGTCACTCCACTCGGAGGTGTGATTCCACTTGGTGGTGTCACTCCGCTTGGAGGCGTGATTCCGCTCGGAGGCGTGACCCCACTAGGAGACGTCACTCCACTTGGAGGTGCGACTCCACCTGGAGGTGTGATTCCACTCGGAGGCGTGACTCCGCTCGGAGGTGTGATTGCACTCGGAGGTGTCACTGAACTTGGAGGTGTGATTGCACTCGGTGGTGTCACTGAGCTCGGAGGCGTCACTGAACTCGGAGGCGTGATTGCGCTCGGAGGTGTCACTGCGCTTGGAGGCGTGACTGCGCTCGGAGGCGTCACTCCACTCGGAGGTGTGACGGCACTTGGTGGTGTCACTGAACTTGGAGGCGTGACTGCGCTCGGTGGAGTTACTCCGCTCGGCGGTGTCACTGAGCTCGGAGGCGTGACTGAGCTCGGTGGAGTCACTCCGCCAGGAGGTGTGACTGAGCTTGGAGGCACTGATGGAGGCATGATTGGAGAGGCATCAGGACCTTTCGCCCCACCCTGACCAATCCCTTGGCCTGCCCCTTGCCCAGGCCCTGCACCATCACCAGGACCTCCAGCCCCTTGACCTGTTCCCGGTTGGGTGTTTGCCCCACCAGTTGCGTTTGCACCTGACCCAGAAAGAGGCTTAGAAGTAGAGTCAGTTTTTGCTCCCCCTTTGCCTATTCCCTGACCAGCACCTTGTCCCGGACCCGCACCATCGCCGGGGCCTCCAGCTCCTTGACCCGTTCCAGCTGTCGTATTTGCTGCACCGCCTACATTAGCTCCCGAACCCTTAGCTGATGTGTTGGCGCTGGTATCCAAAAACTGGCCCACATCTGAACTTGCATTAGCATCTGAAGCAGTATCAGCTGCTTCAGAAGAGCCTGATACTGCTGGCATCACCAACGTTGAAGGCGAAGGAATCATCGCCGTTAACACTGATGAAGGTGCAGGTGAAGAAATACCAAAAACAGGCTGGGCAATCGCTAAAGAACCCGCAACATATCCAATCACATAATTTGGGTTCGTTAATCCAGACGCTATTAAAGTGTATGTACCAGGATTGATTGCCCCCTGACTTGTGCCGTTGTAACTAAGCGTTCCAGACAACACACTCGTCGTCTCACCATTTACAAAACCGGTCACAACAACGCCATTACCACCAAAGAATGGTTGCCCAGTAAAAGGCTGTGCCAGATCATTGGTCATCGCTGTCAAATTAGCAGGAGTGATCGATCCAATATTTCCTGATGCAGCACCTCCTGACAATCTATAACCATACGCGGGCTTGCTGCCAGTGGCTGCACTTGTGGATGCTGATAAAACAGATGTTCCGTCAGCCGTGACAAAAATCCCGCTGCCTGCATCTGCCGTTGCATAGGTTCCAGTGGCAGGATTTCTCACTTGAGTGATCACGTCGCCATTGACTCCACCGCGAGTGATGCTGTAATTTGCCGCTGTCAAAGATGCGCTTCTATTGCCGTCATACACTTTCGCCGACGTACCGACCAAACCGACACTAACAGTCGGAGCCAGGCTGTAGAGGAGTCCACTACCTCTTCCAAGCACAGTGGTCGTGCCATACGTAGCGTTGTATTGAACAAAATCAAATGCAAGATTTCCAGTCACATCTGCTGTAGGTCCAGCAAACGGACTCGCGTTCGTGCTCCAGACCTGCCATGAATTGGAAACGCCCGAAACTTTTAAAGCAGAAGCGTTACTGTCATTCATAAATTGACTGGTGGTAACGACAATATTTCCATTCGTTGCACTTAAAGACTTACCAGATGCGATGTTCGTCACACCGGCACTGCGCACCAAAATATCACCTAAAGATGAAGTCAAGTTGGCATTAAAGTTAACGCTACCACCATAAATATTGATGGGACCTGCAACCAAAATATTATTTGAAAAAGTTAAGGCAGAATTATTAGACGGTTTGCCAATCGTCAAACCACCTAAAGACGCAGAGGTCAATAGTGAAGGTACGGTATAGGCGGCGCTAAAACTAGACGAAGCAGGCTGAATGGTCAGTGAACCGTTAATACCTCTAAAGCCGCTTGTATTAAAAACCGGTGCATCATTTTCAAAAACTAAACTGCCTGCATTGATGTAAGTCAGACCTGAATAGGAACTATTTTGCGTCAGCGTCAAAGCGCCAGCACCCTGCTTCGTGAGGGAGCCTGCACCCAGGGAGAGTCGACCTGACACCAAGCTCGAACGACCCGCTGCATTCAGCACTAAATCAAGACCATTACCTATTGCGGTGATGTCAGCAGAAATATAAATTTCATTCGCTGCATTAAATGTCAGAGAGGCTGCGCTCCCAGTAGTTTTGGTAATTGGACTGGAAACGGTAATATTTCCAGCGCTTAAAATATTTCCGTTTGATCCCAATGCAGTGTTGTTCACTGAAGTTTCAATGACGACGTCTGTACCAGCATTCAATGTATTCATAATGGTCGAGGCTTGAGCCTGACCAATCACATAATCGTAAGGATCGATCAGCCACATACCACCTCGACCCGCAGGCGCCTCGGCACTAATTTTTGCTCCGACAATATCGACCTGCGCGCCAGACGTCTCAATCTTGCCACCACCGCCACCAAGCGGTCCACCCTTTGCTTCGATATCGCCTTTGACGACAGTTGCAGATTTGAGATTTTTGGTATCAGACCAAACAACGACGGTACCGCCACTTCCCTGCTTAGTTGCATTGGCATGAATCACAGCGCCAGACTCAACAGTCGTAGTTGTTGCTTGCAGTAGCGATGGATCTTTACCCTGCCAGCCACCGCCAACAAATACTTCCCCACCACCTGTTGCACCCGAAGCATTCGCTTTGGTTCCTTGGCGAACTTGAATTTGCTGACCAGTTACATCGATACGACCACCGCGTCCTTGTTGACTCGATGTATCCAGCACGCCTGAAACAACTGTTGTGCCTGTCGGACCAGCATCAAGAATAATTCGTCCACCTTTGTCGCTTAATCCCTGTGCTTCAATCACTCCAGTATTGACGACCCGACTCGCAAGCTGATTGATCGCACGTGCTGACATGATGACAAGACCGCCGGGAGCGTGAACCGCCTGCTGGTTTTGAACCAAAGCAGCCATATCACCTGCTGTGACTGTCACACTTTCAAGCTTGTTAAGCGGACCAAAATTCAGTGTGATGGAGTCACCGCCTGCCATCGCAACAGTACCTTGACGAGCAAGAATAAATCCCTTGTTGCGAACGTCGGGAGCGAGTAAAGCAACATACCCTCCCAGGTCAGTTTCAATTTTTCCTTCATTGACCACGCTACCCTTGGCACCACGACCATTCAAGGTCGTCTTGCCTTGCATGAAGTCTTCTTCGGACATCTGGTGCGTGGTGGCCACAATGCCGCCCACATTGACGTTTGCACTCGGGGCAAAGTAAACCCCGGCCGGATTCATCAAATAAACCTGGCCATTTGCTTTGATCTGACCATAAATTTGACTAGGCGCCATACTGTCAACTCGATTCAGCGTCGCCGACTTGGTATCTGGCTGAACGAAATTAACTGTTGCATCCTTGCCAACGTCAAAACTGTTCCATCTAATTGACGCACGATTTGAGGATTGATTGACTGTGGTGACGTTACCTGACTGTGAAATATTTGCCTGACCAGCGGTGACTGTTCCACCTGTGGGCTGTTGTGTGCGTGCGGGGACTTGAGCAAATGCGGGAAACCAAAAAACACTGATCAGCACACAAACCAGCGGTTTGAGTTTGAATCGATCAGAATTTTCGTTCAACGTGCAGGCGACTAAATAGTTTTGATCAGACATAATTTCAGAATGAAATAGAAGCGTTCAACCAAAATCGGTTGGGACTCAAACCACCATTACTGGATAGATATGTCTGAGCAGCATCTGAAAGCGGGCCCGTGCGATGCGCCCAGGTTGCACGTACCAAAATGTTTTTGGGAGCATTCCAAGTCAAGCTCAGACCAAGTCCTTGCAGCACATACATATTTGCACCTGTGTTGCCCGGGTAATTTGAAAACTTGAGCGTTTGGACATTGGCCAAATCATAAAAAGCAGTTGCAATAAATTGATACGGCAATCTCATGCGCAGCTCAGCAGTCAATAAATTTCCTTGCGTTGCAGCACCTTGCCCCGTGGCATATGCGCGCACAGCATATGGCCCCCCCATATACATTTGCTCCGAGGAATCCATATTTTTATTTGCGAATTGACCGGACAATGAGACATACCCAGATATGTCTTTCGAGATATTTTGTAATCTGTTGAACGAGTATCTGATCTTGGTAAATTGACCACCCGTATTGATGGTCTCCTCGTTAAAGGACTGAAGCGGCGATCCATTTAAAATAATGTCACCCACTGAAAAAATCAGCGAACCATTATTCGTCCCGCCTCCACCTAGGCCGTCCATCAAATTACCGGATAGTCCTGCACTCAATACAGAAGTTTTATATCGGTTAGTGATGTTACCGTCGCTTCGGTTTTCAAAATTACTGTAGTTATAAAAACCAAGCGCATATAAATTAGCGGGTCGACTACGAAGAATTGGATAGGCGGCCTCAAGACCTCCGGATTGAGATTGCCCCCCCAAGCGCAACGTATCCCAATCGCGATTAATCACACGATAATTTAATGCGCTTGCGTTCACTCCCAGACGTAATCCATCTTGACCGACGGGAACGGTATAGGAAACACGTCCAAATGCAACGCCTTGGGCATACAACCCATATACGATTGCTTGATCACCAAATCCAAGAGGACTGTTGATATAGGCGCTTCCAACCGCACGCCAAGCACCCGTTGCAGGATCGCCAAAATTATCGACATCGAGAAAACCATCCACACGCGGCTTATCGGTGACCACGACATTTAAATCTGTTTCGCCTTCTTTTGTGCCGCTTTGAAGGGAACTGACCGCATTGACATCGGGCAAATCATTGAGTGTCAGCATCGTGCGATCGAGTTGCCCAAGGGACAGATTTGATTGACGCGGCATACCGCTCCCAATCCATGACTCTATTCGTTCTGTACTGACTCTTTTTGACTGATTGTCGATTCGGATTTCACCCACGACGGCTTCGACCACTTGAATCGTCAGCACACCATCTGTCACGTCCTGAGCCGGGACAACTGCACGTGCGAGCCAGCCTTTCTGCCTGTAATGCTCGCCAATGAGTTCAGTGATCCCTTTGATGTCAGCAAAAGAAAGGAGAGTGTTTTTGTACGGTGCGACAAGCGCTTGCAAATCCTGATCAGATAATTTTTGATTACCGACGAACTTAAATTGTTTGATTAATACTTTTTGTTGTCCTGGTGAGGTTGGTGCCAATCTTCCAGGCGCAACGCTTGGCTGCGCAGGAGGGATAGGAATCAGAGGCTGTTCGCTCTGCAGTTGCTGCATCAGCGAACCCGCGGATGGTTGTGCAAATGATGGAGCATTGATCACGCACATCAAAACCAAAGATGCAACTAAAGACTTTCGCAAGGTCGCTTTGTTTTGAAGCATGCTTTTTGTAACGCTCTTTTAAATAACTAAGATTTAGATATCAAAAACTTCCTTTAGATTGTATTCATTTTGAGATTAATTTTTTTCTACCAGAGCGTACGCTAATCAATGTATGTCATTGATTTGTATGATTTTTATTTTATTGCTGACGATGGCGAACACCGCCAAGGCATCTCGACAAATTGAACAATCTATTAGTTAAACCTTTCGTCCGTATTGATCCTCGAAACGCGCTGTATTGGTCAAATTGAAACCATTTGTAAAACAGCCTAGTTGGTATGGGCGGTTTCAAGTTTGCTCAGCAGACATCCTAAGAGAATGACCGATAGGTCTTTTAACTATCTTGCCAAATTGGTCTATCAGACCACTTGTCCTGAAAACCCATTCTTCTGATGTCAACGCAAGGAAATTTATTAAAAAGAGCTTTTAAATTATTTTTCCAATCGGACGGTGGCACAACTGTTTTTAAGAGCACCTGGATCATCACTGCTTGAGCATAAAAACGATCCTGACAAGATAAATCAATGGCAACCTTTCTAGCAACCATCGGTCTGATCGTATATTTTCTATTCCATAGGCGCTGATGATGAGCAGCTAGGTTACGCAAATAACTTAAGGCATGCAGCCAAGACGCAAAGATTGAGGCGTCGAGTCCATATACGTTCGCAATTGGCTTCTGATACTCTCTTGTTATATTTTTAAAAATTTTTGCTAGTGATCCTAGCGACAAAATCTCAAAGATCATCCAAGATGGCGGCAGTTCTGGATCTGAATATTTGCCGTAATAATGCTGAATAAATGTTTGCCTGAATGATTTTCGAGAATAATCGTGACAAATTTCATTTTTCAAATGTTTTAAAAAACTTTCATGTTCGAAAGAAGCGACGAAGTTCTCGCTCGACAAATACCAATGCGCCCCCAATCGTTCAGTCATCACTCGACTGACAGTCGCTCTGACAGCGATTTCCAAGTACTCCAGAGCGTCAATAACTAAAAAACGTAGATCTCGATCAAATGTATATAAATCAATAACATCTTCAAAGAGAACGTTAGGTAAAATTGTGTGTGCACCATCTTCATTGTAATTACTCTGAAATGGAAGCGCATAGCCTGCCAGCCTAAAATAACCAACGAACATCAAATGTTGTTTTGCAAAGATTTCATCATTGATGATTAACCCACGACTGCGCATAATCACAATTTGCTCGTGGACGGTTGTGGATGGTTTTTGATATTTCATGACAAATAAAAAACCCCCCGGGGTGAGCATTGTTAAGAGGCTTGGGGGGTGTTCTTATTATGAGTGTACACAATTTTCTTGCGCATCAGCGTTGAATAAACTGAAGATTTACAAATGAAAACAAAAAAGCACCCGAATGAACTGCACCCCAAAAGTTGGACACCCATCCAACTCTTGGGGTGTTTTTCATGGCGAAGTACGAAAAGGAATTTAAAAGATCAGTAGTTCATGATTACTTAGCAGGTGGCGGAGGCTACAAAAGGCTTGCTTCCAAGTACGG
>NZ_JAUHHE010000040.1 GCF_030410375.1 Zwartia vadi
GGCTCTACATCATTAACGGGGGACAACGGTATTCATTAAACTTGTTTTTGCGAAGAAACATTTTTTAATGGAGATCATACCGATGTCCCACATCGATTCTATCCTAGGACTGCCTGGATTAGCCATTGAGCGGGTGGATCGCCAGCTAGGCGTTCATGTCTGGGCCAAGCCCACAAGCCGACCCGCTTGCCATTATTGTGCAAGTCCATCGATACGTATTAAGGCGACTCACAGCCGGACGCTGAAGCACTCGCGCCAAGGCAATCAGATCGTGTTTCTGCATTTGAGCGTACCCAAGTACCACTGTCAGGACTGCAACCGTTATTTCCGACATCAGTTCCCTGGGGTTCGCCCACGGCTGCGCGCCACGGAGTGCTTTCGGCTGGAGGTATTTGAAGCGCACGATGGAGGCGTGAGTCAGCGCAAACTGTCAACCACACATCGCATCGGCAGTGCCACCGTTGAGCGCTGGTACCAGCACCACGTCAAGCGAAGGGTGCTTGAGCTTTCTGGCAGGGCCTGCCCTCGCATCCTGGGGATTGATGAGCATTTCTTTACCCGTAAAAAGGGCTACGCAACAACATTCGTAGACCTGAGAAACCACAAAGTTTTTGACGTGGTGCTAGGACGCTCAGAACCGAGCCTGAGGCAGTATTTAAGCCGCTTGTCGGGTCGCGAGCAGGTTCAGCTCGTTGTCATGGATTTATCCGAAACGTACCGGTCTATCGTGCAAAAGTACTTTCCTAACGCCAAGATCGTGGCTGACCGCTTTCATGTGATTCGACTGGTCAATCAGCACTTTCTGAATCTCTGGAAACAACAAGATCCGGTAGGAAGAATGAACCGTGGCTTGCTGAGCTTGGTGAGACGGCATCGCTGGAACTTGAGTCAAGAGCAGCGCGAGAATCTGGCACGGTATTTAGATCAATTTCCGGTTCTCAAGTCACTCTACTTTGCCAAGCAACGGCTCAATAAGTTGCTCTTGATTAGGAATTTAATGCCTAAACATGGGAGGAAATTTATGGGACGTTTGCTGAAGCTGATTGAGCAATTAGCCCAAAGCCCAGCGCGCACTCTGGCCAACACACTCACCTCTTGGCTGGAGCCGATCGTCAGGATGTGGCGCACATCAAGATCAAACGGAATAACGGAAGGGTTCCACACTAAAATGGAAATGATGTCCCGAAGGGCATATGGATTTAGGAACTTTGAGAATTACCGGCTCAGGGTCTTGGCCCACTGCGGTTGGAACGGCGTATTTAGCCGTGTTTAATGAGTACTGATATTTAATGAATACTGCTCATCCCCCGATAATGGAGTAGAGCC
>NZ_JAUHHE010000041.1 GCF_030410375.1 Zwartia vadi
TGAGCTTCCCCTGATATTTCGTCTTCCATAAGGGTGACATATTATTAACGTCACTTGAAGGAAGATTAGCTATGAAGATACCTCGCCAGTCATACACCTTGGAGTTCAAGGAGTTAGCGCTCAAGCGGGTCAAGGATGGGCAGTCGTTTTCAGCGGTTGCCAAGGAGCTTGGCATCAATGAGCAGACATTGCGCAATTGGTCGAGCGCAGCAGCTCGTGGAGCACTGAGGGGCTCCTCAACCAAGCCAGTTTCTGAAGAGCAGATGGAGCTCTCGCGATTACGAGCCGAGAATGTCAGGCTCAAGCGGGAGAACGAAATCATAAAAAAGGCAGCGGCGTACTTCGCGAAAGATGCACTGTGAAGTACGCCTGGATTGATCGGCATTGTCAGGAGTACGGTTTGGCAGAAATGTGCGGCGTCTTGGCGGTCAGCGTCAGCGGCTATCGCTGCTGGAAGCGTGGTGGTACGCCTAGCCGCAAGCGCTTGACGGATGCGCAGATGCTGGCACTGATCAAGGCGATCCACGCCGAGCTCAAGGGCGCCTATGGCAGCCCGCGCATGCTGAGGGAGCTGCGAAACCGGGGGTTCTCGGCCAGTAAAGCGCGGGTGGAGCGATTGATGCGAGAGCACAATGTGCGGGCACGGCACAAGCGCCGCTATAAAGCCACGACGGATTCGAAACACAGTCTGCCGGTGGCACAAAACTTGTTGGACCGCAACTTTACGCCCAGCGCACCGAATCAAGTCTGGACGTCCGACATCACCTACCTGTGGACGGATGAAGGCTGGTTGTATCTGGCCATCGTTCTTGACTTGTTTAACCGCGAGGTCGTTGGCTGGTCTTTGAAGCCCCGCATGACCGCTGACATAGTGACCGACGCACTGGCCATGGCGTGGTTTCGACGCCGGCCACCTGTGGGCTTGATGCATCACTCTGACCGAGGAAGTCAATATGCGAGCCATGCCTTTCAATCGCTGCTGTCGGAATATGGAATGACTTGTTCGATGAGTCGAAAGGGGAACTGCTGGGACAATGCACCGACGGAAAGTTGGTTCAACAGTTTCAAACACGAACGCGTCTTTGGAAAACGATTCAAGACGCGAGAGGAGGTCCGAGACATGAGCTTCGAATACATTGAGGTGTTTTACAACCGGAAAAGGCAGCATTCAACTCTCGGATATTTATCGCCAAACAATTACCTGCACCGTTGGCTTAGTCAGCAACCAAAAGAAAAGCTGGTAGCATGAACCTATCCCTTTGGTAGACGAAACACAGAGGGAACCTCA
>NZ_JAUHHE010000042.1 GCF_030410375.1 Zwartia vadi
CGTTGTCTTGTACGCAATCGGATTGGGGCTGCCTGATCCATCGTGAACACTTCTCCACTTGTTTTTAGTGGAGACATGTTCACTTAACCCCGACTCAGGGGCAACATGTGTTCGCCAGACGCTTACCTTGTGTCATCATGCGTTTCATGATCACCGAGCAAGACCTGCAAAGCATGAATGAGGAGGCTCTCAGAAGCCTCGCCAAACAGTTCATTGCCACCATTGGTGAACAAACCCAGGTCATTGACGAAGCCCGCCGCACGGTCAAAGAGAAAGAACAGATTATCGCCAAGCTCACCTTTGAGCTCGCCTACCACCGCAAGCTGCGCTACGGGCGCAAGAGCGAACACCTCACGGCCGAACAGCGCCAGCTCTTTGAAGAGTCCATGGACACGGATCTAGCCGCCATTGGTGCAGAGCTCGAGTTGCTCAAGCCTGCTACACCGGTAGAGGCTGAGAAACGGTAACCGCGTCGCATGCAGATCCCGGCCAACCTGCCACGCACCGAGATTCGCCATGAACCGGCGAGCACCCAGTGCGCCTGCGGTTGCCAGCTCAAGCGCATCGGCGAGGACGTGAGCGAGAAGCTGGACTACGCGCCCGGACTTTTCTCTGTCGAGCGCCACATAAGGGGCAAGTGGGCTTGTACCGCCTGCCAGACGATCACCCAGGCTCCCGTGCCGGCCCACATCATTGACAAGGGCTTACCCACCACGGGATTGTTGGCACATGTGTTGGTGGCAAAGTTTGCCGATCACCTGCCGCTCTACCGCCAAGAGCATATCTTTGCCCGCGCCGGGGTGCCGATCTCGCGCCAAACACTCGCCGACTGGGTCGGCGCCTGCGGCGTACAACTCCAGCCCCTGGTGGATGCCCTGAAAGCGGAAGTGTTCAAGCACGACATCCTGCACGCTGACGAGACCCCGGTCAACATGCTCAAGCCCGATAACGGCAAGACCCATCGGGCTTACATCTGGGCCTACAGCCCAGGGCAGTTCGAGAGCCTGAAGGCCGTGATTTATGACTTCACCGAGACTCGTGCGGGCAAACATGCCCGGGAGTTCCTCGGTGACTGGCAGGGCAGCATCCTGGTCGATGACTTCGCAGGTTATGTTGCGCCGAAATTTATGTTGCGGCAGCGAGGTTATGAGTCAGAAATCATAGGGGGATTTCTAACTCATTCCGCACATAATAAACGGGTGCGAATCTATAGGTGCCGTAGAAACG
>NZ_JAUHHE010000043.1 GCF_030410375.1 Zwartia vadi
TGACCTGTCCCAACTTTTTCGATCCAAGATAACTTGAGACAATGGCCTCTTCGAGAGTGAGAGGCAAATGAAGAAGACGCGATACAGCGATGAACAGATTGTTCGGATTCTGCGGGAAACGGACAAAGATCCCGTTGCAGAGGTAGCCAAACGCCATGGCGTGAGCGAACCGACGATTTATGCATGGCGTAAGAAGTTTGGCAGCATGGAAACGGATGAGGTCAAGCGCCTTAAAACGCTGGAGTCGGAGAATGCTAGGTTGCGCAAACTTCTCGTTGATCGGGATCTTGAAATTGAGGTCATGAAGGAGATCAACGCAAAAAAATGGTGAGCGCACAGTCCCGATTGATTCAGGCGCGGTATGCCATCTCTCGTGGTGTATCTCAACGCCGGGCCTGTGCGCTCATGGATGTTTCACGCTCTGGCTTGTATTACCAGTTGAGAATGCCAGTAAAGGATGCTCCAGTGATTCAAGCCATGCATCGTTTGTCAGGGCAGTATCCTCGCTTTGGCTCTCGCCGTATCCGGATATTCCTTGGGCGAGAGGGGCTGGAGGTAGGAAAGGAGCGTTGTTCACGCTTGTGGCGTGAGGCTGGGCTGCAAGTCCCTGCCAAACGTAAGCGTCGCAGGATCGCGTCCTCACAGCCTCGTCCTTGTTTGCCAACTGGCAAAAACAGTGTTTGGAGCTATGACTTTGTCTATGATGCATGTGCCAACGGGCAAACATTGAAATGCCTGACAGTAGTAGATGAGTACACACGGGAATGCTTGGCGATTGATGTGGCCGGAAGCATCCGAGCAAAGCGTGTCATTGAGGTGCTCAGCAAATTGGTGAGCCTGCGTGGTGCACCGAAATACTTGAGAAGCGACAACGGGCCGGAATTTGTGAGTACCAAGCTCCTGAAATGGGCTGTGGATGAACAGCTGGAGACGGTTTTGATTGAACCAGGCAAGCCTTGGCAAAACGGTACGAATGAAAGCTTCAACGGCAAGTTTCGAGATGAATGCTTATCGATGGAATGGTTTAGAAATCGTTTGGAGGCCAGAGTGATCATTGAGGATTGGCGACGCCACTACAATGAAATCCGACCCCATTCCAGTTTGAACTACCTGACCCCTCGAGAATTCGTGGGAACACTGACTAATGAATTAACAACCCAGGCCAGAATTTCTAGTTACCACTGGTAGGAAATTCCCGGACAGGTCA
>NZ_JAUHHE010000044.1 GCF_030410375.1 Zwartia vadi
GGGCACTGAATACTAGACCTCGAAAAAGCCTCGGCTTTAAATGCCCTGCAGAACTGTTTTTACCTGATACATTTAATGGCGACGAGTATTACCGCCGACTTGTTGCACTTCGCACTTGAAACCACCGGGTTTAAAAGTATGCTGCCCTGAAGAAATAGCATAACGTAAAGCATTTATTAAAGGATGAGCTACAAGGATGAGAGCAATACCACTTGCTATTCGTGACGTCATACTTTTGGAACCCAAAATATTTGCTGATAATCGTGGATCTTTCTTTGAAAGTTTCAACCAAGCGCAATTTGAATCGCTTATTGGCAAGTCTGTGAATTTTGTCCAAGACAATTATTCTCATTCAGTAAAGGGTGTACTGCGTGGCTTACACTACCAAGTCAAACAACCTCAAGGTAAACTTGTGCATGTTGTTTCTGGAGAAATATTTGATGTTGCCGTCGATATCCGCAAAGACTCTCCCACATTCGGTCAATGGGTAGGTGAGCACTTAAGTGCAGAAAACAAAAAACAAATGTGGATTCCTGAAGGATTCGCCCACGGTTTTGTTGTACTGAGTGACGAAGCTGAGTGTATTTATAAAATCACCGACTATTATGCCCCGCAATATGAACGCTGCATAACTTGGAATGATACAAACCTAGCTATTAGTTGGCCCATAAAAGACGAGCCTATTCTGTCAATCAAAGACTCTCAAGGCTCACCATTCAAAACAGCAGAGCTCTTTTGATAGTGATCGCACCTAAAAAACTATCGTCAACGGTAGATTTTTCTGAATCTGAGGGAGTTAAACAAGGTTCAAATAAAACGTATCATTTTAAGATTGAGGTCAAAAGCGTGCGAAAACCGCACCATTATTGCATTTCCTGAAAAAAAGAATTTTATGAATGGCCTTTTAAAGGTCTTCAAAAGAGATGGGGTTGAGCTTCCCCTGATATTTCGTCTTCCATAAGGGTGACATATTATTAACGTCACTTGAAGGAAGATTAGCTATGAAGATACCTCGCCAGTCATACACCTTGGAGTTCAAGGAGTTAGCGCTCAAGC
>NZ_JAUHHE010000045.1 GCF_030410375.1 Zwartia vadi
CCAGCACCAAGCCCAGCAGTAATGGTGCGCCCTCGCATTTTAGTTTTGACCAAAGATAACCGACAATACCAAAGATGGCCGTCACAATAATGTCAAAAACGTTGTAGTTCAGCGAGTACACCCCGATCGTGCAGAACAGCAAAATAGCGGGGTACAGCACACGGTAGGGAACGGTGAGCAGTTTGATCCAGATGCCGATCAGTGGCAAGTTCAACACCACCAACATCAAGTTACCAATCCACATCGAAGCAATCAAGCCCCAGAACAGCTCAGGGTGGCTCGTCATGACCTGTGGACCGGGCTGGATGTTGTGAATGGTCATTGCGCCAACCATCAGCGCCATCACAGCGTTACCTGGGATACCAAGGGTCAGCAGAGGAATAAACGAGGTTTGCGCACCAGCATTGTTTGCCGATTCAGGGCCTGCCAGACCTGCTGGGTGACCTTTACCGAAACGCTCGGGATTCTTGGAAAGTTTCTTTTCGACCGTATAGGACGCGAAAGAGGACAGCACGGCACCGCCGCCAGGCAAAATACCGAGAACAGAACCAATTGCTGTGCCACGGATGACGGCAGGCCATGATTCATTGAACTCTTGCTTGTTGGGGTAGAGCGAGCCAATTTTAGCGTCGACTTCAACGCGGTTTTCCTTTTGCTCGAGGTTGGTCATGATCTCGGTGAAACCGAACACGCCCATCGCCACGATTGCAAAGCCGACACCATCCTGCAACTCAGGAATGCCAAAATCAAAGCGCGCCACGCCGGAGTTGACGTCCGTACCGACCATGCCTAGCAACAAACCAAGCAAAATCATGGCGATCGCTTTCATCAAGGAACCGGAAGCCAGCACCACTGCACCGACCAGTCCAAGCACCATCAGAGAGAAATACTCTGCAGGACCGAACTTAAAGGCAAGTTCAGCCAGTGGGGGCGCGAACGCTGCGATCAGCAGGGTGGCCACGCTCCCTGCGAAGAAAGAACCAAGTGCCGCGATTGAGAGGGCAGCGCCGGCACGGCCATTTTTTGCCATAGCATGGCCGTCG
>NZ_JAUHHE010000046.1 GCF_030410375.1 Zwartia vadi
ATGCTGCAGCCTCGCTCAAGACTCAATTGGATCAAGGTTCTCTCTTCACAGCTAAGATGTTTGTATTTGGTATTCATCGCAACACAGTACCTCAGGGTTAGTGTTGCACCTCACTTTTGAACTCGACCCCTTTCTACACTTAATTGTTAAAATTAAATTGTTTGTATTTATCGGGCTTTCATGTGTGCCCGTGTCTAGCCAAGCATAGTCTCATCCGGTATTTTTTACCTTGAATTCATTGCGCTCAAGGCAAATACGATTTGAGTCAGTAATTTATAATTATCCACGATTAGAGGGTTTTTAGGTTTTTCTTATAGGTTAGTAGCACCACCTGATATGTCAAAACCCCTAATCCAAAAATTTGGTAGGGGCCTAGACATGATGGGTAAAGACGTTTGCGTCTTGATCACAAGTGGTGGCACGATTGAGCAAAACATGTAAATCGCGATCATCAGTTCTAAGCAGAACAGCATTATTTAACTTTAACCTCCCCCAAGAAAACCACTCCCATCTTCAAGAGTTTGCTCAAAAAGGGAAGTCTACGAGCTGAGCGTGGAACTTTAGTGTGCGCAGGGACAGGCATTTCAGATGTTACGCATGATTGATGGTCATATTTGTTATGATAGCGATGTGTTGGTTCGTTATCGTTAACGCAGTGGTAATGATTGGTTTGAAATCCCTTTGGATGAGTCTATTTGCAAGCAATCTCAGGCTTTTTGAGCTTCCCCTGATATTTCGTCTTCCATAAGGGTGACATATTATTAACGTCACTTGAAGGAAGATTAGCTATGAAGATACCTCGCCAGTCATACACCTTGGAGTTCAAGGAGTTAGCGCTCAAGCG
>NZ_JAUHHE010000047.1 GCF_030410375.1 Zwartia vadi
TAGGCAGCGATTCTCGCCGGAACAGATTGCGGGCATACTTCCACGCATGTTCCCCGATGATTCCTCGATGCGTGCCAGTCACGAAACCATTTACACGGCGCTTTACGCGATGCCACGCGGTGAGTTGCGTGCCGAGCTGCTGGCAACCTTGAGGCACGGTGGCAAGGTCCGTCGCCCGAGAGCGCGTGGACAAGACCGCCGCGGCGAGATTCCGAACATGGTCAGCATTCACCAGCGACCTCCAGAAGTGGAAGAGCGAGTGATTCCAGGCCATTGGGAGGGCGACCTGATTAAAGGCAAAGGTAACGCTTCTGCGGTTGGTACGTTGGTTGAGAGAACTAGCCTGTTCGTGACGCTGGCCAAAGTTCAAGACGGTAGCGCCCAAGCAGCTGTCGAGGGATTCAGCATGGTGCTCAACCGCATCGATGCGCAGCGTCGTTTGTCGATGACTTACGACCAAGGGCGTGAGATGTCTCAGCATGAAAAGCTCTCAGACCGCACGGGCGTAAAGGTGTACTTCGCAGATCCCCACAGCCCGTGGCAGCGGGGAATCAACGAGAACACGAACGGATTGCTGCGCCAGTATTTGCCCAAAGGAATTGACCTGTCAGTGTTTAGCCAAGATGAACTGGATGCGGTTGCATGGGCACTGAATACTAGACCTCGAAAAAGCCTCGGCTTTAAATGCCCTGCAGAACTGTTTTTACCTGATACATTTAATGGCGACGAGTATTACCGCCGACTTGTTGCACTTCGCACTTGAAACCACC
>NZ_JAUHHE010000048.1 GCF_030410375.1 Zwartia vadi
AGTGCACGCAGATCCTCTTTGATCTGTCTCAGTGCAAGACCGGGTGCCTCAGGCTTGGACCAGTCAAGCTGGCCGACCCGCAAGCGCAGGGGAAACAGGCTGGTCAGCCAGCCGATGGTGCGCGTCAGATCCTCATCGGTCTCGCGTCCATGTCCCTCGAGCGCGATCAGCGGATCACCCAGGGAATATTGGTAGCGTTCACGGCTCCATTGGCAGAGCGCCATACCCAGCGCAGTGAGCAAGACATCGTTAATCGCACCGTGATACACGCTAGGCGCGCGCAGTAAGCGCTGTGTGTCGGCGGGATTTAACTGTCCGCCCACATGTGCGGTGCTGCCCAGTGTGTTCTCGGCAGGCGCAATGGCACGGTCGCACGGCAAGGCTTGAGCGCCCTCGAGCTGCGAGAGCCAAAGGGGCTGTTCGTTCCGTCTGTCGCCACGGGCGCCTTGCTCGGCGAGCGAAGCGGACCAAGCGCGCAACGACATAGTGCGGGCTGGCAAGGCTGCGCCGGGTGTGAGTGTGCAGGTCGCAAGATCTTCCATCAGGATGCGCCAGGACACGCCATCGATCGCAAAGTGGTGGATGACGAGCAAGAGCAGGGCGGGGGCCTGAGGGCGAATCACCCAGCGGGCTGTCATGATGCCACCGGGCTGCTGTGGATCGAGCTCGGCGCTCAGGTTCTGGAAAGCTTCGAGCATCGACTGCTGGGCAGCCTCAGGGCTCAGGTGGCTGAGGTCGAGGGCAGGCAGCTTGAGTGG
>NZ_JAUHHE010000049.1 GCF_030410375.1 Zwartia vadi
TGGTCGAAATGGAAGTGCGCGAGCTGCTCTCCAAGTACGACTTCCCAGGCGATGACACGCCAATCGTCAAGGGCTCAGCTAAGCTCGCCCTCGAAGGCGACACAGGCGAGCTCGGTGAGCAGGCCATCATGGCTTTGGCCGATGCGCTGGACAACTACATTCCTACTCCTGAGCGCGCCATCGACGGCACGTTCCTGATGCCCGTCGAGGACGTGTTCTCGATCTCGGGTCGCGGCACCGTGGTGACCGGCCGTATCGAGCGCGGCATCATCAAAGTCGGCGAGGAAATCGAGATCGTCGGTATTCACGACACGCTCAAGACAACTTGCACGGGCGTTGAAATGTTCCGCAAGTTGCTCGACCAGGGTCAGGCAGGCGATAACGTCGGTATCTTGTTGCGCGGCACCAAGCGCGAGGAAGTCGAGCGCGGTCAGGTTTTGGCCAAGCCAGGCTCGATCAAGCCACACACCGACTTCACCGCCGAGGTCTACATTCTGTCCAAAGACGAAGGTGGCCGTCACACGCCATTCTTTAACGGCTATCGTCCCCAGTTCTACTTCCGTACGACGGACGTGACCGGCACGATCGAGTTGCCAGCAGACAAGGAAATGGTTCTGCCAGGCGATAACGTTGGTATGACAGTTAAGCTGCTCGCACCAATCGCTATGGAAGAAGGTCTGCGTTTTGCAATCCGCGAAGGTGGCCGTACCGTCGGCGCCGGCGTCGTTGCTAAAATCCTGAAGTAA